>NZ_LMUW01000039.1 GCF_009765735.1 Xenophilus sp. L33
GCACCGTGCCATCGCCGGTGGCCGGCGCGATCCTGCCGTCGACCTGCGCGCTGCCGCCCGGCACCACCAGGTTGAGCCGCCCGCTGCCGGACTGCTGGTCGATGTTCGCCTGCAGCCGGCCGTCGAGGCTGGCGCCGTCGGCCTCCAGCCGCAGGCTGCGCAGGTCGAGCAGGCCGTCTTGCCACTGGCCCTGAGCCTGCGCGCGCTCCAACCGCAGGCCGATGTTGCCGGCCGCGCCGGCGCCGCCGCGGGCCTGCAGCGCCAGGTCGAACAGGAGCGCCGGACCGCGCTGCTCGGCGGTCACCCGGCCGCTCACCGGCGCGCCCGCCAGGTCGGTCAGCAGCGCGCCCGGCTGCACGTTGGTCAGCGTGAGGCTGGCCTTCCAGGGCGCCGGCGCCGGGCTCCAGCTGCCTTCGGCGTCGATGCGGCCGCCGCCGGCGCGCACTGTGGCTTCGGGCAGGGTCCAGGTGCTGCCGTCGAAGCTGGCGCGGGCCTGCAGCTGCTCGACCGGCAGATGGGCCTTGTCCCAGGGGCCGGGCTCGTCGTTGCGCAGGTCGGTCTTCAGGTGCCAGCCCTGCGGCGTGCCGGCGACGGCGGCTTCCGGGCCGGCCTCGAAGCTGCCGCTCAGCAGCGTGGTCGGCGCCTGCGGCCAGAGGCTGGCCAGGTCAACGTTCTGCAGCTCGGCCTTGGCGTCGATCACCGGCTGCGGCTGCCACGGCGCCAGGTGCGCTTCCAGGTCGGCCTGCATCGGATGCTCGGCGTCCGCGTCGGCCGGCTTCAGGTGCGCGTCGACCGCCAGCCGCGCATCGGCGCCCGAGAGCGTGCCCTGCACCGTCGCGTCGGCCAGCACCTCGATGCTGCGGTCGTCGGCCAGCGGCGCCTTGACCCGGCCGTCGAGCTTGGCGTCGATGGCCATCGGCGCCGGTCCCTGCAGGTCGACCTGGGCGCTGTAGTGGCCGTCTGCGACGTCGACGCCGGCGATCTCCAGCTGGTGATGGGCATTGGCGTAGCGGTAGTGGCCGCTCAGCCCGGTGGCTTCGAGCGGCGGCGGACCGGCCCAGCGCAGGCGGTCGACCTCGAAGGGCAGGTCGACCTCGATCGGCAGCTCGATCGACTGCAGCGGCTCGAGCGGCGGCGCCGGTTGCGTGGGCGGCGGCCCGCGGCGCTCGATGTCGACGCTGGCCGCGTGCACCTCGCCCAGCTGCACCCGCCGCCGCAGCAGCGGCTCCAGGCGCCAGCCGATGCGGGCATCGGTCACCTCGACCGCCAGGCTCTCGCTTTCCCAGCGCAGCCAGCCGATGCGCCCGCCGGCGCGCAGCGAACCGCTGACGTCGCGGCTGGCCAGCGTCTGCCCGGGCGGCAGGAAGCGCGCGGTCTGCGCCAGCGCGAAGGCCAGCGACTGGTTCGACCCCAGCCACCACCAGGCGCCGCCGGCCAGGAGGCCGATCGCCAGCACCAGGCCGAGCACCGTCCAGCCGAGCCCGCGCAGCAGCCGCAGGCCCCACGAGCGCTTGCGCACCGGCGCCGGCACCGGCGTCTCCGGCGACGGATCGGCGCTGTCCTCGATGGCGTCCGTCGGCTCGCTCATCGGTCCTAGAAGGTGAAGCCCAGGCGCAGGCCGAGGCGGAAGGAATGGCCCTGGATGCCGTAGGCGATGTCCATCGCCACCGGCCCGACCGGGCTGGCCCAGCGGGCGCCGACGCCGACGCCGACCTTGGCCGAGAAGTCCGACGGATGGTCGGCCACCGAGCCGACGTCGACGAAGGTGGTGCCTTCCCAGGCGCTCAGCTGGCCGTTGTAGACGATCGGTCGCTGGTATTCGACGCTGCCGACCGCCATGTAGCGGCCCGCGATGATCTGGCCGTCAGGCCGGATCGCGCCGATCGAGCGGTAGCCGTAGCCGCGCACCGTGGTGTCGCCGCCGGTCAGGAAGTCGAGGGTCGACGGGATCTGCGCGGCGTCCTGCGCCACCACCGCGCCCGCCTCGGCGCGCAGCTGGATGCGGGCGCTGCGCGACTGGGTCTTGTCGTCGTTGCGCACCGTGTCGGCCGGCACGAAGCCGACCCAGCGCGCGTAGGTGCGGGTGAAGGGCAGGCGCGGGCCGGTCAGCGTATAGCCGGCGCCCAGTTCCAGCGCGATGCCCTGGCCGCGGCTGGGCTGGCCGTTGTTGTCGAAATAGCGGCCGCTCCAGTTCCAGTTGATGCTGAGCGCCGAGGCCGAGGGCGGCGGGTCGAAGCCGTGGTTCTGCGCGTAGTCGTACTGCAGGAAGTAGCTGCGGTCGATGTGGTCGCCGGCCTGGCTGCGGCCGCCCCGCAGGCGGCCGCTGTCGACCGTGTAGCTGCCGGAGATTTCGCTCTTCAGCAGCGCCGAGGTGAAGGAGCGCCAGCCGTTGTCGTCGGGCACCGCGGTCCAGTCGGTGCCGACCGACTGCGCCGTTCGGTCGATCGAGATGCGCGACACGGCGCGCCAGTCGAGGATCGGCAGGTCGTTGTACGAATGGTCGAGCGAGAGACGGGCGCCGGTGTCGGTGGTGAAGCCGACGCCCAGAACCACCCGCTGCATCGGCGCCTCGCGCAGCTGGGCGACCACCGGCGCGGCCTGCGGGTCGGTGTCGCGGGTCTGCAGCGACAGGAACACCGAGTCGAAGTAGCCGCTGCTGGCCAGGCGCTGCTGGGCGTCCAGCATCTGCTGCTGGTCGTAGTCGGAGCCGGTGGGCAGGCGTGCCAGCCGCCGCACGATGTCGGCGTCGTAACGCTGGTTGCCCTGCGCCACCAGCGGCCCGAAGCGATAGGCCGGCCCGGAGGCGTAGGTGACGCCCAGGCGCGCCTCGCTTCGGTCGGCGTCGATGTCGGCCTGGCTGGTCAGCACGCTGCCGGTGGCGTAGCGGTGCGCGGTGAGGTTGCGCAGCGCGGCGGCCTTGGCAGCGTCCCAGGCCTGCTGGTTGAACGGCTGGCCGGCGCGCAGGGTCCAGCCGGTGCGGGTCGAGTCGATGCGCGGGCCGGAGCCGGCATCGGTGGTGATCGGGCCGCTGAAGTCGATCTGCACCGTCGACACCTTCGTGATCTCGCCCGGCTCGACCGTGATCGAGACTTCGCGCGGCGCCTTGCCGCCGGGCGTGTCCTTCAGCTCCAGCGTGAGCCTGGGCGTGAAGTAGCCGAGCGTGGCCAGCAGCTCGCGGGTGTTGCCTTCGGCGGCGACCATCAGGCGCGAGATCTCGATCGCGCCGAGGTCGCTCAGCTGGCGGTAGCGCTGGATCTCGAGGTGCCGCTCCAGGTAGTCGCGCACCGTGTCGGGCGCGACCACGACGACCGTGAAGGCGTCACCGGCCTTCGGGTTCTCGTCGCCGCCGACCGCGTTGGCGCTGTCGGCGGGCGGCTGCTTGTCGCGCGAAGGCAGCAGGCTGCAGCCGGACAGCATCAGGGCGGCTGCAAATAAAAACGCCGGCAAGCACGCCGGCGCGAGAGATCGGGCCACCCTGAACATGCGGCGATTTTGACAGCATGCGCGACCGGCCCCGGCCCGCACGCGGTCGGCCGCGGTTCAGCGCCCCGTGAGCTTCTTGGCGAGCGTCCAGGCCAGCGGCGGCGTCAGCCCGCGCACCACCGCCTTGACGCGGTCGACCCGGTGGGTGTGCATGAAGAGCGAAGCCGACTCGTCGCCGGTCTGCTTGCCGGCCACCGGGCTGGTGTAGAAGTAGGCCGCGACCGAGCGGCGCGGGCGGCCGTCGGGCGTCGCCAGCGGCACCGTGTGGCCGTGGTAGCTGGTCTTGCCGTGCGGCAGGATGATCGTGTGGCCGAATTCCGGCTGCACCGTGGTGATGCAGCGGTCCTGCACCTTGTCCCACAGCTCCAGCGCCGAGCCCCACTCCGGCTGCCAGCCCTTGTTCAGGTAGGTGATGACGACCATCTCGTTCTTCAGGCCGTTGTGGCGATGGCGGTCGAAGTCGCGATGCACTGCGAAGGTGGCGCCGGTGCGGCTTTCGTGCAGGCCGCCGCCGAACAGCTTCGGGTCGGGCAGCAGGTAGGCCGTGCCGGTGATGCCCGACAGCCACTCGGTGAACCAGCCCGAATTGAGAATGTCGAAATACAGCTGGGAGGCCGGGCCGAGCTTGGTGCCGAGCACCGAGCGCCGGGTCGACTCGTAGCGGCTCTTGACGTCGGCCCAGGAGGCGCCCGGCAGGTCGTCGAATTCCTCCAGCACCAGCTCCAGCAGCCGCGGATTGAAGATGCCATCGACCACCAGGTGCGGGAAGGGCTTGCCGTCGAGCAGGCGGGCCCGCAGGCTTTCGATCTTCTCGGGGGTGAACAGCGAACGGTCGACCAGCTCGGCGATGTCCAGGCGCACGCCGCGGACGCTGAGGAAGTCCGAGGTGGGTCGGAGCATGGCTTCGGGCAGTTCCATGACGTTCGAGGGCGGCTCGGCGGAGGCCCCGGGCGGGAACGAAAGAAGTGCGGACATGGTGCAGGACCTCCTCGATGAATCGCTTGGTACTAGTGTCTGAATCCTTAAGTGTTAACTGTAACGTGCGGATGCAACTTTTGCCAGTGGTTCAAGCCCTCGGCTGACCCACAAATGCCGGTTTTGGGGTTATATGCCGAACGGCCGAGGCCTCACTTCGACAACAGCCGCATCGCGTCTTCGAGTCCGCGGAGTGTGAGTGGATACATACGGTGGGAAACCAGCTGTTGGATCACCGCAATGCTCTGCCGGTATTGCCAGACGCCTTGCGGCTCCGGGTTGATCCAGGCGAACTTCGGGAAGGCGTGGGTCAACCGCTGCATCCACTCGGCCCCCGATTCCTCGTTGTTGTATTCGACGCTGCCGCCCGGCTGCAGGATCTCGTACGGGCTCATGGTCGCGTCGCCGACGAAGATCAACTTGTAGTCCTTGTTGTACTTGCGAATGATGTCGACGGTGGCGAACTTCTCCGAGAAGCGGCGCCGGTTGTTCTTCCACATGAAGTCGTAGACGCAGTTGTGGAAGTAGTAGAACTCCAGGTGCTTGAACTCGGTCTTGACCGCCGAGAACAGCTCCTCCACCCGCTGGATGTGCTCGTCCATCGTGCCGCCGACGTCCATCAGCAGCAGCACCTTGACGTTGTTGTGGCGCTCCGGCCGCATCTTGATGTCGAGGTAGCCCGCATTGGCGGCGGTGCTGTGGATGGTGTCGTCGAGGTCCAGTTCCTCGTCATGGCCCTCGCGCGCGAACTTGCGCAGCCGCCGGAGCGCGATCTTGATGTTGCGTGTGCCCAGTTCCTGGGTGTCGTCGTAGTCCTTGTAGGCCCGCTGGTCCCAGACCTTGACCGCGCTCTTGTTCTTGCCGGCGCCGCCGATGCGCACGCCCTGCGGGTTGTAGCCGCCGTTGCCGAAAGGCGAGGTGCCGCCGGTGCCGATCCACTTGTTGCCGCCCTCGTGGCGCTCCTTCTGCTCCTCGAAGCGCTTCTTGAGCGTCTCCATGAGCTCGTCCCAGCCCATCTTCTCGATCTTGGCCTTCTCCTCGGCGGTGAACTCGCGCTCGAGCGTCTTGCGCAGCCAGTCGAGCGGCACCTCCTTGGTGAAGTCGGTCAACATCTCGACGCCCTTGAAGTAGCCGGCGAAGGCGCGGTCGAACTTGTCGTAGTGCTTCTCGTCCTTGACCAGCGCGGTGCGCGACAGGTAGTAGAAGTCGTCCAGGCCGTAGGCGCCGTCGGAATTCGGGCCCACCACGTCGGCCTGCAGAGCCTCGAGCAGCGTGAGGTATTCCTTGACCGAGACCGGCAGCTTGGCCGAACGCAGGGTGTAGAAGAAGTCGATCAGCATGGCGAATCACTCCTTGAGCAAGGCAGGGGAGGCGGGTGCGCGGGGTTTGTCCAGCAGGTAGAGCAGCTGCGCCTTCACCTCGGGCCATTCGCCCGAGCGGAGGCTGTACATCACGGTGTCGCGGATGGTGCCGTCGCGGCGCAGCGCATGGCCGCGGATCACGCCGTCCTTCTTCGCGCCGAGCCGCTCGATCGCCTGCTGCGACGCGTGATTGAAGTTGTCGGTGCGCCAGCCCACCACGTGGCAGCCGAGCGTCTCGAAGGCATGCGTGAGCATCAGCAGCTTGCAGGTGGTGTTGACGTGGGTGCGCTGGCAGCGCTTGGCATACCAGGTGTAGCCGATCTCGACCCGCCGGATCGCCGGCACGATGTCGTGGTAGCTGGTGCTGCCGAGCACCGTGCCGCTGGCCTCGTCGGTGACCGCGAAGGCGAAGCGGCTGCCGGCCTCGCGCATCTGCAGGGCGGTCTCGATGTAGCCGCGAGTGTCCTGCGGCTCGGGGACTGAGGTGATGCGAAGCTTCCAGAGCTCGCCGTCGGCGGCGGCGGCGCGCAGGCCTTCTTCATGAGCCAGCGCCAGGGGAACCAGCGCGACGCCGCGCGCTGTCAGCGTGACCGGTTCGACGAAAGCCATGGCGTCAGCGATTGTTCCGCTGCATGAACACCAGCTTCTCGAACAGGGTCACGTCCTGTTCGTTCTTGAGCAGCGCGCCGACCAGCGGCGGCACCGCGACCTTGTCGTCCTTGCTCTGCAGCGCCTCGAGCGGGATGTCTTCGGCGACCAGCAGCTTGAGCCAGTCGAGCAGCTCGGAGGTCGAGGGCTTCTTCTTGATGCCGGGCAGGTTGCGCACGTCGTAGAAGGTCTTCATCGCGGCGGTCAGCAGTTCCTGCTTGAGGCCCGGGAAGTGCACCGCGACGATGCTCTTCATCGTGTCGGCGTCGGGGAACTTGATGTAGTGGAAGAAGCAGCGGCGCAGGAAGGCGTCGGGCAGTTCCTTCTCGTTGTTCGAGGTGATGAAGACCACCGGGCGGTGCTTGGCGCGGATCAGCTCGCGGGTCTCGTAGCAGTAGAACTCCATGCGGTCGATCTCGCGCAGGAGGTCGTTGGGGAATTCGATGTCGGCCTTGTCGATCTCGTCGATCAGGAGCGCCACCGGCTGCTCGGCGGTGAAGGCCTGCCACAGCACGCCCTTGACGATGTAGTTGTGGATGTCCTTGACCCGCTCGCCGCCGTCGACGTCCTTGAGCTGCGAGTCGCGCAGGCGGCTCACCGCGTCATATTCGTAGAGGCCCTGCTGCGCCTTGGTGGTCGACTTGATGTGCCACTGCAGGAGCGGCAGGCCGAGCGATTGCGCCACTTCCTCGGCCAGCATCGTCTTGCCGGTGCCGGGTTCTCCCTTGACGAGCAGCGGGCGCTTGAGGGTGATGGCGGCGTTGACCGCGAGCATCAGGTCCTGGGTGGCGACGTAGTTGTCGGAACCCTTGAATTTCATGGATGACATGGGGCAGCGAAGAAAGCAGGGTGGTTGAAAGAAGACACCGTCGACCTGCGCTGCGTGGCACCAGGAGGTTCACGCCCGGGTCTTTGACGGACCCCCGCATATAATCGAAAGTTGATTAGAAAAACCTGTAGCTCCACGAGAGATTGTGCGCGCAAAATGAACAAGTTGTTGACCACGGTGTTTGCCCTTGCTGTCGCTTGCGTGACGCTCTCGGCCCAGGCCCAGAAGATCACCGGCAACGCTGAAGCGGGTTCCAAGAAGATCGCCATGTGCATGGGCTGCCACGGCATCATCGGCTACCAGGCCACCTTCCCCGAGATCTACAAGGTGCCCATGATCGCGGGCCAGAACGCCACCTACATCATCGCGGCGCTCACCGAATACCAGCAGGGCGACCGCAAGCACCCGACCATGCGCGCGATCGCTTCCTCGCTCAGCGAGCAGGACATCGCCGACCTCGCCGCCTACTACAGCCAGCTCGGCGTCAAGGAAGGCGACGCGCCGCCGGCCACCGCCAAGGCGCCCGACGCCGCGGTCCAGGCGCTCATCTCGCGCGACGCCGACAACGCCTGCACCAAGTGCCACGGCGCCAACTTCAACACCCCGAACGACGGCACCGTGCCCAAGCTGGCCGGCCAGCATGCCGACTACCTGTTCGCGGCGCTCAAGGCCTACAAGGTCCAGGGCAGCGGCGTCGACCGCGGCCGCACCAACGGCGTCATGAGCGGCCAAGCCAAGAAGTACAGCAACGACGAGCTGAAGGAACTGGCCAGCTACATCAGCTCGCTGCCGGGCGACGTCAAGACGGTGCCGGAGTCGCGCTTCCACCACGCCGACGAATAAGCGCCGGCGAACAAGCGGGACTTCCTTCAGTCCCGCGTGGCCCGCCGTTGAACGCAGGCGACATAGGCTTCGCCATCCGGCGGCCGTCCGGCGCGTTGGCTCTCCCACATCATCTGCCCGAGGCATTCCATCGCCTCGTGGTGCGCGTCGAGCAGCGAATCGCGGCGCGCCGCCAGCAGCTCGACCGCCTGGCGGATGCCGCGCGGCTGGTCGATGGAGCATTGCTCGCTGATCGACAGGTGCATCGACAAATGCAGGAACGGGTTCTCGCGGCCGTCGCGGCCGTCGTAGACCCGGCTCACCGCGGCATCGGCGTCGGCCAGGTCGGCGTGGTATTCGGGGTGCTCGTCGATCCAGCGGCTGGCGATGATCTCCAGCGCTTCCATCGGTTCGGCGCGCCGGCTCTTGGCGAAGACGTCGCAGAAGAAGCGACGCACTTCCTCTTGGGAGGGATTGAACATCCGTCGAGGTTAGCACCGGCCGGCAGCTCGATTGGCAGGCAGAATCTCGGCTCCATGAATCAGGCTCGCACCGCATGAAGCCACCCAAACTGCCCGCCTTGCCCCAAGGGCGCCGACTCGTCTTCTGGCTCTGCCTGATCGCCTTCGTCACCGCGGTGGTCTGGTCGGTGGTGCACTTCGTCAGCCCGGCGCCGCCGCGCTCGCTGGTCATGAGCACCGGCGTTGCCGATGGCGCCTACCACCACTTCGGCGAGCGCTACCGCGAGATCCTGAAGGCCAACGGCATCCGGCTCGACCTGCGGACCTCCAGCGGCGGGGTCGAGAACCTGCAGCGGCTGAACGACGGCTCGGTGCAGGTCGGCTTCGTGCAGGGCGGCACCGGCGTGCTGGCGCTCGACCCGGACGCCTCGCCCGACTCGACGCCGCTGCGCTCGCTGGCCACCGTCGCCTTCGAGCCGGTCTGGATCTTCAGCCCCGGCCTCGACCTGTCGAAGGGCCTCGGCCCGCTGGCCGGCAAGCGGGTCGCGGTCGGCGTCGCCGGCAGCGGCAACGAGAAGGTCGCGACCAAGCTGCTCGCGATCTACGGCGTGGGCAACAACGACGGCACCACCTTCGTGAACGAGGGCGGCACCGCGGTGATCGAGATGCTGAAGAGCCACCAGATCGACGCCGCGATCCTGGTGTCGGCACCCGACGCGCCGGCGGTGCACCAGCTGCTCGCCGATCCCTCCATGCACCTGGTCTCGCTGGACCAGGCCGAAGGTCTCGCGCGGCGCTATCCCTACTTCCAGACCGTGATCCTGCGGCGCGGCTCGGTCGACCCGAAGCGCGACCTGCCGCCGCAGGACGTCACGCTGCTGGCCACCACCGCCAACCTGGTGGTGCGCGACGAACTGCATCCGGCGCTGGCCTACCTGCTGCTCGAGGCGGCGCAGCAGGTGCACAGGCACCCGACCCTGGTCAGCTCGCCGGGCGAATTCCCGAGCAAGGAAGACCCGGACTTCCCGCTGTCGAGCGAGTCGGAGCGCTTCTTCAAGAACGGCCGGCCCTTCCTGCAGAACTACATGCCCTTCTGGGCCGCCAACTTCGTGCAGCGGCTGCTGTTGATCCTGGTGCCGGTCGCGGCGATCGTGTTCCCGCTCTTGCGCGTGCTGCCCGACCTCGTCGCCTGGCGGCGGCAGAGCCGGCTCTACCGCCGCTATGGCGAACTGAAGTTCCTCGAGCAGGACCTGGAGGCGCGCACCCTCAACGAAGCCGAGCGGCACGACGCCCGCACGCGCCTGGACCGCATCGAGAACGACGTGATCCACACCAAGTTCCCGCTCGACTTCGCCGACCGCGTCTACACGCTGCGCCAGCACGTCGACTACGTGCGGGCGAAGCTGGAGCGGCAGGCCACGGCGGCACCGCTCGGCTCCTAGAATCGGGGGCTTCTGGACCCGATTCCCGGAGACTTCATGATCGACAAGATCGCCCGCTCGGTCGCCGAGGCCATGCAAGGCATCCGCGACGGCAGCACGGTGCTGATCGGCGGTTTCGGCACCGCCGGCATCCCCAACGAACTGATCGACGGCCTGATCGCGCAGGGTGCCCGCGACCTGACGGTGGTCAACAACAACGCCGGCAACGGCGAGACCGGCCTGGCCGCGCTGCTGATGACCGGCCGGGTGCGCAAGATGATCTGCAGCTTCCCGCGCCAGGCCGACAGCCAGGTCTTCGACGGCCTCTACCGCGCCGGCAAGCTGGAGCTCGAACTGGTGCCGCAGGGCAACCTGGCCGAACGCATCCGCGCCGCCGGTGCCGGCATCGGCGCCTTCTTCTGCCCGACCGGCTTCGGCACGCCGCTGGCCGGCGACCGCGAGACGCGGGTCATCGACGGCAAGCACTACGTGCTGGAATATCCGATCCGCGGCGATGTGGCGCTGATCAAGGCCGAGCAGGGCGACCGCTGGGGCAACCTGGTCTACCGCAAGGCGGCGCGCAACTTCGGGCCGGTGATGGCGATGGCCGCCGGGCGCACCATCGCCACGGTGCACGAGATCGTCGAGCTGGGTGCGCTCGATCCGGAACACATCGTGACGCCGGGCATCTTCGTGAGCCAGGTCGTCAAGGTCGACCGGGTCGCGACGCAGGCCGGTGGCTTCAGGAAGGCAGCATGACCATGGCCACCTATCAACGTCGCACCAAGGACCAGCTGGCCGCCCGCGTGGCCCAGGACATCTTCGACGGCGCGGTGGTCAACCTCGGCATCGGCCAGCCGACCCTGGTGGCCAACCACCTGCCGGCCGGCCGCGAGGTCATCCTGCACAGCGAGAACGGCATCCTCGGCATGGGTCCGGCGCCGGCCGAGGGCGCGGAAGACTACGACCTCATCAACGCCGGCAAACAGCCGGTCACGCTCCTGGCCGGCGGCGCCTACTTCCACCATGCCGACAGCTTCGCGATGATGCGCGGCGGCCACCTGGACATCTGCGTGCTCGGTGCCTTCCAGGTCTCGGCCACCGGCGACCTGGCCAACTGGAGCACCGGCGAGGCCGGCGCCATTCCCGCGGTCGGCGGCGCGATGGACCTGGCGGTCGGCGCGAAGCAGACCTGGGTCATGATGGATCTCTTGACCAAGAAGGGCGAGAGCAAGATCGTCGCCGAATGCAGCTACCCGCTGACCGGCATCGGCTGCGTCAAGCGGGTCTACAGCGACCTCGCCACCCTGGCCTGCACGCCGGCCGGCCTGAAGCTGATCGACGCGGTCGAAGGCCTGTCGCACGCCGAACTCGAACGGCTGGTCGGACTGCCGATCGCCACCTGATTCTTTTTCCGGGAGAACTTCCATGAGCCAACAAGCCTTCATCTGCGACGCCGTTCGCACCCCCTTCGGCCGCTACGGCGGATCGCTGTCCAGTGTGCGCACCGACGACCTCGGCGCGGTGCCGCTGCGCGCGCTCATGGCGCGCAACAAGGAAGTCGATTGGCAAGCGGTCGGCGACGTGCTCTACGGCTGCGCCAACCAGGCCGGCGAGGACAACCGCAACGTGGCGCGCATGTCGGCGCTGCTGGCGGGCCTGCCGATCGAGGTGGCGGGCGCCACCATCAACCGCCTGTGCGGCTCGGGCCTGGACGCCGTGGGCAGCGCCGCGCGCGCCATCCGCGCCGGCGAAGCGGGCCTGATGATCGCCGGCGGCGTCGAGAGCATGAGCCGCGCGCCCTTCGTCATGCCGAAGGCCGAGAGCGCCTTCAGCCGCGCCAACGCGGTGTACGACACCACCATCGGCTGGCGCTTCGTCAACAAGCTGATGAAGGCGCAGTACGGCGTCGACTCGATGCCCGAGACGGCCGAGAACGTGGCGACCGACTTTCATGTAGAGCGCGAGGCGCAGGACAAGATGGCGCTGGCTTCGCAGCAGCGCGCGGTGGCGGCGCAGAAGTCGGGCTTCTTCGACGCCGAGATCGTGCCGGTGTCGGTGCCGCAGAAGAAGGGCGATGCGATCGTGGTCGACAAGGACGAGCATCCGCGCGAGACCTCGCTCGAATCGCTTGCCAAGCTGAAGGGTGTGGTGCGGCCCGACGGCACGGTCACCGCCGGCAATGCCAGCGGCGTGAACGACGGCGCGGCCGCGCTGCTGCTGGCGGACGAAGCCAGCGCCGCGAAGTACGGCCTGACGCCGCGGGCCCGCGTGGTCGGCATGGCGACCGCCGGCGTGGCGCCGCGCATCATGGGCATCGGCCCGGCACCGGCCACGCAGAAGGTGCTGGCGCTGACCGGCCTCACGCTCGACCAGATCGACGTGATCGAACTCAACGAGGCCTTCGCCGCGCAAGGCCTCGCGGTGCTGCGCCTCCTGGGCCTGAAGGACGACGACGCGCGCGTCAACGTCAACGGCGGCGCGATCGCGCTGGGCCATCCGCTCGGCGCCAGCGGCGCGCGGCTGGCGACCACCGCGGTCAACCAGTTGCACAAGAGCAAGGGCCGCTACGCGCTGTGCACGATGTGCATCGGCGTGGGGCAGGGCATCGCGGTGATCCTCGAGCGGGTCTGAGCGACCCGGCCCGCCTCAGCCCGGCTGATACACCTTCTGCAGCAGCCGGATGAGCGTCTCGCGCTCGCGCGGCGTCAGGCGGGCGCTGGTCTCGGCCTCCAGGTCGGTCACCGTCTGCTCGGCCTGGCGCACCAGCTGTTCGCCTTCGGCCGTGAGGTAGAGGCCGATGGCGCGGCCGTCGTGCGGATGCGGGCGCCGCTCGATCAGGCCGCGGCCTTCCATGGCGGCGATCAGGCTGACCAGGTTGGGCGGCAGGATGTCCAGGGTGGTGCAGAGCTGGCGCGAGGTGGCGCCCGGGTTGTGCGCGATCAGCGACAGCACCGAGAAGTCGGCCTGCTTGAGGCCGTAGACCGCCATGCGCTCGGCGAAGACCTCGGTCACGACCAGCCAGGCGCGGCGCGCGTTGTAGCCGACGAAGGTCTCGAGCACGCGGGTGTCGAGGCGCTCCGAGCGCGCGGGCGTCGAGGGGGCGGTGGCGGCTGGCTTCTTGCGCGGGAGGGACATGGGTTCGAGGTTAACTCCGCGGGGCTTTCCGGGTGATGCGTCTCAGGCCGTCTGCGGCCGCGCCGTCACCGCCTCGCAGGCCCGCTTGACGATGCCCAGCCGCAGCTCGAATTCCGGCAGCACCCAGCGCTGGAAGGCGGCCTCGGCGGACCGGTCCCGCGTGGTGTCTTCGCAGGCCCGGCCGATGCGGGCCCAGGCCCAGGCCAGCAGCGACAGCATCACCACCCGCAGGTAGTCGTCGGCCACCTCGTAGGGCAGCTTGGGATCCGCCGTGGCCGCCATCGCCAGCGTGGTGGTGAGGTAGCGCACCTGCGCCAGGCGCCGCTGCACGTCGGCGTCGATGTCGCGGGCGGCTTCCAGTTCGTCGCGCAGCTCGACCAGCAGCGCCGACATGCCGGCGCCGCCGTCGGGCAGCACCTTGCGCACCAGCAGGTCGATCGCCTGGATCTCGTTGGTGCCCTCGTAGATCATGGTCACGCGGGCATCGCGCAGCAGCTGCTCGATGCCCCATTCGCGCACGTAGCCGTGGCCGCCGAAGACCTGCAGGCATTCGCTGGCGCCGCTGAAGGCCTGCTGGGTGCAGGCCGCCTTCAGCACCGGCGTGACCAGCGCGCACCAGCGCTGCGCGCGCTCGCGCTGCTTCGGGTCGGCATCGTGGCGGGCCACGTCGAGCTGCGCGGCGGTGCGGTAGGCGATGACCCGCGCGCCGTCGATCCAGGCGCGCTGGGTGTCGAGGATGCGGCGCATCGCCGGATGCTCGACGATCAGGTCGCTCGCCTCCCCGCCGCGGCTGGCCGGTGCGGCCGTGCCGGGCGCGCCGGGTGCACGCATCTGGCGCCGCTCGCGGGCATAGGCGTCGGCCTTCTGCCAGGCCGCGTCGAGCAGCCCGATGCCCTGCAGCGCGACGTGCAGCCGGGCCGCGTTCATCATCACGAACATCGCCGCCAGGCCGCGGTTCGGCTCGCCGATCAGCCAGCCGGTGGCGTCGTCGAAGCGCATCGCGCAGGTCGGGCTGCCGTGCAGGCCCATCTTTTCCTCGATGCGATCGCAGTGCACCGCATTGCGCGTGCCGTCGGGCAGATCGCGCGGCACCAGCGCCAGCGACAGGCCCTTCGGGCCGGCCGGCGCATCCGGCAGGCGGCACAGCACCAGGTGGACGATGTTGTCGCTGAGGTCGTGCGCGCCGCCGGAGATGAAGATCTTGCCGCCGCTGACGCGCACGCTGCCGTCCGGCTGCGGCACGGCGCGGGTGCGCACCTGGCCGAGGTCGCTGCCCGCGTGCGCCTCGGTGAGGCACATGGTGGCCAGCCATTCGCCGCTGGCGATCTTCGGCAGGTAGCGCTGCCTGAGCGCCTCGCTGCCGTGGTGCCGGATGCATTCGTAGGCGCCGTGCAGCAGGCCGGGCGCCATGGTCCAGCCGTGGTTGGCGGCGCTGAGCCATTCGAAGAGCACCGCCTCGAAGACGGCCGGCAGGCCCTGGCCGCCGTCCTCGGTGGCGGCCGCCAGCGCCGGCCAGCCGGCCTCGACGAAGGCCTGGTAGGCATCGCGGAAGCCCGGTGGCGCGGTCACCTCGCCGTCGGCCCAGCGGCAGCCGACCGCATCGCCGATGCGGTTCAGCGGCGCGATGACCTCGCCGACGAACTTGCCGGCCTCGTCGAGCAACTGGCCGGCGAGCGCGTCGTCGACTTCGGCGAAGGGCGCCAGGGCGCGCAGCTTCGGCCAGGTGCCGAGCACATCGTCCAGCACGAAGCGGACGTCGTCGAGGCGGGGTTGGTAGTCCATCAGGCTTTGGCGGTTCCGAGGTAGGTGTCGATGACGCGCGAGTCGCCGGCGAGCTGCGCGGCTTCGCCTTCGGCGCTGACGCTGCCCATCTCGAGCACGTAGCCGTGGTCGGCCACCTCGAGTGCGGCGCGCGCGTTCTGCTCGACCAGCAGGATGGTCACGCCGGTGGCGCGCAGCGCGCTGACGGTGCGGAAGATCTCCTGCACCACCAGCGGCGCCAGCCCCAGGCTGGGCTCGTCCAGCATCAGGAGGGTCGGGCGCGACATCAGCGCGCGGCCGACCGCCAGCATCTGGCGCTCGCCGCCGGAGAGCGTGCCGGCCAGCTGCGTGCGCCGCTCCTTCAGGCGCGGGAAGAGCGTGTAGACCTCGTCGATGCGGTCGCGCCAGGCGGCATTGCGCAGGCGCACCTGGCGGAAGCCGCCGAGCACCAGGTTGTCTTCCACCGGCATGGTGCCGAACAGCTCGCGCTTCTCGGGCACCAGCGCGATGCCGAGCATCACCCGCTCCTCGAGCGTCAGCGTGTCGATGCGCTGGCCACGGAACTCGATGGCGCCCCCGGAGGGCAGCACGCCCATCAGCGCATTGAGCAGGGTCGACTTGCCGGCGCCGTTGGGGCCGATCACGGTGACCACGCTGCCTTCGCCGGCCGCGAGGTCGATGCCGTGCAGCACCTCGGCGCGGCCGTAGCCGGCGCGCAGGTCGTGCAGCCGCAGGAGCGGTGTGGAGGAGGTCGCCATCAATGTTCCGTTCCGAGATAGGCCGCGCGCACCTTCGGGCTCTGCTGCACTTGGGCCGGCGTGCCCTCCATGAGGTGGGTGCCGAATTCCATCACCACGATGTGGTCGCAGATGTCCATCACCAGGCCCATGTCGTGCTCGACCAGCAGGATGCTCATGCCGCCGTCGCGCAGGCCGCGCAGCACGTCGGCCAGCGCTTCCTTCTCCTTGTGGCGCAGGCCCGCGGCCGGTTCGTCCAGCAGCAGCAGGGCCGGGTCGGCGCACAGCGCGCGGGCGATCTCCAGCAGCCGCTGCTGCCCCATCGCGAGGTTGCCGGCCTGCTCGTTCAGCAGGTGGCCCATGCCGACCCGTTGCAGCTGCCGCTCGGCCTCGCGGAAGAGCTGGCGCTCCTCGGCCCGGTCCGCGTGCAGCATGGCGGCGATCGCGCCCTTGCGGCCGCGCAGATGGGCGCCGAGCGCGACGTTCTCGAGCACGGTCATGTCCGGCACCATCTTCACGTGCTGGAAGGTGCGCGCCACGCCGCGCCTGGCGATCTGCCGCGAAGGCAGGCCGCCGATCGGTTCGCCGCGGAAGGTCACCGCGCCGCCCGACAGCCCCAGCACGCCGGTGATCAGGTTGAAGGTGGTCGACTTGCCGGCGCCGTTGGGGCCGATCAGCCCGACCACCTGGCCGGCGCGGGTCTGGAAGCTGATGTCGTTCACCGCCACCAGGCCGCCGAAGGTCTTGCGGATCGCCTGCACGTCCAGCACCACCTCGCCATGCGCCGGCTGCGCGCGCACCGGCAGCGCCGGGGCGTCGCGCCAGTCGACCGGGCGCTGCGGCCGCGCCAGGCGCCGGTCGACGAAGGACCAGAGGCCGTCCGGCAGATACTTCAAGACCAGCACGATCATGATCCCGAAGACGATCAGCTCGTAGTTGCCGGCGGTGCCGATCAGCTTGGGCAAGAGCACCTGCAGCTGGTCTTCCAGCAGCTTGACCACGCCGGCGCCGGCGATCGCGCCCCAGACATGCGCCGCGCCGCCGAGCACCGCCATGAAGAGGTATTCGATGCCCATGCGCAGGCCGAAGGGCGACGGATTGACCGTGCGCTGGAAGTGCGCGAAAAGCCAGCCCGACACCGACGCCAGCAGCGCCGCGAAGACGAAGATGCCGACCTTGTGGCGCAGGGTGTTCACGCCCATCGCCTCGGGCATGCGCGAGCCGCCGGCCAGCGCGCGGATGGCGCGGCCGCTGCGCGAATCGAGCAGCCGGATCACCGCGAGGCAGCCGGCCAGCGCAAGCACCCAGACCACCGCGTAGAAGATGCGCTGCTGGCCGAACTCGAAGCCGAAGAGGCTCAGACCCTTGACGCCGAGGATGCCGTCGTACTTGCCCAGGCCTTCGAGGTTGCCCATCAGGTAGTAGAGCGCCAGCGCCCAGGCGATGGTCGCCAGCGGCAGGTAGTGGCCCGACATGCGCAGGGTGATGCCGCCGATGATCGCGGCGCTGACGCCGGTCAGCGCCAGGCCGATGAAGAGCGTCAGCCACGGCGAGAGGTCGAAGTTCACGCTCAGGTAGGCGGTCGTGTAGGCACCGATGCCGACGAAGGCCGCCTGGCCGAAGGAGGTGAGGCCGCCGACGCCGGTCAGCAGCACCAGGCCCAGCACCGGCAGCGTGTAGATGCCGATGTAGTTGAGCTGGATGATCCAGAAGTCGGGCAGCGGCAGCAGCGGCAGCGCGATCAGCACCGCGACCAGCGCCAGCGGGCCCCAGGTGCGCAGCCGGCTCTTCGGCGCCGGCGCGGTGGCGGCGGGGTTCAGTGCGGCGTCCATGTCAATGCTCTTCATCGGAATGGCCGCTGGCGAGCGAACGCCAGAGCAGCACCGGCAGCACCAGCGTGAACACGATCACTTCCTTGAAGGCGCTGGCCCAGAAGGAGCCGAAGGATTCGATCACGCCCACGCCGAGCGCGCCGAGCAGCGCGCCCGGGTAGCTGGCCAGTCCGCCGATGACGCCGGCGACGAAGCCCTTGAGGCCGATCAGGAAGCCCGAGTCGTAGAAGATGGTCGTGGTCGGCCCGATCAGCAGCCCGGACAGCGCGCCGATCAGCGCCGCCATCGCGAAGGTCAGGCGGCCGGCGCTTTCGGTCGAGATGCCCATGAGGCGCGCGCCGAGCCGGTTCACCGCGGTCGCCCGCAGCGCCTTGCCATAGAGCGAGCGCTCGAAGAACAGCCACAGCAGCACGATCAGTGCCGCCGAGGCCAGGAAGATGATCAGCGCCTGGCCGTTGAGGTTGAGCGGCCCGAGCGGGAAGCGCTCGTCCCAGAATGATGGATTGCGAAAGCCCTCGGCGCCGAAGAAGAGCAGGCCGAGCCCGGTCATCGCGAAGTGCACGCCGACCGAGACGATCAGCAGCACCAGCGAGCTGGCACCGGCCAGCGACTGGTAGGCCACGCGGTAGGTCAGCGGCCCGTAGGCGGTGACGATCGCCAGGGTCAGCACCGCCTGCACGAACAGCGGCAGGTTGCGCGGCGCGGCCCAGGCCGAGACCGCGGCGATCACCGCCGGCAGCACGAACACCTTGAGGCCCGCCTTGAGCGCCGGCAGCGCCTCGCCGCGATGCCGCCAGCTGCCGACCAGCTCCATCAGCGCGGCGACCGCCGCCAGGATCAGCAGCAGCCAGACGGTGCCCGGCACCTGCCCGGTCTGGAAGATCGCCAGGGTCAGCGCGCCGTAGGCGACGAACTCGCCCTGCGGAATGAAGATGACGCGCGTGACCGTGAACACCAGCACGATGCCCATGCCGAGCAGCGCGTAGATCGCCCCGTTCGTGAGTCCGTCCAGCGTCAGGATGCTGGCAATCGAGAAATCCATGGCGGGGCTTCGCGGTACGCGTTTACTGTTCGACCTTGAATTCGCCGTTGACGACCTTCAGCATCACGCCGGTCTCGTTGGTGTAGCCCCAGTGGTCGGTCGGCGTCCAGTCGATCACGCCGTGCGCCAGCACCGTGCGGCCCATCGTCTCGAGCGCGTCGCGCAGCGCCGCACGGAATTCCGGCGTGCCCGGCTGGCCCTTCTTGAGCGCGATCGGCACCGCCTTCTCGAGCACCACCGCGGCGTCCGAGCCGTGGCCGGCGAACTGGTTGCGCGAGCCCGGGCCGTAGGCCTTCTCGTAGGTGTTCACGAAGGCCACCGCCATCTGCTTGGACGGATGGCTGTCGGGCAACTGCTCGGCGATGACCGCCGGGCCGGACACCACGAAGGTGCCGTCGGCGTCCTTGCCGGCGGTCTTCATGAGGTCGCGCGTGGCGGCCGCGTGCGTCTGGTAGATCTTGCCCTTGTAGCCGCGCTCCATGATCGCCTTCTCGGGCATGCCCGCGCCGCTGCCGGAGGCCACGATCAGGATCGCGTCCGGGTTGGCCGAGGTGAGCTTGAGCGCCTGCGCGGTCACGCTGGTGTCGGCGCGCGCGAAGCGCTCGGTGCCGACGATCGTGATGCCGTTCTTCGCGGCCTCGGCGGTGAAGTCCTTCAGCCAGCCTTCGCCATAGGCGTCGGTGTAGCCGAGGAAGCCGACCGTCTTCACGCCCTGCTTCTTCATGTGGGCGACCATCGCCACCGCCATCACGGCGTTCGACTGCGGCAGGCGGAACATCCACTTGTCCTTGCCCGGCGGCAGCACCGCCGGCGCGGTCGAGATCTGCGGCGTGCCCGATTCGGCGGCCACGTCGGCCATCGGGATCGCGACCGGCGTCGCGGTCGAGCCGACGATGACGTCGACCTTGTCCTCGGTCACCAGGCGCTGCGTGTCCTTGACGCCGGTGGTCGGGTCGCTGGCGTCGTCGAGCACGATCACCTTCACGTTCTGGCCGGCGATGGTCTTGGGCCACAGCGCGACCGCGTTCTTCACCGGGATGCCGAGGCCGGAGGCCGGGCCGGTCAAGGGCTGCACCACGCCGATGGTGAGGTCGGCATGGGCGGTGCCGAGCACCAGCATCGCGGCCAGTGCGGCCAGGGTCGTCTTGGTGAACTTCATCTTGTTGTCTCCGGAGCGGTTGGGAAAAAGGGGGCTCAGCGCGGCGCCATGCGCAGTGCGCCGTCGAGCCGGATCACTTCGCCGTTGAGGTGGCCGTTGGTGACGATGTGGCAGGCCAGCTCGGCGAATTCCGAAGGCTTGCCCAGGCGCGGCGGGAACGGGATCGAGGCGGCCAGCGACTGCTGGATCGGCTCCGGCAGGCTCTTGAGCAGCGGCGTGGCGAAGAGGCCCGGCGCGATGGTGCACACGCGGATGCCGTGCTGCGCCAGGTCGCGCGCCATCGGCAGGGTCATGCCGACCAGGCCGCCCTTGCTCGCGCTGTAGGCCTGCTGGCCGACCTGGCCGTCGAAGGCCGCGACCGAGGCGGTGAACAGCATCACGCCGCGCTCGCCGCCGTCCACCGGCTCCAGCTTGGCGCAGCGCGCCGCGAACAGCCGGCTGATGTTGTAGGCGCCGACCAGGTTGACGTTGACCACGCGCACGAAGTCTTCGAGCGGCGCGGCGCTGCCGTCCTTGCCGACGATGCGCTTGGCGGTGCCGATGCCGGCGACGTTCATCAGGATGCGGGCCGGGCCGTGCGCGGCCTCGGCCTTGGCCAGCGCCACTTCGACGCTGTCGGTGTTGGTGATGTCGCACACGCACGCCACGCCGCCGATCTCCACGGCGACCTTCTCGGCCAGCTGGGCATTGACGTCGAGCACCGCGACCTTGGCGCCGAGGCGTGCCAGTTCGCGCGCGGTGGCTTCGCCGAGGCCGGATGCGCCGCCGGTGACGAGTGCGGCTTGTCCCTGGATGTTCATGGGGTGTCTCCTTGGTGGGTCTGGGTTAGCGGGGTTGCCGGGTGAAGGGCAGGGTGCCGGCGTGCAAGGCGTCGGCGACCGCCGCGCGGTGCTTGAGCACCGAGCGCTGGTTGATCGATCCCTTGTCGGTGACCTCGCCCTTGTCGATCGAGGGCGGCTCGGCCACCAGGTGCGCGCGGGCGATGCGGTTGGCGCTGCCGGTGCTGCCGGCGGCCAGGGTGTCGAGCAGTTGCTGCAGCCAGGCCTGCACCGGCTCGCTCTCGAGCACCTGCGCGAGCGGCGCGTCGGGCGCCAGGCCCGCGAGGCCCCGCACCGCCTGCGTCGGGAAGATCAGCGCGCCGACTTCCTTCAGGTTGATGCCGGTCAGCACCGCGTCCTGCACGTATGGCGCGCCGGCGGCGATCACCTTGGCGCGCAGCGGGCCGACGCTCACGAAGGTGCCGGTGGCGAGCTTGAAGTCTTCCGCGATGCGGCCGTCGAAGCGCAACCCCTTGTGGTGGTTCGCGGGATCGATCCAGGTGACCGCGTCGCCGGTGGCGAAGAAGCCTTCCTCGTCGAAGGCCTCGGCGGTGGCTTCCGGCGCGCGCCAGTAGCCGGGCGTGATGTTGGGGCCGCGGTAGCGCACCTCGGTCTTGCCGTCGACCTCGACCAGCTTCAGCTCGATGCCGGGTGCCGGCAGCCCGAGGTCGCCCGACTGCACGTGCGGGCCGGTGATGTAGAGCGCGAACGGGCTCGACTCCGTCATCCCGAGGCCGGTGCCCATCACGATGCGCTCGCCGAGCTCGGCTTCCTGGGTCTTGTGCAGGCTGTCCCAGACCGGCTGCGACAGCGCCGCGCCGGCATAGAAGAAGAGCTTGACCCGCGACAGCAGGTTGCGGCGCAACTCGGCGTCGGTCTCCATCGCCAGCGCGATCGCCTCGAAGCCGGTCGGCACGTTGAAGTAGACGGTCGGCGCGATCTCGCGCAGGTTGCGCAGCGTCTCGGCCATGCCGTTCGGCGTCGGCTTGCCGTCGTCGATATAGAGCGTGCCGCCGTTGTCCAGCACGATGCCGACGTTGTGGTTGCCGCCGAAGGTGTGGTTCCAGGGCAGCCAGTCGACCAGCACCGGCGGCTCGTCCTTGAGCGCGGGGATCGAATGGCGCAGCTGCTGCTGGTTGGCGCACCACATGCGATGCGTGTTGATCACCGCCTTCGGCAGCTTGGTCGAGCCGGAGGTGAAGAGGAACTTGGTGATCGTGTCGGGCCCGGTGGCGCGCAGCGCGGCGTCGACCGCGTCGGTGGCCGGCGTGGCCAGCAGGTCGGCGAAGGCGGCGGTGGTGCGGCCTTCGAGCGAGCCGGCGCCGAGCACCACCTCGACGTCCGGCGCCACCGTGGCCGCGATCGCGCGGCCGTAGCGGGCGCCGTCGGCGGCGAAGACCAGGCCCGGCGTCAGCGTGCCCAGCACGTGGCGCAGCTTGTCGAAGTCCTGGCTCACCAGCGAATAGGGCGGCGAGACCGGGCAGTAGGGCACGCCGGCGACCAGGCAGCCGAGCGCCATCAGCGCATGCTCGATGCCGTTCTCGCTCAGGATCGCGACCGGCCGCTCGGCGTCCAGGCCGCGGTCGAGCAGCGCCTGCGCGATGTTGCGGGCGCTGCGAAGCGCCTCGGCATAGGAGACGCGGATCCAGTCGCCGGTGCGGCCGTCGGCCAGCTTCTCGCGGCGGGCGATGAAAGTGCGCTCGGGTGCCACCGCGGCCCAGTGCAAGAGCCGGTCGGTCATGCGCTCGCAGTGCGCGTCGAGCGGCACCTCGGCCTTCAGGTAGCTGGTGCCGGGGGCGCCTTCGCGCAGCACGGCGCGGGTCACGCCGAAGGCCAGCGGCCGGTAGCGGATGCCTTCGGCGGTCACGGCTTGCCCACCTTGTTGGCGCGGCCTTCGAGGAAGGCGCGCACGCGCTCCTTGGCCTCTGGCGCGCTCTGGGCGATGCCGGCCATCAGCGCCTCGGTGAAGAAGCCGTGGTCGGCGCCCTGCTCGGCGATGCGCGGCAGCGCATGCATCAGCGCGTAGTTGGTCAGCGGCGCGTTGGTCGCGACCCGCTTGGCGATCTCGACCGCCTTGTCGAAGGCGGTGCCTTCGGGCACCAGGTACTGGGCGAAGCCGGCGCGTTCGCCGTCCTCGGCGTTGTAGACGCGGCCGGTCATCATCATGTCGGTCATGCGCGCCGCGCCGATCAGCTTCGGGATCCGCACCGAGCCGCCGCCGCCGACGAAGATGCCGCGCGAGCCTTCCGGCAGTGCGTAGAAGGTGGTGCTGTCGGCCACGCGGATGTGGCAGGCGCTGGCCAGCTCGAGGCCGCCGCCGACCACCGCGCCGTGCAGCGCCGCGATCACCGGCACCGGGCCGTGCTGCACCAGTTCGAGCGCCGCATGCCACATGCGCGAATGCAGGAGGCCCTGGCCGGCGTCGCGCTCCTTCAGTTCCGACAGGTCGAGGCCGGCGCAGAAGTGCGGGCCCTCGCCGTCGATGACCGCCGCGCGCACCGTCTCGGGCAGGCCCTCGAAGGTGTCGCGCAGGGCCAGGATCAGGCCGTCGGACAAGGCGTTGCGCTTGGCGCCGCGGGTGAGGCGGATGATGGCGATGTCGCCCTGGAGCTCGAGCTGAAGATCGGTGTGGGTCATGATTGCGTTCCGGAGTGGGATCGATTATGGTTATAGAAAATAATCAATTCAAGCCGCATCGATCGCTTGCGGCCTAGGACTTACCCTTAGCCATCGAACGTCGGAGACAACGCCATGGACCATCGAAACCTGATCGCGATCGACACCCACACCCACGCAGAAATCAGCTGCTGGAACCCTTTCGACAACTACGGCGAGGAATACGACCGCGCCGCCGACAAATACTTCAAGGCCGGCCGCCGCCCGACCATCCAGGAAAGCATCGACTACTACCGCGAACGCAAGATCGGCCTGGTGATGTTCATGGTCGACGCCGAGTCGAACATGGGCCGGCGCCGCATCCCGAACGAGGAGATCGCCGAGCACGCGCAGAAGAACGCGGACATGATGATCGCCTTCGCCAGCATCGATCCGCACAAGGGCAAGATGGGCGCGCGCGAGGCCAGGAGGCTGATCGAGGAATACGGCGTCAAGGGCTTCAAGTTCCATCCGACGGTGCAGGGCTACCACCCGTACGACAAAATGGCCTGGCCCATCTACGACGTCATCGCCGAATACAAGCTGCCGGCGGTCTTCCACACCGGCCACAGCGGCATCGGCTCGGGCATGCGCTGCGGCGGCGGCCTGCGGCTCGAATACAGCAACCCGATGCACCTGGACGACGTCGCGATCGACTTCCCCGACATGCAGATCGTCATGGCGCACCCGAGCTTCCCGTGGCAGGACGAGGCGCTCAGCGTCGCCACCCACAAGCCCAACGTCTGGATCGACCTCTCCGGCTGGAGCCCGAAGTATTTCCCGAAGCAGCTGGTGCAGTACGCCAACACGCTGCTCAAGGACCGCGTGCTCTTCGCCAGCGACTACCCGCTGATCACGCCCGACCGCTGGCTCAAGGACTTCGAGGACGCCGGCTTCAAGCCCGAGGTGATGCCCGGCATCCTGAAGGGCAACGCGGTGCGGCTGCTGAAGCTGGACGCGTAGCGCCCACTGCCATCACGGAAGCTGCTCGGCTTCCTCTTCCTGCCGGTCCCACACCACGCCCGAGCGGCGGTGGCGCTCCTCGCGCTCGCGTGTCATCTGTTCCTGGAACTGCGCGCGGCCTTCCTTGGCCACGGCCACCAGCTTGGCGCGGTCGCCCTTGTAGTGCGGGTAGGTCTTGTGCATGAGCTGGATGTTGCGCAGCCGGAACTGCATCGCGCTCTCGCGCGCCTCGTGCGCCGGCCAGCCGAGCTCCTCCAGCACCGAGCGGGCGCTGCGCAGCGACGACTCGAAGACCTCGCGCTCGATGTGCTCCACCTTGCGGTCGAGCAGCTGGTAGGCGTGGGTCACGTTGCGCGCGCGGGCGACGATCTTGGCCTGCGGGAAGTGCACGCGCGCCAGGTCGACGATCTTCAGCGACTGCTCCATGTCGTCGACCGCCACCACCAGCACCTTGGCGGTCGCGGCGCCGGCGGTGCGCAGCAGGTCGAGCCGCGTGGCGTCGCCGTAGAAGACGCGGAAGCCGAATTCGCGCAGCGACTCGATCGTGTCCGGGTCGTGGTCGAGCACCGTGATCTTCAGGTTCTGCGCGTCCATCATGCGACCGATGATCTGGCCGTAGCGGCCGAAGCCGCAGATCAGCACCTTGGCATCCTGCTGCTCCGAGATTTCCTTGAGCGTGGTCGGCGCATGCGCGCTGTAGTGCGGCATGACCCACTTGTCGATCGCCACCAGCAGCAGCGGCGACAGCAGCATCGACAGCGCCACCGCGCCGATCAGGAAGGACGCCGCCGCGTGCGGCAGCACGTCCGGCCCGGCCGCCTGGAACACCACGAAGGCGAATTCGCCGCCCTGCGCCAGCAGCAGCGTGAATACCGGCCGCTGCTGGTAGGGCACGTCCATCGCCTTCGCCAGCCCGTAGATGACGACGAACTTCAGCGCCATGAAGCCGACCACCACCAGCGCCATCAGCATCGGATTGGCCAGCAGCACGCCGAAGTCGATGCTCATGCCCACCGCGATGAAGAAGAGGCCGAGCAGCAGTCCCTTGAAGGGCTCGATGTCGGTTTCCAGCTCGCGCCGGTATTCGCTCTCGGCCAGCAGCACGCCGGCCAGGAAAGCGCCGAGCGCCATCGACAGCCCGATGAATTGCATCAGCGCCGCGATCGCGACCACCAGCAGCAGCGAGGTGGCGGTGAAGATCTCGGGCGTGTTGCTGCGGGCGATCCAGCGCAGCAGCGGCCGCAGGGCCAGCCGGCCGCCGACCACCACCGCGGCGATCACCGCAATGATCCTGAGGCCTTCCAGCGCGCGGTCCAGGCCCGAATGGTCGACGCCGGTGGAACCGACTGCCAGCACGGGCAGCAGCGCCAGGATCGGGATCGCCGCCACGTCCTGGAACAGCAGGATCGAGAAGCCGGCCTGGCCGCTCGGCGTCGGCAGCAGGTTGCGCTCGCCGAAGACCTGCAGCGCGATCGCGGTCGACGACAGCGCCAGCCCGAGCGCCGCCACCAGCGCCACGCGCCAGCTGGCGCCGGCCGCGAAGCCGACCAGGAACAGCACCGCCGCGCAGGCCAGCACCTGCGCCGAGCCCCAGCCGAAGATCGGCCGCCGCAGGCTCCACAGGCGCGTCGGCTCCAGTTCCAGCCCGACCAGGAACAGCATCAGCACCACGCCGAATTCGGCGAAGTGCAGGATGTCCTCGACGTTGGTGACCAGCCCCAGGCCCCAGGGCCCGATCGCGATGCCGGCCACCAGGTAGCCGATGATCGAGCCGAGCCCGAGCTTCTTGGAGAGCGGCACGACGATCACCGCCGCCGCCAGGTAGATGAGCGAATTGACCAGCCAGGAGGGCGCGTGTTCCATCAGGCTTCTTCCGGGTCGACGGCCGGCCGGTCGGCCTCGGGCACCATGCAGTTGGCCATCGGATCGAGATCCTCCAGTTCGGGCCAGTCGGGATAGGAGGCCAGGCGCTCGCGGAACACCTCCACGTGCCGGGCCAGCTCTTCGGGCGGCGCGCTGCGGGCGCCGTGGAACATCAGCGGCGGCAGGAAGCGCATGCCGCACAGCGCCGCGGTCTGCTCGTAGGGCGGCAGGAAGGCGTCGAAGAAGTAGCGGTTGTAGCTGGACGGGTGGTAGCTGGTCTCGGGGCCGCCGGTGGTCGCCACCAGCCAGAAATCCTTGCCCACCAGCGCCCGGCCGCCGACGCCGTAGGCCCAGCCGTAGTCGAGCACGTCGTCGATCCAGAGCTTCTGGAGCGCCGGCATCGAATACCACTGGATCGGGTGCAGCAGCACCAGCAGGTCGGCCCGCGCCACCCGCGCCTGCTCGGCCTTGATGTTGATCGCGTAGTCGGGGTAGGTGTCGTAGAGGTCGTTGACCTCGACGCCGGGCGTGGCCTGCGCCGCCTTCAGCAACTGCAGGTTGACCCGCGATTCGCGCCAGTGCGGGTGCGCGGCGATCACGTAGATGCGGGGAGTTTTCTTCGTGCTGTCGGTGGGCGCCATGGGAGCGAACATAACGCACTCCGCGCACGGCTACCATGGCGCCTGTTCCAAAATCGAGGAGCTTCTCATGCCGGTGGTCCTGGTCGCCAATCCGAAGGGCGGCGTTGGCAAATCCACGCTCGCCACGAACATCGCGGGTTACTTCGCCAGCCGCGGCCACGCGGTGATGCTGGGCGACATCGACCGCCAGCAGTCCGCGAAGCTGTGGCTCGGCCTCCGGCCGCCGCAAGCGCGCGAGATCAAGAGCTGGGACGCTTCCGAGGACGGCAGCGTGGTGCGGCCGCCGCGCGGCGCCACCCACGCGGTCATCGACAGCCCGGCCGGCCTGCACGGCTCGCGCTTCAAGGAAGCGCTGGCGCTGGCCGACCAGGTGGTGGTGCCGCTGCAGCCGAGCATCTTCGACATCTACGCCACCCGCGACTTCCTCGACAAGCTGCTGGCCAACCGCCACGCCGGCAAGACCCGCATCGGCCTGGTCGAGATGCGGGTGCACGCCCGCACGCTGGCGGCCGAGCGGCTGCGCGAATTCGTCGCCGGCCTCGGCGTGCCGGTGCTCGGCGAGCTGCGCGACACCCAGAACTACGTCCAGCTGGCCGCCCGCGGCCTGACCCTGTTCGACATCGCGCCCGGCCGGGTCCAGCGCGACCTCGACCAGTGGAAGCCGATCTGCGAGTGGCTCGACAGCTGAGCCCGACTGCAGGTTTTCCCGGGGGTCGCTTGTCCCGCCATGGACAGCGAGCGCAAACGGCGGACGCTAAAGTCGAACGATGAAAAGAACCTTCCAGACCCTTCAGGACCTGGCCGCATGCGTCGGCCAGGAAGTCGCCGTCAGCGACTGGAGCACCGTCACCCAGCAGCAGGTGAACCAGTTCGCCGAAGCCACCGGCGACCACCAGTGGATCCACGTCGACGTCGAGCGGGCCAAGGCCGGTCCCTTCGGCGGCCCGATCGCCCACGGCTTCCTGACGCTGTCGCTGATCCCGCTTTTCTACGCCGACGCTTTCGACGTGGTCGAGTCGCGCATGGGCGTGAACTACGGATTGAACCGGGTCCGCTTCATGGCGCCGGTGCCGGTCGGCGGCCGCCTGCGCGGCCGCATGAAGCTGCTCACTGCCGAGCCGATCGCCAACGACGGCCTGCAGATGACCTGGGAAACCACCATCGAGCTCGAAGGCTCGCCGAAGCCGGCCTGCGTGGCCGAGTCGGTGGTCCGCCGCTTCAAGTAGGCCGGCGGCCCGGCGTTCAGCCGAAGCCGTTCTGCCGCCAGGCCTCGAACACCGTCACCGCGACCGCGTTCGACAGGTTCAGGCTGCGCTGGCCGGCGCGCATCGGCAGGCGCAGGCGCTGCGAGGGCGGGAAGCTCTCGCGCAATTCGGGCGCGAGGCCGCGCGTCTCGGAGCCGAACACCAGCCAGTCGCCCGGCCGGAAGGCGATGTCGTGGGCCGGCTGCGAGCCGTGCGTGGTGAGCGCGAACATGCGGTCGACCGGCGGCTGTCGCGCTTCCAGCAACGCCGCCCAGCTCGCATGGCGCAGCACCTGCGCATATTCGTGATAGTCGAGACCGGCGCGCCGCAGCAGCCGGTCGTCCATCGAGAAGCCCAGCGGCTCGACCAGGTGCAGGGTGCAGCCGGTGTTGGCCGCCAGCCGGATCACGTTGCCGGTGTTGGGCGGAATCTCGGGCTCGACCAGGACGATATGGAACATCGCTCGATTGTCGGGCGCTTCATTCCGGCCGGTCGGTGCGCGCCAGCACGATCGCCGTGATGCGCGCGGCACCGGCCGCCCGCAGCACCGACGCGGCCGCGAACAGCGAGGCGCCGCTGGTCATCACGTCGTCGACCAGCAGCAGGCGTCGCCCGCGCACCGCGTCGGGCCGCCGCGGATCGAGCGCGAAGGCGCCTTCGAGGTTGCGCAGGCGCTCCTGGCGCTCGAGGCCGCTCTGGGCCGGCGTCTCGCGGGTGCGCAGGAGCAGGGCGGGGTCGGCCTTGCGGGCGTCCAGCCGGCGCGCCAGTTCGTGCGCCTGGTTGAAGCCGCGCTGGCGCAGCCGCCCGGCGGACAGCGGCATCGGCAGGATCAGCTCGGCCTCCTCGATCGCCGGCTCGGCCCAGGGCACGCTGCGCATCAGGGCCGCCAGCGGCGCGGCCCGTCCGGGATCGCCGCGGAACTTGAATTCGGCGATGCGCCCCGGCCAGGGCCAGGCATAGGCGCAAGCGGCCAGGCAGGCGTCCAGCGGCGGCGGCCGGGCGCTGCATTCGGCGCAGCGCTCGATGCCCGGGGCCAGCGGGATGGCGCAGGTCGGGCAGCGCGGCTCGGGCGCGGCGAAGCGCGCCACGCAGGCACCGCACAGCGCCTGCGACGGCCAGGCGTGGCAGACCGCGCACTGGCTGGGCAAGCGCGCCAGCAGCGAAGTGAACATCGAAAAGGGCCGTCCGGGCCGACGGCTGAGCATCACTCAATATACTAGGCCACCCATGTCCACCGACCCCGCCCGCCGCCCGCCGACCATCGACGCCACGGCGGCCACGCGATGGAGCCGCCTGCCGCCTTCTGCTCCGTCTTCAGGAGCGCCGCCGGCATCGCCCTGGCTGCACGAGGAAATCGGCCGCCGCATGGAAGACCGGCTGCAGTGGATCAAGGCCAGGCCCCGCCACTGGGCCGACTGGGCGCCCCTGCGCGGCGGCCTGGAAGCCCACGAGCGGGTGGCCCGGCGCTACCGCGACGCCACCGCCTTCGTCATCGACCCGCAGCCGATCCTGGCCGCCCCGACCGCCAAGGCCCTGACCGCACCCTGGTGGAGCGCCCGGCGCTGGCAGGGCGCGCAGCCCAGCTTCGAGGTGCCGCCGGAAGACGGCGTCGACCTGCTGTGGGCCAACATGGCGCTGCACATGGCGGCCGACCCGGAGGCACTGATCGCCCAGTGGCACGGCCGGGTCGCGACCGACGGCTTCCTGATGTTCTCCTGCCTCGGCCCCGACACGCTGCTCGAGTTGCGCGCGCTCTACCGCCGCCTCGGCTGGCCGCCCGCCAGCCACGAATTCACCGACATGCACGACTGGGGCGACATGCTGGTGCACGCCGGCTTCGCCGAACCGGTGATGGACATGGAGCGCATCGTGCTCACCTGGGGCAGCGCCGATGCCGCCCTGGCCGAACTGCGCACGCTGGGGCGCAACCTGCATCCGGCGCGCTTCGGTGGCCTGCGCGGCCGCGGCTGGCGCAGTCGACTGGCCGAGGCCTTGCCCGAGCTGGCGCCGGTCGCCGAAGGCGACGGACGTATCGCCATCACCTTCGAGGTCATCTACGGCCACGCCTTCAAGCCGGCCCAGAAGCTGGCCCTGGCGGCCGAGAGCGCGGTTTCGCTTCGTGAAATGAGGGCGATGCTGCAACGCGGCCGGCCCGGCGCCTGAGCGTCACTGTAATGACCCGCTACAATTCGCCGCTGCGTGAACTCCCGGGTATTGTCCCGTGATCGAAGCCTGCCCGAGACTTGTTCGGCTGGTGTCGGCGCACCGATTTGCTGAACTCGCCCGTGTCGAATTCCGTGTTTCGTTTTGCCACCGTTTCAGGCCAGAGCATCCATTGGTTCCTGAAGCGAAACTGCTCGGTGACGCCGAGCCAGCTGGGCTGGCTCTACGCGTCGCTTTGCGTCGTTTCGCTGGGCATCGGAACCGCCTTCTGGCTCATCGGCGCCCGCCTGGTCATGCCCTTCACCGGCCTCGAACTGGTGGCCGTGGGCATCGCCTTCATGCTCTACGCCCGCCACGCCACCGACGGCGAGAAGATCGCCCTGCAGGGCGGCCGCCTGGTGGTCGAACTCGAGAACGGCGGCCACTACGAGCGCACCGAATTCTTGCCGCATCAGGTACGGGTCGAGCCGCAGGACAGCGATCGCTCGCTGATCGAAGTCTCGGGTCAAGGTCGTTCGGTCAGGGTGGGGCGCTATGTACGCCCGGAGTTGCGCGCGGCGCTGGCGCGCGAGATCCGCATGGCATTGCGCAGTGCCTGAGGGGAGCAGGGCTGCCGCACCGTCGAGACCGGTGAGTTAACTGAAAATTGAAAAAGTAAACACGATGAAGAGCAATTGGCGCAACAAGTTCTGGCCGGCGAATCTGCTGTTGGCCGCCGGCGCGGCATTCAGCGGCGCAGCCCATGCGGTCAATGACCTGCCGGGTGGTCCCGGGGTGCGTCAGTTGAACCTGCCGGTCGGCGTCACCAAGATCTCGCAGGAGCAGTTCTTCCTGCACAACATGATGATGGTGCTGTGCACCGTCATCTTCGTGGCCGTGTTCGCGGTGATGTTCTATTCGATCTGGAAGCACCGCAAGTCGGTCGGGCACAAGGCCGCCAACTTCCATGAATCGGTGGTGGTCGAGGTCATCTGGACCATCGTGCCCTTCATCATCGTGATCCTGATGGCGCTGCCCGCGACCCGCGCGCTGGTGGCCATGAAGGACACCACCAACTCCGACCTCACGATCAAGACCACCGGCTACCAGTGGAAGTGGGGCTACGACTACCTCAAGGGCGAAGGCGAGGGCATCTCCTTCATCTCGACCCTCGACAGCTCGCACCGCGCCCTGTCCAACGAAGGCGCCCGCGGCGACGTGCCGGACGACTACCTGCTCAAGGTCGACAACCCGCTGGTCGTGCCGGTCAACACCAAGGTCCGCATCATCACCACTGCCAACGACGTGATCCACGCCTTCGCGGTGCAGTCGCTCGGCATCCAGCAGGACGCGATCCCCGGCTTCGTGCGCGACACCTGGTTCCGCGCCGAGCAGGTCGGCGACTACTACGGCCAGTGCGCCAAGCTCTGCGGCAAGGAACATTCCTTCATGCCGATCCACGTCAAGGTGGTCTCGGCCGCCGACTACACCAGCTGGGTCGACACCAAGCGCAAGGAAGCCGCCGCCAAGCTCGACGATCCGACCAAGGTCTGGACCCTTCCCGACATCATGGCCCGCGGCGAGAAGGTCTACGCCGCCAACTGCGCCGCCTGCCACCAGGCCAACGGCAAGGGCGGCGGCCCGATCAAGCCGCTCGACGGCTCGGCGGTGGTGCTCGACGCCAACCACGGCAACCAGATCGACACGGTGCTCAACGGCCGGGTCGACAAGGGCATGCCGTCCTGGAAGGCGCTGAGCGACACCGACATCGCCGCCGTCATCAGCTTCACGAAGAACAACTGGTCGAACAAGACCGGCCAGCTCGTCCAGCCCGCCGAAGTGCTGGCCGAACGCGCCAAGATGAAATAAGGAACACCCATGAGCGCAGTCCTCGACCCCCACGGCCCGGCCGGCCACGGCGATCACGCCCACGACGAGCATCATGGCGCCCCGACCGGCTGGCGCCGCTGGGTGTTCGCGACCAACCACAAGGACATCGGCACGCTGTACCTGCTGTTCAGCCTGACCATGTTCATGATCGGCGGCATCCTGGCGCTGATGATCCGCGCCGAGTTGTTCCAGCCCGGGCTGCAGTTCCTGAACCCCGAGCTGTTCAACCAGTTCACCACGATGCACGGGCTGATCATGGTGTTCGGCGCGATCATGCCGGCCTTCGTGGGCTTCGCGAACTGGATGGTGCCGCTGCAGATCGGCGCCTCCGACATGGCCTTCGCGCGGATGAACAACTTCAGCTTCTGGCTGCTGATCCCGGCCGCGCTGATGCTGGTCGGCTCGTTCTTCATGCCGGGCGGCGCGCCGTCGACCGGCTGGACGCTCTACGCACCGCTGACCCTGCAGATGGGCCCCTCGATGGACGCCGGCATCTTCGCGATGCACATCATGGGCGCCTCGTCGATCATGGGCTCGATCAACATCATCGTCACCATCCTCAACATGCGCGCGCCCGGCATGACGCTCATGAAGATGCCGATGTTCTGCTGGACCTGGCTCATCACCGCCTACCTCCTGATCGCCGTGATGCCGGTGCTCGCGGGCGCCATCACGATGACGCTGACCGACCGCCACTTCGGCACCAGCTTCTTCAACCCTGCCGGCGGCGGCGACCCGGTGATGTACCAGCACATCTTCTGGTTCTTCGGCCACCCCGAGGTCTACATCATGATCCTGCCGGCCTTCGGCATCATCAGCCAGATCGTGCCGGCCTTCGCCCGCAAGCGGCTCTTCGGCTATGCGTCGATGGTCTACGCCACCTCGTCGATCGCGATCCTGTCGTTCATCGTCTGGGCGCACCACATGTTCACCTCGGGCATGCCGCTGACCGGGCAGCTCTTCTTCATGTACGCGACGATGCTGATCGCGGTGCCGACGGCGGTGAAGATCTTCAACTGGATCGCCACCATGTGGCAGGGCTCGATGACCTTCGAGACCCCGATGCTGTTCGCGGTCGGCTTCATCTTCGTGTTCACCATGGGCGGCTTCAGCGGCCTGATCCTGGCGGTCGCGCCGATCGACATCCAACTGCACGACACCTACTACGTGGTGGCCCACTTCCACTACGTGCTGGTGGCCGGCTCGCTCTACGCGATGTTCGCCGGCTTCTACTACTGGTCGCCGAAGTGGACCGGCGTGATGTACAACGAGACGCGCGGCAAGATCCACTTCTGGTGGTCGCTGATCTCCTTCAACGTCACCTTCTTCCCGATGCATTTCCTGGGTCTGGCCGGCATGCCGCGTCGCTATGCCGACTACCCGATGCAGTTCGCCGACTTCAATGCGGTGGCCTCGGTGGGCGCCTTCTTCTTCGGCTTCGCGCAGGTCTACTTCTTCTTCTGGATCGTGCTGCCGGTGATGCGCGGCAAGGGCGAGCCGGCACCGCAGAAGCCGTGGGAAGCCGCCGAAGGCCTGGAATGGGAAGTGCCGTCGCCGGCGCCCTTCCACACCTTCGAGACGCCGCCGCGCCTGGACGCGACCGCGACCCGCGTGATCGGCTGAGGAGCAGGCGCTTGATCACTCCCGAGCAAAAGAAGGCCAACCGGCGCATGGGGCTCACGCTGGCCTCGATCGCGGTGATCTTCTTCATCGGCTTCATCGTTCGCACGGTGCTGGTCCACTAGGGCGAAGACATGGGCATCGCCGCACGCCTGCGCCGCGAGAACGTCCGCATGACCGGCAAGCTGCTGGTCGTGGCCGCCGGCATGTTCGGCTTCGGCTATGCGCTGGTGCCGCTCTACCGCGCCATCTGCGCGGCCACCGGCACCAACATCCTGGCGGTGTCCGAGCTGCAGGTGCCGGGCGGCGCGACCGGCGGCAAGGACGTGCGGGTGCCCGACAACACCCAGGTCGACATGAGCCGCACGATCACGGTCGAGTTCGATGCCAACGCGCGCGGCCTCTGGGAATTCCATCCGGCGGTGCGGTCGGTGCAGGTCCATCCGGGCGAGCTGGCCACCGTGATGTACGAGTTCCAGAACACCCAGGACCGCCGCATGGCGGCCCAGGCGATCCCGAGCTACGCGCCGCAGGAAGCCGAGCGCTACTTCAACAAGCTGCAGTGCTTCTGCTTCAACCAGTACACGCTGGACCCGGGCGAGAAGAAGGAATGGCCGGTGGTCTTCCTGGTCGACCCGAAGATCTCCAAGGACGTGAAGACGATCACGCTGTCCTATACCTTCTTCGAGGTCGGCGGCAGGACGCCGCCGCCGCCCGTGACAGGGCCCAGCGCCGCCGTGGCGTCGCCAGCGAAGGAGCCGGTCTCTTGAGCCCGCGCGACGCGTCCCCGACGAAGGGCACCTTCTGGCAAACCGTTCGCGCGGTCGGCTGGTCCTTCTTCGGCGTGCGCAAGAACAGCGCCTTCCAGGACGACATCGCCAAGCTCCATCCCCTGCAGATCATCGCGGTCGGCCTGGTCGCCGCGCTGATCTTCGTCGGCGCGCTGATCCTGCTGGTGCACTGGGTCGCCGCGGCCAGCCATTGAATCGAATCGAGAAAAAAGAAAGCCAGGACCTGACATGAGTTCCACCACCCACGGCAGCACCACGACCGCGCCCTACTACTTCGTGCCTCCACCGTCCTCGTATCCGGTGTCGGCGGCGATCGGGCTGTTCTTCGTCATCCTCGGCGCGGCCCAGTGGGTCAACGGCCACGAGTGGGGCGCCTGGTCGCTGCTGGCCGGCATGGTGATCTGGCTCGGCACCTTGTTCTACTGGTTCAGCGCCTCGATCCGCGAAAGCGAAGGCGGCCTCTACGGCCACAAGGTCGACCTCTCGTTCCGCTGGAGCATGAGCTGGTTCATCTTCTCGGAGGTGATGTTCTTCGGCGCCTTCTTCACCGCGCTGTGGTGGGCCCGCACCCACGCGCTGCCTTCGCTGGGCAGCCTCGACAACGCCCTGCTGTGGCCCGACTTCAAGGCCGTCTGGCCGTCGATGGCGGCGGGCGCCACCGGTTCGCCGGCCGACATCGTCGAGCCCTTCCAGACGGTCGGCCCGTTCTGGCTGCCGACCATCAACACCGCGCTGCTGCTGAGCTCGGGCGTCACGCTGACCATCGCGCACCACGCGCTGCGGGCCGGCCACCGGGCCCAGACGGTGCGTTTCATGTGGCTGACGGTCGCGCTCGGTCTCACCTTCCTGTTCATCCAGGGCTACGAATACCACCATCTCTACACCGAGATGAACCTGCGGCTGAGCTCCGGCACCTACGGCTCGACCTTCTTCATGCTGACCGGCTTCCACGGGCTGCACGTGTTCATCGGCATGCTGATGCTGTTCTTCATCACGCTGCGCATCCGCAAGGGCCATTTCACGCCGGAGCGTCACTTCGGCTTCGAAGGCGCGGCCTGGTACTGGCACTTCGTCGACGTGGTCTGGCTCGGCCTCTACTTCACGGTCTACTGGCTTTGAAGCGCGACGACGGCACGAAAAAAAAGCGCCGCAAGGCGCTTTTTTCATGGAACCGGGGCAACGACCTGCACCTACTTGCCGACCGGAAGTCCCCCTGGCTGGATGTAGCCGAGCTTCCAGGCGCCCAGGATGCAAAGGAACAAAATCACCGACAGGGCGATCCGAACCGTCAGCGCCCTCGCCATGCCGCCACTCTTGGCGCGGCCCTCGCGGCCGTCCCGCAGCATGAAGAAAAGCGCCACGCCCAGGCTCGCCAGAATGGCCAGGAACGCCAGGGCGACAAGGTATTTCATGACCCTCATTATCGGCCGCCAGGGCCTGCCCCTCGTTTGAACCAGAACTCCCCCGCCGCCCGCGGCCGCCGACGCGCCGCCTCCTGGCTGATCACCGTGGTGGCGCTGGCCGTCATCGTCGCCACCCTCGGCCTGGGCCGCTGGCAATTGCAGCGCGCCGCCCAGAAGGAGGCGATCCAGGCCGAGATGGAGGCGCAGAAGAAGCTGCCGCCGCTCGACCAGCAGGACTTCCTGGCGCTCGGCGATGCGGCCGGCGCGATGCACCGCCCGGTCAAGCTGCGCGGCCTCTGGCTGGAGCCGCACACCATCTACCTGGACAACCGCCAGATGGACGGGCTGCAGGGCTTCTACGTGCTGACCCCGTTCGCGCTCGAAGGCACCGAGCAGACGGTGCTGGTTCAGCGCGGCTTCATCCAGCGCAGCTTCACCGACCGGACGCAGCTGCAGCCGGTCGAGACGCCGGCCGGACTGGTCGACATCGTCGGCGTGCTGGCGCCGCCGCCGGGGCGGCTGCTCGACATGGCCAAGGTCGATCCGGCCGCGCCGGCCGCGCAGACCGGCGTGGGGTCTTCGCCCATCCGGCAGAATCTGGACCTCACGGCCTATCGCGACGAGACCAAGCTGCCGCTGCGCACCGACGTCACCCTGCAGGAAGACGGCCCGCCGTCCCAGGGCCTGAAGCGCGACTGGCCGGCGCCGTCGCTGGGCGTGGAAACCAATTACGGCTATGCCTTCCAGTGGTTCGGCCTCGCGGCCCTCGTTGCCATCCTCTATGTCTGGTTCCAATTCATCGCCCCCCTCCGCCGCCGCGCACGCGATGCACGCCGCGGCTGACGAGCCGCTGGGCCTGACCGTGCACTCGATGCCGTCGCCGGGCCAGGCGCTGGCGGGCAGCGCCGAGCGCCGGACCACGCTCGGGCGCTGGAAGATGGTCATCGTGATGCTGTGCTGCGCCGCGCCGGTGATCGCCTCCTACTTCACCTACTACGTGGTCCGCCCCGAAGGCCGCAGCGTCTTCGGCGAACTGATCGATCCGCAGCGGCCGCTGCCCGACATCGAAGGCACCTTGCGCGACGGCAGCACGGTCAAGCTGTCGTCCCTCAAGGGCCAGTGGCTGCTGATCGCCGTGGCCGGCGGTGCCTGCGACAGCCTCTGCGAGCAGCAGCTCTACCTGCAGCGCCAGCTGCGCGAGAGCCTCGGCCGCGACAAGGACCGGATGGACCGGGTCTGGCTGGTGAGCGACGCGGCGCCCGTGCCCGAGCGCCTGGACAACGCGCTGCACGGCGCCACCGTGATCCGCGTGCCGGAGGCCCGGCTGGCCGAGTGGCTGGCGCCGGACGCCGGCCACGCGCTGGCCGAGCAGCTCTACGTGGTCGACCCGATCGGCAACTGGATGATGCGTTTCCCGCCGCGCATGGGCCTGGCGGACGCCAGCCATGCCAAGCGCGACATCGACCGCCTGCTGCGGGCTTCCGCCGCCTGGGACAAGCCGGACCGCTGAGCATGGACACCTCCTCGCTCTACGACCTCACGCCGATCGCCTGGCTGATGGCGGCCGGCGCGCTGCTGGCGCTCGGGCCGCTGGTCTGGGTCTGGCGGCGCGAGGCCGGCAGCGGGCCGGCGCGCCGGCTGCATGCGCTGACCGTGCTGGTGCTGTTCCTGACCTTCGACCTGACCCTCTTCGGCGCCTTCACCCGGCTGACCGATTCCGGCCTCGGCTGCCCCGACTGGCCCGGCTGCTACGGCAACGCCAGCCCGATCGGCGCCCGCCACGACATCGCCCAGGCGCAGGCGGCCCAGCCGACCGGCCCGGTCACGCATGGCAAGGCCTGGGTCGAGATGGTCCATCGCTACCTGGCCACGGCCGTCGGCGCGCTGATCACGGTGCTGGCGCTGGCGACCTGGTGGGTGCGGCGACGGCAGCGCCGCGCCGGTGCCGACGGCGGTCGCGCGCTCAGCGCGTGGTGGCCGGCCGCCACGCTCGTCTGGGTCTGCCTGCAGGGCGCCTTCGGCGCGATGACCGTGACCTGGAAGCTGTTCCCGGCGATCGTCACCGCGCACCTGCTGGGCGCGGTCATCCTCCTGGCGCTGCTGTGCATCCAGGCGGTGCGCTACCAGCAGGCCGCCACCGGCCGCTCGCCGACCGTGCTGCCGTCGGGCCTGCGCAACCTGCTGGTCGCTACCACCGCCTTGCTCGGCCTGCAGGTCGCGCTCGGCGGCTGGGTCAGCACCAACTACGCGGTGCTGGCCTGCACCCAGTTCCCGACCTGCCAGGACAGCTGGTGGCCGGCGATGAACTTCGCCCAGGGCTTCGAGCTGTGGCGCCATCTGGGCCTGACCTCCGCCGGCGCGCCGATCGACTTCGCCGCGCTCACCGCGATCCACTACGTGCACCGCCTGATGGCCTATGTCGTCTTCGCAGCGATCGCGCTGCTGGCCTGGCGCCTGCGTCAGATCCCGGCGCTGCGGCCGCAGCGGCGCTGGCTGGCGGGCCTCGCGCTGCTGCAGCTGGCGAGCGGCCTCGGCAACGTGCTGCTCGGCTGGCCGCTGCTGGCGGCGCTGCTGCACACCGGTGGCGCGGCCGCACTGGCGGTCACCCTGACCTGGACCTTGTGCGAGAGCCGCCGGGAGCGGCGGAGCGCCGTGGCCGCGGGATCGAGCCGCGCGTCCGGGATGGAGCTGGCTCCATGAGCGCGCCGCTGTCCGTCCCCGCCCAATCCACTGCCAGCGTGCTGCGGCAGTTCTACGCGCTGACCAAACCGCGCGTGGTGCAGCTGATCGTCTTCTGCGCGCTGATCGGCATGGTGCTGGCGGTGCCCGGCGTGCCGACGATGGCCGACCTGGGGCAGGGCGCGCTGGCCTGCATCGGCATCTGGCTGGTGGCCGGCGCCGCCGCCGCCTTCAACTGCCTGGTCGAGAAGGGCATCGACGCCAAGATGAAGCGCACCGCCTGGCGGCCGACCGCCCGCGGCCAGCTGAGCGACCGCCAGGCGCTGGGCTTCTCGGTGCTGCTGTGCCTGGTCGGCTCGGCCATCCTGTGGTTCGCGGTCAACCCGCTCACCATGTGGCTGACCTTCGCGACCTTCGTCGGCTACGCGGTGGTCTACACCGTCATCCTGAAGCCGCTGACGCCGCAGAACATCGTGATCGGCGGCGCCTCCGGCGCGATGCCGCCGGTGCTCGGCTGGGCCGCGATGACCGGAAGCGTCGGCCCCGAGGCGCTGATCCTGTTCCTGATCATCTTCCTGTGGACGCCGCCGCACTTCTGGGCGCTGGCGCTCTACCGGGTCGAGGACTACCGCAAGGCCGGCCTGCCGATGCTGCCGGTGACGCACGGCAACGAATTCACCCGGCTGCAGGTGCTGCTCTACACCTTCATCCTCTTCGCCGCGTGCCTGATGCCCTTCATCTACGGCATGAGCGGCTGGTTCTACCTGGTGGTCGCGATCGGCGTCAGCCTCGGCTTCACCGGCTACGCGTACGCGCTGTGGCGCCACTATTCCGACGCCCTGGCGCGCAAGACCTTCCGCTTCTCACTGATCCACCTGAGCGTGCTGTTCGCGGCGCTGCTGGTGGACCACTACCTGCCATGACCCATTCCATCTCCAAGCGCGATGCCAAGCGCCAGACCTTGCGCCGGCTGCTGCAGCTCGCTGCGCTGGCCGGCAGCGGCGGCCTGGTGGCCGCCTGCTCCGAGGCCAAGCCGAACTTCAACGGCGTCGACGTCACCGGTGCCGACTTCGCCAAGGACTTCGCGCTGACCGACGCCAACGGCAAGCAGCGCACGCTGGCCGATTTCAAGGGTAAGGCGGTCGTGCTGTTCTTCGGCTACGCGCAATGCCCGGACGTCTGCCCGACGACCATGAGCGACCTGGCGCAGGTGAAGAAGCAGCTCGGCCCCGACGCCGACAAGTTCGAGGTGGTGTTCGTCACCGTCGACCCGGAGCGCGACACGCCCGACGTAATGAAGGCCTACATGGGCGCTTTCGATCCGTCCTTCGTGGCGCTGATCCCGACGCCCGAGCAGCTGCCCGCGGTCGCCAAGGACTTCAAGGTGTACTACAAGAAGGTCGACGGCAAGACCCCGACCAGCTACTCGATGGACCACTCGGCCTCCAGCTTCGTCTACGACCCGCAGGGGCGGCTGCGCCTCTACGAGCGCTATGGCGTCGGCGTGCCGGAGATGGTTTCGGACGTGAAGGCGCTGCTGAAGTCCTGAGCCGCCGGCCGCGCCTTCCAAGCTAAAAAGCCCGGCGATGCCGGGCTTTTTGCTGCGTGAAGAGAAGGGGAAGGCTCAGGCGTATTCGGCCAGCGACTTCTTCATCTTCTTCATCGCCGCCACCTCGATCTGGCGGATGCGCTCGGCGCTCACGCCATAGACCTCGGCCAGGTCGTGCAGGGTCATGCCGCCCGAGCCGTCGTCGTTGACCTTGAGCCAGCGCTCTTCGACGATGCGGCGGCTGCGGTCGTCCAGCGCTTCGAGCGCGGTCGAGATGCCGTCGGTCGAGAGCCGGTCGCGCTGCTGCGATTCGAGCTGCGCGGTCGGTTCCTGCGTGGCGTCGGCCAGGTAGGCGATCGGGCCGAAGCCTTCCTCGCCGTCGTCGGACGGGCTCGGGTCGAGCAGCACGTCGCCGCCCGAGAGCCGGGTTTCCATCTCGAGCACTTCTTCCGGCTTGACGTTCAGGCGCGCGGCCATCTGCGAGACCTCGTCGGGGCTCAGCGTCTCGCGGTGGGTGCCGGCGTCGGCCGCTGCCGAGTCGGCCTTGAAGCCCTGCTTCATCGAGCGCAGGTTGAAGAACAGCTTGCGCTGGGCCTTGGTCGTCGCGACCTTGACCATGCGCCAGTTCTTCAGGATGTACTCGTGGATCTCGGCCTTGATCCAGTGCATGGCGTAGCTCACCAGCCGGACGCCCTGGTCGGGATCGAAGCGCTTGACGGCCTTCATCAGGCCGACGTTGCCTTCCTGGATCAGGTCGCCGTGCGGCAGGCCGTAGCCCAGGTATTGGCGGGAAATCGAGACGACGAGGCGCAGGTGCGACAGGATCAGCGCACCGGCGGCTTCGAGATCGTTGTGGTCGCGCAATTTGCGCGCAAAGCCCTGCTCTTCCTCGAGCGTCAGCAGCGGCAGGCGGTTGGCTGCCGAAATGTAGGCGTCCAGGTTACCCAGCGGGGGCACCATCGACCACGGGTTGGCGACGGCGAGCTGGTTGGCAGAGGCTCCAGACAGTGTTGTCATGCGGGAAACTCCTTCGTTGTGAACCATATTAGCACTCGGTTAGAGGGAGTGCTAAGCTAAGGGTTCCCCCTATTTTCTATCGCCCCGATAGCGATTTCTGTAGGCCGAAGGCGACCTGACCGCTTGCAACTGGCGCCAGCGGCCGCCCTTTTCAAGAGCCGGCCGCTCAGCCCAGCAGGGCCTGGGCGAATTCCCGGGCGTCGAAGGTTTCCAGGTCTTCCAGCTTCTCGCCGACGCCGACGAAATAGACCGGCACCGGCCGCTCCCGGGCGATCGCGCAGAGCACGCCGCCCTTGGCGGTGCCGTCCAGCTTGGTGACGATCAGGCCGGTCAGCTGCAATGCCTCGTCGAAGGCCTTGACCTGGGCCAGCGCGTTCTGGCCGGTGTTGCCGTCGATCACCAGCAGCACCTCGTGCGGCGCGGTGACGTCGGCGCGGGTGACGACCCGCTTGATCTTCTTCAGCTCGTCCATCAGATGGACCTGGGTCGGAAGCCGGCCGGCGGTGTCGACCAGCACCACGTCCTTGCCGCGCGCCTTGCCGGCATGGACCGCGTCGAAGCTCACCGCCGCCGGGTCGCCGCCCTCCTGGCTGACGATTTCCACCGTGTTGCGGTCGGCCCAGACCAGCAGCTGCTCGCGGGCCGCGGCGCGGAAGGTGTCGGCGGCCGCCAGCAGCACCGAGGCGCCCTCGTTGGCCAGATGCTTGGTCAGCTTGCCGATCGAGGTGGTCTTGCCCGCGCCGTTGACGCCGGCCACCATGATCACGGTCGGCGTGTGCTCGCCGATGACCAGCGCCTTCTCGAGCGGGCGCAGCAGGTCGGCGATGGCGTCGGCCAGGAGCACCTTGACCTGGGCCGCGTCGGTGGCCATCTGGCTCTTGACCCGGCGGCGCAGGTCCTCCAAGAGGTATTCGGTCGCCTTCAGGCCGGTGTCGGCCATCAGCAGGGCCTCTTCCAGTTCCTCGTAGAGCGCGTCGTCGATCTGGGCGTTGACGAAAGTGGCGGCGATGCTGTTGCCGGTCTTGCGCAGGCCGTTCCTGAGCTTGCCGAGCCAGCCGGCGCGGCTGGGGGCGGGGGCTGGGGCCGGGGCTGCGCGGACAGCGGTCGGAGCGACGACCGGCGCG
>NZ_LMUW01000003.1 GCF_009765735.1 Xenophilus sp. L33
CCGAGGCGCTGGACGCCGCGGTCGCCCACGACGTGCTGCGCCGCCTCGAACGCCAGGCGGCCGGACGCACCCTGCTGGTCGCGACCCACCTGCGGCGCGAGGCCGCGCTGGCCGACCGCCTGCTGTGCCTGCACGACGGTCGCATCACCGAAGACCTGCGCCGCGGCACGCCGGCCTTCGACCGAACACTCGACACCCTGCGCCCGGACTGAAGAAACAAAGCAAAGGAAATCCCATGGACTTCGACATCGTTGCGCTCTCCCGATTGCAGTTCGCCATGACGGCGCTGTATCACTTCCTCTTCGTGCCATTGACCATCGGTCTGGCCGTGATCCTGGCGATCATGGAAACCGTCTTCGTCATGACCGGACGCACCATCTGGCGCGACATGACCAAGTTCTGGGGCGTGCTCTTCGGCATCAACTTCGCGATGGGCGTGGCCACCGGCATCGTGATGGAGTTCCAGTTCGGCATGAACTGGAGCTACTACAGCCACTACGTCGGCGACGTCTTCGGCGCGCCGCTGGCCATCGAGGGGCTGATGGCCTTCTTCCTCGAGGCCACTTTCGTCGGCCTCTTCTTCTTCGGCTGGGACAAGCTCTCGAAGGTCGGCCACCTGGTGGTCACCTGGATGGTGGCGATCGGCTCGAACCTGTCGGCGCTGTGGATCCTGATCGCCAACGGCTGGATGCAGAACCCGGTCGGCGCGGCCTTCAATCCGCAGACCATGCGCATGGAGGTCGCCGACTTCTTCCTGGTGCTGACCAACCCGGTGGCGCAGGCCAAGTTCGTGCACACGGTGTCGGCCGGCTACACGGTGGCCTCGATCTTCGTGCTCGGCGTGTCGGCCTGGTACCTGCTGCGCGGACGCCACGTGCAGTTGGCGCGGCGCTCGATGACCGTCGCCGCGGCCTTCGGCCTGGCCTCGGCGCTGTCGGTGGTGGTGCTGGGCGACGAGAGCGGCTACCTGTCGACCGAGCACCAGAAAATGAAGGTCGCCTCCATCGAGGCGATGTGGAAGACCGAGCCCGCGCCGGCCGCCTTCACCGCCTTCGGCTTTCCCGACCAGCGCACCCGCGAGACCCACTTCGCGGTGCACATCCCGATGCTGCTCGGCCTGATCGGCACCCGCTCGCTGACCACCGAGGTGCCCGGCATCGAGGACCTGGTGGCGCGCGCCGAGGACCACATCCGCGACGGCCTGAAGGCCTACGACGCGCTGCAGACCATCCGCCAGGCGAAGAGCGATGCCGAGGTGCCGGCCGAGGCCCGCGCCGCCTTCGAGCAATACGGCAACGAGATGGGCTACGCGCTGCTGCTCAAGCGCTATGTCGACGATCCGCGCCAGGCCACGGCCGAGCAGATCGACAAGGCCGCCTGGGACCTGGTGCCGCCGGTGTTCTCGCTCTACTGGTCGTTCCGGATCATGGTCGGCCTCGGCATGTTCTTCATCGTGCTCACCGCGACCTTCTTCGTGCTGTCGACGCGGCGCCGCCTCGACGCGCATCCCTGGCTGCTGAAGGTCGCGGTGGTCGCGATCCCGCTGCCCTGGATCGCCGCCGAGATGGGCTGGATCGTGGCCGAGGTCGGCCGCCAGCCCTGGGTGATCGAAGGCGTGCTGCCGACCGCGGTGGCGGTGTCGAACCTCGGCGCCACCACCTTGCTCATCACCATCCTCGGCTTCGTGGCCATCTACACGGCGCTGTTCCTGATCGAGATGAAGCTGATGCTCAAGGCGATCCGCAAGGGTCCGACCGAGCATCCATTGCCGCCGCCGGAAGCCTGGCGAGCGCAGGCCGATCCCGAGATCGGCGGACAAGTCACTCTGGGAGCACGGGCATGATCCTGCACACACTCATCGACTACGAAGTCCTGCGCGTCATCTGGTGGCTGCTGCTGGGCGTGCTTCTGACCGGCTTCGCGGTCACCGACGGCTTCGACCTCGGCGTCGGCATGCTGCTGCCCTTCGCCGGCCGCAGCGACCTCGAGCGGCGCGAGATCATCAACAGCATCGGCCCGGTCTGGGAAGGCAACCAGGTCTGGCTGGTGCTCGGCGGCGGCGCGATCTTCGCGGCCTGGCCGCAGCTCTACGCGGTGTCGTTCTCGGGCTTCTATCTCGCGATGTTCGCGATCCTGGTGGCGCTGATCCTGCGGCCGGTGGCCTTCAAGTTCCGCGGCAAGCGGGAAGAAGCGTCATGGCGCGCGCGCTGGGACTGGGCCCTGTTCGTCGGCGGCTTCGTGCCTTCGCTGATCTTCGGCGTGGCGATGGGCAACGTGCTGCAGGGCGTGCCCTTCCGCTTCGGCACCGACATGCACATCTTCTACGACGGCAGCTTCTTCGGCCTGCTCAATCCGTTCGCGCTGCTGACCGGCCTGGTGTCGGTCGCGATGCTGGCGATGCACGGCGCGGCCTGGCTGCAGTTGAAGACGAGCGGCGCGGTGGCCGCGCGGGCGCGCACCTTCGGCAGTTTCGGTGCATTGGCCACACTGGTGCTCTATGCGCTGGCCGGCCTGCTGCTCTGGCATTTCGTCGGCGGCTACCACGTGACCAGTTCGCTGCCCGCCGACGGGCCTTCGAACCCCTTGCTCAAGACCGTCGAGACGCACGCGGGCGCCTGGTTCGCCAACTACGAAGCGCATCCGTGGCTCTACCTCGTGCCGGGCGTCGGGCTGGCCGGCGCGTTCGTGGCCTTGCTCGGCCTGCGCATGCGGCTGGAGATGACGACGCTGCTGGCGAGCGCGCTCTCGATCGCCGGCATCGTGCTGAGCGTCGGCGTCTCGATGTTCCCGTTCATCCTGCCGTCGTCGAGCGACCCACGGGCCAGCCTCACGGTGTTCGACTCGTCGTCGAGCCACCTCACGCTCTTCATCATGCTGGTGGTGACCGTGATCTTCATCCCGCTCATCGTGGCCTACACCGGATGGGTCTACCGCGTGCTGCGCGGCAAGGTCGACGTCGCGGCGATCAGCGAAGACCGCGGCCACGCCTACTGATTCAACGAACCAAGGAAAAGATCATGTGGTACTTCGCCTGGATCCTCGGACTGCCGCTCGCGGCCACCTTCGCGGTGCTCAACGCCATGTGGTACGAGCTCATGGAAGACGACGCCATACGTCGCGACAAGCTCGACGCACCCGGCACGCCTGGATCGGCTAGCGCGCGTAGCGGCCGCTGATGTAGAGCGTGAAGTCGTCGCCCGCGGCCGGGAAGCGGGCGGCTTCCGACAACATCGCCTCGATCGCCTGGTAGGGCGTCGCGACGACGTCGCGGGCCGGGAGCGCATGGGTAGCGGGGCCGTGGCCCGCGCTGGCCGCGCGGACCAGCAGCGCGATGGCGACCACGGCGGTCGACTGCAGGTTCGTCATGCGCCGATGGTCTGCCGAGCCGCGTCGGCGGGCCAGTCGTCGAACGGCCTATGGACGAAAGTTCACAGGCTCAGGCCGCGGGCTTGTCGATCTTCTTCTTTGCAGCGCCGGTGATGCGGTCCTTCAGGCTCAGCACCTTGGTCACCTGCGCGCCCATGCCCATCAGCTGCAACGCGGTCTCCGGCGCCAGGCGCTGCACGTCGTCGAACCACTTCATGAGCCGGTCGATGAGGTCGTGCATCTCGCGCATGCGCTCCTGCGCGTAGCGCTCGGCGTCGCTGTGCGGTGCCTCCAGCAGCGCCATGCGCAGCATCGAGAGCGTCGGTTCGATCTCGCGCCGACGCCGCTCCTCGGCCAGCACGCGGAAGATTTCCCAGACGTCGGAAGGCGCGTCGAAGTATTCGCGGCGGTCGCCGGGCTGATGGCGTAACTGCACCAGCCGCCAGGCCTGCAATTCCTTCAGGCCCATGCTGACGTTGGAGCGCGAGAACTGCAGCAGCTCGGCAATCTCGTCGGCGTTGACCGCGCGGGGCGAGAGGAAGATCAGCGCGTAGATCTGGCCGACGGTGCGGTTGATGCCCCATTTGCTGCCCATCTCCCCGAAGTGGGCGATGAACTGGCGATTGAGCGGAGGCAGGTTTCGAAGAGGCATCGGCCCATTCTCGGGCCGATCTCCACAAGTTTCATGAAGTACTGAAAAGCCTGCACGGCATTGCAGGCTCTGCTTGCATCCAGCCGATTACTTCCAGGGCGTTGGTTGCGGCACCGCGGCCGCCGGCTCGACGTCGACGCTCCTGAAGTCCGCCGGCGAGACGATCTCGAGGTATTCCATGTCGGGCGAATAGTCGAAGAGGTAGTGGCGGATGCCCGGCCGCTGGTGGACCACGTCGCCGGCCTCGACCAGCGTTTCCTTGTCCTCGTACATGAAGCGAGCCCAGCCCTTGAGCATGTAGACGATCTGGAAATCCGCCTCGTGGCGGTGCCAGCCGGTGCCCGTTTCCGGTGCCATGTTGGCTTTCACCAGGTGCGCGATCACCTTGCCGTTGGTGGCGTCGGCGACGCCCAGGTCGCGGTACAGGAAGAAGTCGCGCAGGCCGCCGGAGACGTAGTCGGTGTCGCCGGCCTTGACGTGGGAGAACTTGGTGTCGGTGCGATCGAGCATGGGGCGCCTTTCGAGGTGGGATGCTGCGCCGCAGCACGCATAAAGCGTTCCTGCCGGGCCGGACGCGCGGCCGGGGATAATCCCGGCATGAGCGGCAACACCTTCGGCACCCTTTTCGCAGTCACCAACTTCGGTGAATCCCACGGCCCGGCGATCGGCTGCGTGATCGACGGCTGTCCGCCCGGCATGGCGCTCACCGAAGCCGACATCCAGGGCGACCTCGACCGCCGCCGTCCCGGCACCAGCCGCCACGTGACCCAGCGCAACGAGCCGGACGCGGTCCAGATCCTCAGCGGCGTCTACGAAGGCAAGACCACCGGCACGCCGATCGCGCTCTTGATCCAGAACACCGACCAGCGCAGCAAGGACTACGGCCAGATCGCGCAGCAATTCCGGCCCGGCCATGCGGACTACACCTACTGGAAGAAGTACGGCATTCGCGATCCTCGCGGCGGCGGTCGCTCGTCGGCGCGGCTGACCGCGCCGATGGTGGCGGCCGGTGCGGTCGCCAAGAAGTGGCTGTTCGAGCAGTACGGCACCGCCTTTCGCGGTTGCATGGCGCAGGTCGGCGAGATCGAGATCCCGTTCGAGGGCTGGGAGCATGTGCCGAACAACCCGTTCTTCGCGCCGATCGCCGACGTGTCGAAGCTGGAGGCCTACATGGACGCGCTGCGCAAGGCCGGCGACTCCTGCGGCGCCCGCATCCGCGTGACCGCGACCGGCGTGCCGGTCGGCTTGGGCGAGCCGCTCTTCGACAAGATGGACGCCGACATCGCCTGGGCCATGATGGGCATCAACGCGGTCAAGGGCGTCGAGATCGGCGCCGGTTTCGACAGCGTGAACCAGCGTGGCACCACCCACGGCGACTCGATCACGCCCGAGGGCTTCGCCAGCAACAACGCCGGCGGCGTGCTCGGCGGCATCACCAGCGGCCAGGACCTGGAGGTCTCGATCACGATCAAGCCGACCAGTTCGATCATCAGCCCGCGCCAGTCGATCGACATCCACAACCGGCCGGTCGAGGTGGTCACCAAGGGCCGCCACGACCCCTGCGTCGGCATCCGCGCCACGCCGATCGCCGAGGCGATGCTGGCGCTGGTGGTGATGGAGCATGCACTGCGCAACCGCGCGCAATGCGGCGACGTGCAACGGGCGGCGGCGCCGGCTTCGCCGCAGGCATCGTTCCTTTAGTCGCCCGCGACCGCCCGGGCGGGCAATGGTGCTAGAGTAAGGATTCCTTACTTTCCGACATCGCCATGCTCGCCAAGATGACCTCCAAGAACCAGCTCACGCTGCCGCGCAGCGTGACCGAGAGCGTCGGCACGCCGGAGTATTTCGATGTCGAGGTGCGCGACGGCGCGATCGTCCTGACCCCTGTGCGCATCCAGCGCGGCGACGCGGTGCGGGCCAAGCTCGCGGCGCTCGGCCTCGACGGCGCCGACGTGCGCGACGCGGTCGCGTGGGCGAGGCAAGCCGCCGAGGCGCCCGCGCCACTGGCGGCCGAACCCCCGACCGCATACCGGGCCCGTCGTGGCACCCGGTCCGTTCCGGACGACAAGGCCTGACCGGGTGATCCGGCGGCCGGTGGTGTTCGACACCAACGTGGTGGTGTCCGCCTTGCTCTTTGGCGGCGCAGCGACACGCCGCCTGCGGCAGCTTTGGCGAGAGGGCGACTGCACGCCGCTGGTCTGTGCCTTCAGCGCGGCCGAACTGCTGCGGGTGCTGGCCTACCCGAAGTTCAAGCTGACGGTCGCAGAGCAGGAGGAACTGCTCGGCGACTACCTGCCGTTCGCCCGGATCGTGAAGATTCCCGACCCGGCGCCCGCGGTGCCGGCCTGCCGCGACCCGCATGACATGCCGTTCCTGCACCTCGCTGCCGCGAGCGGCGCGACGCTGGTCACCGGCGACGCCGACCTGCTCGTGCTGGCAGCCGATTGCAGCTTCCCGATCATCGGCATCGAGGCCTTCATGGCGAACCTGCCGATTCGCTGAAAGGCGTTCAGTCCAGCTCGCTGCGCCGCGGCATGTCCGCGCCGCGGCGCGAGCAGGTGATCGCCGCGGCGCGGGCCGCGAAGCCGAGCAGGGCGCCGATCGATGCCGAATCCAGTGCGGCCAGTTTCTCGGGCGTGAGCGCGTCGTGCTCGTCCAGCCAGGTCAGCAGCGCCGCCTGGAAGGTGTCGCCGGCGCCGACCGTGTCGATCACCTGGACCTTCGGCGTCGTCACGTCGGCCTGCGCATTGCGGGTCCAGGCGGTCGCGCCGTGGCTGCCGCGCGTCACCGCCACCAGCGCCGCGCCGCGCGCCAGCCAGCGCGCGGCGACCTGCTCCGGCGTCTCGCCGGGGTAGAGAAGGCCGAGGTCCTCGTCGCTGACCTTGACGAGATGCGCCACCGAGACCATCTCCTCGACCACCTGCTGCCAGTGCGCGATGTCGGGGTCGACGTTCAGGCGCACGTTCGGGTCGTAGGTGACGAGAAGCCGCGAGCGTTCGCGCGCGGCCAGGGCGCGCAAGGTGGCGCCGATCGGCTCGACCGCCAGCGCATAGGAGCCGAACTGCAGCACCCGCGTGGCGGCCGGCAGGGCAGGCAGGTTCTCGGGCGTGAGTTGCCGGTCGGCCGCGCCGTTGCCGTGGAAGGCATAGCGCGGCACCCCGCTGGCGTCGAGGCTGATCACGCTCAGCGTGCTCGGCGCGTCGCTGCGCAGGATCAGCGAGGTGTCGACGCCTTCGGCCACCAGCGAGGCCAGCAGGCGTTCGCCGAAGGCATCGGTCGAGAGTCCGGCCAGGTAGGCCACCGGCCGCGCCAGGCGGGCCAGGCCTTGCGCCACGTTCAGCGGCGAGCCGCCGATGCGGGCGTCGAGGGTGAGACCGGTGGGCGTGGACGCACCGGTGTAGACGTCCATGAGGGCTTCGCCACAGACAACGAACATGTCGATCCTTTTGAGAGATTTCCTGGATGCCCGAGATTCTGACTTTTCCTGGGCCGCACCGGATGCGGGCAAGGTCGCCGCCAACCCTCGAAGAACCTGGGAGAAACCCGGATTCTGCGCGAAAAGTGTTCGCCGCTGCGCGATCATCGAACGCGGGCGGATCGCAAGACATTGTGAAGAAGTGCCGGCCGCGCCAAAGTCGCGACCTGCGAGCCCATCGCGTCGCGCCTCGCCAAAACCACAGGAGACACCATGAGCAATCCCCAGGACCACGAGCCCAAGGGCCGGCACCAGTCGAAGAAGGCCGCCGCCAGCGGCTGGATCGGATCGGCGCTGGAGTATTACGACTTCTTCATCTACGCCACCGCGGCCTCGCTGATCTTTCCGCAGATCTTCTTTCCGGCCGGCAATCCGCGGATCGCGATCATCGCGTCGCTCGCGACCTACGGCGTCGGCTACGTGGCGCGGCCGATCGGCGCCTTCGTGCTCGGCCACTGGGGCGACACCCGCGGCCGCAAGCACGTGCTCCTGGTGTGCATGTTCCTGATGGGCTTCTCGACGATCGCGGTCGGCCTCCTGCCGACCTACCAGCAGGTGGGCCTGCTGGCCCCGGCGCTGCTGGTGGTGCTGCGGCTGATCCAGGGCTTCGCGGTCGCCGGCGAGATCTCCGGCGCCAGTTCGATGATCCTGGAGCACGCGCCGTTCGGCCGACGCGGCTTCTTCGCCAGCTTCAGCCTGCAGGGCGTGCAGGCCGGCCAGATCCTGGCGGCGGCGGTGTTCCTGCCGCTCGCGCACTTCATGCCGGACGACGCCTTCCTGAGCTACGGCTGGCGCATCCCGTTCCTGCTGAGCTTCATCGTGATCGTGGCCGGCTACATCATCCGGCGCGAGGTCGACGAGACGCCGGCCTTCGCAGCCGAAGGCGCTCAGGGCGAGCGGCCGAAGTCGCCGATCGTCGAGGCGTTCACCAACAGCTGGGCCGACATGCTGCGCGTGGTCTGCGCCGCGCTAATGAACGTGATCCCGGTGGTGGCGACCATCTTCGGTGCGGCCTACGCGGTGCAGCCGGCCTACGGCATCGGCTTCCAGAAGGACATCTACCTGTGGATTCCGGTGCTGGGCAACATCCTTGCGGTGCTGGTCATTCCGTTCGTGGGCAACCTGTCGGACCGCGTCGGCCGCAAGCCGCCGCTGATCATCGGCGCGCTCGGCTCGGGGCTGCTGTCCTTCGGCTACCTGTACGCGATCAGCATCGCCAACGTGCCGCTGGCGATCGCCATGTCGCTGCTGATGTGGGGCATCGTCTACCAGGGCTACAACGCGGTGTTCCCGAGCTTCTATCCGGAGCTGTTCCCGACCCGCTCGCGCGTCTCGGCCATGGCGATCTCGCAGAACGTCGGCACCACGATCACCGCCTTGCTGCCGGCGCTGTTCGTCGCCGTGGCGCCGCCCGGCGCGGCCAACATCCCGATGACCATCGGCGCGATCACCTTCGCGATCACCGCCATCTCCGCCATTGCGGTGTTCAGCGCCCGCGAGACCTACCGCATCCACCTGGACGACCTCGGCAAGCGCGATGCGACGCCGGTGCCGGTGCAGGACTACCAGCGGATGCGGGCGCAGACGCTGGCCGAGGCGAAGCTGGCCTGACGGCCTAGATCAACGCCCGCATCGCCTGCGCCGTCTCGCGCAGCACCGGCAGCACGCGGGCGATGGCGTCCTCGCTGCTTTCGTGGCCCATCGGCATGGTCACGTTGAGCGCACCGACCAGCTCGCCGCGGCGGTCGCGCAGCGGCACCGCGATGCCGCGCGAATTCAGGTCGAGCTGCTGCTCCGACAGCGCCCAGCCCTGGGCCTGGATGCGGGCCAGTTCCAGCTTCATGCGCTCCTTGCTGGAAATGGTGTGCGGCGTGAAGACCGCCAGCTCGCGGCTGGCCAGCCAGTCGGCGCGCTCGGCGTCGCTGCGCAGCGCGAGCATGAGCATGCCGGCGGCAGTGACCTGCGCCGGCACCCGCGCGCCGAGGACGTAGCCGGTGCTCATGCTGCGGTTCGGGCCGTTGCGCGCGATGTAGACCACCTCGTCGCCGTCCATCACGCTCAGGTAGGCGATCTCGTGGGTGCCGGCGGCCACCCGCTGCAGGAAGGGCTGGACCACCCGCGGCAGCCGCGCCGACTCGAGGTAGCTCTGGCCCAGGCGCAGCACCCGCGGCGTCAGCCAGAACATCTTGCCGTCGCTGGCGACGTAGCCCATGTGCATGAGCGTCAGGAGGTAGCGCCGGGCGGCGGTGCGGGTCATGCCGGTGCGCTGGCCGGCCTCGCTGGCGGTCATGCGCGGATGGGCGTCGTCGAAGGCCTCGATGATCGACACGCCGCGCTCCAGGCCGGCGATCCAGTCGCGCTTGTCGAGGGTGGGCGAGGGCGATGGCGACGGCGAGATTGCGGCAGGTGCGGCCGCGTCAGGCGCTGGAGATGGCATCTTGGGAGAAACCCTGATTTTGTTCGATCATCGGACAGGAAAGTGCGGTGATCGATTATGCCGAGCGGCTTTCACGGCCGTCAATCCGCGTCGCCGTTCTACATTAACGGAGCGGGTTCGCCCCAGCGCGATAGTCGAACAGCGAGACACAGCACCCATGTTCCCTCCCATCGTCGGCAGCACCTCGGTCTACCTGCTCCCGGGCGATCCGGTCACCCACGTGCGCCTGCCGCGCATGTTCAACGCGGTCTTCGAGCGCTTCAAGATCGACGCCCTGATGGTGCCGGTGCAGGTCGCGCGGCGCGACCTGGCGGTGTTCGTCAAGGCCGCCTTCCTGGCGAAGAACGTGCGCGGCATGGCGATCGCGCCGCCACACAAGCCGCTGCTGGTCGACCTGCTCGACGGCTGCGGCCTCTTCGGCCGGGTGGCCGGCTCGGTCAACGTGGTCCGGCGCATCGACAACGGCGAACTGGAGGGCGACCTCTTCGACGGCGAAGGCCTCATCGGCGCGCTCGACCACTACAACATCCCGTTCCGCGGCAAGCGTGTGCTGGTGCTGGGCGCTGGCGTCAGCGCGGCGGCGATCGGCGTGGCGCTGGCCGAGGGCGGCACCGTCAACGGCGCGGAGCACATCGCCTTCCACGACGTGGCGGCCGGCAAGGCGGCGGGCGTTGCCGCCAAGATCGATTCCTTCTTCGACGCCACCGCGGTGGCGGTCGACAGCAGCGACCCGGCCGGCTACGACCTGGTGGTCAATGCCACCGCGCTCGGCCCGCAGCCCGACGACCCGCTGCCGGTGGACGTCGCGCGCATGGAGCCGCACGCGGCGCTCTTCGACATTCCGCTGCGCAACCAGCCGACGCCGCTGGTGCGGGCGGCGCGGGCGCGCGGCCTCAACGCGCAGGCCGGCTTCGAGATGCTGGTGCAGCAGATGCCGCACTACCTCGAATTCTTCGGCTACCGCGAAGCGGCCCACGGCCTGCGCGCCGACGCCGACTTCCTGCGCGAACTGATCTATCCGGCCGCCATGGCGGCGGAGATCCGCCAGCCGCTGCGCTACCACTCGGCCAGCGTGGCCTGAGCCTTCGTTCAAGACCGACGGAGACAAATACGATGGCCATCACGATGAACCCCACCGGCGGGCTGGCACGCGACGCGCATGACGCGCACGACGACCAGGAGCCGCTCAAGACGCCGCGCAAGGCCGCCTTCGCCAGCTGGATCGGCAGCGCGGTCGAGTATTACGACTTCTTCATCTACGGCACGGCGGCGGCGCTGGTCTTCGGCAAGATCTTCTTCCCGTCGATCGATCCGAAGCTGGCCACGGTGGCGGCCTTCGCGACCTTCGGCGTGGGCTACATCACGCGGCCGATCGGCGCCTTCTTCATGGGCCACATCGGCGACAAGTTCGGCCGCAAGAAGGTGCTGACCATGACCTTGCTGATGATGGGCCTGTCGACCTTTTTGATCGGCCTGCTGCCGACCTACGACCAGGTCGGCATCGCGGCGCCGATCCTGCTGGTGATCCTGCGGCTGCTGCAGGGCCTGTCGGCCGCCGGCGAGCAGGCCGGCGCCAACTCGATGACGCTGGAGCACGCGCCGGCCGACCGCCGCGCCTTCTACACCAGCTTCACGCTGAGCGGCACCCAGATGGGCTTCATCCTGGCGACCATGGTCTTCCTGCCGATCGCCACCTTGCCCGAGGACCAGCTGCTCTCGTGGGGCTGGCGCATTCCCTTCTTCCTGAGTGCGATCGTGGTGGCGGTCGGCTTCTGGGTGCGCCGCACCCTGCCCGAGACGCCGGCCTTCAAGGAAGAGGCCGAGGCCAACGAAACCGTCAAGCTGCCGGCGGCGGTGCTGTTCCGCGACCACACGCCGGCGGTGGTGCGGGTGATCCTGGGCGCGCTGGTGTCGGTGACCAGCACCATCTTCGGCATCTTCGTGCTGTCGTACGCGGTCAACACGGTGCACATCCCGCGCGCCACGATGCTGGGGCTGCTGGTCTGCGCCAACGTGGTGGCGCTGGCGGCGATCCCGCTGTGGGCGCTGCTGTCCGACCGGATCGGCCGCAAGCCCGTCTTCATCTTCGGCGCGCTCGGCTGCGCGGTGCTGATCTGGCCGACCCTGTGGGCGATCAGCCGCGGCGACCTGATGCTGATCTTCCTGTTCGGCCTGCTGACCTCGGGCATCGTCTACAGCGCCGCCAATGCCATCTGGCCTTCGCTCTACGGCGAGATGTTCGACACCCGCGTGCGGCTCTCGGGCATGGCGATCGGCACGCAGATCGGCTTCGCGCTCGGCGGCTTCGCGCCCAGCATCAGCGCCGCGATCATGGGCGAGGGCATCGACGGCTGGATGCCGGTGGCAGCGCTGGTCTCGGCCGCCTCGGTGATCGCCGCGGTGGCGATCATGACGGCCCGCGAGACCTACAAGGTGCCGATGCACGAGCTCGGCAAGGCGCAGGCCTGATGTCCGGACCGGAGACTTCACGCATGACCGGGACGCCGTCGCGGGTGTGCACCGACAGCGGCTGGCTGGCCGGCCATACCGATGCCGCCAGCGGCGTGACCGCCTTCCTCGGCGTGCCCTTCGCGGCGCCGCCGGTCGGCGCGCTGCGCTGGCGGCCGCCGGCGCCGGTGGCGCCCTGGAGCGGCGTGCGCGAGGCCACCCTGCTGGCGCCGCAATGCGTGCAGCCGGGACGCCCCGACGACTCGGTCTACGCCGAATATTCCGGCGTCCAGCCGATGAGCGAGGACTGCCTCTACCTGAACGTCTTCAGCCCGGCCCGCGATGCCGGCGAAGCGCTGCCGGTGATGGTGTGGATCCACGGCGGCGCCTTCCAGCAGGGCGCGGGCAGCAATCCGGTGTTCGTGCGCGGCGACCTGCCGCAGCGCCAGCGGGTGGTGCTGGTGACGATCAACTACCGGCTCGGGCCGCTGGGCTTCATGGCCCATCCCGAGCTGAGCCGGGAAGAGGGCGGCGCCTCGGGCAACTACGGCCTGATGGACATGGCGGCGGCCCTGCGCTGGGTGCAGCGGAACATCGCGGCCTTCGGCGGCGACCCGGCAGAGGTGACCGTCTTCGGCCAGTCGGCCGGTGCCCACGGCGTGATCGCGCTGCTCGCCTCGCCCGAGGCGCGCGGCCTCTTCAAGCAGGCGATCGCGCAGAGCTTCGGCTTGAGCCCGACCGCCTCGCTGGCCGAGGGCGAGGCCGACGGCGAGCGCTTCGCCCGCGCCGCCGGCGACGGCTCGATCGCCTCGCTGCGCGCGCTCGATGCCGAGTCGCTGCTGCATCGCTCGCTGGCGCAGTCGATGCGCTTCATGCCGATCGCCGACGGCCGCTTCCTGCCCAAGCCGCTGGCCGAGACCTTCGAGGCCGGCGAGCAGCAGGCGCTGCCGCTCCTGACCGGCTGGACCCGCGACGAGGGCAGCGCCTTCCCGGGCATCGACGATGCGCAGGCCTTCCGCGCGCAGCTGCAGCATCGCTTCGGCGAACGCGCGGCCGCGGCCGAGGCGCTCTATCCGGCGGCCGACGACCACGAGGCCGCGGTGTCGAGCCGGGCGCTCTTCGGCGACCAGCTGTTCGGCGCCGGCGTGCATGCGGCGGCGCGGGCGCAGGCGCGCATCGCGCCGACCTGGGTCTACCACTTCGCGCATCCGCAACCCTTTCGCGCCGGGCAGCATTTCCGCGAGGCCGATCCGGCCAGCGCGCTCGGCGTCTTCCACAGCTCCGACTATCCCTACGTGTTCGGCAGCACCGCCGAGCTGACCCGCGACTGGCACGACGACGACCGCCGCATGACCGAGCTGATGCAGGCCGCCTGGTGCCGCTTCGCGCGCACCGGCGATCCGAACGGCGAAGGCCTGCCCGCGTGGCCGACCTTCGTCGACGGCCAGCCGACGCTGCTGGAGCTGACGCCGCGGCCGCGGCTGATCGGCGTGCCGCGGCTGGCGCAACTCCTGTTCGTCGCCTGAGGCGCCCGCTGCGGCGACACGGCCACTTTTCGAAAGCGAGACCTCCAATGATTTCCGGCAAGACCACCCTCATCGCCCACCTCGGCTATCCGACCGAGAGCTTCAAGGCGCCGATGATCTACAACCCCTGGTTCGACAAGAAGGGCATCGACGCGGTCGTGATGCCGATGGGCGTCAAGGCCGAGGACTATCCCGGCGTGCTGGCGTCGCTGCGCCTCTTGACCAACCTGCGCGGCGCGCTGGTCACCATGCCGCACAAGATCACCACCATGTCGCTGGTCGACGAGACCACGCCGACCGCCAAGATCGCGGGCGCCTGCAACGCGATCCTGAAGCGCCCCGACGGCACGCTGCTGGGCGACCAGTTCGACGGCGCCGGCTTCGTGCGCGGCGCGATGCGCAAGGGCCTGAAGCTCGACGGCGCGAAGGTGCTGGTGTCGGGCAGCGGCGGCGTCGGCTCGGCGATCGCGGCCTCGCTGGCCGGCGCCGGCGTGGCCGAGATGGCGCTCTACGACTTCAACCCGGCCTCGGCGGAGGCGCTGGCCGGGCGACTGCGCACCCACTATCCGCAACTGCGGGTGACGACCGGCTCGAACGATCCGGCCGGCTTCGACCTGGTGGTCAACGCCACGCCGCTGGGCATGAAGGAGGGCGACCCGCTGCCCTTCGACGTCGCCCGCATCGCGCCGACCACCTTCGTCGGCGAGGTGGTGATGAAGAGCGAATACACGCCGCTCCTGCGCGCCGCGCTCGACAAGGGCTGCGCGGTGCAGGTCGGCACCGACATGCTCTTCGAGATGATTCCCGCCTACCTCGAATTCTTCGGTTTCGGCACCGCCACCGCGGACGAACTGCGGGCGAGCGCGACCCTGGCCTACTGACGTCGAAGTGCCATGAGCCTCTTCGAAGGTTGGCTGTCGACCTCCGAGACGCTGGCCGCCTTCAGCGACCGCAACCTCGTCGCGGCCATGCTGCGCTTCGAGTCCGCGCTGGCGCGGGCCCAGGCGCAAGCCGGCGTCATTCCCGAAGCGGCGGCGCATTCGATCGTCGGCAGCTGCAAGGTCGAGCTCTTCGACGTCGCCAAGATCGTGCGCGACAGCGCGCACGCCGGCAGCATCGCGGCGCCGCTGGTGGCGAGCCTCCAGGAGGCGGTCGGCCTCTTCAATCCGCAGGCATTGCCCTTCGTGCATTTCGGCGCCAGCGGCCAGGACCTGGTCGACACCGCGATGGCGCTGGTCACGCGCGAGGCACTCACGCTGATCGCCGCCGACCTCGACCGCGCGGCGCAGGCGCTGCTCGTGCTGGCCCAGCGTCACGCCACCACGCCGGTGCTGGCGCGGGCCGCGCTGCAGCCGGCCTCGGTCACCAGCTTCGGCCTGCGCTGCGTCGGCTGGGCCGCGCCGCTGGTGCGCAGCCACCGGCGGCTGGCCGAGGCCGT
>NZ_LMUW01000040.1 GCF_009765735.1 Xenophilus sp. L33
GAGGCCGAGGCGCCGCAGGCCCGCGCCGCTGCACAGCACCGCGGCGGCCGCGCCGTCGGAGATCGGCGCGCACATCGGCAAGGTCAGCGGATAGGCGATCGGCGCCGCGGCCAGCACTTCGTCGGTGCTCATCGGCTGGCGGTATTGGGCGCGCGGGTTGTGCACCGAGTGCCGATGGTTCTTGGCGGCGACGGCCGCGATCTGGCGCTGCGTGATGCCGACCTGGCGCATCAGCTGGCGCCCGAAGGCCGCGTAGATGTCCATGAAGACGCTGTAGGGCCGGTCGGCCATGCTGCCGGGCGGCGGCTCGATGCCGGCGCCGAGCGGGATCAGCCGGGCCTTGTTGTCCTCGGGGGTCTCGATGTCCCACCCGGAGTCGAAGACCGCGAACATCTTCGGCTTGTCGGTCGAGAACATCTTCTCGACACCGACCGCCAGCACCACTTCGTGCTCGCCCGAGCGCAGCTGCGAGAGCGCGAGGTGGAAGGCGGTGGAGGCCGTGGCGCAGGCGTTCTCGACGTTGTGGATCGGCAGTCCCTCGAAGCCCATCGGCAGCAGGGCGACCTGCCCGCGGATGAACTGCTGGCCCTGCATGTAGCCCTGTGCGCAGTTGCCGAAGAAGGCGGCCTCGATGTCCTCGCGGCGGCAGCCGGCGTCGGCCAGCGCGTCGCTGACCGCGGACGCGGTGAGCTGCTTGACCGAGCGGTCGAGATGGCGCCCGAAGGGCGTCATGCCGACGCCGGCGATGTAGATGTCCTGCATGTGCGTTTCCTCGCTGTGGGCGCTCAGACCGCGCGCCATTGGCCTTGCCAGAAGCGCTGCCGTGCCTCGCGGCGCAGCAGCTTGCCGACCGCGCTGCGCGGCAGGTCGGGCCAGAATTCGATGCTCTTGGGTGCCTTGACCGGGCCGAGGCGATCGCGGCACAGCGCGATCAGCTCGGCCTCGTCCGACTCGGCGCCCGGCTTGAGCCGCACCAGGCCCTTGACGGCCTCTCCCCACTTCGGGTCGGGCACGCCGATCACGATGCACTCGAGCACCGCCGCGTGCGTGTTGAGCACGCCCTCGACCTCGTTCGGATAGACGTTGAAGCCGCCGGTGATGATCATGTCCTTCTTGCGGTCGACCAGCGTGACGAAGCCGCGCTCGTCCATGACGCCGACGTCGCCGGTGTGGTGCCAGCCGTGCCTTGCGGCCTCCTCGGTGGCCTCGGGCAGCTTGTGGTAGCCGCTCATGCCCATCGCCGCGCGCACCGCGATCTCGCCGGCGGCCCCGCGCGGCAGCGGCCGGCCGTCGTCGTCGAGGATGCCGACCCGCACCAGCGCCGGCGGCCGGCCCGAGGTCCGCAGCACCTCCTCGTCGAAGCTGCCGTCCGCGCGCAGGTAGTCGCCGGGGCGCTTGATGAGCACCGGGATGAGGGTCTCGGTCTGGGCATACATCTCGTAGATCACCGGCCCGAACAGCGCGACCGCCTCCTTGAACTTCTCCGGCGACACCGGCGCGGCGCCGACGAAGATGCCGCGCAGGCTCGACAGGTCGAGCGTCTTCGCCAGTGGGCTCAGCAGCAGCGAATAGAGGATGGTCGGCGGCACGAACAGGTGCGTGATCCGCTCGGCGCTGCAGGTGCGCAGGAACTCGTCGGCATGGAAGTCGGCCAGGATCACGTTGGTGCCGCCGGCCGGCAGGAAGCCGAGCGCGATCTGCCCGGCCGCATGCGACAGCGGTGCCACCGAGAGCAGGCGCGCGCCTTCCGCGATGTCCATGTGGGTGGACAGGTTCACGATCTGCATCTCGAGCGAACGATGGCTGTGCACCGCGCCCTTGGCGGCGCCGGTGGTGCCGCCGGTCGGCAGCATGCAGGCGGCGCGCAGCGGATCGCATGCGGCATAAGGGAATTCGCCGTCGTGTCCCTCCAGCCAATGCGCGAGCGACGGGCCGTGCGGCGAGTCGCCGTCGATGCAGACCCACAGCTTCACGCCGGGCAGGCCGCGCCGCAGCGCCGGCACCTCGGCCTCGAAGGAGCGGCTGAAGAACAGGGCGTCGCATTCCAGGTAGGCCAGCACCTCGATGTTGGTGGCCGTCGAATTGCGCACGTGCACGCCGAGCCAGGTCATGTCGGCGCGGTTCGCGCCCCATTGCACCAGCGGCACGCGATGGTCGTTGCCGCTGTAGACCGCGATCCGCGCATTGCCCTGCAGCGCGGACTCGGCCCGCAGGGCGCGCGCGATCGCGTGCACCTGACGGCGGGTGTCGGCGTAGCTGAGGCGCACCGGTCCGAAGACCAGCGCCTCGCGCTCGGGATGCCGCTCGGCGGCCAGGTCGAGGTAGTCGGCGATGCGCATGTCGTCTCCTTCTTCGGGTCAGCGGCCGAGGTACACCGGCGTGCGCCGCTCGGAGAAGGCCGCCAGGCCTTCGTTGCGGTCGTGCGATGCCATGTGCCATCGGCTCATCGACAGCTCGGCCTCGAGCGTCACCGCAGCGCTGCTGTCGAGGCCCGCAGCGACCAGCTGCTTCATGCGGGCCAGCACGAGCGCGCTGTGGCGTTCGAAGCCACCGGCGAGTTCCGCCGCGCGAGCCTGCAGTTCGTCCGGAGGCAGCACCTCGTCGACCAGCCCCCAGTCGGCGGCCTGTTGCGCCGGCAGGTTGCGGCCGGTGAGCATGAGGTATTTCGCACGCGCCGCGCCGATGCGCCGCGGCAGCCGTAGGGTGCCGCCGCCGCCGGGGATCTGGCCGAAGTTGGCATGGCCGTCGCCGAGCATCGCGCCGGCGGCGGCGAGCACGATGTCGCAGCACAGCAGCAACTCGAGGCCGCCGGCCACCGCGATGCCGTTGACGGCCGCGACGGTGGGGACCGGAGCCGCCTCGAGCCGGTCGAAGACGCGGCCGACCTCGCGCAGGAAGTGCATCGTCGCGGCTTCGGCCGTGCCGTCGCGGCCCGCGGCCAGCACAGCCTTCAGGTCGGCGCCGGCACAGAAGGCCTTGCCGGCGCCGGTGAGGACCACGCTTCGCAGGCTCGGGTCGGCATCAACCACATCGAGCGCGCGGCCGAGTTCGGCGATGGTGGCCGGCGTCAGCGCGTTGAAGGCCGTCGGCCGCGAGAGGGTGATCCACAGCGCGTTGGCGCGTCGCTCGACGGCCAGGGTCTCGAATTCGGTCGACTCAGTCATGCCCCGGTCCTTCGATCATGCGAGTCAGATAATTGACTCGTGCGTTCAGAAAATTTATGCTTGTCGTTTTCCCATCACCGAAAACGAGCCCGCCATGCCGCGTTGGAAGAACGCCCTGCAGACCAACGACGAGATCCAGCAACTCAAGCGGGACGCGGTCATTCGCGAAGCGGGGCGGGCTTTCAGCAAGCGCGGCTACCACAACACGTCGCTGGACGACGTGGCCCGTTCGCTGCAGGTATCCAAGGGCACGCTCTACAACTACGTGACCGACAAGCAGGAGATCCTGTACGAATGCCACCAGATGGCGCTCGACATCGGCGAGCGCGCGTTCAAGCAGGCCAGGCAGCAGCCGGGCACCGGCGCCGAGGTGCTCGAGAACACGCTGTGCAGCTACATCGAGTTGCTCACCGGCGAACTGGGCGCCTGTGGCGTGCTGATGGAAGTCGACGGCCTGCGGCCCGAGGACCGCGCCAAGGTCACGGCCCGCCGCGACGTCTTCGAGCGCAACTTCGTCGCCATGCTGCAGAAGGGCATGAAGGACGGGTCGCTGCGCAAGGTCGACCCGAAGTTGGCGGTGTTCACCTTCATGGGTGCGATCAACTGGATGCCGCGCTGGTTCGACCCCGCCGGCCGGCTGAGCGGCAAGGAAGTCGCGCGCCAGATGACCGACCTGCTGCTGACCGGCCTGGTCCATTCCGCCCACGGCTGAGCGACGCGGTCGGGCGTTCATTGCGGGCGCCCCACGAAGCGCTGGAGCGCGGCCTGCGTGGCCGGCGCATGCACCGCGGCCTGGAAGGAAAGGCGTTCGGCTTCCAGTTGGGCGGCCAGCGGCGCCTCGACCGCGCCGCGCAGCAGCCGCTTGGTGCCGGCCGCCGCCGGCTCCGGCAGCGCGGCCAGTTCGCGTGCCAGTTGCAGGGTCGCCTCCTCGAGCCGATCGGCCGCCACGATGCGGCTGACGATGCCGAGCCGCTGCGCCTCGGCGGCGCTCATCCGTTCCTCGAGGAAGTGCATGCGCATGGCCTGCCGGAGGCCGAGCGCGCGCACCGCGCTGGCGGTGCCGCCCATGTCGGGCGATACGCCGAGCTTGCGGTAGGCCGGCACGAAGAAGGCCTCCTGCGCGGCGATGCAGAAGTCGCCCGCCAGCACCAGCGACAGGCCTGCGCCGGCGGCGCTGCCATGCACGCTGACCAGGACCAGCTTCGCGCTCTCCTGCAAGGCCTGGAGGAAGCGATGGCCATGCGACAGCACCTCGTCGACCGCTTCACGCAGCCCGTCGCCGCGACTCGCGAAGAAGCCCAGATCGCCGCCTGCGCAGAAGCCCTTGCCTGCGCCGCGCAGCACGATCACGCGCAGGTCGGGCAAGGCTTCGATGCGGTCCATGGCCAGCGCCAGGGCGCGGGTCATGGCGCTGTCGATCGCGTTGTAGGCGGCAGGACGGTCGAGGGTGATGAAGGCGATCGCGTCATCGACGTGCAGCTTGACCGGCGCATCGGCGGGCCAGCCGGAAAGGGCGATGGCGTCGTTCATTGCGAGGTCGAGTAGCCGCCGTTGACCGCATAGGTCTGGCCGGTGATCCAGGCCGCGGCCTCGGAGGCGAGGAACAGCACCATGTTGGCGGCATCGCTCGGCTCGCCGAGCCGCCGCACGATGTATTGCTTGAGCATGCGCTTCACCAGCGCGTCGTCCAGCAGCATGCTTTCGAGCCCCGGTGTGCGCATGCTGGCGAGCGAGACCGCGTTCACGCGGATGCCGTGCGCGCCGGTGGCCTTGGCGAGCGCGCGCGAGAAGCCCGCCGCGCCCGCCTTCGCCGCGGAATAGACCGCCAGGTGGGGTTCGCCGACGCGACCCGCGTCCGAGATGATGTTGACGATGCTGCCTCCCCGCTCTGACGCGATCAGCAAGGGCACCGTGATGCGGCAGGTGTTGAGCACGCCGTAGAGGTTGGTGTCGAGCCAGCGTGCCCAGTCGTCGGGACCGGTTTCCCAGAAGGGCGGCAGCTCGCCGATGCTGTCGACAGGGCCGGCATTGCCGGCGTTGTTGACCACGATGTGCAGGCCGCCCGCTTCGGCGACCGCTGCCCTGACTTTCGCGCCGAGGCCGTCCAGGTCGGTCACGTCGGCCGCGACGGCGATGGCCTTGGCGCCCAGCGCCTCGACCTCGGCGGCGACCGCGGCCGCCCGCTCGGCATGGAAGTCGTTGACCAGCACGGTGGCGCAGCCGTGCGCCGCGAAGTGCAGCGCGGTCTGGCGACCGACGCCCTGGCCGGCACCGGTGACCAGGGCGATGCGTCCCTCGAGGCTCAGCATGTCGTTCATGGCTTTTCCTTCACGGTTCGTTCGGCGTGACGTTTGAATTTGTTTATATGACTTCAAAGTCAGATCAGGGCGCGCCAAGCTGATCGCGTCGATCGGCTCGCCCGCGCGGCCTTCTGTGACGTTTGCGTATCTTTAGTTGACTATAAAGTCAGAGCGATCGGAATCGGCGTTTACCCGGAGTGCCTGGGCCAGGCTTCAGGACTGGATCTTCCAGGTGTCCGGCCCGCGCTGGTCGATCTTCCGCGCGGCCAGCTGGGCGGACATCTCGAGCTTGCGCAGGTCCTGCTGCGACAGCTCGGGGTTGGGCGCGAAGCTGAAGCAGCACAAGGTGCCATAGACCCGGCCGTCGCCCAGCACGATCGGCGTGCTCAGGTGCGCGCCGACCGGGAAGGGCGTCGGCGGCAGGTTCTCGGCGCCGGGCGTCTTCGCGACGTCGGGGATCATGCGCGGCAGGCGGCCGTCGACCACGCGCTGGCAGAAGGACTGCTCGAGCGGCGCGCTGTCACCGACCTGCAGCACCTGCGCGTTCGCCGCGGCGTTCACGTGGCGGAACACGCGGCGGCCTTCGGTGAATTCGGACACGAAGACCACGTCCATCTTCAGGCGCTCGCGCAGCAGTTGCAGCACCTCCGGCACCGCGCGGTCGATCTGCACATCGCTGCCGTCGGCGGTGGCCACCAGCAGTTCGGAGATTCGCACTTCGAGTGCGTCGGGAGGGAAGTTCAAGTCGTCGATCATCGTCTCTCGGTCTCTTCGGTCGTCAACACGTCGAGCCTACCGCAGGGGCCGGAAGAACTCGACGATCTCGTGCGCGAGCGCCTCCGGCTGTTCCATGGCGGCGAAGTGGCCGCCCTTGGGCATCGCGGTCCAGCGGCGGATGTCGGTGTACATCTTCTCGGCGACCGAGCGTGGCGGCCGCACGATCTCGCGCGGGAAGGCGGCGTAGCCCATCGGCAGGTTGACGCCGGAATCGGGGATCGGCCAGGGCCCGTGCAGCCGCGCGTAGTAGGGCCAGAAGGAAGAGCCGATGGCGCCGGTGAACCAGTAGAAGCCGATGTTGGCGAGCAGATGGTCCTTGCCGAAGACGCTCTCGACGTCGCCGCCGCAATCGGACCAGGCGCGGAACTTCTCGACGATCCAGGCGGCGAGCCCGGCGGGCGAGTCGGTCAATGCGAAGGCGAGCGTCTGCGGGCGCGTGCCCTGGATCGCGGTGTAGCCGGTTTCTTCCTTCAGCCAATGTTCCAGCTCGCCGCGGTAGCGCTGTTCCTCGGGCGACGAGCCCAGCAGTGCCGGATCGCGCCGCACGCCCAGGAAGTTGAGATGGATGCCGACCATGCTGTGCGCATACAGCGCGCCCAGGCGCGAGGCGATCGAGGCGCCCCAGTCGCCGCCCTGCGCCGCGAAGCGCTCGTAACCGAGCACCTTGGTCATCAGGTCGGCGAGGCAGTCGGCCATTTCTTCCACGCCGAAGCGAGGCTGTCCCGGCGTGAACGACAGGCCGTAGCCGGGCAGGGACGGCACCACGACGGTGAAGGCATCGGCCGGATCGCCGCCGAAGCGGGCCGGATCGGTCAGGCGCGGAACGATCTCGAGGAACTCGAAGACCGAGCCCGGCCAGCCATGCGACAGCAGCAGCGGCAAGGGCTTCGGCCCGCGGCCTTCGACGTGCAGGTAGTGCAGGTCGATGCCATGCAGCGGCACCTTGAATTGCCGGAAGGCGTTGAGCCGCGCCTCTTGCGCGCGCCAATCGAAGCTGTCGCGCCAATAGGCGACCAGTTGCTCGATGTATGCGACCTGGGTGCCGTAGGCCCAAGGCTCGCCGGGCGCCTGGTCGGGGAAGCGGGTTCGGGCCAGCCGTTGGCGCAGATCGTCGATCGCGCTGTCTTCGACATGCAGATGAAAAGCTTGCGGCACGGGTCGCATGGGCAATGTCTCCCTGGAGGTCTCTCGTGCCATTCTTATCGCTCGATGCGGCGGGTGTCCAGGTTCACCGGTGCTCATTCGCAACCAATTCCTGCAAGCGCGACAGGAAGAGCTTCAGCACCGGCGACGCGTTGCTGCGGCTGTGGCCGATGACCAGGTCGATGGTCGGTACGCTACCGGCGAGCGGCCGGCTCACGACCGACCAGGGCAGCAGGTTCTCGACGTAGCGCGGGATCAGCGTCAGGCCGCGGGTCGAGGCGACCAGCGACATCACCATCGCGGGGTTGTCGACGCTCTGGGTCGGCGTAAGCACCACGCCTTCGCGTGCCAGGTAGTCGTCGACCACGGCGCGCAGCACCTTCGCCTTGTGGGCCATGGCGATGAAGGGCTGGCCCACCAGCTGCCGGGCCCGCACCGCCTTCTGCGCGGCCAACGGATGGTCGCTCGGCATCAGCACCACCAGCGGTTCGCGGTGGACGGCGGCGTAGTCGAGGTCGAAGCCTGGCTCGGCGCGCATGAAGGCGAGGTCCAGCTTGCCGCGCGCGAGTGCGTCCGCGAGGTCGGGCGAATAGTCGCTGGAGACCGTGACATCGACGTTCGGCAGTTCCTCGCGCAGCAGATGCATCGCACGCGGCAGCCAGGTCATCTCCTGCCCGGTGAGGAAGCCGAGCGCGAAGCGCTGCTTGGCCGGAACGACGGCGCGCCGTGCCGCCTCGACCGCCGCATCGACCTGGCTCAGGGCGAGCCGCGCGTGATCGATGAAGGCGCGGCCCGCGTCGGTCAGCTCGACACCGCGCGCGCCGCGCCGCAGCAGCTCGACGCCGACCTGGTCCTCGAGATCGCGGATCTGCCGGCTCAGCGAAGGCTGCGAGGTGTGCAGGCGCTGCTCGGCCGCCAGGGTGAGGCTGCCGGTCTCGGCGACGGCGATGAAGTAGCGCAGGTGGCGCAGTTCCATTGGCAGGTTCCCATGCTTTTCAGGCATGCCACCCCGCTTCGAAAGTCTTTGTGGCAGCGCGCTCGAATCCCTAGATTCTCCCCCATGGCGGCAAGAAAGTGGCGTCGGCGAACCGAGGCCGAAGCTCTTGCCCCATGCGTTCAAAGTCATACCCACCACCAAGGATCACATCATGGACTCGACGAATCGCCTGACCGGCAAGACCGCCCTCGTCACCGGCGCATCCCGCGGCATCGGCCGCGCCACCGCGCTCCTGCTCGCCAGCCAGGGCGCGCAGGTCATCGTCCACTACGGCCGCAACGAAGCGGAGGCGGCCGCGGTGGTGGACGAGATCCGCCGCGCCGGCGGCAAGGCCGAGAAGGTAGGTGCCGACCTGCAGGCCGCCGATGGTCCGCATCGGCTGGCCGCGCAGGTGCGCGCCATCATCGGCGGCCGGCTGGACGTGCTGGTCGCCAATGCCGGCATCGCGAAGGACGCCAGCCTCGAGGCCACCACGGTCGAGGACTTCGACGCGCTGTTCGCGGTCAACGTGCGGGCGCCGTACTTCCTGGTGCAGCAACTGCTGCCGGCGCTGTGCGAAGGCAGCAGCGTCGTCCTGCTGTCGTCGCTGGCGGCGCATGCCTCGGTCGGCACCTTGTCGGCCTATTCGGCGACCAAGGGCGCTGTCGACACGCTGGTCAAGCACTTCGCATCGGCGCTCGGCGCCAAGGGCATCCGCGTCAACGCGGTGGCGCCGGGCGTGGTGGCGACCGACATGTCGAGCTTCACCAAGACCGAGGCCGGCCGCGGCGCGGTGCTCGGCATGCAGGCGCTGCAACGCGTGGCGCAGCCGGAGGACATCGCCTCGGCGATCGCGTTCCTGGCGTCGGACGATGCCCGTTGGGTCGCCGGCGACACCTTGCGGGTCGACGGCGGCTCGAAGCTCTGATGCGCCCGCTGCGAGCGAGGCGGCTCAGCGCAGCGTGACGGTGAGCGGCAGCATCGGCGGATCGAAGTCCGCGCGCCAGGTCTGGCCCACTTCGAGCGGCCAGGCGTCGGTCCAGGTGCCGGTGGTGATCAGGTCGCCGGGCCGCAGCGACGGCGCGCCGGGAATGCGCTGCAGTTCGTTCACGAAATGCAGCAGGGCGTGCAGCGGTCCGTCGAGCACGTTGGCGCCGATGCCGCGGTCCTTCACCTGGTCGCCTTGGAGCAACCGGACCGACGTGGCCGCCAGTGCCGCGTCGAAGGCCTCGCCGGTGGCGGCCAGTTCGCGCACCGGCGTGCGCCGGCCCACCAGCAGGCGCGCGTGCAGCGCGCCGTCGGTCACGGTCTGGGCGGCGCTGAACTTCCAGTCGGGCAGGTGCGACTGCACCACCTCGAAGCTCGGCGCGAACCATTCGACGCAGTCGAAGAGCTGCTCCAGCGTGGCATCGGCCGGCGGCGCGGCGCGCATGCCGAGCGCGCATTCGGGCTCGAGCCGCGGCAGCGAGCTCGGCGATAGCGTGACCGCGCCGGCCTCGTCGCAGCAGGTGAGCGTGCTGTCGTACACCGGCCCCCAGATCGGTCCGAAGACCGCATAGCGCTCCCAGATCGTGCGATTGGTGAAGCCGATCTTGTAGCCGACCACCTTTTCGCCGCGCGCCTCGCGCAGGCGCCGCAGGGCGAAGGCGGCCCGGTAGGCCTGCTGCATGTCGTCCGGGACGGTGGCTGCGTCGGCGGCTGGCCAAGTCGTGCCGGCGTCGAGATGGGCGAGGATGCTTTCTGGCGTCATGAAAGCTAGTCTATGGCGCAAGTCGTGATCGGTCCATGGGCCATCCGATCGATAGGTCCATCCATCGCGAGCGCGTAGCATCGCGAATTCCAGCCTCGCATCGTGTTGCCTGCCGCACCGGGACGCCATCGCATGATTCGCAGCATCGAACCCCAGGAAAGCCCGGCCGACCTGGCGCCGAACCCTCACAGCATCACCCTTCGCGGGCGTCCCGCCGAGGCGTCCTTCCCGCCGCGATGCCCGCGCTGCGGCAAGGTGGCGTCGAAGTCCATCGGCTTCTCGAAGGTCTTCCTGCGCAGCGACGGCGACTCGTCGAACTACGTCATCGAGACGGTCGAGGTGCCGTTCTGCGACGCGTGCATTGCCCTGCATCGCCGGCAGGAGCCGCGGCCCTCGTGGTTCGAGCAACTGCGCACCGGCCTCGGGTCGATGCACATCGTCGGCGCCATCTTCCCGGCACTGGCGGGTCTTTTCCTGCTGCACCTCGCCTTCGGCGACCTGGCGCACGGGCCGGCGCGTCGCGGCGGGGTGGAGCTCGTCATCGCCGCGGCCTGCGCGGCGATCGCCTGGCTGCAGGTCCGCGCCGTCTGGCAGCAGACCGCGCACCTTCGGGTGCTCCCGCAAACCGAGGTAACGCGCGCCTTCGACTTCAGCGACGACAGCTCGGCGCTGTTCGAGGGCCGGCGCTTCGTCTGCACGATGCGCGACGAAGGCTTCGCGCAGGCCTTCCGCCTCCTGAACGTCCAGAAGGAATGGAAGGCGCAGAGCCCCGAGGCGATCGCCGAGCGGCGGCGGTCGAACTGGAAGACCTGGGCGCTCGCGGCGGCGATCGGCGTGCTGCTGCTGTTGAACTAGCTCCACGGCCTCCTGCGCTGAGGCCGTGGCGCTCAGGGCAGCAGCACCTTGAGCAGCAGGCCCAGCCCCGAGATGCCCAGCGCCACCAGCGTCACCCGGCGGTAGCCGATGTCGCCGGTGCGCCGGTAGATCGCGATGCCCGCCGCGTTGCCGAGCAGTGCCAGCGGCAGGGCCGACAGGAAGAGGCCCCAGAAGGCATGGTCGAACATGTGCGGCCGCGTCGTCGCCAGCAGCACCAGGCCGACGACCTGCATCCACAGGATGAAGGGCTGCGTCAGCGCCCGGTTCTCCTCCTTGCTGCGCCCGACGAGGCCGTTCCAGACGACCAGCGCCGAGCCCGGGAAGGCCGAGAAGCCGCCGACGACACCGCCGACCGCGCCCACCAGCAGCGAGCTCTTCGGGCCCGAGGGCCGCTTGGCAAGCCGCAGCGTTGCCGGCTTGAGCAGCGACCACGCCGAGTAGGCGACGATCAACGCGCCCAGGGTGAGGGTCAGCGCGCGCGGCCCGAAGGCGGCGAGGATCGCCAGCCCGAGCGGCATGCCGGCGGTGCCGCCCGCGATGTACGGCACCACGCCTTCGCGCCAGCCCCAGAGGCCGGGCCGGTTCTGGAACTCGGTCCACAGGCTGCCGACGCTGAAGGCCTGCGTCAGCAGCGACAGGCCCATCAACACCGCCACGCCGAGTTGCGGCGGCAGCACGAGGAGGCTGAGCGAGCCGATCGCGGAGAAGCCGAAACCGGACAGGCCGCTGAACACGGCGGCGGTCGCGTAGATGGCCGCCAGCAGCGGCAGTGCAGCGGGATGGCCGAGGAGGGAAAGGGTGGTGAGCGGGTTCATGGGGCACGCATGTTCCGCCCGATGCGTGTCGTCGCGCAGCGGCCTCCGTCACTGTCCCGATGTGACGGACCGCACCACGCGCAGCGCACTTGCCGAACGGCCGATGACGTTCGTGGGACCCCCGTTTCATCGATCGGAATGATGTGTCGCGGGCCGCGCGCTCCTACGCTTTCGCATCGATGAAATGAAGAGCGACACAAGGAGATTCCCCATGTTCGATCGTGAATTGCAAGACCTGCGGCAAGCTGCGAGCCGCACCTCGCTGCGCCATGTCGCGACCCTCGTCGGCCTCGCGCTGGTGGCTCTGCTGTGGTTCATCGCTTCCACGCATGTCGAGGCGGCGATGCTGACGCCGCCGACGCAGATGGAGGCGGCCGCCGCACCGCCCACCGATGCCGCCTGGGTCGCGCCGCCGGGTGACGCCGACAGCGCCGACAACCCCGACGGCGGCTGCGCCAGGGCCCCGGCCGCCAAGCCGCGCGGTGCCGACATCAGCGACTGAACCGGCCGACGCGGCCTACGCGTCCTTCGCGGCGCGGCTCCAGCCGTTGTTCTCTTCGACGATGCGCTTGATCATCGCCATGAACTTCGGCCGGTCCGCCTTGGGCAAGGGCTCCAGCATGCGGTCCTGGGCGCGCAGCATCGCGGGCATCACGCCCTGCAGCAGCTTGCGGCCGGCGGGCGTCACGCTCAAGAGGCGCACCCGCTTGTCGTCCGGCGACACCTTTCGCTCGATGAGTCCGCGGGCTTCCAGCCGGTCGACCACCGCGCCGATGGTCGAGGTGTCCAGGCCGATGCGGCCGGCGAGCGTGCGCTGGTCGAGCCCCGTTTCCTTCGCGGCCGCGAACAGCAGCGCGAACTGCACCGGCGTGACGTTCACGTCCGCCGTCTCGTCCAGGAAGATGCCGACCGCGATCTGCTGAAGCCGGCGGATGTGATGCCCCGGCAGGTCGTCCAGCCCGTCGATGGGCAGCTTCGTCGTCATCTCTCCAAACTCCTGAGGGTTTACCCTCGCTATGGCATCGAATTGTACCTTTACACTGATCGTCAGTGCACTGATAATAAGTGCACAAGTCAAACGCGGTGAAAGGAAATGCCATGCAGTTCTATCTGAACGGATACACGCCCGGCGACCCCGATGTCGCGAAGGAAAAGCTGCCCGACGCGGTCGACGTGCTGGTCATCGGCAGCGGCCCGGCGGGCGCGGTGCTGGCCGCGCAGCTGTCGAACTTCCCCGGCATCAGCACGCGTCTGGTCGAGCGCCGGGGCGGCCCGCTGCAGGTCGGCCAGGCCGACGGCATCGCCTGCCGCACGGTCGAGATGTTCGAGGCCTTCGGCCTCGGCCAGAAGCTGATGCGCGAGGCCCATTGGGTCAACGAGACGGTCTTCTGGCGGCCGTCGAAGCAGGACCGCCATCGCATCGAGCGCACCGGGCGCGTGCAGGACACGGAAGACGGCCTGTCGGAGTTCCCGCACCTGATCGTCAACCAGGCGCGCCTGCAGCAATACCTGCTTGACTACATGCGGCAGTCGCCGACCCGGCTCGAAGCGAGCTACGGCCTCGAATTCGTCGACCTGAAGATCGAGTCCGAAGGCTCGCACCCGGTGGTGGTCAGCCTGCGCGATGTCGCCACCGGATCGCCCACGACCGTGCGCGCGAAATACGTGGTCGGCTGCGACGGCGCGCACAGCGGCGTGCGCCACGCCATCGGCGCGGTGCCCCGCGGCGACTTCGCCAACCATGCCTGGGGCGTGGTCGACATGCTGGCGGTCACCGACTTCCCGGACATCCGGCTGAAGGCGGCGATCCAGTCCGCGGACGACGGCAACATCCTGCTGATCCCGCGCGAAGGCGGCTACCTGGTGCGGCTCTACGTCGACCTCGGCGAGGTCGACCCGAACAATCGGCAGGCCTTCCGCGACAAGACGCAGGAGGACGTCATCGCGACCGCGCGGCGCGTGCTGCATCCCTACACGCTGGACGTGAAGAGCGTCGTGTGGTTCGCGGTCTACCAGGTCGGCCAGCGGGTCACCGACCGCTTCGACGACGTGCCGGTGGAAGAGAAGGCCACGCGCCTGCCGCGCGTCTTCATCGCGGGCGACGCCTGCCACACGCACAGCGCCAAGGCCGGGCAGGGCATGAACGTCTCGATGCAGGACGGCTTCAACCTCGGCTGGAAGCTGGCCTCGGTGCTCGACGGCCGCGCCCGGCCGGAGCTGCTGCGCACCTACTCGGAAGAGCGCCAGGTGATCGCGCAGGAGTTGATCGACTTCGACAAGGAGTGGTCGAAGATCATGGCCTCGGCGCCCAAGGACCCGCTGCATCCCGAACTCGGCGGCGTCGATCCGCAGGAGCTGCAGGCCTACTTCGTGATGTCGGGCCGCTACACCGCCGGCGTCGCGACAAGCTATGCGCCGACCACGATGCTGACCGCGCCGTCGACGCACCAGGCGCTCGCTCGCGGATTCACCATCGGCATGCGCTTCCATTCGGCGCCGGTGGTGCGGCTGGCCGACGCCAAGCCGGTGCAGCTCGGCCATGCGGCGCGCGCCGATGGCGCCTGGCGTCTCTACGCCTTCGCCGATGCGGGCGGGCAGCGCCTGCGCGAGCTGGCTGCCTTCCTGGGCGAATCGCCCGATTCACCGATTCGCCGCTTCACGCCGGCCGGCGCGGACATCGACAGCGTCATCGACCTGCGCGCCGTCTTCCAGCAGGGGCATCGCGAACTGCAGGTGGAAGCGCTGCCGCCGATCCTACTGCCGCGCAAGGGCAGCTTCGGCCTGGTCGACTACGAGAAGGCCTACACGCCCGACCTCAAGAACGGGCCCGACCTCTTCGACCTGCGCGGCATCGACCGTGAGCATGGCGCGATCGTCGTCGTGCGCCCCGACCAGTACGTGGCGAACGTGCTGCCGCTGGATGCGCACCGCGAGCTGGCGGCCTTCTTCGGCCAGTTCCTGGTGGATCGCGCGCAGTCGCCGGCGACGAAGAACTAGGCGGCGACCTCGACCTTGCGCACCCAATGCGCGAAGGCCGACCCGGCCGGCCCGCGCTGCGCGCCGGGTGCGGCGGCCGTGCCGGCGCCTGCGACCGCGGCGCCGTTCATCGCCTCGCGCGGGCTGTAGCCGAACTGCGCGCGAAAGGCGCGGCTGAACTGGCTGGCGTTGGTGAAGCCGTGGTCTTCGGCGATGAGGCCCAACTGGCGCTTGCGCTCGGGCGCGGCCAGCAGCGCGTGGATGCGCGTCAGCCGGCGTTCCTTGATGAAGTTCGCCACGCCCTGGTCGAACAGGCGGTAGATGGTCGAGCGCGAGATCCGGAAGTGGCCGGCGATGCGCTCCACGCCGAGTTCGCTGTCGCACAGGTTGGCATCGATGAACTGCCTGATCTGCCGCCGCAGCGCGCCGTCGATCGCCGGCCTCGCCAGCCCGAGCGAATCGAAGGACGGCGCCAGGCTGGCCGCCAGCAGGTGCAGGGTGCTCAGGCGCGCGCCTTCGGCTTCCTGCGCGGTCATCGAGGGCAGGTAGCCGGGCAGCGCGAACAGGTGGCTCGACAGCAGCACGCTGGCGGCGCCGCGCAGCACCACGCCGTGCAGGTCGAGCGGCCGCGGCAGCAGGGCGTCGAGCGAATCGCGCGAGGCATAGAAGGCGATCGTGTGGCCGGCGCGATAGTGCACGGTCTGGGCGCGCGCGGTGTCGAGCAGCACCATCTGCTCGGCGGCGGTGTCGGTGGCGCGGCCGTCGGCGTCGACCTGCAGGCCGGCCACCTGGCTCACGTTGACCAGGTAGCAGTCGAGGCCGTCGCCGCGCGCATGGCCCGCGGTGCGAACCAGCGAGTGCGAAGGATGGCGGGTCGACACCACCATCGCGCCGTTGAGCAGCCACTTGTCGGCCTCGATCACGCACTGCGACGGGTCGACGCCCGGGTCGGGCCGGACGTCGCACACGGTGGCCATCTGGGTGCGCCAGTGCGCCAGCCGCTGCGCGGGCGCCACGTCGGTGGTGCCGTAGAAGGCGGTCGGCACGCCCGGCTCCAGCTGGAGCGGCAGGGGAGCGAGGGGGGTGGCGCGCTGCGGGCTTTCGATGGCGATGCTCATTCGACTTCCTTGCGGTGGTGAGTGCGCCGCCAACGAACCCTGCGCGATCGGCCAGGCGGCTCGGGGCCCGTCGCGGAATTACTTAATATATTAGATAAATGGGTGCCGACGCAAGCCCCCGGAGGTGGAGGCGCTTGCCGGTGCCGTCGGACAATGCGGGCTGCAGATCGGACGGAACCCACCATGACGCACGTCTTCCACCGCCACCTCCGCACCACGCCGCCGGTCGCCGTCAGCGCCGCCGGCATGCGCATCCGCGACGCCGCCGGCCGCAGCTACCTCGACGCCTCCGGCGGCGCCGCCGTGTCGTCGCTCGGCCACGGGCACCCCGACGTGATCGCCGCGATGCATGCGCAGATCGACCGGCTGCCCTATGCGCACACCAGCTTCTTCACCACCGAAGTGGCCGAGCGGCTGGCCGACGAATTGATCCGCACCGCGCCGCCGGGCATGAGCCACGTCTACCTGGTGAGCGGCGGCTCGGAGGCGGTCGAGTCGGCCCTGAAGATGGCGCGGCAGTATTTCGTCGAGATCGGCCAGCCGCAGCGCACCCGCTTCATCGCCCGGCGCCAGAGCTACCACGGCAATACGCTGGGCGCGCTCGCGGTGGGCGGCAACGAATGGCGGCGCGCGCCCTTCGCGCCGATCCTGGTGCCGGCGACCCACGTCGCACCCTGCTATCCCTACCGCGAGCAACGCGCGGACGAGACGCCCGAGCAGTACGGCCTGCGCCTGGCCGCCGAACTGGAGGCCGCCATCGTGGCCCAGGGCGCCGACAGCGTGATCGCCTTCGTCGCCGAAACCGTCGGCGGCGCCACCGCGGGCGTGCTGACGCCGGTGCCGGGCTACTTCAGGGCGGTGCGCGAGGTCTGCGACCGCCATGGCGTGCTGCTGATCCTCGACGAGGTGATGTGCGGCATGGGCCGCACCGGCACGCTCCATGCCTGCGAACAGGAAGACGTGGTGCCCGACCTGGTCACCATCGCCAAGGGCCTCGGCGGCGGCTACCAGCCGATCGGCGCGGTGCTGGCGCAGCGCAGGATCGTCGACGCGATGTCCGCCGGCAGCGGCTTCTTCCAGCACGGACACACCTACCTCGGCCATCCGGTGGCCTGCGCCGCGGCGCTGGCGGTGCAGACGGTCATCCATCGCGACGGGCTGCTCGAGAAGGTGCGCCGCGACGGCGAGGCCTTCGGCGCGATGCTGCGCGAGGCGCTGGGCGAGCATCCGCACGTCGGCGACATCCGCGGCCGCGGCTTCTTCTGGGGCGTCGAACTGGTGAGCGACCGCGAAAGCAAGCGGCCCTTCGCGCCGGGCCTCAAGGTGAACGCGGCGATCAAGAAGGACGCGATGGCGCGCGGGCTCCTGTGCTATCCCTTCGGCGGGACGGTCGACGGCGTGAACGGCGACCACGTGCTGCTGGCGCCGCCCTTCATCGCGGGCACGGAAGACCTGCGGGAAATCGTGCGCCTGCTGGCCGAGTCGATCGCCGCGGTCACCGAAGCGAACGAAGTCGCGCAAGCCACGCAGGCGCCGCCGCGCTAGCATCCGTGCGCCGCCGGCATGTCGCCGGCCTCTCGAGGAGCCCGTCATGACTTCCCGCAACGCCTCCGACGACGACGGCGCCGCCACACCGTGGAATGCCGGCGACTACGCCCGCAATTCCAGCCTGCAGGAGGCGATGGCCGGCGAGGCGCTGGCACTGCTTCAGTTGAACGGCGACGAACGCATGCTCGACATCGGCTGCGGCGACGGCCGGCTGACCGCCCGCATCGCCGAGCGCCTGCCGCGCGGCCGCATCCTCGGCGTCGACGCCTCGAAGGACATGATCGACTTCGCCGCCGCGCACTGGGTCGCAGGCGCCAACGACCGGCTGCGCTTCGCGGTCGCCGATGCGGCCGCGCTCGCCTTCCATGCCGAATTCGACCGCATCGTTTCGTTCAACGCGCTGCATTGGGTGCCGGCGCAGGACCGGGCGCTCGACGGCATCCGCGCCGCGCTCGCGCCCGGCGGCCGCGCGCAGTTGCGCATGGTGGTCAAGGGGCCGGTCACCAGCCTGGAGGAAGTGGCCGAAGCCGTTCGGCAGGCCGAGGAATGGCGCGCGCATTTCGATGGCTTCACCGATCCGTACCTGCGGCTCGACAGCGACGCCTACGCGGCGCTGGCAGAGGCCCGCGGCTTTCGTGTCCTCGGGCGGTCGACCCGCTTGCATGCCTGGGACTTCCGCACCGACGAGGCCTTCTTCGGCTTCTGCAAGGCCGGCTTCGGCGCCTGGACCCGCCGCCTGCCGGCCGACCGGCACGACGACTTCGTGCGCGAGGTGATCGCCGCCTACCGCCAGGCGCAGGCCGCGCCGGCCGCCGAGCGCAACGTGTTCCGCTTCTACCAGATAGACATCGAGCTCGGCTGACGCCCGGTGCGGCCCGTCGGCCGCACTTGCACCAAGGTGCAATCCCCGTTGCCCCAACGGACAGTGGACAGATCGGATGCCGCGCGCATTCTTCGCCTTCCACTCGTCAAGGAAACCACATGGCAACGAAGAAGCAGGCGGCCAAATCGGGCAAGCAACCCAACATCCTCGTGATCTGGGGCGACGACATCGGCATCGCCAACCTCAGCTGTTATTCGCACGGGCTCATGGGCTACCAGACGCCCCACATCGACCGCCTGGCCCGCGAGGGCATGAAGTTCACCGACTCCTACGGCGAGCAGTCGTGCACCGCCGGGCGCTCGTCGTTCATCACCGGTCAGAGCGTGTTCCGCACGGGCCTGTCGAAGGTCGGCATCCCGGCCGCGCCGGTCGGCATGAACGACAAGATCGTCACCATCGCCGCGCTCCTGAAGAACCAGGGCTACGCGACCGGCCAGTTCGGCAAGAACCACCTGGGCGACCGCAACGAGCATCTGCCGACCATCCACGGCTTCGACGAATTCTTCGGCAACCTCTACCACCTCAACGCCGAGGAAGAGCCGGAGATGCCCGACTACTACCCCGAGAAGGACTTCCCCGACTTCAAGAAGAACAACGGCCCGCGCGGCGTGCTGCATTCGTGGGCGACCGACAAGGACGACGCGACCGAGGAGCCGCGCTGGGGCCGGGTCGGCAAGCAGAAGATCGAGGACACCGGCCCGCTCACCGTGAAGCGCATGGAAACCTGCGACGACGAGTTCGTCGACGCCGCCAAGACCTTCATCGGCAAGCAGCACGACGACGGCAAGCCCTTCTTCGTGTGGCTGAACTTCACGCACATGCACTTCGTCACGCACACCAAGCCGGAGAGCATCGGCCAGGCCGGCCGCTGGCAGTCGCCCTACCACGACACGATGATCGACCACGACAAGAACGTCGGCCAGATGCTCGACTACCTGGACGAACTGGGCATCACCGAAGACACCTTCGTCATGTACTCGACCGACAACGGCCCGCACATGAACAGCTGGCCCGACGGCGCGATGACGCCCTTCCGCAGCGAGAAGAACACCAACTGGGAAGGCGCCTTCCGCATTCCGCTGATCACCCGCTGGCCCGGCCACATCCCGCCGGGCAGCGTGTCCAACGGCATCGTGCAGCACCACGACTGGCTGCCGACCTTCCTCGAGATGGCCGGCGACCCCGACGTGGTCGAGAAATGCAAGAAGGGCATCCAGGCCATCGGCCGCACCTACAAGAACCACATCGACGGCATCAGTCTCCTGGGCCACATCACCGGCAAGGAGAAGGAGAGCCCGCGCAAGCTCTTCGTCTACATCAGCGACGACGGCGACGTGCTGGGCATCCGCTACGACAACTGGAAGGTGGTGTTCATGGAGCAGCGGCTGGCCGGCACCATGGGCGTCTGGGCCGAGCCTTTCGTGCGGCTGCGCCTGCCCAAGCTCTTCAACCTGCGGACCGACCCCTTCGAGCGGGCCGACTTCACCTCGAATTCCTATTACCAGTGGTTCCTGTACCACGCGTACATCCTGTACGGCGCCTATGCGATCGCCGACAAGTTCGCGGCGACCTTCAAGGACTTCCCGCCGGTGCAGAAGCCCAACACCTTCACCATCGACGACGCGCTGGCCAAGATGTCGGAGGCGGCGGCGGGCGGCAGCACCTGAGGCCGGATCAGGGGTCGACCGGCACCACGGTCTCCAGCACCGCGGCGAAGGCGCCCACCAGCGCCGGCGGCCGCGCCAGGTCGAAGGCCACCTTGACGCCCACGCCCGGCAGCAACGGCAGCGGCCGACCGGCTCCTGCGGGCAGCACCTGCAGGTCCGGCGGCACGGCCGAGCGGGTCAGCACCGCGATCGCCAACCCCGATCGCACCACGCTGATCAGCCCGGCCAGGTCCTCGCTCGCGTAGGCGATGCGCCAGGCGCGGCCCGCGCGGGTCAGCGCCTCGAGCGCGAGCCGGTGGTCTAGCGTGGCCTCGTCCGACAGCGCCAGCGGCAGCGGGTCGAGTTCGGCCAGCGCATCGCCGGCATGGCCGACCCATACCAGCGGTTCGTGCCGGATCACGCCGGCCGGGTCTTCGCCCTCGGCCACCGAGACCAGCGCGAGGTCGAGCGCATGCGCGCGCAGCCGTTCGCGCAGTCGCGGCGTCGGCGCGCAATGCACCTGCACGAAGACGCGCGGATGGTGCTGCGCGAATTCGCGCAGCACCCGCGGCAGGAAGGCGCTGGCGTAGTCGCCCGGGCAGCCGAAGCGGATGGTGCCGACGAGGCCGGCGCCCGAGAGGTCGGCCACCGCCTCGTCGTGCGCCCGCAGGATCTCCAGCGCACGCACCAGCAGCTTCTCGCCGTGAAAGGTCAGCACTACGCCGCGACCGGTGCGGTTCAAAAGCGGCTGGCCGAGCAGGCTCTCCAGCTTCTTGACCTGCATGCTCAGCGCCGCCGGCGTGCGGCCGACCTGGCGCGCCGACTGCACCAGCGTGCGGGTCTGCGCGATGGCCGCGAAGCTGCGAAGGAGGTCGATGTCGAGGTTGCGGGGCACGGCACAGGTCCTGCTTGAAGCTGCCTTAAGGAATATTTGCTTGGCCGGAAGGCCCGATCTTCCTACAGTGCGCCAATCGCAATCCTCGCCCATCTGAAAGGTCCGACCATGTCCGCCAACGCCGATCCGCTGTTCTGGAAGAACGCGAGGCAGCATCTGATCCGCTACGGCGGCCGCTTCGAGGACATGATCATCGAGCGCGCGCAAGGCGCCTTCGTCTACGACGCCGACGGCCGCGCCATCCTCGACTTCACCTCCGGCCAGATGAGCTCGCTGCTCGGCCACGGCCATCCCGAGGTGGCGGCGGTGATCGCCGAGCGGGCCCGCAACCTCGACCATCTCTTCAGCGGCATGCTGAGCCGCCCGGTGGTCGACCTGGCGACCCGGCTGGCCGAGGTCACGCCGGCGGGCCTGGACCGCGCGATGCTCCTGAGCACCGGCGGCGAAGCCAACGAGGCGGCGATCAAGATGGCCAAGCTCTACACCGGCAAGTACGAGGTGGTGAGCTTCTCGCAGTCGTGGCACGGCATGACCGGCGGCGCCGCCTCGGCCACCTACAGCGCGGGCCGCAAGGGCTACGGCCCGGCGGCGGTCGGCTCCTTCGCGATCCCGGCGCCGTACCCTTACCGCCCGCGCTTCGAGGTCGCCGGCGTCTTCGACTGGCAGGCCGAACTGGACTACGCCTTCGACCTGATCGATCGGCAGTCGAGCGGCAACCTCGCAGCCTTCATCGCCGAGCCGATCCTGAGTTCGGGCGGCCTGATCGACCTGCCGCTCGGCTACCTGCGCGCGCTGAAGAACAAGTGCGTCGAGCGCGGCATGCTGCTGATCCTCGACGAGGCCCAGACCGGTCTCGGCCGCACCGGCACCCTGTTCGCCTTCGAGCGCGACGGTGTGGTGCCCGACATCCTCACGTTGTCGAAGACGCTCGGCGCCGGGCTGCCGCTGTCGGCGGTGCTCACCAGCGCGGAGATCGAGGAGGCCTGCCACGAGCGGGGCTTCCTGTTCTACACGACGCACGTTTCCGATCCGCTGCCGGCGGCGGTCGGCTTGAAGGTGCTCGAGATCGTGCAGCGGGACGACCTTACGCAGCGCGCCCGCACCGCCGGCCACCGGCTGGAAAGCGGCCTGCGCAACCTGCAGGAGGAATTCGATTGCATCGGCGACGTGCGCGGGCGCGGGCTCTTCCTCGGCATGGAGATCGTCAAGGACCGGGCGAGCAAGAAGGCCGCGCCCGAACTGGGCGCCGCGATCACCGAGGCCTGCATGAAGCTCGGCCTGAGCATGAACATCGTGCAGCTGCCCGGCATGGGCGGTGTCTTCCGCATCGCGCCGCCGCTGACGGTGAGCGACGACGAGATCGACCTCGGTCTGCGCCTCCTGCGGCAGGCGATCGCGAACTGCGCCTGAGGCTCAGGGCGCCGCGAGGCGAAAAGCACCGCGACCGTGACGTATTTCCAGATCTATTTTTGCACGCTACAACCAACGTAGTAACAAAACGTTTCAGCAATCGAGGGCCGCGGACTACAGTCGTTTTCAATGACTGACGCAGCACTCCTCGCCCTTTTTCCTGATGCGGCGACACCATGACCGAGTCGCTCGCCCTGGTCGTCGGCGCCGACGACATCCCGCCGAAGGAACAGCTGGTCCTGAAATCGCTGCTGCGGCTGCTCGACGGCCGCATCGGGTTGCGCCTGAGCTTTTCCGAAGCCCTGCGCGACTGCAACGTGGTCTTCGCGCAGTGCGGCCTGAAGCACAACCCCACCCGGCCGACCGTGCTGGTGCGTGTGCTGCCGCAGGAAGGCGATGCCGACGGCGGCGCCGACAGCCTCAGCATCCAGGCGCCGCTGCGCATGAGCAACGTGATGGAGACGCTGCGTGCCTGCGTCGACGCGATCAAGTCGACCAAGGCGCCGGAGCCGACCGCCGGCGCGTCGAGCGCATTGATCGACCTGCTCACGCGCGGCCTGGCTTGCGGCAGCCGGTCGAAGGAGGCCTATGCGATCGAAGGCGAAGGTCGGCTGCTGCTGGACTTCGGCAACGACCGCATCCATTCGAGCGCGCCGCTGGAGGCGCTCGCGAGCGGCAATTTCCGCCTCGCGCTGCTGCCCCAAGCCATGCCCGATGCCGAGGTCGCCGCGCTGCCGGTGCATCGCCTGCGCGAACTGCTGTGGTCCGCCGCGCACCGCGTCGGCCAGGACGACCGGCCGACCGAAGCGCTGTCCGGCCACTACCGGCTGCTGCGCTGGCCCGACGCCGCCGCGCTGCGCCATCCCGGTTTTCCGCGGCTCGCGGCGCTGCTCACGAACCGGCCCTTCGACGTCGCCGCGGCGAGCCAGGCGAGCGGCGTGTCGCCGGCCGGCGTCCAGGCCTTCCTGCGGGTCTGCCTGTCGCTCGGCATCGCGGTCGCGGCCGATGCGCCGGCACCGGCGGCCGAGCCGGCATCGACCCCCATGCCGGGCACCCTGCGCTCGGTCATCGGCCGCCTGCGGGAGCGCCTGAAGCTATGGTGAACCTCGCCACCGCGCGCCCCGGCGATGCCAAGATCGTCTTCACCGGCCCGATGGGCGCGGGCAAGACCACCGCGATCAACGCGGTCAGCGACAGCCAGGTGATGTCGACCGAAGTGCCGATCAGCGACGGCGCGATCGGCGCCAAGAGCCACACGACTGTCGGCTTCGACTACGGCGAATGCCAGCTCGAAGGCGGCCATGCGCTGCGCTTGTTCGGCACGCCGGGCCAGGAGCGGTTTCGCTTCATGTGGGACATCCTGGGCGCCGGTGCGCTCGGCCTGGTGGTGCTGATCGACAACACGCGGCCCGATCCGATCGGCGACGTCGAGCACTACGTGCGCGCCTTCGCGGCCCGGATCCTTCCGGAGCGCATGGTGGTCGGCGTCGGCCGGCTCGACCAGGCGGCGTCGCCCTCGATCGAGGACTACTGCGAGCGCCTGGCGCGCATCGATGCGCGGCTGCCGGTGCTCGAAGTGGACGTGCGGCGCGCGCAGGACGTGCGGCTGCTGCTGTCGGTGCTGGTCAGCCTGGTGGAGGTTCAACATGAATAGGGCGCTGCCCCTGGCGGCACAGCCGAGGCTGGTGCTGGTGTCGCGCTACGCGGAATTGCTGGCGCGGCTGCGCAGCGGCACCGCCGGCGTGACCAGCGCCAGCCTCGCCACCGCGGACGGCCTGGCGGTGGCGTCCACGCTCACCGACGAGCAGGACATCGACAAGCTGGCCGCCATGGCGGGCTCGATCGCGGCGCTGGCCTCGGCGCTCACCCGCGAGACCGGCCACGGCGAGCCGGAGCGCGTGGTGCTCGAATCGGCCACCGGCCTCATCGTGTCGATGAAGGTGCCGGGCCGCGACGGCGGCATGGTGCTGACCGTGGTGACCGACCGGCACGCGGTGCTGGGCAAGCTGCTCTGGGACTGCCGCGCCACCGCGCTGGAGATCGCGCAGTCGCAGGAGGCGCTGGCGGCATGAATCTCTTCTCTCGTTCCTGTTCTCTTTCCCTTTCTCGCCGGCTTCGGCATATCCGCACGCACCCACGTGCATCGACCTAGGAAACCACCATGGCAAGCAATCCCAAAGAGCTCCTGAACAAGCTCATGCAGACCGAGGGCGCCCTGTGCGCCGCCCTCGTCGACTACAACAGCGGCATGCTGCTGGAGTCGGTCGGCACCGGCGTGGACCTGGAGATGGCCGCCGCCGGCAACACCGAGGTGGTGCGCGCGAAGATGAAGACGATGAAGTCGCTCGGCCTGAACGACGAGATCGAGGACATCCTGATCTCGCTCGGAAAGCAGTACCACATCATCCGCCCGGTCGAGAAGCACGACGGCCTCTTCATCTACTACGTGCTGGACCGCTCCCGCGCCAACCTGGCGATGGCCCGCCGCAAGGTGCTGGAGGCGGAGGCCTCGGCGGTCATCTAGGGCTCAGAGGCCGAGGCAGATCGCCCCGGCCGCGACCACCAGGCACGAGCACCACTGCGCGAGGCCGACCTTCTCGCGCAGGAACAGCCGCCCGATGAGCACCGCGAAGACCACGCTGGTCTCGCGCAGCGCCGACACGGTGCCCATCGCGCCCGATTGCATCGCCCAGATCACGATGCCGTAGGCGGCGATCGAGACCAGCCCGCCGATGCACGACGACAGCACCATGCGCGGCTCGTCGCGCACGGGCGCCCACAGCGCAGCCGTTCCGCGCATCGCGATGAAGGGCAGCGGCATCAGCCAGTTCAGCATGAACATCCACGGCGTGTAGGCGAGCATGCGGCCGTCCGAGACCCGGATGCCGATGCCGTCGATCACGGTGTAGACCGCGATCGTCGCGCCGGTGGCCAGGGCGGCCAGCAGGCCCGGGCGCGACAGCCTGTCGCCGCGCAGCGCCAGCGAGACGATGCCACCCGAGATGAGCAGCACGCCCAGCGCGTGCACCGGGCCGATGGATTCACGCGCGAAGAGCGCGGCCCCCAAGGTCACCAGCAAGGGCGACGAGCCGCGCGCGATCGGATAGGCGCGCGCCAGGTCGGTGCCGCGGTAGGCCCACACGAGGCAGAGGTTGTAGGCGATGTGCGTCAGGCCCGAGGCCACGATGTACGGCCAGGCGGCCGCGACCGGCCAGGGCGAGAACAGCACCACCACCGTCGAGGCCGCGGCCATCGCCATCGCGATCCAGGTCATCGAGACGAAGCGGTCGCGGTGGCCGTGCAGCATCGCGTTCCAGCTGGCGTGCAGGAAGGCCGCGAAGAGGACGAGGGCGCCGGTCGAGCTGAGCATGCAGGGCCCGGCCGGCCGCGCGGCCGGGGGCTGAAAGTTGTCTAGACATCTTAACCCGCACGCGGCGGGTGCCGCCCGGCAGTCCGAAGTCAGGGCCGGGCGTCCGCCACCGCGGCACCGTCGGCGCCGTTGCCGCCCAGCGCGAGGTAGAGCTGCGCCGTGTCCATGAAGCGCTGCGCCTCGGCCCGCACGTAGCCCAGGCGCGCCTGCTGGTAGGCGCGCTGCGCGTCCAGCACCTGCAGGATGCCGACCACGCCTTCGTTGTAGCCCTTGCGGGTCATGTCCAGCGTGTCGCTGGCGGCGGCCAGCGCCCGCTGCTGCGCCTGCAGCTGGTCGGCCCCGTTGTCCAGCGCCTGCAGCGAATCGGCGACCTGGCCGAAGGCCACCAGCACCGACTGCTCGTAGTTGGCGGCGCTGGCGCGCATCGCGTCGACCGAGGCGCGCTGCTCGGCTCGCAGCGTGCCGCCGTCGAAGAGCGGCGCGGTCAGGCCCGCGGCCAGGTTGAAGACGGTGCTGTCGCGGTCGAAGAGCTGGCTCAGCTTGACCGACTGCACGCCGCCGCCGGCGGTGAGCGTGATGTGCGGATAGAGGTTGGCCGTGGCGACGCCGACCGCGGCGGTGGACGCATGCAGCTGCGCCTCGGCCGCCAGGATGTCGGGCCGGCGTCGCGCCGTCTCCGAGGGCAGGCTGACGGGCAGCCGGGTCGGCAGCTTCAGATCCGCGAGCGCCAGTTCGACCGGCTCCGCGTCGGCGGCCGGCTGGCCCAGCACCACCGCCAGCGCATGGCGAGCGACCGCGAGGTCCTGGTGCAGCGGCGGCAGCAGGGTGGTGTCGCTCGCCAGCTGGCTCTGGGCGCTGACGATGTCCAGGCGCGACACCGTGCCGGCGTCGAAGGCCACCTGCACCAGCCGCAGGTTCTCGCGGTCCTGCGCCAGGATGGCCTCGACCGTGGCGATCTGGGTGCGCAGCGAGGCGATCTTCAGCGCCTGCATCACCGCGTTGCCGCTGACCGCCAGCCGCGCCGCGGCCAGCTGCTGCTGCTGGTACGTGGCGAGCGCGCGGCTCTGCTCGACCGAGCGCGCCATGCCGCCGGTGTAGTCGAGCGTGTAGCTGATGGTCGGGCCGATCGCGAAGTAGGTGAAGGGCGGGATGGTGGTGGAGTCGCCGAACAGCTCCGCGCCGTATTTCTGGCGGCCGGCGCCGGCCGTGAGCCCGACCTGCGGCGCCAGCGTGCCCGCCTGCGCGGCGGCCAGCTCCTGGGCCTGCGCGAGGTTGGCGGCGGCGGCCGCGAGCGTGCGGTTGCCGGCCAGCGCGCGCTGCACCACCTGGTCGAGCGGCGCCGAGTGGAAGAGCTGCCACCAGTCGCCCTCGGCCGCCTGGCCGAGCAGCACCTGCTGCGCGTCCTTGTCGTTCGGGTTCGGCTTCTCGACCCGCAGCGTGTCGGCGGTGTAGCGGTCGGCCGCGGGCGGCGTTGGCCGGGTGAAGTCGGGGCCCAGCGCACAGCCGCACAGCAGCGCGGCGGAAGCCAGCGCCAGGAGTGAAAGCGAGAAAGCGGACCTGTTCATTCCATCACCACCGAAGCCGCATCCTTGCTCGTCGCCGCCTTGCGCAGCAGCATCACCAGCGGCACCGCGCACAGCGTGAGCACCATCATCAGCTTGAAGTCGTCGTTGTAGGCAATCATGGCGGCCTGCGTGCTGACCGTCGCGTTCAGCGCGGCCAGGCCGTCGACCGTCGAAGGCACCGCATGCAGGTGCAGGATGTCGCTGTAGGGCGTGACCTGCTCGGCCAGCCGCGAATGCATCGCCTGCGTGTTGCGGGTCAGGAGCGTCTCGACCGCGGAGATGCCGACGCTGCTGCCGACGTTGCGCACCAGGCTGAAGAGCGCGGTGCCCTCGTTGCGCAGCACCTGCGGCAGGGTGGCGAAAGTGATCGCGGCCAGCGGCACGTAGACGAAGCCGGTGCCCAGGCCTTGCGTCAGGCCCGACCAGACGATCGGCGGCGTGTCCATCTGAAGGTAGAAGCGGGTCATCTGCCAGAGCGAGAAGGCGGTCAGGCAGAAGCCGAAGCCGATGATGACGCGCGTGTCGACCTTGCCGACCAGCCGGCCGACGATGAACATCGCCGCCAGCGTGCCGACGCCGCGTGGCGCGGTCACCAGGCCGGTCAGCACCACCGGGTAGTTCAGGAGCTCCTGCAGCAGCGGCGGCAGCAGCGCCAAAGTGGCGAACAGCACCACGCCGACCACGAAGATGAACAGGTTGCCGGTCACGAAGTTGCGGTCCTTGAACAGAGCCAGGCTCACGAAGGACGGCTTGTCGGTGGTGAAGGTGTGGACGATGAACAGGTAGAAGGCCAGCCCGGAGACGATCGCCTCGATCCAGATCTCGGTGGAGGCGAACCAGTCGAGCGTCTGGCCGCGATCGAGCATCACCTGGAAGGCGCCGATCGCCAGGCTCAGCATGGCGAAGCCGAAGAAGTCGAAGCGCGACTTGCGGATCTCCGTCTCGGGCATGAAGCCGGCGATGCCGAGGAAGGCCAGGATGCCGAAGGGCACGTTGATGTAGAAGACCCAGCGCCAACTGTAGTTCTCGGTCAGCCAGCCGCCCAGCGCCGGGCCGAGGATCGGCCCGATGGTCACCGCCATGACCCACAGCGCCATCGCCTTCGCATGCCGCTCGGGCGGGTTGATGTCGAGCAGCACCGCCTGCGACATCGGGATCAAAGCGGCGCCGCAGATGCCCTGCAGCAGCCGGGCGACGACGATCTCGGGCAGCGTCTGCGCCAGCCCGCAGAGCGCGGACGAAATGGTGAAGCCCACCACCGAGAACATGAACACGCGCTTGCGGCCGATCTGCCCGGCCAGCCAGCCGCTCAGCGGCGTCATGATCGCCGCCGCGACGATGTACGAGGTGAGCACCCAGGTCATCTGGTCCTGCGTGGCCGACAGCGAGCCCTGGATGCGCGGCAGCGCCACGTTGGCGATCGTGTTGTCGAGCGCCTGCATGATCGACGCCAGGATCACCGACAGCGTGATGAACAGCCGGTGCGGCGCGCCGGCCGCGGGTGCGGCCTTCGCGCTGGCGGCTGCGGCGGCGCTCATTGCGGGCTCGCGTCGTCGGCGTCGAGGTTGCGCCCGCGGCCCCACACGCGGCGCTGGAAGCGGGTGTCGACGCTCACGTTGGCGCTCAGGCCGGCATGCAGCGCGAAGGCCGGGTCGTTCTCGTCGAGCTGGATGCGCACCGGCAGCCGCTGCACCACCTTGACCCAATTGCCGGTCGCGTTCTCGGGCGGCAGCACCGAGAACTGCGAACCGGTGCCGGGGCTCAGGCTGGTCACGGTGCCCTTGAAATCGTGGCCGGGGTAGCTGTCGATCTCGACGCTTACCTTCTGGCCCACGCGCATGTGGGTCAACTGGTCTTCCTTGAAGTTGGCCTCGATCCAGATGTCGCTGGCCGAGACCAGCGCGAACACCGGTGCCGAGGCCGTGATGTAGGTGCCGACCTGCAGCTGGTCGACCCGGGTCGCGATGCCGTCGCTCGGCGCGTCGATGACGGTATAGGACAGGTTCAGCTTCGCCCGGTCGAGGCGGGACTGCGCTTCCTTCACCGTCGGGTGCGCGTCCGGCGCGATGTTCGGATCGCCACCGAGATTGGCGACCACCGCGCTGATCTGCTGGCGCACGCCGGCCAGCTGGTCGCGTGCCTCGTCCACCGAATTCCTGGCCCGGTCGAGCTGCAGCTGCGAGGCGATGCCGGAGGCGATGAGCCGCTGCTGGCGCTCGAATTCGCGCTGCTGGTAGGCCAGCGTGTCCTGCGCCGAGGCCAGCTCCGACTGGCGCTGCCGGTAGTTGGCCTTGAGCGAGGCGATCTGCAGCCGCGCGGTGGCGAGCTGCGCCTCGGCCTCCTCGACCGCGATGCGGAAGGGCGCGTCGTCCAGCCGGAACAGCAGCTCGCCCTTGTGCACGAACTGGTTGTCCTTCACCGCCAGCTCCGACACGCGGCCGGCGACGTTGGCGCTGATCGCGACCCGCGCGGCCTGCACGTAGGCGTCGTCGGTGGTCTCGTAGCGGCCGCCGCTCAGGTAGAAGTAGATGGCGAGCACGGCCACGACCACCGGCGCGAGCAGCATCAGCGGCAGCCGCAGGCGGCGCTTCCAGCCCGGCCTGGCGGGCACCGGTTGCACGATCTCGGAGGCGGGCAATGCCGCTTGTTCGCCGTTGCTCATGATGCGGCCTGCTTCGTCGTTGCGGCCTTGGCGCCGCGCGTGGGCGTGGTCTCGGGCGCCGGGTCCTCGAGCGCCGAGGCATTGGCATGCAGCCGCTCCAGCACGTCGAGGAAGACTTCGCGGTCCTGCTTGCTGACGCCGGCGAACATCTCGGAGCGGGTCACCTCCACCAGGCGCCAGATTTCCTTGAGCAGCGGCGCGGCCTTGTCGGTGAGGTAGAGGCGCCGGGCGCGCCGGTCGGCCGGATCGGGCCGGCGCTCCAGGATGCGGTCGGCCTCCATGCGGTCGAGGATGCGCACCATGGTCATCGGCTCGATGTCGGTGAGGTCGGCCAGCCGCGACTGGCTGACGCCTTCGTTCTGCTCCAGCTGCGCCAGGGCCTTGCACTGCATCAAGGTCAGCGAAATCTCGCTGGCGTGCTGCTCGAAGCGCAGCACGTAGCGGCGGCTCAGGTCCCTCAACAGGAAACCGAAATTGCGAATGCGATCCATGCGGGCGACGACCTCAAAAAATCCGTAGCGGATGAGATTGTATCAAATGTTATTATAAATCCGCCAGCACGAGCCGCCTGTAAAGTACGCCGGGCATTCAAGGAGAACGCCGTGCTGTTGTTCATCGTCGGGCTGGTCGTGTTTCTCGGCATCCACTCGGTGGCGATCGTCGCGCCGGCCTGGCGCGACGCGCAGGTCGCCCGTCACGAGGGCGCCTGGAAGGGCATCTATTCGCTGATCTCGCTGGTCGGCCTGGTGCTGCTGATCTACGGCTACGGCATGGCCCGGCAGGTGACGCCGGTGGTCTGGTCACCGCCGACCTTCATGCGGCACATCGCGCTCCTGGTGATGCTGCCGGTCTTCCCGCTGTTCCTGGCCGCCTACCTGCCGGGCCGCATCAAGACGATGGCGAAGCATCCGATGCTGCTTTCGGTGAAGTTCTGGACCCTGGCGCACCTGCTGGCCAACGGCACCCTGGTCGACATGATCCTGTTCGGCGCCTTCCTGGCCTGGGCGGTGGCGGACCGCATCGCGGTCAAGAAGCGGCCGGTGCCGCGCGTGGTGCCTGGCGCGCCGCCGTCCGCGGCCAACGACGCGATCGCGCTCATTGGCGGCCTGGTCGTCTATGCCGCCTTCATCGCGGGCGTGCACCGCTGGATGGTCGGCGTCTCGCCGCTGATGTGAACGCGCCCGCCGCACCATGAAAAAAGCCCGCCGAAGCGGGCTTTCTGCGCAATGCCGGATCAGCCGACCCAATGGCACGACTTGTGATGGTGGTGATCCCAATGGCAGACCTGGTGGCCATGGTGATGGTGGTACTCGTCGGCCGAGGCGGTCACGGGTGCCAGCACGGCGAGGCCGCCGATGGCCATGAGGGCGGAGAGAAAGAGGGATTTGATTTTCATTGCAGGTACCTTGATGGGTTGAACACAACGCGTGGGAAGCCGCGCTTCGTCACGAAATGATTCTGCGACCCTCGGACGGCGATTTGGGATGCCAAGAGGAGCATTGGGACGCAGGACAAATCCTTCAAACTTTCGTGGTCGTATCTTCGAAGGCTCGCTCCGCAAGCACTTTTCAGCCCCGAGGAATGACCATGAACCCGCGCCGCCAGCCCGCCACCAGCCGCCCGCTCACCAAGCTCATGACCGCCGCCGACGCGGTGAAGCTGATCAAGGCCGGCGACACCGTCGCGATGGGCGGCTTCGTGGGTATCGGCGTCGCCGAGGAGCTGGTGCTGGCGCTCGAGGCGCTGTTCCTCGATGCCACCGACCTTCGCCCCGAGGCCGAGCGTCCGCGCGACCTCAGCCTGCTCTTCGCGGCCGGCCAGGGCGACCGCAAGGACCGCGGCGTCAACCACCTGGCGCACGCCGGGCTGGTGCGGCGCGTGATCGGCGGCCACTGGGCGCTGGTGCCGAAGCTGCAGCGCATGGCGCTCGACAACGAGATCGAGGCCTACAACCTGCCGCAGGGCGTGATCATCCATCTCTACCGCGACAGCGCGGCCGGCAAGCCGGGCCACGTCAGCCGCATCGGCCTGGGCACCTTCGTCGATCCGCGCTTCGGCGGCGGCAAGCTCAATGCGCGCACGGTCGACGACCTGGTGTTGCCGATGAAGCTCGGCGACGAGGACTTCCTCTTCTACAAGACGATCCCGATCGACGTCGCGATCATCCGCGGCACCACCGCCGACGAAGACGGCAACATCACGATGGAGAAGGAAGCGCTGACGCTCGAGACGCTGTCGATCGCCATGGCCGCGCACAACGCCGGCGGCATCGTGCTGGCGCAGGTCGAGCGCATCGCGGCGCGCGGCACGCTCAACCCGCGGCAGGTGAAGGTGCCGGGCGTGCTGGTCGATGCCATCGTGCTCGGCACGCCGGAGCATCACGCGCAGACCTTCGGCACCGCCTACAGCGCGGCCTACGCCGCCGAGATGCGGGTGCCCGACGGCGACGCCGAATCGATCTCGCTCGGCGTGCGCAAGGTCATCGCACGGCGCGCGGCGATGGAGCTGCGGCCGCACGGCGTGGTCAACCTCGGCATCGGCATGCCCGAAGGCGTGGCCTGCGTCGCGGCCGAGGAAGGCCTCACCGACCTCATCACGCTGACCGCCGAGCCCGGCGTGATCGGCGGCGTGCCGGCCGGCGGCCTGAACTTCGGCGCGGTGGTGAATGCGCAGGCCATCATCGACGAGCCCTACCAGTTCGACTTCTACGACGGCGGCGGCCTCGACCTGGCGATCCTCGGCATGGCGCAGGCGGACGCCGAGGGCAACGTCAACGTCTCGCGCTTCGGCTCGCACCTGGCGGGCGCCGGCGGCTTCATCAACATCAGCCAGAGCGCGCGCAAGGTGGTCTTCGCCGGCACCTTCAGCCCCGGCGCGGCCGACATCGAGGTGCGCGACGGCGGCCTCGCGATCGGCCAGGACGGCGACGCGCGCAAGTTCCTCGCCGAGGTCGAGCAGCGCACCTTCTCGGGCGCGCAGGCGCTCGCACGTGGGCAGGAAGTGATCTACGTCACCGAGCGCTGCGTCTTCCGGCTCACCGCGGCCGGCCTCGCGCTGACCGAGGTCGCGCCCGGCGTGGACCTGGAGCGCGACATCCTCGCGCGCATGGACTTCCGGCCGCTGGTGGCCGGCCCGGTGCTGATGGATGCGCGGCTCTTCCGCACCGAGCCGATGGGCCTGCGCGACGACCTCTGCCGGCCCGAGTGAAGACGAATCTTCAGTCGCGTCCGGCCTCGATCACCGCCTGCGCAAGCCGCGCCGGGTTGGTGAACCAGGTCTCGTGGCTGCCCGGGCATTCGATCAGGCGGAACAGGCCCAGGCGCTCCGACAGCCGCGGATGCCAGGGCAGGCCGTGCGGCAGTGCGACGTCCTGCTGGCAGTTGAGGTAGGACTTGCCGATCGGCAGTTCCGCCAGCGGCTTGGCCAGCGCGATCTTGTCGGTGAAGGTCTTGTACGGATGCGGATTGAGCTTGTCGTAGGCCGACTTGGCCAGCGCCAGGTCGGCGTCGTTGATGAAGGCTTCGCGCCAGATCTCGAAGGGCAGCATCACCGCGCCGTCGTTGGCGGCGGCCAGCATGTCGAACAGGCCCAGGTAGTGCGGCGGCACCATGTCGTTGAGGCACTGGCCGTCGAGCGGCACGAAGGCATTCACGTAGACCAGCCGCCTGAGCCGCTCGGGCACGCGCTGGGCGACGCCGGAGATCACCATGCCGCCGTAGCTGTGGCCGACCAGGCGCACGTCCTTGAGGTCCTGCTTGTCGAGGAAGTCGACCGCCGACGCGATCGCATCGTCGAGCGTGGTCTTGCTGCGCGAGTCGCCGGGGTGGTTGCCGGCGAGCGTCGGGCAGTGCACCGTGTGGCCGGCCTTGCGGATCACGTCGGCGACCGCTTCGAGTTCGGCGCCGGTGTGCCAGGCGCCGTGGATCAGGACATAGGTATCGGACATCTCTCGCTCCTTTCGAGTGGTCTTGGATGGGAAGGTGGACCGCACTCTAGGTCTCGCCGCACGGGCCGGATGGCCGCCGCCTGCCAGCCGGATCGCCGTTCGCGGCCAGCGCCGCCCTCAGCGGCTGCGGCGCAGCAGCCCGGGCGTCGCGCCCAGTTCGCGCCGGCACAGGCGGATGAAATGCGAGGCGTCGCCGAGGCCGACCCGGCGGCCGATCTCGGCCACGCTCAGCCGGTCGAAGCGCGGCTCGGCCAGCATGCGGCGCGCGGCGGC
>NZ_LMUW01000041.1 GCF_009765735.1 Xenophilus sp. L33
GCCGCCAGGCCTCGCCGGCAACGCGCACCAACGCTCGGCCGGCAAAGCGCGACGCCGCGCGTTCGAGCATCGCCGGCACGGTGCGCTCGGCCAGCGGCAGTGCGCGGGCCTCAGTCGTCATCGTGCGTGCCTCCGCCGAGGTAGGTGGCCTGCACCCGCGGATCGTCGGCCAGCGCGTGCGAGTCGCCTTCGAGCGCGATCTCGCCGGTCTCCAGCACGTAGCCGCGGTCGGAGCTTTCGAGCGCGGCGCGCGCGTTCTGCTCGACCAGGAGGATCGACACGCCGTCCTCACGCAGCCGCCGCACGATCGCCAGGATGTCGCGCACGATCAGCGGCGCCAGCCCGAGGCTGGGCTCGTCGAGCATCAGCAGGCGCGGCTCCGACATCAGTGCCCGGCCGACCGCGAGCATCTGGCGCTCGCCGCCGGAGAGCGTGTCGGCGCGCTGCTTGCGGCGCTCGGCCAGCCGCGGGAAGCGGTCGTAGACCGACTGCAGCCGGCGCTTGAGCGCATCGCTGCGCAGCCGCTTGGCATAGGCGCCGAGCTGCAGGTTGTCGAGCACGCTCAGTTCGCCGAAGAGCTCGCGCTTCTCGGGCACGAGGCACAGGCCCCGCTCGACCCGCGCCTCGACGTCCAGGCCGTGCAGGTCCTCGCCTTCGAAGCGCAGCAGGCCGCGGCTGGGCAAGAGGCCCATCACCGCGCCGAGCAGGGTGGTCTTGCCGGCGCCGTTGGGGCCGATCACCGAGATGATCTGGCCGGCCTCGAGGCCGAGCGAGACGCCGCGCACCGCCTCGACCTGGCCGTAGGCCACGTGCAGGTCACCGATCTCGAGCATCGGTGTCGATGCGCCGCTCATGCCACGCTCCCGAGGTACGCCGCCTGCACCCGCTCGTCGGCGCGCACCGCGGCCGGCACGCCCTCGACGAGCTTGGAGCCGAAGTTCATCACCACCAGCCGGTCCACCAGTTTCATCACGAAGTCCATGTCGTGTTCGACGATGAGGATCGTCACGCCCTCCTCGCGCAGCTTGCGCAGCAGGTCGCCGAGGGCCATCTTCTCCTTGCGCCGAAGGCCCGCGGCCGGTTCGTCCAGCACCAGCAGCACCGGGTCGGCGGCCAGCGCCCGCGCGATCTCCAGGATGCGCTGGGTGCCGAGCGGCAGGCTGCCCGCCAGCTCGTGCGCGCGGTCGCCGAGGCCGATGCGGTCGAGCTGCCGCTGCGCCTCCTGCAGGATCTGCCGCTCTTCGTGGCGGTCGAGCCGGAGGCCTGCCTTCAGCACGCCGGCGCGGGTGCGCGAATGGGCACCGAGCGCGACGTTGTCGAGCAGGCTCATGCGCGGGCGCAGCTTGACGTGCTGGAAGGTGCGCGCCAGGCCCAGCCGCGCCACCTTGCGCTGCGGCAGGCCGGCAATGTCGTGGCCGAGGAAGCGCACGCTGCCGGCCGTCATCGGCAGGGTGCAGGTCAAGAGGTTGAACATGGTCGACTTGCCGGCGCCGTTGGGGCCGATCAGGCCGATGATCTCGCCGGCCGCGACGTCGAAGCTGACGTCGTTCACCGCCACCAGGCCGCCGAAGCGCTTGACCGCGCCGGTCACCGACAGGATCGGCGTGCCGCGCGCCGGCAGGCTGCGGTGCGGCAGCGGCTCGACCGCCGGTGCGGCTGGGCGTCCGGCCGATGACGTCTTGGGCGGGAAGCGGCGCCGCACCAGGCCCATCACGCCGCCGCGCGCGAAGTGCAGCAGCAGGATGAAGAGCGCGGCGAAGGCGATCGCCTCCAGCTGGCCCGCGTTCTGGGTCAGCATCGGCAGGACGTCCTGCAGGCCGTTCTGCAGCACCAGCACCAGGGCCGAGCCCACCAGCGCGCCCGCCAGCGTGCCGAGTCCGCCGGCCACTGCCATCAGCAAATACTCGATGCTGGCGCGCAGGTCGAAGGGCGACGGGCTGACGAAGCGGTTCATGTGCGCATAGAGCCAGCCGGCCAGGCCTGCGAACAGCGCAGCGGTGACGAACAACGTCAGCCGCACCCGGTAGGCATCGGCGCCGACGCTGGCCAGCAGGGTCGCGCCGCCGCGCAGGCTGCGAATCGCGCGGCCCGCGCGCGAGGCCAGCAGGTTGCGGCTGAACAGGAAGGCCAGCCCCACCAGCAGCCAGATCAGGTAGTAGATCGAGGCCGGCGTCGCCAGCGACCAGCTGCCGATCTGCAGCGCCGGAATGTTCGACAGGCCCGTGTGGCGGCCGAGCGCATCGACATTGCCGAACAGCATCGCGATCGACAGCCCCCAGGCGATGGTGCTGAGCGGCAGGAAGTGGCCGCCCAGCCGCAGGGTCAGCATGCCGATCGCCAGGGCCGAGAGGCCGGTGAGCAGCAGCGCGAACAACAGCCCGAGCCACGGCGACATTCCCTGCGCGGTGCTGAGCCACGCGGTCGCATAGGCCGCGATGCCGACGAAGGCCGCCTGCCCGAAGGAGGTCGCGCCGCCGATGCCGGTCAACAGCACCAGCCCGAGCGCGACCAGCGCGCCGATGCCGATGTCGTTCAGGAGCGAGACGGTGAAGTTGCCTGCGACGGCCGGCAGAAGCGCCAGCACCACCACCAGCAGGCCGATCCAGAGCCGGGCCTTCATGCGTCCACCTCGTCTTCTTCCTCTTCCGAATGCACGCTGAGGAAGGAGCGCAGCATGAGCACCGGGATCAGCAGGCTGAACACGATCACGTCCTTGTAGGCGCTGCTCCAGAACGAGGCGAAGCTCTCGACCAGGCCGACCGCCAGCGCGCCGGCGGCGGTCGCCGGGTAGCTCACCAGGCCGCCGATGATCGCGGCCACGAAGGCCTTGAGGCCGATGATGAAGCCCGAGTCGTAGTACATGGTGGTGACCGGCGCGATCAGCACGCCGATCAGCCCGGCCAGCAGCGAGGCCGCGCCATAGGCCAGCAGCGCGGTGCGTGCCGGCCGGATGCCGACCAGCCGCGCGCCGACCCGGTTCACCGCGGTCGCACGCAGCGCCTTGCCGGCCACGGTGCGCTCGAAGACCAGGAAGAACAGGCCGCTCAGCACGATCGCCGCCGCCACCATCAGCACCACCTGCGCGCTCACCGTGAAGCTGTCGCCGATCGAGAACACGCCGCTGGCCAGCGGGTTGGTGCGCGAGCCTTCGGGCCCGAAGAACAGCAGGCCGAGGCCCGACAGCAGGAAGTGCAGCGCCAGCGAGACGATCAGCAGCACCAGCACCGAGGCGTCGGCGATCGGCTGGAACACGATGCGCGCCAGGAGCGGCGCGATCGGCACCACCAGCAGCACCGCGCTGACGATCTGCACCACCGCCGGCATGCCCGTGCGCGCCACGCCCCAGGCGATCGCGCAAGGCACCAGCGGCAGCACGCCCCAGCCCAGCACCGCGCGCGGGATCTTCCCCGCTTCGCCGCGGCGCAGCAGGCTCGCGACCTCGACCACCACCGCGATCGCGGCCAGCACCGCGACCAGGCCGATGGTCGGCGGCAGGCGATGGGTCTCGAAGGCGGCCAGGGTCAGCGCGGCGAAGGCGGCGATGTCGCCGAAGGACACGAACACCACGCGGGTGACCGAGAAGATGAGCACCAGGCCGAGTCCGGCCAGGAGGTAGACCGCGCCGTTGGCGAGGCCGTCGGTGATCAGGATGAGTGCGACGTCCCAGCTCAAGGTGCCAGCTTCCATTGCCCGTTGTCGAGCTTGACGATCACGCGGGCGCGTTCATCGACACCGTAGATGTTGCCGGGCTTGAAGTTGTAGACGCCGTGCGTGCCCACCACCTCCTTGGTGCTGGCGATGGCGTCGCGCAGCGACTGCCTGAACTCGGGCGTGCCCGGCTCGCCCTTGGCGCGCGCGGCGGCGTCGGTGAAGACCAGCCAGCCGTCGAAGGAATAGGCGGAGAAGGCGTCGCTGGTCGGCGCGTTGTTGACTTTCTGGTAGGCGGCGCGGAAGTCGAGCGCGATCTTCTTGGTCGGGTAGTTGTCGGGCAATTGCTCGGCCACGATCACCGGGCCGGTCGGCATCAGCGCGCCCTGCCCGGCCGCGCCGACGACGCGCACGAAGTCGGGGTTGATGAGGCCGTGCTGGCCGTAGACGGGCCCCTTGAAGCCACGCTCCTGCAGCGCCAGGAAGGGCAGCGCGCCAGGCGTGCCGGCACCGCCGGTCATCACCGCGTCGGGCTTCATCGCCACCAGCTTCAGGATCTGGCCGGTGACCGAGGCGTCGGCGCGCGCATAGCGCTCGTTGCCCAGCACCTGGATGCCGGCCGCGGGCGCGGCCTTCACCAGCGCGTCGTAGACCAGGTCGCCCCAGGCATCGGAGAAGCCGATGTAGCCGACCGTCTTGACGCCGTCCTTCTTCATGCGCTGCACCACCGCGTCGATCATCAGCTGGGTCGGCTGGGCGACGGTGAAGACCCACGGGTTCTCGGCGGCATCGAGCTGGATCGGGGTGAGGCCGATCATCGGCACCTTGGCGTCGCGCGCCACCTGCGCCATCGCGATCGCGGCGGGCACGCCGGAGGTGCCCATCAGCACGTCGACCTTCTCCTCGTCGACCAGCTTGCGCGCATTGCGCCCGGCGGTGGTCGGGTCGGAGCCGTCGTCCAGCACCACCAGCTGGATCTTGTGGCCCGCGACCTCCGGCCGGTAGGCCAGCGCCGCCTGCATGCCCTTGACATAGGGCACGCCGAGCGACGAGTTGGGCCCGGACAGCGACACGCTCAGGCCGACCTTGAGATCGGCCGCCAGCGCAGTGGCCGCCACGCCGGCGCCCAGCACGAGGGCCAGCGCCGTGCGGGTCAAGGTCTGGATCGTTCTCTTCATGGGGTCGACTCCTGGTGCGTGAGGGGAATGGATCAGATGAACAACTGGATGGCCGGCATCGCGCGCCCGGCGCCGAGCAGGTCGACCCGTTTCAGGCGGATCGTCCAGCCGCCGCCGGCGGTGCGCTGAAGTTCGTGGCGGTAGCTGCCGGTGAGCAGCGTCTGTTCGTCGCCGCGCTGCTCGACATAGAGGAAGGGCGTGCGCAAGGTCACGGCGTCGCCTTCGTCGCTCTCGATGCGCGAGCGCTGCAGCACGTGCTGCGAGCGGCTCGCCGGATGCTGCGAATGCGCGCGCGGGTTCTTCAGCCGGTCGATGCGCAGGCGCAGCAGCAGCCGGTCTTCGTAGGCGATCGAGTTGTGCGAGAGCGGATCGGCCTGGGCCGCGCCGAGCAGCGGCACCCAGTAGCGGCCGTCCTCGGCGAAGAGCGCCAGCCAGTCGTCGAAGCGGCCTGCATCGAGCAGCGCCGCTTCGTCCTCGATGAACGCGATCGGATCGGTCATGCGGCCGGCCCGTCGCTCATGTACTTCGCCCAGGCCCGGAACTGGTTGCGCATCAGCAGTTCGTTGGTGCCGTTGGTGGTGATCGTCGACTGCGCCAGCTCGGCCGGATCGAAGTCGCGGTGCAGGCTGATCCAGTCGTTGCCTTCGGCGCGCAGGCCCTGCTGCATGCTCTCGAACAGGTGCACGTCGTCGTGCGCCACCATCGACATCGGCGAGAAGACCAGCCGGTTGTAGCTCATCGCCCGCTCGAACAGCAGGTCGGGCGCGCCCGCGGCACGGAAGCTCCAGGCCTCGATCAGGGTGCGGTCGGCGGCCAGCGGACGGATCACGCGGATCGCCTGCGGCGAGCCCTTGACCGACAGGCTGGGGAAGAAGACCGAGTTCTGCGGCGAGCGCTCCAGGATCTCGGCGGCCCGTGCCTCGCCGTGCGCCGCGCGCATCGCCGCTTCGTACGCCGGCAGCTGCGCGTAGTTGGAATGGATGCTGAAGTTGACGCCCAGCACGCTGTGGCCGTTGGCGTAGACGCGGCCGCCCATCTTGTCGAAGAAGTCGTAGCCCGAGCCGAAGGGCAGGATCTGCTCCATCGCCATGGGCTTCTTCTCGTCGGCCGCCCGCCCCTGCCACTGCGCCTCGGCGGCCTGCGTGGCCGACTCGTGGGTCGACATCGGATGCACCGTGTCGTTGATGTTCTCCAGGTACATCTTCCAGTTGCAATGGATGACGTTGCGCAGCACGCCGCCTTCTGCGGTGAGCCGGCCTTCGGGCGAGCGGTCGACCATGTTGTCGATCGCGTGCAGCACCTCGCCGAAGTAGTCGCCGAATGCCGGCCCCTCGTCGGCGATGCGCGCGAAGACGAAGTCGCGGTACACCGCCACGTGCTTCAGCTCGGCCAGCCCGGCGCCCGATTCGCACTGGCGCAGCGCGGTGCCTTCGTAGCCGTTCTTGAGCGGCATCGCGAGCGGCGCGCCGTCGAGCTTGTAGGTCCAGGCGTGGTACGGGCAGCGGAAGAAGCGGCCGGTGTTGCCGCTCTCGTCGGTGACCAGCCGCGTGCCCTTGTGGGCGCAGCGGTTGTAGAACACGCGCACCGCGCCGTCGGGCTGGCGCACCATCATCACGGGTCGGCCGGCCAGCTCCAGCGACCAGAAGTCGCCGCTCGCCGGTACCTGGCTGGTGTGACCCACGTAGAGCCAGGTGCGGGCGAAGAGCCGCTCCTGCTCGAGGGCGAACAGCTCCTCGCTCAGGTAGAGGTCGCGGTGCACGCGGTCGTCGCGCACGAGGGCGCGGATCGCTGCCGGATCGGCTCGGTAGGTCATGGCGGGGTGATCGAGGTCCGGATCAGGGCACCAGCTTCCACTGGCCCTTCTCGTTGCGGATGATCACCACCGCGCGCTGGTCGGAGCCGTAGCGGTCGTCGGGCTTGAAGTTGTAGACGCCGTGCGTGCCGACCAGCTCGTGCGTGCTGACGATCGCGTCGCGCAGCGCCGCCCGGTATTCGGGCGTGCCCGGCTCGCCCTTGGTGCGCGCCGCGGCATCGGCCAGCAGCAGGTAGGCGTCGTAGGTGTAGGCCGAGAAGGCGTCGTTCGGCAGCGCGCCGTGGGTCTTCTGGTAGGCCGCGCGGAAGGCCAGCGACACCTTCTTGATCGGGTTGCTGTCGGGCAGCTGGTCGGCCACCAGCACCGGGCCGCTCGGCACCTCCAGACCTTCGATCGAGGCGCCGCCGACCCGCACGAAGTCGGCGTTGATGAGGCCGTGCGTGCCGTAGATGCGGCCCTTGTAGCCGCGCTCGGCCAAGGCCAGGTAGGGCAGCGCGCCCGGCGTGCCGGAGTTGCCGGCGAAGACCGCGTCCGGATGCGCGGCGACGATCTTCAGCACCTGGCCGGTCACCGACGAATCGCTGCGCGCATAGCGCTCGTTGGCCACCACCTTGATGCCGGTGGCGGCGGCGCTCTTCACGAGCGAGTCGTAGGCGAGGTCGCCGAGCGCGTCCGAGAAGCCGATGAAGGCCACCGTCTTCACGCCCTCCGTCTTCATGCGCTGCACCACCGCGTCGACCATCAGCGGGAAGGGCTGCGACACGGTCACGGTCCAGCTGCCTTCGGGCCCGGGCAGGGTCACCGGCGTCGGCGAGATCAAGGGCGTCTTCAGCTCCTGCGCCACCGCGGCGATCGCCATCGCGGCCGGCACGCCGGAGCTGCCGATCAGCACGTCGACCTTGTCCTCGACCACCAGCTTCCTGGCATTGCGGCCGGCCGTGGTCGGGTCGGACGCATCGTCGAGCACGATCAGGTCGACCTTGTGGCCGGCCAGCACCGGGTTGGCGGCGATGGCGGCGCGGATGCCCTTCTCGTAGGGGATGCCGAGCGCAGACACGGGCCCGGACAGCGAGCTGATGAAGCCGATCTTGAGGTCGGCCGCGCGGGCCGCCATCGAGGCGAGGGAGAAGGCGGAAGCAGCGACGGCGACGGCCAGCAGGCGGGGTTTCAGTTTCATCAAGGCACCAGTTTCCATTGACCCTTGTCGAGCTTGACGACGACGCGCGAGCGGTCGTCCGAGCCGTAGCGGTCGTCGGGTTTGAAGTTGTAGACGCTGTGCGTGCCGACCAGCTCGTGCGTGGTCACGATGGCATCGCGCAAGGCCACGCGGTATTGCGGCGTGCCCGGCTCGCCCTTGGCGCGGCTGGCGGCGTCGAGGAAGAGCAGCCAGGCGTCGAAGGAGTAGGCCGAGAAGGCGTCGTTCGGCGGCGCGCCGTTGGCCTTCTCGTAGGCGGCGCGGAACTGCATCGCCACCTTGCGCATCGGGTTCGATTCCGGCAGCTGCTCGGCCACGATCACCGGCCCGGTCGGCGCCAGCAGGCCCTCGACCGAGGCGCCGCCGACGCGAACGAAGTCGGGGTTGATCAGCGCGTGCATGCCGTAGATCTGGCCCTTGTAGCCGCGTTCGGCCAGCGCGATGTAGGGCAGCGCGCCGGGCGTGCCCGAGGTGCCGGTGATCACCGCGTCAGGATGCAGCGCGACGATCTTCAGCACCTGGCCGGTGACGGAGGAATCGCCGCGGGCGTAGCGTTCGTTCGACACCACCTGGATGCCGGCCGGCCCGGCGCTCTTTTGCAGCGCGTCGTAGACCAGGTCGCCCCAGGCGTCGGTGAAGCCGATGTAGCCGACCGTCTTCACGCCGGACTTCTTCATCTTCTCGACCACCGCGCTCATCATCAGCGGCGCCGGCTGCGGCAGGGTCACCATCCAGGCGCCCTCCTCGCCGGGCAGGCTGGCGTTGGCGATCGAGATCAGCGGCGTCTTGGTCTCCCGCGCCACCGCGGCGATCGCCAGCGCGCCGGGCGAGCCCGCCGTGCCGATGATGACGTCGACCTTGTCCTCGTCGATGAGCTTCCTGGCATTGCGTGCCGCGGTGCTCGGGTCGGAGGCGTCGTCGAGCTCGATCAGCTGGATCTTCCGGCCGTTGAGTTCCGACTGGTAGGCCAGCGCCGCCTTGATGCCCTTCTCGTACGGAATGCCGAGCGAGGACACCGGCCCCGACAGCGAGGTGATGAAGCCCACCTTGTAGTCGGCGGCCAAGGCGCTGGCGCTGAGGCCGAAGGCGAATGCCGCCACGGCGAAGATGCGGGGGAAGAACTTCATGCGGCCCTCTCGTGGATGAATAACATGATTCATGAAATGTTTAGATGTCAACGATAGCGATGCGGTGTGGCGCTGGCAAGGGTGGGAACCTGGGTCGGTGCGGCTAGATCGCCAGGCTGCCCACGCTGCTGCCGCCGCAGACGTAGAGCACCTGGCCGGTGACGAAGCTGTTGGCCGGATCGACGAAGAAACGCACGGCCCGTGCCACGTCGGCCGATTCGCCGAGCCGCCGCACCGGGATCGCCGCGGCCAGCGCCCGTTCGCGCTCGCTCCCGGCCTCCACGACGTCGTAGAACATGTCGGTGCGGATCGGCCCCGGCGCCACCACGTTGACCGTGATGCCCTCGGGCGCCAGCTCCAGCGCCCAGGTGCGGGCCATGCCGAGCATGCCGGCCTTGGTCGCCGAATAGCTGGTGCGGGTCGGCAGGCCCAGCGCGGCGCGCGAGGACAGCAGCACCACGCGGCCGAAGCCGTGCGCGCGCATCGCGGGCAGGCCGGCCTGCAGCAGCTGGATCGCACAACCGAGGTGCAGCTCGACCAGCGCGTCGAGGTCGTCGAGCTTCACGTCGGCGACCAGCGACGCGCGGATCACGCCGGCGTTGTGGATCACGGTGGTGAGGTCGAAGGACCCGGCCAGCTCCGCCAGCGCCTGCGCGGTCGCTTCGCGGTCGGTGAGGCCAACCTCGACGCTGTGCAGCTTCGGATGCGCGATGTCGCAGGCCCGCCGCGCCAGCGACACCACCTCGTGGCCCTGCGCCAGCAGGTCCTGGCAGATAGCCCGGCCGATGCCGGCGCTGCCGCCGGTGACCACTGCCACTTGGGTCCTGCCGCTCACGACGGCGCTCCCACCAGGGCCAGCACCCGCAGCGGGCTGCCGCTGCCCTGCTCGATCTTCAGCGGCGGGCAGATCAGCAGCGCGCCGGTCGGCGGCAGCAGGTCGAGGTTGCACAGGCACTGCAGGCCGTAGCGGCCCGCGCCGTGCATGTAGGTGTGGCACGGATACGGCGGGCGCAGGTGGTAGCCCTGGCCGGCGTCGGTGCCGATGGCCTCGGAGCCGAAGCCGATGACCTCGCGTTCCTCGACCAGGAAGCGCACCGCCTCGGTGCTCGGGCCCGGCGTGTGCTGGCCGGTCTCGTCGAAGTTCTGGTAGGCCTCGGGGTCGTGGCGCTTGGACCAGTCGGTGCGCATCAGCGCCCAGGCGCCCTTCGGGATGCGGCCGTGCGCGGCCTCGAAGCGCTCGATGTCGGCCACGCTCAGGAGGTAGTCGGGGTCGGCCGCGACCTGCGGCGAGCAGTCGATCACGCAGGCCGGCGCCACGAAGTTGCCGACCGGTATGGTGTCGACCGAATTGTTCGGCAGGTCGCGCCCGGTGATCCAGTGGATCGGCGCGTCGAAGTGGGTGCCCGTGTGTTCGCCGCAGGAGAAGTTGTTCCAGTACCAGCCCGGCCCGCGCTCGTCGTACTTCGACACCTCCTCGATGCGGAAGGGCCAGCACTGGCCCATCTCGGGCGGCAGCGCGATCTGCGGGAATTCGGGGGTCAGGGTCTGCGTCAGGTCGACCACCCGGATGCGGCCGCTGGCCAGGGCGCCGACCAGGCCGCCGAGGATGTCGGCGGTGGACAGGAGTTCGCTTGTCGTCGTCATCGTCGTTGCTCCGCTTCGGTTCAGCTGCCGCCGGCCGCCAGTTCGCGTTCCAGGATCTTCGGGTTGTCGCGCCAGCGCTCGAGCCACTCCTGGGCCACGTCGCCGGGGTAGACGTCCTCCACGCCGTCGCGCAGCGCCTTCACGATCGCGCTCGCCAGCGTGCCGGCCGCCAGCTTCGGCGGCGGCGTGTGCTGGTTCCATTCGTCGTCGATCGGGCCGGGGAAGACGTTGATCACCCGGATGCCGGCCGGACGCATTTCCGCGCGCAGGCACTGGGCCAGCGAATGGGCCGCCGCCTTCGACGCGCTGAAGGTGCCGTGCGGCGGGAAGTTGCTGAGCGCGTAGATCGACAGCAGGTTGACCCAGGCGGTGGCGCCGGTCTCGCCGTCGGCCGAACGGCCGCGCAGCGCGGGGCCGAACTCCTGCGCCAGCCGCAGGAGGCCGAAGTAGTTGATGTCCATCTCGGCCCGCGCCACGTCGGTGCCGCGCCGGGCGCCGATGCCGAAGCCGCGGTGCAGCTCGGCGTTGTTGATCACGATGTCGACCTTGCCGCCGATCTTGCCGGCCAGCTCGGTCACCGAGCGGCCGTTGGTGAGGTCCAGCGGCACCAGCGTGACCTGCGGCAGCTCGCTGATCTCGTCCAGGCCGCCGAGCTTCTTCCAGGGCTCGGCATGGCCGACCCAGACGATGTCGGCGCCGGCCTTGACCAGCGCCCGCACGATCGCCTGGCCCACCTCGGTCTTGCCGTCGGTGACCAGCACCTTGCGGAACTTCGGGTCGCTGGTCATTTCCCTCAGCATCTTGTCGTCGGCCATGTGGGCACTCCCTTCGAATGGAAATCCGATCAGCACCGCCTGCCCGGTGCGATCGATGCGGGCACCCACGCGCACCCGCGCCGGCGCCTCGCCGACCTCGCCGTGCAGGTGCGTCATGACGGTCGGGCCGGCGTCGAGCCGCACCAGGCCGAGCCGCCAGGGCAGGCGTTCGCGAAAGAACAGGTCGTTGCTGTGATGCAGCGTGGTGCTGGCCAGCAGCTCGCCCTCGCCGCCCTGCTCGCCCCAGTGCAGTTCGGGCGAGAGGCACTTGTGGCAGGCCTCGCGCGGCGGGTATTGCACCGTGCCGCAGTTCGCGCAGGTCTGCAGCTCGAAGCGGCCCTCGGCCGCCGCCGCGGTGATGCCCAGCGCCACCCGGCCGCGCGCCGAAGGCGGCAGGTTCATCTGCCGGGTGCGCAGCACCGGGTTCTTGCGCTTCGGATGGATCATCGGCGCGGTCATGCGGGCCTCCCGAGCACCACCGCGCCGGTGCACAGGCACCGGTCGTAGGTGACCATGCCGAAGCCGGCGACCAGCCCCAGCGTGGCGTCCGGCACGGCCCGCGCGCCGGCGCTGTCCGTCAGCTGCCGGATCGCCTCGGTCATGCCGAGGAAGCCGCCGGCCGCGCCGGCCTGGCCGGCCGACAGCTGGCCGCCGCTGGTGTTGTTGGGGAAGCTGCCGTCGTGCGTGAGGCCGTGCGCGCGCACGAAGGCCGGGCCTTCGCCCTTCTCGCAGAAGCCGAGGTCCTCGAACTGCATCATCACGATCACCGGGTAGTCGTCGTAGGTCTGGACGAAGTCGATGTCCGCCGGTGCCACGCCGGCCTGCGCATAGAGGTCGTCGCGGTCGACCCGCCAGCCGCCGCGGATCATCACCGGGTCTTCCGAATAGGCGTTGTGGCGCTCGATCGCGCCGCGGATCACCACGTGCGCCAGCCCCAGGTCGCGCGCGCGCTCCTCGCTCATCACCAGGAAGGCCTCGGCGCCGGCGCAGGGCATCACGCAGTCGAAGAGATGGATCGGGTCGGAGATCGGCCGCGCCGCCATGTATTCGTCGAGGCCCAGCGGCTTCTTGAACATCGCGTTCGGGTTCTTCAGGGCGTTGCTGCGCTGGTCGACCGCGATGCGGCCGAAGTCCTCGCGCCGCGCGCCGAAGCTGCGCATGTAGTGCGCGGTGATGAAGGCGAAGATCGAGTTGGGGCCGCCGGCGCCGTACGGGTAGGTGGCGTCGCGCGCGAAGTCGCTGAAAGCGCCCAGCGTCTGGCGGAAGGAGTCGACATGGTTGGTGTCGGCGGCGACGCAGGCCACCACTTCGGCGTCGCCGCTCTGCACCGCGCGGGCCGCCCGGCGCAGGCACATCACGCCGGAGGCACCGCCGGTCGGCACATGGTCGAGCCAGCGCGGCGACAGGCCCAGGTGCTGGGTCACGCCGACGGCGGTGTCCGGTGCCAGCGAGAAGCTGCTGACGCACAGGCCGTCGACCTGCGACTTCGCCAGGCCGCTCTCGCGCAGCAGCGCCTCGACCGCCTGGCCGAGGAACCAGTGCGCGCCGAGCGTCGAATAGCGCTGGTAGGGCACCGTGACCGGCACCGCCACCGCGACGCCTTCGTAGGAGAGGCGGCGCATCAGTCCTGCCTCTTCTTCATGGCGCGGGTGTCGACGCAATGCGCCGCGCCCGGCAGGGCTTGCGCCAGCGCGCGCAGCTCGCCGCGCTGGATCTTCTGCGAGGCGGTCAGCGGCAGCGCGTCCACGAAGGCGACCCAGCCCGGCGCCTTGTAGTAGGCCAGCTGGTCGAGCGCATGCCGCACGATGTCGGCGGCCAGTGCCGCGGGCGCGCTCGCATCCGCGTCCTCGCGCAGCACCACGCAGGCCAGCACCTCGTCGCCCCGCACCGCGTCGGGCGTGGCCGCGACCGCCGAGGTCTTCACCGCCGGGTGCTGGTTCAGCACGCTCTCGACCTCGACCGCCGAGATGTTCTCGCCGCTGCGCCGGATCACGTTCTTCTTGCGGTCGACGAAGAAGAAGTTGCCCTCGGCATCGCGCCGCACCAGGTCGCCGGTATGGAACCAGCCGTCGGCCCAGGCTTCGCGCGTGGCCTCCTCGTCCTTGAGATACCCGGAGAAGAAGTGGCGGCGCGGATCGGCACCGGCCGAACGCACCCACAGTTCGCCGGGCTGGTCGGCGGCCACCTCGTTGCCCGTGTCGTCGACCAGCCGGATCTCGACGAAGTCCGGCTGCCGGCCGAAGCAGCTGCTGCCGACGAGGCGCGGCTCGCGGTTGGCCATCACGCAGGCGGCGGCGCCGGTCTCGGTCATGGCCCAGGCCTCCACCAGCGGGAAGCCGAAGCGGGCCTCGAAGGGCGCGTGGTTCTTGCGGTCGACGCCGGCGCCGAAGCCCCAGCGGATCGCGTGCTCGCGGTCCGAAGCCTGCGGCGGCGCGGCCAGCAGCATCGCCGGCATCACGCCCAGGTAGTGGGCGATGGTGGCGCCGCTCTCGCGCGCGCTCTGCAGCCAGCTCTTCGGATGGAAGCGGTCCAGCTGCACCAGGCAGCCGCCGGCCACCAGCACCACCATGGTCGAGAAGGCCATCGCGTTCATGTGGTTGAGCGGCAGCGGCGTGATCACGCGTTCGGCGTCGGGCCGCACGCTGCAGACGCCGTCGAGCGCGGCATACCAGCGGCCGGCGCAGAGGAAGTAGGCGTTGTCCAGGATGCAGCCCTTGGGCCGGCCGGTGGTGCCCGAGGTGTAGAGCAGCCCGCATTCGGTGTGCTCGCCGATCGGCTCGCCGGCGCGCGGCGGCTGCGTGCGTGCGCAAGGGATCGGCTCCAACGCTTCCGGCGCGAGCGTGTCGAACGCGATGCCGGCAGTGGCCGCGGCCGCCCGCAGGTCGGCGGCGCGCGACGGCAGGGTCACCGCCAGGCCGATCTCGCTGTGGCCGATCAGGTAGACCAGTTCGGCCGAGCGCATGTCGGCGTTGATCGGCACCACGCTGACACCGAGCGCGTTCAGCGCCAGCCAGTGGAAGAGGAAGACCGGCCGGTTCTCCAGCAAGAGGCCGACCCGATGGCCGTGGCCGTAGCCGGCCTCGGCGTAGCGCGCGCGCAGCCGCTCGACCTCCGCGGCCGCCTCGCCCCAGGCGATCGGCCCGGCCGGGATGCCGTAGGCGGCGGCGGTCACCGATTCGGTGAACAGGAAGGGCGCCGCCGGCGTGCGCGCCGCCGTGGCCGTGAAGACGTCGTGGACCGTGGCGTGCATGGCTAGATGAAGAGCTGCACGGCCGGCAGCGCCGCGTCGCAGTTGAGCAGGTTGACCCGCTTCAGGGTCATGCGCAGCGCGCCGTCCTGCAAGACCAGGTGATGGAAGAAGGTGCCGACGTAGAAGGCGAGCTCGTCGCCCTGCGACTCGGTGTAGTGGAACTCGCTGCGCACCACGTAGCGCTGCGCCTCCTCGTCGAAGACCTCCACGGTCGGCGTCTGCAGCAGGTGGTGGCAGCGGCTCGGCGGCTGCTGCGAGAAGGCGCGCGGGCTCTTCAGCCGCTCGATGCGCAGGTCGCGCAGCAGCTTGTCCTCGTAGAGGTGCGAGGTGTGGTTGATGCCGTCTTCCTGGTCGGGCACCAGCGGCACCCAGTAGAAGGCGTCGTCGGTGAAGAGCGCGTTCCATTCCTCGTAGCGCTTCTCGTCGAGCAGGCGCGCCTCGCGCACCACGAAGTCGATCAGGTCCTGGCGTGTCGGGGCGGTGGGCATCACATCGTTTCCGTCATGAAGCGGGCCCAGCTGCGGTACTGGTTGCGGATCGGCAGCTCGCTGGTGCCGACGGTCGTGATCTCGCCGCCATTCAGCTCGGCCGGGTCGTAGTTGCGGTGCAGGCTGATCCATTCGTTGCCGCTCGCATGCAGCCCGGCCTGGATGCCGCGGTAGGCCTGCAGGTCGTCGTGGCCGACCACCGAGAAGGGCGAGTTGATCAGCCGGTTGTACATGGTCGTGCGCTGCAGCAGCTCGGGCGGCGCGCCCTTCAGCCGGAAGGTCCAGCTCTCGACCAGCGTCTTGTCCACCGCGATCGGCTTGACCACGCGGATCGACTGGATCGCGCCCTTGATCGTCAGGTTCGGGTAGTAGACCGTGTTGTGGCGCGACATGCCGAGGATCTGCGCGGTGCGCTCCTCGCCGTAGCGCGCCTTCATCGCGTCGTCGTATTCGGGGATCGCCTTGTACTTGCTGTGGATGCTGAAGTTGACGCCGGTGAAGCTGTGGCCGTTGTCGTAGGTGCGAACACCCATGTCCTCGAAGAACTTGTAGTCGGACATGAAGGGCACGAACTGCTCGATCGCCATCGGCTTGGGCGCGTCGGCCGGCTGGTCGGCCCACATGCGCTTGGCGGTGCCGGCGGAAGACTCGTGCGCCACCATCGGGTGCATCGTGTCGTTCAGGTTCTCGACGAACATCTTCCAGTTGCACTGGTGCATGAAGCGCAGGCAACCGCCGGCGATCTCCAGCTCGCCTTCGGGTGAACGGTCGGCCATGTTGTCGATCGAGCTGAGCGAGTCGCCGAAGAATTCCTCGAAGTCGGGGCCGACCTCGTTGATCTTCACGAAGATGAAGCCGCGGTGGCTGCGCACGTTCCTGATCGTGGTGAGTCCCTTGGCGGCCTCGCATTCCTGCAGCTGCGTGCCTTCGTAGCCGTTCTTCAGCGGGATCGCCAGCAGCGCGCCGTCGGTCTTGAAGGTCCAGGCGTGGTAGGGGCAGCGGAAGAACTTGCCGGTGTTGCCGCAGGGCGCGCTCACCAGCCGCGAGCCCTTGTGGGCGCAGCGGTTCATCATCGCGCGCACGCTGCCGTCGGTGTGGCGCACGACGATGAGCGGCCGGCCGCCGACCTCGTTGCTCAGGTAGTCGCCCGGCTTCGGGATCTGGCTCTCGTGGCCGACGTAGTTCCAGGTGTTGGCGAAGAAATGCTCCTGCTCCAGCTCGAACAGCTCGACGCTGGTGTACAGGTCGCGGTGCACCCGGTCGGGCTGCACCAGCGCGCGCACCGCGTCGGGATCGGATCGGTAGGACTTCATCTCGATGCTCCTTCAGATGTCCAGCACCAGCCGCGGGCCCTTGGCCCGCGAGATGCAGATCTGCATCACCTGGCCCAGCGACTTCTCGCGGGCGGTCAGCACGTAGTCGCGGTGGTCGATCTCGCCTTCGATCACCGCCGTCTCGCAGACGCCGCATTCGCCGCGCTTGCAGTCGTAGAGCGGATCGCAGCCATGCTCGATCAGGCAGTCGAGGATGCTCTGGTCCGCCGGCACCGTGAAGCGCTGGCCCGACTGCGCCAGCTCGACCTCGAAGGCATGGTCGCCCTCTTCCACCACCGGCGTGGTGAAGAGCTCGAAGTGCACCCGGTCGTGCGCCCAGCCGCGGGCCTGCGTGCGCGCCAGCACCGCGTCGAGCATCGGCTTCGGGCCGCAGACGTAGAGCCGGTCGCCGGCCGGGATGCGGTCGAGCATCAGGTCGATCTCGAAGGGGCCGCCGTGCTCGACGTCGGCATGCAGGTGCAGGTCGTCGCCCAGCAGGGCCTGCAGCTGCGGCAGGAAGGCCAGCAGCTCGCGGCTGCGGCCGGCGTAGTGCAGCTTCACCGGCAGGCCTTCGGCACGCCGCCGCGCTGCCATGCTGGCCAGCGGCGTCACGCCGATGCCGCCCGCCAGCAGCACCGTGCCGCCCGGGCCGGTGTGCAGCGGGAAGTCGTTCTTCGGCAGCTCGATCGTCAGCAGGTCGCCTTGCTTCACCCGCTCGTGCATGAAGCGCGAGCCGCCGCGGCCGGTCTCTTCCTTGCGTACCGCGATCAGGTACTCGGCCGGCGCCTCGGTGGCACTGCCTTCGGGCGCGAAGTTGATGAGCGAATAGTGGCGCCAGTCCGGCGCCGCGCCGGCCACGGGATCCACCTGCACCCGGATGTGCGCGCCGGCGCTGAAGCCCGGCAGCGGCGCGCCGTCGAGCGCGACCAGGCGGAAGCTCCGGATCAGCGGGTTCAGTTCGAGCGCCTCGGCGACGCGCACTTGCAGGGTGGGAAGGGACATGGTTCGGGTTCCTTTGCAGGCCGGGTCTCTAGGCCAGTGCGTGACGCGCCAGCGCCGCCTGCAGCTGGTGGCCGTGCTCGTCGGCCAGCGCCGCGTCGCGCAGCTCGCGCAAGGTGGCCGGTGCCAGCGCCGCGCCGGCGCGCTGCAGCGCGGCCATCAAGGTGTCGTAGTTGCGAAGGCCGCGTTCGTGGGTGTCGCTGTAGCCCTTGACCAGCCGCTGGCACTGGGCCACCTCGACCGCCAGGGCCGGGTTGCGGGCCGCCGCGTCGGCGATGCGCCGCAGCCACTCCTCGATGCGGCGGTTCTCGTCCGCATAGCGCAGGGTCGAGCGGCGCCAGCGCTTGCAGGCCGCGACCGTGCGCAGCAGCAGGTAGCCGTGCAGCGAGCTGGTCTGGATCACGCGGCCGCGCCGGGTCAGGCTCTCGACCCACTTGCGCGGCAGGCTCGAGGCCATCAGCCAGCGGCCGAAGCCGGCCGGCAGGGTCTCGCAGATCTCCTGCAGCCGCGGATGCATGTACTCGTTGATCGCCAGCACCTGGCCGTCGGCCAGCCGGGTCTCGGCACGGACCCGGTCGAAGCGGGTCGCGCGGGTCTTCAGCGCGGCGACGCGCGCGGTGTCTTCGTAGGACATCCAGAGCGCGAGGTGGCGCGCGGTCTCGCGCAGCAGCCGGCCGTCGCCGTCGTGGGGCAGCGCGGCCACGGCGGCCATGCGATCGAGGTAGAGGCCGGCGTAGTCGGTGTCCTGGTAGTCGATGAGCCGCCGCACGCCTTCGAGCAGGAAGTGGTGCGCCGCCACCGGGAAGCCCTGCTGCACCCGCTCGACCAGCGCCCGCACCGCGGGATGGCGCGGCTGCGGCACCGCGGCCTCGATGACCTTGGCCTCGCCCGCTTCCGCTTCGCCCTGGGCCCGCGAGAAGCCGTCGGCGAAGGCACGCAGGCTCGGCTTCACGCCGACGCCGCCGCGCTCGATCGTGGCCTCGAACTGCGCCCGGCCGAAGGGCAGCACGCCCGCGCCGGCCAGCGCGCCGAAGAGCACCGCGCTGATCACGCTGCCCGCGGCCTCGGCCGCCTCGGCCATGTCGAAGCGGATGAAGCGCTTAGCCGCCTGCGACGCATGCGCCAACAGTTCGCCGCTGTCGACCCGGCCGTCGCCCATCGCGCTCTTCTCGGCGATCGAATAGACGCGATGGGTGGAGGCGATCAGCGTGGTGCGCTCGCGCGTGACCAGGCCGCGCTGGATCGCCCGGCCGCCTTCCATCAGCTCCGAGGCCAGCACCACGTCGACGTCGCCCGGCAGCGGCATCAGCGCCAGCACCGGCGCGGCGCCGTCGGCCTCGGCCTGCGCCTGCGGATACAGCTCCACGTAGTAGATGGTCGCGCCGGTGCGCTGCGCCACGCCGGGCACCGAGGTGGTCTGCGCCAGGTAGCCGTTGGCCTCGCCGAGGTCGACGATCCAGTCGGCCAGCACGCCGCCGCCCTCGCCGCCCATGGCGAGGATCGCGATCTTGATCGGTTGCAGGCTGTTCATTCGTGGCTCAGAAGGCATATTGCGCACGCCGCTTCTCGTCGCCGCGCTGCAGCCAGCCGATCACGCTGCGCCGCACGCCGTCGCGCAGCCGGTCCCAGCGGCTAGGGTTGCTGACGATCTGCGCCCGGTAGAAGGACGGGCACAGCACCGCCGCATGCGAGACCTCGCCGCAGACGCCGCAGCCGACGCAGCTGTCGAGCACGGTCGCCACCGGATCGGTGCGCAGCGGATCGGGGTTCGGCTTGATCGACAGCGACGGGCAGCCCGACAGCCGGATGCACGAATGGTCGCCGGTGCAGGTGTCGGAATCGACACCGAACTTCTCGCGCACCACGCGCTTGCCGTCGGCGATCGCGCGGCGTGCCAGCGGCTTCTCGCGCCGCTGTTTGTTGAGCATGCATTCGGACTGCGCGATCAGCACCTTCGGGCCGGCCTGCTTCGTGGTCAGCGCATCCTTGAGCGCATCGCGCATGCCGGCGACGTCGTAGGTGCGGCGCATCGTGCGCACCCAGGTCACGCCGACGCCGCGCACCGCGCGCTCGATCGCATGGCCGGTGCTGCGGGTCGGGTTCTGCGCCTTCGACGACAGGAGGTCCTGGCCGCCGGTGGCCGAGGTGTAGTTGTTGTCGACCACGATCGTCAGGTTGTCGCTGCGGTTGTAGACCGCGTTGGCGATGCCGCTGGTGAGGCCGTTGTGCCAGAAGCCGCCGTCGCCCATCATCGAGATCGCGCGCTTGCCGCCCGGCGCCGCCAGCGCCGCGGCGCCGGCGCTGCCCATGCCGTAGCCCATGGTGGTGTTGCCGATGTGGAAGGGCGGCAGGATCGAGAACAGGTGGCAGCCGATGTCGGCGCTCACGTGGTGCGGCCCCAGCTCGCGCTCGACCAGCTTCATGGCGCTGAAGATCGGCCGCTCGGGGCAGCCGGTGCAGAAGCCCGGCGGCCGCGCATGCACGCTGGCGTCGAGCGCCAGGGCCGGCGTCAGTTCCGGCGCCGAGTCGACGCCGACCGCGGCCACCTCCATCAGCGGGATCCCCTTGCGCACCGCCGGAGGCACCGCCAGCGGCTCGAGCCGGCCGTAGCGCTCGCAGAAGGCGCGCGCGCCCTTGAGCAGCTCGGCGGCGGTGTATTCGCCGGCGACCGGCAGCATGTCCTTGCCGTGCAGCGCGGTGGTCGAGCCGGCCTGGCGCAGGATCATCGCCAGGTTCTGCTCGACGAAATTCGGCTGGCCTTCCTCGACCATCAGCACCGCGCGCTTGCCTTCGCAGAAGCGCAGCACCTCGCTCTCGATCACCGGATAGGCCACGTTCATCACGTAGAGCGGCACCTTGGTGCGGCCGTAGACGTCCGCCAGGCCGAGCCGCTCAAGCGCCCGCACCATCGTGTTGTAGCTGCCGCCCTGCACGATCACGCCGATGTCGTCGGCGTCCTCCGAGAAGAATTCGTTCAGGCCCTGCTGCTCGATGTAGCGCACCGCGGCCGGCCAGCGCTCCTTCACCTTCTCCTGCTCGTGCACGAAGCTGGCCGGCGGCAGCACGATGCGCCCGACGTCGCGCCGCGGCGATTCCAGCGCTTCCTTCGTGCTGAAGGCGGCGCGGCGGTTGTCGCTGGCGATGAAGTGGCCGTGCACGTGGCAGGCGCGGATGCGCAGTTGCAGCATCACCGGCGTGTGGCTGGCCTCCGACAGCTCGAAGCCGTGCTTCACCGCGGCCACGATCGACGGCAGGTTGGGACGTGGGTCGAGCAGCCAGATCTGCGACTTCATCGCGAAGGCGTGGCTGCGCTCCTGCATGATCGAGGAGCCCTCGCCGTAGTCCTCGCCGACGATGATCAGCGCGCCGCCGGTGACGCCGCCCGAGGCCAGGTTCGACAGCGCGTCCGACGCCACGTTGGTGCCGGCGGTGGCCTTGAAGGTCACCGCGCCGCGCAGCGGGTAGTTGACCGACGCGGCCAGCGTGGCGGCGGCGGTGGCTTCGCTTGCGCTGTTCTCGAAGCGGATGCCGTTGTCGGCCAGGATGTCCTGCGCATCGGCCAGCACGTCCATCAGGTGCGAGATCGGCGCGCCCTGGTAGCCGGCCACATAGGAAACTCCGGACTCCAGCAGCGCCTTGGTGACTGCCAGAATGCCCTCACCGCGGAACACCTCGCCCTCGGCGAGCCGCAGCTTCTTGACCTCTTCGACGAACGATCGCTCGGCCATGGATTTCCTTCATGCGTGGAACACGGGTTCCGGATCGAAACCACGGTTTCTATAATGTTGACAACTGAATCTATTCACAATCATGAATAACCCTAGACATGCAAGCAGCGTGCCCGCCGCGAGTCTGGGTTCTTCCGCGCCGTCCGAGTCGGCAGCGGGCGCCACCGAACTTCATTTCGTCGACGACTACCTGCCGGCGCTGCTGGCCCAGGCCAGCCAGCTGATCTCTTCCGAATTCCACGAGGTGGCGCGCAAGCACGGCTTCTCGATCTCCGAATGGCGCGTCATGGCCTCGCTGGCCGGCGGCGAGCCGATCAGCATCGGCCAGCTGGCGCAGGTCACGGTCACCAAGCAGCCGACCGTGACGCGCCTGCTCGACCGCATGGAAACGCGCGGCCAGGTCGAGCGCCTGCCCCACGACAGTGATCGGCGTATCACCTTGGTGCGCATCACCCGCGAGGGTGCGAAGGCGGTCGAACACCTGATGGAGCTGGCCCGCGAACACGAGCTGCGCGTGCTGGAGCCCTTCGGCCTCGCGCGGGCCGAGGAACTCAAGCGCATCCTGCGCCGGCTGATCGAGCTGCACGCCCACGCGCCGGGCGACGCCGCCGACGAGGACTGAGCGGCCACCGCCGGCGCGCTCCATGGTTCAGTCCAGCGTCGCGTCCGCAGGTGGCCGCCACAGGCCGGCGTGCCGCAGCATGCCGAGCGTGCGCGACAGCACGTCGAGCCGGTAGGCCGGCAGGTCGCGGCCCTGGTAGTCGTAGAAGCCGGCGCCGCTCTTCAGGCCGAGCTTGCCTTCCTGCATCATCCGGCCGACGATCGCCGGCGCCGTGTAGCGGCCGGCATCGATCGAGGCCGACATCTCGCGGCTCGCGTGGTGCAGGATGTCGCAGCCGCCGAAGTCGATGAACTCGACCACGCCGAGCGCGGCGAAGCGCAGGCCGAGGCCGTAGCGGGTCGCCTTGTCGATCTCCTCCGCGGTCGCCGCGCCTTCCTCGATCATCCGCGCCGCCTCGTTCATCACCAGCGCCTGCAGCCGCGGCACGATGTAGCCCGGCGTCGGCCCGCAGACCACAGGCAGCTTGCCGATCGAGGTCATCAGCGCCTTGGCCCGCTCCAGCACCGCCGGCTCGGTGCCCGGATGGCAGCTCAGCTCCACCACCGGGATCACGTAGGCCGGATTGAGCCAGTGCATGTTGAGGAAGCGCCCCGGCAGCCGCACCAGTCCGGCCAGCTGCGTCACCAGGATGCTGCTGGTGGTGGAGGTGAGGATCGCGTCGTCGCGGCAATGCAGGTTGAGCAGTTCGAAGGCCTCGCGCTTGGCCTCGATCGTCTCCGGCAGGCCCTCGAAGACCAGCTCCGCCGCCGCCAGCGCGGCCGGCGCCTCCGCCGCGCGCACGAATTCGACCCGCGCCGCGGCGACCGCGACCTGTGCCGCTTCGATCACGCCGAGCTTCGACAGCGCGCCGAGGCTGCCTTCGATCTCGGCCAGCGCTTCGCTCTTGAGCGCGCGCCAGGCGTCGTCGCTGCGCGGCCGCAGGTCGACGAGCGAGATGCGATGGCCGGCATAGGCGAAGGCGATCGCGATGCCGCGTCCCATGCGGCCAGCGCCGACCGCGGCGAAGCGCGGCGGAGGCCGCGAGCCGGCGCCGGGTGCGGGAGAAGCGTCATTCGCCATCGTGCAGCCTCCGCGCGAGTTCGGCCGGCGGCAGCGCGGCTAGGCCGAGCGTCTCGAGCGTGCGCGGCCCCTGCCGCAGGTCGCGCCTGAGGATGCCGCCGACGATCGCCAGCAGGCCGTGCGCGATCGGCGCGTCGACGCCGGCATAGCGGGCCACGGAGGCCAGGAAAGCCAGCCCCAGCTCGGTGTCCTCGGTGACGTAGCGGTGCGTGTGCAGGTCGATGTGCTCGCGCCAGTCGCCCGACTTCACCAGCTGCTTGTGCGCATCGCCGTACATCCAGCGGTCGTTGTCGTAGTGGTCCGCCAGCGGGTAGTGCGGCGCGCCCTGCCCCAGCGCCTCACGCACCGCGATGCGTTCGCGGTCGAGCCGGTCGGTCACGTCGCGCACCGAACGCTGCGTGCCTTCGTTGTGGATGTCCCAGCGCTCGAAGTGCTGCAGCGGCGCCGCGTTCATCACCATCAGCGGCGGATGGATCACCGGCCCCGCATTCATCAGCGCGCCCGACAGCGCATCGCCGCAGCCATGCACCGACGGATAGGCCTTGCGGATCCGCGCGATCGCCGCCTCCGCCTTGCGCGCCGGGTAGACGCCGGTCGGCAGCCGGATCGCCCGGATCGTGATGTTCACCTCGCGCTCGCCGTGCTTGCGCGCCAGGTAGGGCAGCGTCCCGGTCTCGCCCCAGGCGACCTCGGCCGCGTTCCCGGCCTCCTTCACCCAGCGTGCCATCAGGTAGCTCCCGAAGGTGCCCGGCGCCAGGAACACCACCTGCCCGTCGACCAGGTGCGGCGCCATCGCCAGCGCGATGTCCCGCTGCGCCGTCGCCGGCGTCGGCAGCACGATCAGCGCCGCATCCTTCAACGCCGCCCCGATGTCCGAAGTCGCCAGCGCGATCGGCACGTCCCGGGCCCCTCGCGCATCCTTCAGCACGATCGACCCCGCCTGCACCAGCGGCGCCAGCGCCGCCGCATCCCGTCGCCAGAGCCGCACTTCGTGCCCGGCCTCCGAAAGATCCGCCGCCGCCGCATAGGCACCGTGCCCGCCACCAAGGATTGCGATTTTCATGGGGTTGAAAAGTAGTTGAAGTCCGAAAACCCTCAATACATTACTTTTCAACTGTTTATATGTCAACTAAATGAGCGCGCAGGCCAAGAACGACGGAAACGCCGCGATAGCTCGCGCCACCCCCAAGCCCGGCATGCGGTGCGGGCCGGCCGACCCCTGTGCGCCG
>NZ_LMUW01000042.1 GCF_009765735.1 Xenophilus sp. L33
CGGCGTGGTCATGTCGCTGGAGCGCATGGCCGCGATCGAGGAGATCGACACCGTGATGGGCACCCTGACCGTCGGCGCCGGCGCGAGGCTCGCGGAGATCCAGGAAGCGGCGGAGCAGGCCGGCCTCTACTTCCCGCTCGACCTCGGCGCCCGCGGCTCCTGCACCATCGGCGGCAACCTGGCGACCAACGCCGGCGGCAACCGGGTGATCCGCTACGGCATGGCGCGCGACCAGGTGCTGGGCCTCGAGGCGGTGCTGCCCGACGGCACCGTCGTCGGCTCGCTCAACAAGATGATCAAGAACAACGCCGGCTACGACCTGAAGCAGCTCTTCATCGGCTCCGAGGGCACGCTGGGCATCGTCACGCGGGTGGTGCTGCGGCTGCAGGCGCGGCCGCTGTCGATGGCCACCGCGCTGTGCGGCTGCCCCGACTTCGCCGCGGTGATCGCGCTGCTGAAGGCGGCGCGGGCCCGGCTCGGTCCGTCGCTGTCGGCCTTCGAGGTGATGTGGCCGAGCTTCGTCGACACCATGACCGCGCGGCTGCCGGCGCTGCGTCGGCCCTTCGCCGAGGCGCACGGCGTCTACGTGCTGGTCGAGGCCAGCGCCTTCCACGAGGAGGGTGCGTCTGCTCAGCTGGAAGCCTGCCTGGCGCCGCTGCTCGAGGAAGGACTGCTCGGCGACGTGGTGGTCGGCGCCTCGGAGCGCGATGCGAAGCAGCTCTGGGCGGTGCGCGACAGCGTGTCCGAATATTCGAAGGTGCTCGGCCCGGTGATCGGCTTCGACATCGGCCTGCCGACCGCGGCCATGGGCGACGCGGTGGCGCAGGTGCAGCAGGAGGTGCGCGCGCAATGGCCGGACGCCCACGTGCTGTGCTACGGCCACATCGGCGACAGCAACCTGCACGTGGTGGTCAACGTGCCTTCGGCCGGCGCCCGGCAGCCGCAGGAGGCGGTCGACGACGTGGTCTACGGGCTGGTGCGGCGGCTCGGCGGCACCGTCTCGGCAGAGCACGGCATCGGCCTCACCAAGAAGGCCTTCGTCGGCTTCACGCGGTCGCCGCAAGAGCTGGCCCTGATGCGGCGGCTGAAGGCCTGCCTGGACCCGCTCGGCATGCTGAACCCGGGCAAGGTACTCTGACGGGATGCCTGACCACTCTCGACGACGACTGCCCGCGCTGGCGGCGCTCCTTCTCTCCACCCTTTCCTTCCACCTTCCGGCCGCCGAGCAGACCTGGCCCGCGCACCCGGTCCACATCACGGTGGCCAACACCGCGGGCAGCGCGCCCGACCTCCTGGCCCGCACCGTCGGGCCGCGCCTTTCCGAGCGTTGGAAGCAGCCGGTGGTGATCGACAACCGCACCGGCGCCGGCGGCATCGTGGCCGCCGACTTCATCGCCAAGTCGCCGCCCGACGGTAACGCGCTGCTGGTCGGCGCCGACGGCCCGATCACGATCCTGCCCAACCTGCAGCAGGGCCTGCCCTACGACGCGCTGCGCGACCTGGTGCCGGTGGTGTCGCTCGGCAAGGTCGACTTCGTGCTGGTGGCGAACCCGAAGACCGGCCTGCACACGCTCGCCGACTTCATCCAGGCCGCCAAGGCGCATCCGGGGCGCCTGAACTACGCGTCGGCCGGCAACGGCAGCCCGCAGCACCTGGCGATGGAAATGCTCAAGCAGCGCGCCGGCATCTACGTCACCCACATTCCGTACCGCGGCGGGCCGCTGGGCATGCAGGACGTGATCGCCGGCCAGGTCGACCTGATGTTCATCGCGCTCGGCCCGGCGCTGTCGCAGATCCGCGCCGGCCGGCTGGTGGCGCTGGCGGTGAGCAGCCCGGCGCCGCAGGCACTGCTGCCGGACGTGCCGACGGTGGCGGCCAGCTACCCGGGCTATCGCGCCGGCACCTGGTTCGGCCTCTTCGCGCCGGCGCGCACGCCGCCCGCGGTGGTCGAGCGGATCGCCGCCGACGCCGCCGCGATCGTGCAGGAGCCGCAGGTGCGCGCCGACCTGCAGGCACAGGGCATCGAGGCCACCGGCCTGGCGCCGAAGGCCTTCGCGCAGGAAGTGGCGGCCGAGTCCGCGCGCTATGCGCAGATCGTCAGGACGGTCGGCATCAAGCCGGACTGAGCCCGGTCGATCCGGTCAACGGCGGATGACCGCGGCGCCGTTCGGTCCCACGCAACCGGCGCGATAGGGACCGGCGGCGCAATTGACGTGGGCCGGCGGGTGGTAGACCGGCACCGGCCGGCGCACCCCGACCGCGCCGTTCGGGCCGACGCAGCCGGCGCGGTAGACACCGGCGGCACAGGCCACGGCCCAGCTGTCGAGCGGCGCCAGTGCGGCCAGGGAAAGGGCCGCGATCGCGGCGAGACGGGCGGGGAGATGGGTACGGGTCTTCATTCGATGTCCTCGGTGTGACCTCGTGGTCGGGCTTCGGCAGTCGCGTCGTGCAGCCTCGGCGGCGAGCGTACGACTTTCGCCGCGCGCTGGCGAGTCGGATCGGCCCCAGTTTCGGCCTCGCTGGACGCGCGCCCCTCGCCCATCGATACTGCGCGCGGCCCGGGGGTTGCATTCCCGCACCCGCACCGCGGCCTTCACGGAGCCTTCCTGCATGTCGAACGAAGTCGATGCGTCCGCCGCCGTCCCCGCGCCGGCGATCCGCGTTTTCGAGGTCTTTCCGGTCGGGCTGTTCGGCTCGGTGATGGGCCTCACCGGCCTGAGCGTCGCCTGGCGGCTCGCGCACCTGCGCTTCGGCGTGTCGAGCGCGGTCGCCGACGCGATCGGCGCGATCGCGGTCCTGGCCTTCGTGCTGGTGGCCGCCGGCTATGCGATCAAGATCGCGATCGCGCCGCAGGCGGTGAAGGCGGAGTTCGCCCATCCGATCGCCGGCAACCTGTTCGGCACCTTCCTGATCAGCCTGCTGCTGCTGCCGATCGTGCTGGCGCCCTTGAGCATCGACTTCGCGCGCGCGGTCTGGGCCGTCGGCGCGGTCGGCATGACCGCCTTCGGCTGGTCCGTGGTGGACCGCTGGATGAACCGCCGGCAGCAGGCCGCGCACGCGACGCCGGCCTGGATCATCCCGGTGGTCGGCATGCTCGACGTACCGCTGGCGATGCCGTCGCTCGGCCTGCAGTCGATGCAGGCGGTGATGGTGCTGGGGCTGGCGGTCGGCCTCTTCTTCACCTTGCCGCTGTTCACCTTGATCTTCTCGCGCCTGCTTTTCGAGGAGCCGCTGCCCGATGCGCTCAAGCCCAGCCTGATGGTGCTGCTGGCGCCGTTCTCGGTCGGCTGCTCGGCCTACATCCTCACCGCCGACCAGGTCGACCTGTTCGCCCAGGCGCTGTTCGCGCTGACCGTCTTCATGCTGGCGGTGCTGCTCGGCCGGCTGCGCTACCTGCCGGCCTGCTGCCCGTTCCGGGTGAGCTGGTGGGCCGTGAGCTTTCCGCTGGCGGCGACCGCGGTCGCGGGGCTGCGCATCGCGACGGCCCTGCCGGGCACCCTCACCAGCGTCATCGCGATCGTGCTGCTGGCGCTGGCCACCTTCGTGATCGCGGCGCTGCTGGTGCGCACCGTGCTGGGCGTCGCGCGCGGGGAGTTGCGCACGCTCAGCAGCTGAGCGCACGCACCCGCTAGGGTTGCGCGACCAGCCCGGCCTTCTGGATGACGCCGGTCATCTTGCGCACGTCCGCCTCCAGCCACTGCTGCGTCTCCTTGGCGCCGACGAAGGTCGGCTGCACGTCGAGCGCGGTCAGGCTGGCCTTCGTCGCCGGGTCCTCGAGCGTCTTGCGCAGGCCTTCCTCGAGCACGTGCAGCACCGGCGCCGGCGTGCCGGCGGGCGCCGACACGGTGACGAACTGGTCGTTGCCGTCCATCTCCGGATAGCCCTGCTCGCCGGTGGTGGCCGCGTTCGGCAGCGATGGCAGCCGCTGCCCGCGCTGCACCGCGATCACGTTCAATGCAGTGCCGTCGAGCTTCTTGATCAGCGTGCTGTAGGGGAGCACACAGGCGTCGACGTCGCCGGCCTGCAGCGCGGTGAGCGCCGGGGCCACGCCGTTGTAGGGCACGTGGGTGAGGTTGAGCGGCTTGCCGGGGCGCTGGCGCTTGACCAGGTCCTTGAACATCTCCAGCTGCAGGTGGTTGAGGCCGTTGCTGCCGGTCGAGCAGATGTTCAGGCCCGAGGGCCTGCTGTCGGCCAGCGCGATCAGCTCGGACAGCGACTTCGCCGGCACCTTCGGATTGACCGCGAACAGCGAGGTGTTGACCGCGACGCTGGCGACCGGCGCGAAGTCCTTCAGCTCGACGTCGAAGCTCTTCACCAGCAGGTGCTGGAAGCCGAAGGCCGAGCCCGAGGCGAAGAAGAGCGTGTAGCCGTCCGGCTTGGAAATCGCGACCGAGCGCGCACCGACCGCGCCGCCGGCGCCCGGCCGGTTGACCACGATCACCGGCTGGCCGAGCGTGTCCTTCAGGCCCTTGCTGATGATGCGGGCGGTGACGTCGAGGCTGCCGCCCGGCGCGAAGGGCACCACGATCGTGATGGTCTGCTGCGGGAAGTCCGCGTCGGCGGCGAGCGCGGGCGAGGCGGCGGCGGCGAACAGGCCGGCGGCCAGCATGCCGTGGATGAAAGCGCGGCGCACAGGCAACTTCACTTCGCGGTCTCCATCGAGGCTTCGGGGCTGCGCGGCTTGGCCGTCGCCATCAGTTCGTCCGACTGCCCCGGGTCGAGGTCCTCCGGCAGCACCGTCTGGTTGGCGCGCACCGCGAAGGCATGGGGCTGGCTCGCCGACGCCGGCTTCACGCCGTCGCGTCCGCAGGACACCGCCGCGTCGATCAGCATGCGCCGCATCGCGACCACCGCGCGGTCGCTGCTGCCCAGGTGCTCGCGGCTGCGGTCGGCGATCGGGCCGGCGCTCTCGCTGACCATCGCGTCCTGCGCGCGCACGCCGGCGATGCCGGTGAAGGAACGCTTCTTCTGGTCCTCGCGGTCGATCAGGTAGTTGTTGTCGAGGCGCTCGGTCGGCCGGGTGGTGCCCGGGACGACGCGCCGGTGCGAGTTGTCGCCATTGCGCCAGGCCGCGAGTTCCTTCTCGCCGAGCGGCCGGTCGGGGCGGAACGTGGCGCACAGCACCCAGCAGCGCTCGTCCGACATCGGCACCCACATGCGCACCAACCGCGCGTCCGCCGGGTGCGGCGGGATCATCGTGTAGAAGGGCAGCAGGAACTGGTTGACCCGCCAGTAGCGCTTGTCGGCCTCGACCTTGCGGCCGTTGCACGCCAGGAAGCCGCCGAGCGTCGGGATGATCTTCCACAGCGGTGCGGTGTCGGCGCGGAAGAAGCGGCCGGTGAGCTTGCGGTCGTCGGCATCGGTCTGGTCGACCAGGCTGTGCAGGAAGCCGACGTGGGCGCTGTCGAGCTCGCCTTCCATCGCCTGCGCGTAGTTGCAGTCCTGCTCCCAGCGCGAGACGTAGACATGCGAGGCCGGCAGGCCCAGCCATTCGAAGTCGGGCATCGGCGGCACCTGGGCCGGGTCGCCCATGTACACCCAGAGCACGCCGCCGGCGAGCCGCGCCGGGAAAGCGCGGGCGCGCGTCTTCGCGCACATCGGGCTGCCGGCCGGCTCGGTCGGCATGTCGACACACTGGCCGGTGACGTCGAACTTCCAGCCGTGGTAGACGCAGCGGATGCCGTCGTGCTCGTTGCGGCCGAAGAACAGGCTGGCGCTGCGGTGCGGGCAATGCTCTTCCAGCACGCCGATGCGGCCCTGCGTGTCGCGAAACACGACCAGCGCCTCGCCGAGCAATTGCAGCCGCACCGGCGCCTCGTCGGCCGCGGGGACCTCGGCCTCGGTCATGGCCGGCGTCCAGTAGGCGCGCATGAGCTGGCCCATGGGCGTGCCCGGCCCGCTGCGGGTGAGGATCTCGTTGTTCTCGGGGGTCAGCATGGGTGTCTCCGTGGGGGTTGCGAAGTGGCCCTCGCATCGGGGCCTGTGCGCTGGTATTAACTTTCATTATGCAATTAATCCGGAACCCCGCGCAACGCTCGCGGTTATCCTCGGGGCCGCATGGCAGACAAGAAGAAACTCCCTCTCGAGCGCTGGATCTCCTACCGTTTCGGGCTGGTCGCGGCCCGCATGGGCGAGGTCATGGCGAGCCGCTACGTGGGCCCGCACGACCTGCCGATGCCGGCCTGGCGCTCGCTCGCCGTGATCGCGCGCTTCGGCCCGCTGTCGGCCGGCGAGCTCGGCGCCAAGACCTCGTCGGACCCCTACCGCGTGGTGCGCGCGATCGACCTCCTGGTCAAGCGCGGCCTGATCACCCGCGAGCCCGACCCGGAAGACCGCCGCCGCGCGCGGCTCGAGCTGACGCCCGCCGGCCGCGAGGTGCACGACGAGATCGAGAAGGGTGCGATCGCCAACGAGGCCTGCCTGCGTGCCGGCCTCAGCACCGACGAGGTGAAGACGCTGGAGCGCCTGCTCAGGAAGATCGACGCCCAGGTGGAGGTGCTCCGGAGCGGCCCGCCGGGGCAGTAGCGCGGCGCCGCGCATCGGCGCAGAATGCCCGTCGCCTGCCACCCAAGCGCATAGGAGACAAGAACATGGCATTCGACGGTTCGGCCATCGCGGCCCTTCTCGATTCGGTCGTCGCGAAGGGCGCCCTGCATGGGATCGCAGCGGTCGTGGTCGACCGCCACGGCCAGCTTTTCCACCACGCTTCCGGCGCGGCCAACGACCGCACCATGTTCCGCAACGCCTCGATGACCAAGGCGGTCGCGACCACCGCGGCGCTGCAGTTGGTCGAGCAGGGCCGGCTCAAGCTGGACGACAAGGTCGAATCGATCCTGCCGCAGTTCGCCGAATTCAGGATGCTGGACGGCTTCGACGGCGACGTGCCGCGGCTGCGGGCCCCGGCCAGCAAGGCCACCGTGCGGCAGCTCATGACGCACACCGCCGGCCTCGGCTACTTCTTCACCAACGAGAAGCTGCTGCGCTACCTGAGCCTGACCGGCGAGCCGAGCCCGCTGTCGGGGCTGAAGCGCAGCCTCTCGGTGCCGATGGTCAACGACCCGGGCACCGCCTGGGAATACGGCGTGAATGCCGACTGGCTCGGACTCGTCGTCGAGAAGCTGTCGGGCCAGAGCTTGGGCGGCTACCTTCGCGAGCATGTCTGGGGGCCGCTGGGCATGAAGGACTCGACCTTCACGCCGACGGCCGAGCAGCGCCAGCGGCTGCTGCCGGTGATGCAGCGCCAGCCCGACGGCAGCCTGGCGCCGTCGCCGCACGACCTGCCGCCCAGCTCCGAATGGGACGCGGCCGGCCACGGCTCCTACGGCACGATCCAGGACTACGGCCGCTTCGTGCGGGCTTGGCTGGACGACGGCGCCGGCGTGCTGAAGCCCGAGACCGTCGCCATGGCGCTGCAGAAGCACATCGGCGACATCCAGCTGCCGACCCTGATGAAGGCGGCCGTGCCCGAGCTGTCGAACGACGTGCCCTCGATGCCGGTGCCGCAAAGCTGGGGCCTGGGCTTCCACCTGACCCTGGCCGACCTGCCGGGCATGCGCAGCCACGGCACCGCCGACTGGGCCGGCGTCTTCAATTCCTATTACTGGATCGACCGCGCCAAGGGCGTCGGCGGCGTGCTGATGACGCAGGTGCTGCCCTTCTTCGACCCGGCCGTGATCGAGACGTTGATCGGCTTCGAGATGGCGGTCTACCAGCAGGTCGGCGCGGCCGTCCCGGCCACTGCCTGAAGGCCGCCGTGATGGCGACCGCCCCGATCACCGACGCCAACCCGGCGCTCGCGGAGATGGAGGCGCGGGTCGCGCGCTTCACCGCCCTGCAGCCCACCGACGACTACGTCGACGCCGCGATCCCGGGCTGCGAGCGCACCACCTACCGCGTGCTCGGCACGCCGCCGGCGGCGCCGTTGGCGGCCGAGGGCTTCCATCTCAACATCGTGCGCTGCGAGCCCGGCCAGTCGGCGCCGCTGCACAACCACCTCACGCAGGAAGTCTTCGTCGCGCTGTCGGGCCGCTGGGAGATCTTCTGGGGCCCGGCCGGCGAGCGCAGCCTGGTGCTGGAGACCTGGGACACGATCTCGGTGCCGCCGGGCGTCTCGCGGGGCTTTCGCAACGTGGGCGGCGAGGCCGCCTACCTGATGGGCATGGCCAGCGGCCGCGATCCGGGGCAGATCAACTGGCCGCCGCAGGTGCGTGCGGCGGCGGCCGCGGTCGGCGTGAGCCTGCCCGGCGGCTGATCGGCTCGCTCGGCATTGCGCTATCGTCGGCATCCCTCCGACGACCCACGCTGCCCCCATGCTCTCGATCCGGCCGGCCCAGCCCGGCGATGAAGACGCCCTCTGGCGCATCCTCGAACCGGTGATCCGCGCCGGCGACACCTACGACTTCCCGCCGACCATGAACCGCGAGGACGCGCTCGCCGCCTGGTTGTCGCCCGCGCCGAACCATTGCTACGTCGCCGAGGAAGACGGCCGGCTGCTCGGCACCTACGTGCTGCATCCGAACCGCAATGGCGGCGGCGCGCACGTCGCCAACTGCGGCTACATGAGCGCCGGCGATGCCAACGGCCGCGGCATCGGCGCCGCGCTCTGCCGCCACTCGCTGGAGGAGGCGCGCCGCATGGGCTTTCGCGCGATGCAGTTCAACTTCGTGCTGGCCAGCAACGAGCGCGCGGTGGCGCTGTGGCATCGCATGGGTTTCGAGACGGTGGGCCGCGTGCCGGAAGCCTTCCTGCATCCGGCGCTGGGCTATGTCGATGCGCTGGTGATGTACCGGCGCCTGTAGATGCCGACGGGCGCGCCTACCCGAGCGCGCCCAGCAGGCTCGCGACGCCGATGCCGAGCGCGGCCAGCGCATCGCCGGCGATCAGGCCGCCGCCGATCAGCGACGCGCTGCTCATGTCCTCGGGCAGGTCGCCGTCGTTGCGCTTCCTCGCCGACATGAGGCTGCCCGCGATGCCGCCGGCGCCCAGCCAGAGCGAGGTCGGCAGGTTGACGAAGCCGCCGAAGGACAGCGCGTAGGGCGAGGGCAGCAGCACCGCGTCGACCAGGAAGCTGCGGGGCTTCAGCCATTTGCGCAGCAGCTCGATCGCGAGGCCGGCGCCGATGCCGAGGCCGATCGCGCTGCGCTGGAAGCGCAGGTCGTCGTGCAGGCCGCGCAGCACGCCGACGAACTTGTAGGTCATGGCCGAGCTCCAGCCCGCCGGCTGCCGATCGGCCGCCAGCACTGTCTGGTCCTGCAGCAGCACCGGGTAGGCCGCCATGAAGAGGCGCGCGAACACCACCGCCAGCACCGCGCCGACGACGATGCCCAGCACCTGGTAGCGGAACTGCAGCCGCCGCGGCGTGCCGAGCCGCCAGCCGGTGGAGCGGTCCTGCTGCATGTCGCAGGCCACGCTGGTGGCCACCAGCAGCACCGCGCCGGCCATCAGGCCGACGCCCGGATCGCGCAGGCCGAGCGCCGCCAGGATCACCACCGTGACCACGAAGGCCGACGAGATCGGATTGCTGTCGCTGATGCCGACCGAGATGCCGTTGACCAGCGCGAACAGGAAGACCAGCAGCACCGCGACCACGAGAAACAGGAGCGGCTGGCCCAGCAGCCAGTGGCCGCTGACCACCGTGGCCGCGGCCCAGGTCGCGACCCAGGCGAGCAGCCGGCGGCTCTCGACCCGGCGCCAGTCCTCGGTCGTCCCGGCTTCTGCGGTTGACGCGGGCGCGGCGCGCCGGGCCTGCGGCAGCGCCCGCAGGAAGATCAGCGCCAGGTCCACCAGCGCCGCGCCCATGAGCGTGCCGAGCGCGATCAGGAACATCACCTTGCGCGGCGGGTCGCCGGGCTGCAGCCAGCCGATCTGCACGAAGTGCGGCTTCAGCGCCAGGCCGACCAGCCCGCCGACCACCGCCGGGATGCCGATGCGCGCGCCGACCACCATGCCGGCGCCGAAGGTGGAGGCCGACAACTCGACCGCGCCGAAGAGCGGGAGCCGCGCCGCCACCAGGCCGCTCGCCAGCCCGACCCCGATGCCGCCGCCGAGCCGCCGCACCGAGCGCCGCAGCAGCGCGGTGTCGGTCAGCGCCCGCAGGATGTTCGCCACCGCCAGGCCCGACGGAAAGACCAGCCGCATGCGGTCCACCAGCACCGGCGTGTAGAGCATGCCCACGCCGACGCCCAGCATGCCGACGCAGCCGAGGTAAAGCGCCATCTGCCAGGCCGGCGGCTGCGGCAGGCCCATCCAGACCATCGCCTGCAGCAGCACGCCCAGGCCGCTCATGCTGGCCACCGAGGAGGCGGCAGTCTGGATGTAGTTGGCGCCGTGCCGTCCGGCCGCGCCGTAGCCGGCGGTCACGGCCGAGCCGAGCAGCCCCGCCAGCACCTGGCCGCCGACGAAGAAGCCGAGCGAGAAGTTCATGTAGGCCGCGGTGACGCCCGCCAGCGGCCCCAGCACGAGGAGCCCGGTGGCGGCCAGCAGCAGGTGGTATTTCCAGCCGCCCTCGACCGGCAGCCAGCGCCAGCGCGGCGTCGGGAAGGGTTCGGCGGGAACGGGGGGCGCGGGTGCGGACATGGGGCCATTTGAACTGGTCGCCAAAGGCGGCGCCGGACGTTCTCGTTTCGCGAGCTTTCGGCTTACATCCCATCACTCGGCCAACGGCCACGTGCATTTCTTCACGGGGTGTCTCTGGCGCGACAACGGGCTTGCGCCATTCCTTCCGCGGCCGAACGAGACCCCGCCCCTACAAACAAGAGGGGGACGGACTTTGACCGGTTCGGACCCTGCGCGGCTCCGGGTCCGGACCGCGCCGACGCGTCAACTTTTCAGGAGTCAGAAATGAGAAATCCTTTGAGACCGCGAGCCCGAGCGCTCGCATGTAGTGCAGCGGTGATCGCAGCGCTGGCAACCCTGGGTGGCTGCTCCTCCGATGGTCATGTCGGCTTCGTGGCGGGTGGCACCAGCGCGGCGACGCCGGGTGGCCTGGGCGGCGCGGCAGGTGCCGGCGGCAGCGCCACCGGCGGCGGCGCGGGCGGGACCGGCGTCGCGGGTGGCGGTGACGGCTCCGGCGGCACCACGGTCGCCGGCGGCGGCGGCACGGGGGGCACGGGCGGCACGGGCGGCACCGGTGGAACGGGCGGCGGCGGTGGTGGTGGCGGCGGCACCGGTGGCGGCACCGGCACCGGCACGGTCAACCCCGGCCCGGCGCTCAGCGCCAGCAACCAGCTGGTG
>NZ_LMUW01000043.1 GCF_009765735.1 Xenophilus sp. L33
CCCCGGCGCCGGTCGAGGCGGTCGCGCCCGCCGCACCGCCGGCGCCGGTCGAGACCGCGCCGGCGGAAGCCGTCGCCGCGCCTGAGCCGGCACCCGCGCCGGCCAGCAACGACCTGATCGTCTTCACGGCGCGCGAGGATTCCTGGGTGACGGTGACCGAAGCCGGCGGCAAGCAACTGCTGCGGCGCACCGTCAAGGCCGGCGAGACGGTCGGCCTGAGCGGCAACCTGCCGCTGTCCGTGGTGGTTGGCCGCGCCGCCGTGGTCGATGTCCAGGTCCACGGAAAGCCCTTCGACCTCACGCCGCTGGCCAAGAGCGGCGGCGTGGCACGCTTCGAAGTCAAAACCTGAACGGGGCCGCAACGCGCATGACCGACACCACGGACCTCCAAAGCACGCTCGGCTGCCTGCCGATCGAACCCGCCGCGCCCCGGCCGCGTCGCTCGCGCCAGGCCCGCGTGGTCTGGGGCCCGCGCACGGTCACCGTCGGCGGCGACGCACCGGTGCGGGTGCAGTCGATGACCAACACCGACACGGTCGACGCCATCGGCACCGCGATCCAGGTCAAGGAACTGGCGCAGGCCGGCTCCGAGATGGTCCGCATCACGGTCAACACGCCCGAGGCCGCGGCGCAGGTGCCCTACATCCGCGAGCAGCTCGACCGCATGGGCGTCGACGTGCCGCTGATCGGCGACTTCCACTACAACGGCCATCGCCTGCTGACCGACTATCCGGCCTGCGCCGAGGCGCTCAGCAAGTACCGCATCAACCCGGGCAACGTCGGCAAGGGCGACAAGCGCGACCGCCAGTTCGGCCAGATGATCGAGGCCGCGATGCGCTGGAACAAGGTGGTGCGCATCGGCGTCAACTGGGGCAGCCTCGACCAGGAGCTGCTGGCGCACCTCATGGACGTCAACAGCAAGCGGCCAACGCCGTGGGACGCCAAGTCGGTCATGTACGAGGCGCTGGTCACCTCGGCCATCGATTCCGCCCGGCTGGCCGAGTCGATGGGCATGGACGGCAACCAGATCATCCTGAGCTGCAAGGTGAGCGGGGTGCAGGACCTCATCTCGGTCTACCGCGAGCTGGCCAAGCGCTGCGACTACGCGCTGCACCTGGGCCTCACCGAGGCCGGCATGGGCACCAAGGGCACGGTGGCCTCGGCCACCGCGCTGTCGATCCTGCTGCAGGAAGGCATCGGCGACACCATCCGCGTCTCGCTGACGCCGCAGCCGGGTGAGGCCCGCACGCAGGAGGTGGTCATCTCCAACGAGATCCTGCAGGCGCTCGGCCTGCGCGTCTTCGTGCCCAGCGTCACCGCCTGCCCAGGCTGCGGCCGCACCACCAGCACCACCTTCCAGGTGCTCGCCAAGGAGATCGACGACTACCTGCGCCAGCAGATGCCCGTCTGGCGCACGAAATACCCGGGCGTCGAGGCGCTGAAGGTCGCGGTCATGGGCTGCATCGTCAACGGCCCCGGCGAGAGCAAGCATGCCGACATCGGCATCAGTCTGCCCGGCACCGGCGAGGCGCCGGCGGCGCCGGTCTTCATCGACGGCGAGAAGGCGCTGACCCTGCGCGGCGACAACATCGCCGCCGAATTCCACCAGCTGGTCGAAACCTATATCGAAAAGCGCTTCGGCGGCATCCCCGCCACCGAAGTGGCCTGAACCCGAAGATTCCATGGCCGAGAAATTGAATGCCGTCAAAGGCATGAACGACATATTGCCGCCCGAATCGGCGCGCTGGGAATGGCTCGAGGCCATCGTGCGCGAGCAGATGGGCCGCTTCGCGTACCGCAACGTGCGCACGCCGATCCTGGAGCACACGGCGCTCTTCGTGCGCGGCATCGGCGAGGTGACCGACATCGTCGAGAAGGAGATGTATTCCTTCGAGGACAAGCTCAATGGCGAGCAGCTCACCCTGCGGCCCGAGAACACCGCCAGCCTGGTGCGCGCGGTGACCGAGCATTCGCTGCTCTACGACGGCGGCAAGCGGCTCTGGTACATGGGCCCGATGTTCCGCCACGAGCGGCCGCAGCGCGGGCGCTACCGCCAGTTCCACCAGATCGGCGCCGAGGCGCTCGGCTTCGCCGGGCCCGACGTCGACGCCGAGCTGATCCTGCTGGCCACGGCGCTCTGGAAGGCGCTCGGCCTGGCCGACATCCGGCTCGAACTGAACAGCCTCGGCCAGCCGGCCGAGCGGGCGCTGCACCGCGCCGAGCTCATCACGCACTTCGAGCAGCATGCCGAGCAGCTCGACGAGGACGCGAAGCGCCGGCTGCACAGCAACCCGCTGCGCATCCTCGACACCAAGAACCCCGCGATGAAGGACATCGTCGAGTCGGCGCCCCGGCTGATGGATTTCCTTGGCGCCGAGTCGCTGGCCCATTTCGACGGCCTGCGCGCCATCCTCGACGCCAATGGCATCGCCTACACGATCAACCCGCGGCTGGTGCGCGGGCTCGACTACTACAACCTGAGCGTCTTCGAGTTCGTCACCGACCGGCTCGGCGCGCAAGGCACGGTCTGCGCCGGTGGCCGCTACGACGACCTGATCGTGCAGATCGGCGGCAAGCCGGCGCCGGCGGTCGGCTGGGCGATGGGCGTGGAGCGCGTGCTCGAGCTGGTGAAGGAGCAGGGCACGCAGGTGCCGCTGCCGCGGCCCGACGTCTACGCCGTGGTGCCCGACGCCGCCGCGATGCCGGTGGCGCTGCGCACCCTGCAGCAGCTGCGCGCGCTCGGCGTGCACGCCCAGATGCACGCGGCCGGCGCCGAGGGCCTGGGCAGCTTCAAGTCGCAGTTCAAGAAGGCCGACGCCAGCGGCGCCGCCTACGCGCTGGTCTTCGGCGCCGACGAACTGGCGCGCGGCGAATTGACGCTCAAGCCGCTGCGCGACCGCGACGCCGCCCAGCGCAGCCTGCCGCTGGCCGACTGGGCGAGCTGGGCCGGCACTCTACAATCCTCGGCTCCCAGCGAAACGGCGGGCCGTCCCGATGTTTCGCCGCCGCCCTCGCAAGGCGCGCCGGCCGCGGCAGATTCGGCAGACGGCAGCCCTTCAACCCACTGACAGCGCATGGCAACCCCTCTCGACCTCGAAGAACAGGAACAGCTCGACCAGCTCAAGCATTTCTGGAACACCTACGGCAACCTGATCACCTGGATCGTGCTGCTGGTGGCCGGCGCCTTCGTCGCCTGGAACGGCTGGCAGTATTTCCAGCGCAACAAGGCCGCGCAGGCCTCGGCGCTGTACGACGAGGTCGAGCGCAGCGCCGAATCCGGCGACCCGGCACGCATCGACCGTTCGCTCGCCGAGATGAAGGACCGCTTCGCCGGCACCGCGTATGCGCAGCAGGCCGGCCTGCTGGCCGCCCGCGCGCTGCACGACAAGGGCGACGCCGATGCCTCGCGCGCCGCGCTGGCCTGGGTCGCGCAGAACGCGATCGACCCCGGCTACCAAGCGGTCGCCAAGCTGCGGCTGGCCGCCGAGCTGCTCGACAACAAGGCCTACGACGACGCCCTCAAGCAGCTCTCGGGCGACTTCCCCAAGGAATTCGAGGCTCTCGTGGCCGACCGCAAGGGCGACATCTACCTGGCCCAGGGCAAGCGCGACGAGGCCAAAGCCGAATACCGCAAGGCCTGGAGCGGCTTCGACGCCGGCACCGACTACCGCCGTCTGGTCGAAATCAAGCTCAACGCCGTCGGCTTCGATCCGAAGAGCCTGGCGCCGGCCGCTGCCGTCGCCGCATCCCCCGTCAAGTCCACACCATGAATCTGAAGCGTTCCATGTCCATGGCGCCCGTCCTGCGCGCCGGGGCCGTCGCGATCCTCGTCGCCGCATTGGCCGCCTGCTCCGGCACGCCCAAGCCCAAGCCGCAGCCGCTGCCGCCCAACGTGGCGCTGATGGGCATCAAGCAGGCCTGGGCGCTGAAGCTGTCGCCGGTCACGTTCGCGCTGGTGCCCGGCGTGTCGGGCGACCACATCGCGCTGGCCAGTGCCGACGGCACGGTCGTCATGTTCGACGCCCGCGCCGGCACCGAGCTGTGGCGCGCCAGCGTGGGCGCGCCGCTGGCCGCCGGCGCCGGCACCGACGGCAGCACCATCGGGGTCGTCACCACCAACGGCGAAGTGGTCGCGCTCCAGGGCGGCAAGGTGCTGTGGAAGCAGCGGCTCACCGCCCAGTCGTACACGCCGCCGCTGGTGGCCGGCCGGCGCATCTTCGTGCAGGCCGCCGACCGCACCACCAGCGCCTGGGACGGCCAGAGCGGCCGCCGCCTGTGGTCGCAGCAGCGCCCCGCCGAGAACCTGGTGCTCAAGAAGCCGGGCGTGCTGATGGCCATCGGCGACACGCTGGTCGTCGGCATCGGTGGCCGGCTGGTCGGCATGAGCCCGGCCAACGGCAGCTCGCGCTGGGAATCGCCGATCGCGGCACCGCGCGGCACCAACGACGTCGAGCGTCTGGTCGACCTGACCGGCACCGTGAGCCGCATCGGCGACAACGTCTGCGCGCGCGCCTATTTCGCCAGCGTCGGCTGTGTCGACACCGCGCGCGGCCAACTGGTCTGGACCAAGCCGGCCGTGGGCGCCGACGGCGTCGGCGGCGACGAGCGCTTCGTCTACGGCACCGAGGACAGCGGCGCCGTGATCGCCTGGCGCCGCGCCGACGGCTCGCAGGCCTGGCAGCAGGCCGACATGCTCAAGTACCGCAACCTGACCGGGCCCTTGGCCGTCGGGCGGGCGCTGGTCTTCGGCGACGATGCCGGCACGGTCTACCTTTTGTCGAGCGAGGACGGCAAGGCCCTGAACCGCATCACGCCCGACGGCTCGGCGATCGTCTCGACGCCGGTGCTGGCCGGCAACACGGTGGTGGTCGTGACCCGCAACGGCGGCGTCTTCGGCTACCGGCCTGAATAGCATGGCCCACCTCCGTACCGCCTTCGGCGGCCTCGGTCGCGCCAATGGCGTGCGCCGCGGGTCGTGCGACGCGCAGAGCGGTGCGGCGATGAAGGGCGGTGCGGCATGAAGCCGGTCATCGCGCTGGTCGGGCGTCCCAACGTCGGCAAGTCGACACTGTTCAATCGCCTGACCCAGACCCGCGACGCCATCGTCGCGGACTTCGCCGGGCTCACGCGCGACCGCCACTACGGCAACGGACGCCAGGGCAAGCGCGAATTCATCGTCATCGACACCGGCGGCTTCGAGCCCGACGCCGGCAGCGGCATCTTCAAGGAGATGGCCAAGCAGACGCGCCAGGCGGTGGCCGAAGCCGACGTCGTGATCTTCGTGGTCGACGCCCGCGAGGGCCTTTCGGCGCAGGACCACGACATCGCCAACGAACTGCGCCGGCTCGGCAAGCCCTGCGTGTTGGTGGCCAACAAGGCCGAGGGCATGCACGACGGCACCAAGCTGGTCGAGTTCTACGAACTCGGCTTCGGCGACGTGCACGGCATCTCGGCGGCGCACGGGCAGGGCATCCGCGACCTGGTCGACCTCGCCCTCGAGCCGCTGGCGCTGCCCGAGCCGGAAGAGGACGAGGAAGACGATCCCAACAAGCCGATCAAGCTGGCGGTCGCCGGCCGGCCGAACGTCGGCAAGTCGACCCTGATCAATACCTGGCTCGGCGAGGAACGGCTGGTCGCCTTCGACCTGCCGGGCACCACCCGCGACGCGATCAGCGTGCCCTTCGAGCGCAACGGCCAGCGCTTCGAACTGATCGACACCGCCGGCCTGCGCCGCAAGGGCAAGGTGTTCGAGGCGATCGAGAAGTTCTCGGTGGTCAAGACCCTGCAGGCGATCGAATCGGCCAACGTGGTGCTGCTGCTGCTGGACGCCACGCAGGGCGTGACCGACCAGGACGCCCACATCGCCGGCTACATCCTGGAAAGCGGCCGCGCGGTGGTGATCGCGATCAACAAGTGGGACGCGGTCGACAGCTACCAGCGCGAGCAGATCCAGCGTCAGATCGAGACCCGGCTGCCGTTCCTGAAGTTCGCGTCGCTGCATTTCATCTCGGCGATCAAGCGCCAGGGCCTCGGCCCGGTCTGGCAGTCGATCGTGCAGGCCCACAAGTCGGCCACCCGCAAGATGTCGACGCCGGTGCTCACGCGCCTGCTTCTGGAAGCGGTGCAGTTCCAGGCGCCCAAGCGCTCCGGCATGTTCCGCCCGAAGATGCGCTACGCCCACCAGGGCGGCATGAACCCGCCGATCATCATCATTCACGGCAACTCGCTGGAGCACGTCACCGAGGCCTACAAGCGCTTCCTCGAAGGGCGTTTTCGCAAGGAATTCGACCTGGTCGGCACGCCGCTGCGGATCCAGCTCAAGACCTCGGCCAATCCGTACGCCGACAAGTACGATTGAACGCGAGCACGGCCGCGGCGGCTTGGCGCCCATTGAGCGCCGATGAACCGCGGCGGCCGGCAAAGTTCCGTCTTTTGGGTGCCGTTATTTTTCAAAGGCCTTTGGGTCGGTATGCTGCAGCGCAGAATCGCTGTGTTAAGGTGACCGGTCCAACAACAACTCTTGAACACGGAGAATATCGTGAGCAATAAAGGGCAGCTTCTTCAAGACCCGTTTCTGAATACCTTGCGTCGCGAGCATGTGCCGGTGTCGATCTATCTGGTCAACGGTATCAAGCTCCAAGGCCAGATCGAGTCTTTCGACCAATACGTCGTGTTGCTTCGCAATACGGTGACGCAGATGGTCTACAAACACGCCATTTCCACGATCGTGCCGGGTCGCGCCGTCAACTTCTCGGCTGCCGAGAGCGAAGACGCTGCCGCCTGATCGGCGCGGAGCGCGGTGCCAGCCGCCGCGCCCGCAGCCGCGCGTTTCCCACGACTGAGTCCGCTTGTCTGATCTGATTCCCCGGAATGAGGGCGCCGTCGTTCTAGTCGGCGTGGATTTCGGGTTGCCACATTTCGATGCCGAGCTCGAAGAGCTCGGCTTGCTCGCGCAGACCGCAGGCCTGCAGCCGGTCGCGCGCCTGGTGTGCAAGCGCAAGGCGCCCGACGCCGCGCTGTTCGTCGGCAGCGGCAAGGCCGACGAGATCCGTGACCTGGCCGAACTGCATCGCGCCAGCGAGGTCGTCTTCGACCAGTCGCTGAGCCCGGCGCAGCAGCGCAACCTGGAGCGCCAGCTCGGCATCGCGGTCTACGACCGCACCTTCCTGATCCTCGAGATCTTCGCCCAGCGGGCCCGCTCGCACGAAGGCAAGCTGCAGGTCGAGCTGGCGCGCCTGCAATACCTGAGCACCCGCCTGGTGCGCCGCTGGTCCCACCTGGAGCGCCAGACCGGCGGTGCGGGCGTGCGCGGCGGCCCGGGCGAAAAGCAGATCGAACTCGACCGCCGGATGATCGGCGAATCGATCAAGCGCACCCGCGAGCGGCTGGTCAAGGTGCAGCGCCAGCGCGGCACCCAGCGGCGCCAGCGCGAACGGCGCGATACCTTCAACATCTCGCTGGTCGGCTATACCAACGCCGGGAAGTCGTCGATCTTCAATGCGCTGGTGAAGGCCCGCGCCTATGCGGCCGACCAGCTGTTCGCGACGCTCGACACCACCACGCGCAGCCTCTACCTGGGCGACGCCCGGCGGCAGGTGTCGATCTCCGACACCGTCGGCTTCATCCGCGACCTGCCGCACGGGCTGGTCGATGCCTTCAAGGCGACCCTGCAGGAAGCGGTCGACGCCGACCTGCTGCTGCACGTGGTCGATGCGTCCAATCCGCACCATCCCGAGCAGATGGCCGAGGTGCAGGCGGTGTTGAAGGAGATCGGCGCCGACAACGTCCCGCAAGTTCTGGTGTTCAACAAGCTGGATGCCCTTGAAAGCGGGCAGCGACCCCTGCAACTGGCCGACGAGATCGAAGTCGACGGTGCGCCCGTGTCGCGGATTTTCCTGAGTGCGAGGAGCGGCGAGGGCATTCCGGCCTTGCGCGCCGAATTGGCACGGAGATCGCGTCCGGAAGGCGCGGACATGCCCTTAGAGGACGGGACCGAATTGCAAGGCGTCGATCTTTGATTGTGCACAATCCCCCTTCACTGACCAAAGAACAGAACCGAATGAATTCAAAGCCAGTGTGGAGACGGTTGCCAGGGATGTTCAACCTGAACGACGGCCGCTGGGGCCGAAACGATGATTCGTCCGGCAACGACCGTCCCGCCTCGAGCCGGCCCGAAGGGGAGCCGCCGGCACCGCCGCCTTCGGGCAACAACAACCGTCCGCGCGGCCAGGGCCCGAACCAGGGTCCGCCCGACCTCGAGGAGCTCTGGCGCGACTTCAACCGCAAGCTCGGCGGCCTGTTCGGCGGCGGCCGCGGCGGCGGCGACCGCCCCACCGGCAACGGCGGCGGCATGAAGCCCGACATGAAGAACGCCGGCGTCGGCCTGGGGCTGATCGCCGCGGTGGCGGTGCTGATCTGGCTGGGCACCGGCTTCTTCATCGTCAACGAAGGCCAGCAGGCCGTCATCACCCAGTTCGGCCGCTACAAGGCCACCGTCGGCGCCGGCTTCAATTGGCGGCTGCCTTACCCGATCCAGCGCCACGAGCTGGTCGTGACCTCGCAGATCCGCTCGGTCGACGTCGGCCGCGACACCGTGGTGCGTTCCACGGGCTTGCGCGAATCGGCCATGCTGACCGAGGACGAGAACATCGTCGAGATCAAGTTCGCGGTGCAGTACCGCCTGAGCGACGCCCGCGCCTGGCTCTACGAGAGCAAGGACCCGGCCGACACCGTGGTGCAGGTCGCCGAGACCGCGGTGCGCGAGGTGGTCGGCAAGATGCGCATGGACGCCGCGCTGGCCGACGAGCGCGACCAGATCGGCCCGCGCGTGCGCACCCTCATGCAGACCATCCTCGACCGCTACCAGGTCGGCGTCGAGATCGTCGCGATCAACCTGCAGCAGGGCGGCGTGCGTCCGCCCGAGCAGGTGCAGGCGGCCTTCGACGACGTGCTCAAGGCCGGCCAGGAGCGCGAGCGCCTGAAGAACGAGGCCCAGGCCTATGCCAACGACGTGGTGCCGCGCGCCACCGGCACCGGCTCGCGCCTGAAGGAGGAGTCCGAGGCGTACAAGGCGCGCATCGTGGCCCAGGCGCAAGGCGACACCGAGCGCTTCAATTCGGTGCTGTCCGAATACCAGAAGGCGCCGCAGGTGACCCGCGACCGCATGTACACCGACGCCATGCAGCAGATCTACGCCAGCACGACCAAGGTGCTGATCGATTCGAAGCAGGGCTCCAACCTCCTGTACCTGCCGCTCGACAAGCTGATGCAGATGAACGGGCAGAACGCGGTCGGTACGCCGGTCGATGCCGCCAGCCCCAGCGTCGCCGGCACTGCCGCGCCGCAATCCTCGGTGATCCCGGTCGCGCCCTCGATCGGCGATGCCCGGGCCCGCGACGGCCGTTCGCGCGATCGCGACGAGCGCTGAGGACGACACGCATATGAACAGAATCGGTTTCATCATCTCGACGATCTTCGTGGCGCTGGCGCTGCTGAGCTCGACGCTCTTCGTGGTCGACCAGCGCCAGTTCGGCGTGGTCTACGCCCTCGGCCAGATCAAGGACGTCATCACCGAGCCCGGCCTGAACTTCAAGTTGCCGCCGCCTTTCCAGAACGTCTCCTACATCGACAAGCGGCTGCTCACGCTGTCCAGCCTCGACCCCGAGCCGATGCTCACCGCCGAGAAGCAGCGCGTCGTGATCGACTGGTACGTGCGCTGGCGCATCACCAATCCGTCGGAATACATCCGCAACGTCGGCCTCGACGAGAACGCCGGCGCGGTGCAGCTCAACCGGGTGGTGCGCAACGCCTTCCAGGAAAACATCAACAAGCGCACCGTGCGCGACCTGATCTCGATCCGTCGAGAAGAGCTGATGGCCGACGTCCAGCGCGAGGTGCTGGAAGTGGTCAAGGGTGCCAACAAGCCGTGGGGCGTCGACGTGGTCGACGTGCGCATCACGCGGGTCGACTATGTCGAGGCGATCACCGAGTCGGTCTACCGGCGCATGGAGGCCGAGCGCAAGCGGGTCGCCAACGAACTGCGCTCGACCGGCTACGCCGAAGGCGAGAAGATCCGCGCCGACGCCGACCGCCAGCGCGAGGTGATCGTCGCCAACGCCTACCGCGACGCCCAGAAGATCAAGGGCCTGGGCGACGCCCAGGCGGCCGGCATCTACGCCGACACCTTCGGCAAGGACCCGCAGTTCGCGCTCTTCTACCGCAGCCTCGACGCCTACAAGCAGAGCTTCAACAAGAAGAGCGACGTGATGGTGCTCGACCCGTCGTCGGAATTCTTCCGGGCGATGCAGGGCTCCGGCACGGCCACCTCGCCGGCGCGCAGCAAATGACGCGGCCCGTCGCCTGATCCGGACCGAGCCGCGTGGACAGCGATACCTTCTGGAGCGCGCTGGCGCTGGTGCTGGTGATCGAGGGGCTGCTGCCGCTCCTGTCGCCCGGTTCCTGGCGCCGCGGCTTCGGCCACCTGATGCAGCTGCGCGACGGGCAACTGCGCTTCTTCGGCCTGTGCAGCATCCTCCTGGGCTTCGTGCTGCTCTGGCTTCTGGGGTGACGGAGGCCACCGCCGGGCCGCTCCCAAGGCGGCCGAGCCCCCTCGGGGGGTGGCGTTACACGCGCATCGGCGCGTGAAAAGCCTGGGGGCCATTTTCTTGCCCGGTAGAATTCCGGTTTAACCACGTCCCGCCCCTCATGTCCGCCTGGGTCCTGCCGGATCACATTGCCGATGTGCTGCCTTCCGAGGCGCGCCACATCGAAGAACTTCGACGCCAACTGCTCGATACGGCCCGTGGCTATGGCTACGAACTGGTCATCCCGCCGTTGCTCGAGCATCTCGAATCGCTGCTGTCCGGTACCGGCGAAGCGCTCGACCTGCAGACCTTCAAGCTGGTCGACCAGCTCTCGGGGCGCAGCATGGGCCTTCGGGCCGACACCACGCCGCAGGTCGCGCGCATCGATGCGCACCTGCTGAACCGCGCCGGCGTCACCCGTCTTTGCTATTGCGGCCCGGTGGTCCACACCCGGCCCGACCGGCCGCACGCCACCCGCGAACCGCTGCAGTTCGGCGCCGAGATCTACGGCCATGCCGGTCTCGAGGCCGACACCGAGGTGCTGCGGCTGGCGCTCGACTGCCTGCGTGCCGCCGGGGTCACCAGCGGCACAACCGGCGGCCGGCCGCCTGTCATCGTCGACCTGGCCGACGCCCGCATCGTGCGGGCGCTGTTCGCCGGCGTGCCGGTCGACGTCAGCGTGATCGCACGGGTGCATGCGGCGCTCGCGGCCAAGGACGCGAGCGAGTTGCGTTCGCTGACCGCCGCCTTCCCGGCGCCGCCGCGCGAAGGCCTCCTGGCGCTCGTGCAGCTCTATGGCGACGTCGGCGTGCTGGACGAGGCGGCCCGGGTGCTTCCCGACAGCGCCGGTGTGCGCGCCGCGCTGGCCGACCTGCGGCAGCTGGCCGGGCGATTGGAAGGCGCCCAGGTCAGCTTCGACCTGGCCGACCTGCGCGGCTATGCCTACTACAGCGGCATGCGCTTCGGCATCTATGCCGAAGGCGCCAGCGACTCGCTGGTGCGCGGCGGCCGCTACGACGAGGTCGGCGCGGTCTTCGGCCGCAACCGGCCGGCGGTCGGCTTCAGCCTCGACCTGCGCGAGCTGGTCGGCGTGCTGCCCAAGCGGCCGCTGCGGGCCGCGATCCGCGCGCCCTGGAGCGACGCCGCGGCGCTGAACCAGGCCATCGGCCAGCTGCGCGGCGACGGCGAGACCGTGGTCTGCGTGCTGCCGGGCCACGACAGCGAGATCGACGAATTCGATTGCGACCGCGAACTCGTCGAAGTCGACGGCCGCTGGCGCGTGCAAGCCATCTGAATCTTGAGAAGCGAGACACCATGAGCGTGACAACCGGAAGAAACGTGGTCGTCGTCGGCACCCAGTGGGGCGACGAAGGCAAGGGCAAACTGGTCGACTGGCTGACCGAGAGCGCGCAGGGCGTGGTCCGCTTCCAGGGCGGCCACAACGCGGGCCACACGCTGGTCATCAACGGCGTGAAGACCGCGCTGCACCTGATTCCGAGCGGCATCATGCGGCCGGGCGTCAAGTGCTACATCGGCAACGGCGTGGTGCTGTCGGCGGCCAAGCTGTTCGAGGAGATCGAAGGCCTCGAGAAGGCGGGCGTCGAAGTGCGCTCGCGGCTGCGCATCAGCGAGGCCTGCCCGCTGATCCTGCCGTTCCACGCGGCGCTCGACATCGCCCGCGAGAACTACCGCGAGAAGGGCGGCAGCGAGAAGATCGGCACCACCGGCCGCGGCATCGGCCCGGCCTACGAGGACAAGATCGCGCGCCGCGCGCTGCGGGTGCAGGACCTGAAGCATCCGGAGCGCTTCGCCGCCAAGCTGCACGTGCTGCTCGACCTGCACAACCACGTGCTCACGCAGGTGCTGAGCGCGCCGCCGATCGACTTCGACCTGGTCTACGACGAGGCGATGCGCCATGCCGAGCTGCTCAAGCCGATGATGGCCGACGTTTCGCGCGAGCTGAACGACGCCCATCGCGCCGGCGCCAACCTGCTGTTCGAAGGGGCGCAGGGCACCTTGCTCGACGTCGACCACGGCACCTATCCGTACGTGACCTCCAGCAACTGCGTGGCCGGGAATGCGGCCGCCGGCTCGGGCGTCGGCCCGGGCATGCTGCACTACGTGCTGGGCATCACCAAGGCCTACTGCACGCGCGTCGGCGGCGGCCCGTTCCCGACCGAGCTCGACTGGGAAAAGCCGGGCACCGTCGGCTGGCACCTCAGCACGGTCGGCGCCGAGAAGGGCGTGACCACCGGCCGCAGCCGCCGCTGCGGCTGGTTCGACGCCGCACTGCTCAAGCGCTCGGCGCAGGTCAACGGCCTGTCGGGCCTGTGCATCACCAAGCTCGATGTGCTGGACGGCCTGGAAGAACTCAAGCTGTGCACCGGCTACCAGCTGGACGGCGAATACACCGACATCCTGCCGATGGGCGCCGACGAGATCGAGCGCTGCACGCCGGTCTACGAGACGCTCGAGGGCTGGACCGACAGCACCGTCGGCGTGACCCACTACGACAAGCTGCCGATCAATGCGCGCCTCTACCTGCAGCGCATCGAGCAGGTCACCGGCGTGCCGATCCACATGGTCTCGACCAGCCCGGATCGCGACCACACGATCATGATGCGGCACCCCTACCTGGCCGATTGATTCCCATCCACCGCTGGAGCCCCCGACCATGTTGACCGAAGACGGCAAGCACCTCTACGTGAGCTACGACGAGTACCACAACCTGATCGAGAAGCTCGCGATCAAGGTGTACCAGTCGGGCTGGCAGTTCGACACCATCCTGTGCCTGGCGCGCGGCGGCCTGCGCCCGGGCGACGTGCTGTCGCGCATCTTCGACAAGCCGCTGGCGATCATGTCGACCAGTTCGTACCGCGCCGACGCCGGCACGGTGCAGGGGCACCTCGACATCGCCCGCTACATCACCACGCCCAAGGGCGAGATCGCCGGCAAGGTGCTGCTGGTCGACGACCTGGCCGACTCGGGCCACACGCTGCATGCGGTGGTCGAGATGCTCAAGAGCAACTACGCACCGATCACCGAGCTGCGCAGCGCGGTCATCTGGACCAAGGCGCTGTCGACCTTCACCTCCGACTACTCGGTCGAGTATCTGCCGACCAATCCGTGGATCCACCAGCCCTTCGAGGGCTACGACTCGCTCGACGCCGACAAGCTCCTGAAGAAGTGGTCGGTCTGAGGTCATGCGCAAGCCCGTCACCGACCTGATCCACCATCCGTACAGCCCGCCCGCGCGCTTCGCCGCGCCGCAGCCGGGTGTGTACAAGGCCTCGACGGTGTTCTTCGACGACGTCGCCGCCATGCGGGCGCGCGACTGGAAGACCAAGGCCGGCTACACCTACGGCCTGCACGGCACGCCGACCACCTTCACCCTCGAGGAGCGGCTCGCCAGCCTCGAAGGCGGCACCGAGTGCCTGCTGGTGCCGAGCGGCCTCGCGGCGATCGGGCTGGTGTCCTTCGCGCTGCTCAAGCACGGCGACGAGGTGCTGATCCCCGACAACGCCTACGGCCCGAACAAGGCATTGGCCTCCGGCGAGCTGGCGAACTTCGGCATCAGCCATCGCTTCTACGACGCGATGAATCCGGGCGACCTGGCCGCCAAGCTGTCGGATCGCACCAAGCTGGTCTGGCTGGAAGCAGCCGGCTCGGTGACGATGGAGTTTCCCGACCTGCCGGCACTGGTCGGCCATTGCCGCGCGCGCGGCGTGATCACCGCGCTCGACGACACCTGGGGCGCGGGCCTGGCCTTCGCGCCCTTCGACCTGCAAGGCAGCGGGCAGGGCGTCGACGTGACCATCCATGCACTGACCAAATACCCGAGCGGCGGCGGCGACGTGCTGATGGGCAGCGTGGTGACGCGCGACGACCGGCTGCACCGGCTGCTCAAGCTGACCCACATGCGCATGGGCTTCGGCGTCGGCGCCGGAGACGCCGAGACCCTGCTGCGCTCGCTGCCCAGCATGGCCCTGCGCTACCAGGCGCACGACGGCAGCGCCCGCGACCTGGCGCGCTGGCTGCAGACCCGGCCGGAGATCGAGCAGGTGCTGCATCCGGCGCTCGAAGGCTCGCCCGGCCATGCCAACTGGCTGCGCCTGTGCGGCGCCACCGACCTGGCCGCGGGTCTGTTCTCGGTGGTCTTCGATTCCCGCTTCGGCAGCGAGCAGGTCGACCGTTTCTGCGACAGCCTGGCGCTGTTCCGCCTCGGCTATTCGTGGGGCGGCCCGATCAGCCTGGTGGTGCCCTACGACATCGCGCTGATGCGCGACGCGAGCGTCGCCCAGTGGCCGCACAAAGGAACGCTGGTGCGCTTTTCGATCGGCCTGGAAGACGTCGATGATCTGCGTGCCGACCTGGCGCAGGCGTTCGACGCGCTCTGAGAGCGGGTCCGGCCAGGGTGCGGCGCGGCGGGCGATCGACCGCCGTTATCGCGTACAGTCAGACCACGCGCAGTCGCATCGACTGCCACGCCCGAAGGAGCAGCAGTGGCAACACCCAATTACGGCTACGAGAAGCGCCAGAAGGAACTGGCGAAGAAGAAAAAGAAGGAAGACAAGCTGAGGGAGAAGGCCTACCGCAAGCTCAGCCCGAGCACCGACGGGCTGGCGCCGGGCGATCCGGAAACCGACATGGCCTCGCTCGAACGCGACCCGCCGACGCCGCCCGAATTGCCGACCAAGAACGGTTGAGACACTTTCCCGGACAGCCCTGACAAGAAGCCGCCGCGGCCTCGCAGCCGCGGCGGCTTTTTGCTTGTTGCCCGCTCACTTCGGCAGCAGCGGGCGCAGCACCGGCCAGACATTGTCCAGGATGCGCGGCTGGGCCGCCGCGATCGGATGGAAGCGGTCGGCCTGGAACAACTCCGCCGCGTCGGGCGCATCGGCGACGCCCGCGAGCAGGAAGGGCACCAGCGCCGAATGGGTCTCGGCTGCGACCTTGCCGAAGATCTCGCCGAAGTGCTTCGTGTAGTCGCCGCCGTAGTTGGGCGGCACCTGGATGCCGATCAGCAGCACCTTGGCGCCGGCCGCCTGGGCCGACTTGGTCATCTGCAGCAGGTTGTCCTCGGTGGCCGGGAGCGGCAGCCCGCGCAGCGCGTCATTCGCGCCCAGCTCGAACACCACGATCGTGGGCTGGTGCTGCTTCAGCAGCGCGGGCAGCCGAGCCCGGCCGCCCGAGGTGGTGTCGCCGCTGATGCTGGCGTTGACCACGGTGGCGGCGACCTTCTGCGCCGCCAGGCGCTGCTGCAGCAGGGGCACCCAGCCTTCGCCGCGCTTGAGGCCGTATTCGGCCGACAGCGAATCGCCGACCACCAGGATCACGGCCGGCGCACCGCCTGCGGCCTGCGCTTCGGCCGTCAGCCATGACCCCGCCGCGAGGGCCGTGCTGGCGCGCAAGATAAAGTCACGTCGATTCACCACGCGAAACCTTTCAATGTCCTCATTCCCATCGGGCGGCTCGGCCGAAGCCATCGTGGCCGTCGAGCATGTCTACAAGTCCGTCACCGATTCCACCGGCACGCTGGACATTCTGCAGGACATCGACTTCATCCTCGGCGCCAGGGAGACCGCGGCCATCGTCGGCGCCTCGGGCTCCGGCAAGAGCACCTTGCTGTCGATCATCGCCGGCCTCGACACGCCCAGCCGCGGCACGGTCAAGCTGGCGGGCGAAGACCTGTTCGCGATCGACGAGGACGACCGCGCGGCGCTCCGGGCCCGCAAGGTCGGCTTCGTGTTCCAGAGCTTCCAGCTGCTGGGCAACCTGAGCGCGCTCGAGAACGTGATGCTGCCGCTGGAGCTGGCCGATCGCCGCGACGCCCGCAAGGCCGCCACCGAGATGCTCGGCCGGGTCGGCCTGGCGCAGCGGCTCGGCCACTACCCGAAGGTGCTGTCGGGCGGCGAGCAGCAGCGGGTGGCGCTGGCGCGGGCCTTCGTGGTCCAGCCGGCGCTGCTGCTGGCGGACGAGCCGACCGGCAGCCTGGACTTCGCTACCGGCGAGCAGGTGATGCGGCTGATGTTCGAGCTGAACCGCGAACTCGGCACGACGCTGGTGCTGGTGACCCACGACCGCGCCATCGCCGACCAGTGCGAGCGCAGAATCACGATCGAGGCCGGCCGGGTCGCGCTCGACGACGTCCGCGCCTGAGCCCCCGAGGACCGACATGCAGACACCGCCCAACGGCAGCGAACCCGACGAGGACGACACCGCCTTCGGCGGCTTGGCGCCGCGTGGCGGACCCGGCACGAAGCGTCCGCCTGCGAATGCGCCGGGCAGGCCGCCAGGCAGCCCGCCCGGAAAGGGCCAGGACCACAGGGTGCGATGGCTGGCGATCGCCGGTGTCGTCGTGGTGCTGGTGCTGGCCTGGCTCTACTACGGCGGGCGGCACTGAGGCACAAGCCGGCGCGCGGAGGCACTGCACGGCAGACCGGATAATCCCCGGATGTCTTCCCCCAAAGTGATCTTCGGCTTCCATGCCGTCGGCGTGCGACTCAAGACCGCGCCGAAATCGGTGATCGAAGTGCTCTTCGACGCCAGCCGGCGTGACGCCCGCATGCGGCAGTTCGTGGCCCGTGCGCAGGAGGCCGGCGTGCGGCTGGTCGAGGCCGATGGCTTGCGCCTGTCGAAGCTGAGCGGCAGCCACGGCCATCAAGGCGTCGCCGCGCGGGTCGAGCCGATGGCGCAGACCCATTCGATCGACGAGCTGCTCGAAGGCCTGGAGGCCGCCGGCACGATGCCGCTGCTCTTGGTGCTCGACGGCGTGACCGACCCGCACAACCTCGGCGCCTGCCTGCGGGTCGCCGACGGCGCAGGCGCCCACGCGGTGATCGCCCCGAAGGACCACGCGGCCGGCATCAACGCCACCGTCGCCAAGGTCGCCAGCGGCGCGGCCGACACCGTGCCGTATTTCATGGTGACCAACCTGGCCCGCACCCTGGGCGAGCTGAAGGAACGCAGCATCTGGTGCGTCGGCACCAGCGACGACGCGCCGGGCACGCTCTACCAGTGCGACCTGAAGCGGCCGCTGGCGCTGGTGCTGGGCGCCGAAGGCGAAGGCATGCGGCAGTTGACGCGCAAGACCTGCGACGAACTCGTCAGCATCCCGATGGCGGGCGCGGTCGAGAGCCTGAACGTCTCGGTGGCCAGCGGCGTGTGCCTCTACGAGGCGATGCGCCAGCGCAGCGCCTGAGCGGAGATTCAGCCCAGGCTGAAGAAGCGCATCACCACCTCGGCCGGATGGCGCACGCCGGCGCCGACGAACATGCGCTCGTTGATCCAGCCCAGCGCCTTCGACGCGGTCTCGAAGCGCGGGTTGCAGCGGAAGTAGATCTGCGAAGGATCGACCGGCTCGCCGCGCAGCAGCGCCGCCATGACCGCCGCCGGCGCCGCGCGCACCGCGTGGTTCTGCACGTAGACCAGGTCGCCGGCGTCGGTCTCCAGGCCGTAGCGGGCGTCCAGCTCGGACAGCGTGTCGCTGGCGATCAGCTGGAAGTCGCTGCCGCCGGGCAGCACCCGCGCGGTCCAGCCTTCGCCGCGGGCCTGGCCGCCGGTGATCGGCACCACGCGGCGCATGCCGCGCGGGCCGCGACCGAGCACCTCGGGCTTGCCGACCTCGACGCTCAGATCGGCGAAGTAGGCGAGGCTCGGCGGGGCGAGCGGGTCTGCCGTGCTCATGCCTGGGCGGTCTCCGCGCTGGCGGTGTCCAGCGCCGCGATGGTCGCGGCGTCGAGCTTCAGCTCGGCCGCGGCGACCAGCTCGTTCAGCTGCTGGATCGAGGTCGCGCTGGCGATCGGCGCGGTCACGCTCGGCCGCGCGATCTGCCAGGCCAGCGCCACCTGGCCCGGCGTGGCGCCGAGCGGCTTTGCGGCCTTGTCGAGCGCGTCGAGGATCCGCAGGCCGCGCGCATTGAGGTACTTCTTGGTGGTGGTGGCGCCGCGGGCGCTCTTCTCGGCATCGGCGGCGCTTCGGTACTTGCCGGTGAGGAAGCCGGCGGCCAGCGCGTAGAAGTTGATCACGCCGACGCCGCGTTCCTTGCACAGCGGCTCCAGCGCGTCCTCGTACACCGCGCGGTCGTAGAGGTTGTAGAGCGGCTGCAGGCTCTCGTAGCGCGGCAGGCCGTTCTTCTCGGCGACGTCGAGCGCCTCGGCCAGGCGCGGCGCGGTGAAGTTGGAGGCGCCGATGGCGCGCACCTTGCCGGCCTTGATCAGCTCGGCGAAGGCTTGCGAGGTCTCCAGCAGCGGCGTGTCGGCGTCGTCGTCGTGCGACTGGTAGAGGTCGATGTGGTCGGTCTTCAGGCGCTTGAGCGAGGCCTCGACCGCGGCGCGCACGTAGGCCGGCGACAGTCCCTTCTTGCCTTCGCCCATCGGCTTGCCCAGCTTGGTGGCCAGCACGATGCGGTTGCGCTTGCCGGACTGCTGCAGCCACTTGCCGATCAGCGTCTCGGATTCGCCGCCCACGTGGCCGGGCACCCAGATCGAATAGACGTCGGCGGTGTCGACGAAGTTGAAGCCGGCGTCGACCCAGGCGTCGAGCAGGCGGAAGGAGAGCGCCTCGTCCACGGTCCAGCCGAAGACGTTACCGCCGAAGGCGAGGGGCGAGACTTGGAGGCCGGAGCGGCCGAGCGGGCGGAGTTGCATGGGAAGGAACCTTTGTTGGAGAGTCAGACGAAGCCCAGTGCACCGAGCAGCGCACCGGCGCCCAGCAGCCACAGCAGGTGGATGCGGGTGCGCCAGACGATAAACGCGGCCACCACGGTCAGCAGCCACAGGTGCCAGGCAGGCACGTTCGCGGCATGGTTACCGGTCGACAGCACCCAGCCGGTGGCCACCAGCAGGCCGATGACGATCGGCGCCATGCCCTGCTTGAAGGCGCGCACCGAACGCCGGTCGCGGTTGCGGTGGCCCCAGCGGGTCGCGAAGTAGGTGAGCGTGGTGCTGGGCAGCATGATGCCGATCATCGTGGTCGCGAGGCCCAGGAGGCCGAGCAGCCAGGCATGCACCCCGCCGGCCAGGCCGCCGCCGGCGTTGAGGCCGACGTTCCAGCCCATCAGCGCGACGAACAGCACGTTCGGCCCGGGCGCGGCTTGGGCGATCGCCACCGAGGAACTGAATTGCGCATCGGTCAGCCAGCCATGGTCGGCGACCAGGAAGCGGTGCATCTCGGGCACCGTGGTGATCGCGCCGCTCACCGACAGCAACGACAGCACCATGTACTGGACGAACAGCGCCAGCCAGTCGTGCCACTGCATCACGATGTTCATGGCGCGATCCGCCACCAGGTCCAGGTGCACAGCACGCAGCCGCCGAGCAGCAGCACCCAGGCGAGCGGCACGTGGAAGACCGCGATCGCGATGAACACCGCCGCCATGCAGGCCAGGCAGACGCCGAAGCCGAGCGGGTGCTTGCGCAACTGCGGGATCAGCTTGATGCCGGTGGCCGCGATCAGACCGCCGGCCACCGCGCCCATGCCGCGCAGCGCGGCCGCCACCTGCGGATTGCCCGCGAACTGGGCATAAAGCACCGCCAGCACCAGGATCACGCACAGCGGCACGCTCAGCATGCCGGCCAGCGCGGCCATCGCGCCGCGCAGGCCGAAGGCGCGGTCGCCGATCATGAGCGCCAGGTTGATGACGTTCGGGCCCGGCATCACCTGGGCCACGGCCCAGTCTTCCAGGAACTCCTCGGGCGTCAGCCAGCGCTTGCGCTCGACGATCTCGCGCTGGACGATCGCCAGCACGCCGCCGAAGCCCTGCAGGGCCAGGAAGGTGAAGGAGACGAAGAGATCGCGCGGGGATTCGGGTTGCGGGCGGGCCGGGGGCGCTGCCGCGATCGGTGGAACCGTTTGCATGGACGGCCATTATCCCGCGCGCCCCTGCGGGCCACCTGACCCCCCGCGAGGCATCTCGTCCGACGCGGCAGCGGCACGCGGGCTGCGACACTCCGCGCATGAAACCAAGTGCGCTCCTCGACCTGTGCAAGCAGTCCTTCGCGTCCTGGCGGGCCGACTACGCGCCGAGCATGGGTGCGGCGCTGGCCTACTACACGGTGTTCTCGGTGGCACCGCTGCTGCTGATCGTCATCTCGGTGGTCGGGCTGGTGTTCGGCCGCGACGAGGCGCGTGGCGAGATCTTCGCGCAGCTCTCGGGCCTGATGGGTGCCGAGGGCGCGCGCGGCGTGCAGTCGATGCTGGAAGCGCTCAACAAGCCGGCCCAGGGCATCCTGGCGACCGTGGTCGGCATCGGGCTGGCGCTGGTCGGTGCCACTACCGTCTTCGGCGAACTGCAGGACGCGCTCGACCGCATCTGGCGGGCGCCGGCACGCAAGGAGATCAATGGGCTGTGGAGCCTGGTGCGGGTGCGGCTCCTGTCCTTCAGCATGATCATGGGCATCGGCTTCCTGCTGATGGTGTCGCTGGTGGCGAGCGCCGCGCTGTCGGCGCTGGGCCAGTGGTGGAGCCCGATCTTCGGCGGCTGGGCGACGCTGGCGCAGGGCGTGAACTTCCTCTTCAGCTTCGTCATGGTGACGGTCGGCTTCGCGATGATCTACAAGATCATGCCGCGCGTGAGCGTGCAGTGGCGCGACGTCTGGGTGGGCGCCGGCGTGACCGCGGTGCTGTTCACCATCGGCAAGTACCTGATCGGCCTCTACATCGGCACCACCGGCGTGGCCTCGGGCTACGGCGCGGCCGGCTCGCTGGTGGTGGTGCTGGTGTGGGTCTACTACTCGGCGCAGATCTTCCTGCTCGGGGTCGAGTTCACCTGGGTCTACGCCCACGAATACGGCTCGCTCAAGGGCCAGGAGCGGCCCGGCGCCGCCGCCTCGCCGGTACGGGTCGAACAGCCGGCCACGCCGGGGGCCTGACCGCGCAGGGCGCAGGTCGGGGTCCGCACCGACAGCGCGCGGGCCGCCGGGCGCCTATGCTCGGCCCACCTCAATCTACGGAGACGATCCATGAACAGATACGGCACGATCCTGCGAGCCACCCTCATTGCCGGCGTGGCGACCGCGGCGCTCGCGGGCTGCTCGATGATGTCCAAGTCCAATACCGCCAGCTTCTCGGGCGTGATGAACGCGGCCAGCGAGGTGCCTCCGAACATGACCCGCGGCAGCGGCACCGCCGACGCCACGCTCGACAAGAACACGAACGTGCTGACCTACAAGATCACCTTCACCGGCCTGAGCGGCCCGGCGACGATGGCGCACTTCCATGGCCCGGCCGCCGCCGGCACCAACGCGCCGGTGGTGCTGCCTTTCCGCACCCCGGTGAGCCCGATCGAGGGCACCGCGACCCTGACGGCCGCCCAGGCCGCCGACCTGATGGCCGGCAAGTGGTACGCCAACGTCCACACCGCCGCCAACCCCGGCGGCGAGATCCGCGGGCAGATGCTGCCCAAGTAAGCCTCGGCCAGGCTGCAGGCAGGCGCCCGACCGGGCAGGTCTGTCTTTCGCATGGTGTCAAATGACGCCATGCAGCAGCGAAAGACCCCGCCGAGGCCGACCATGGCCTTGCGCCCCTCCACCTCGAACGTGGACATCACGAAGGTGAAGAAGGCCTTGGTCCTGCAGGGCGGCGGCGCCCTCGGGGCCTACCAGGCGGGCGTCTATGCCGCGGTGGCCGACCGGCACCGCGGCCTTTCCTGGGTGGCGGGCGTGTCGATCGGCGCGATCAACGCCGCGCTGATCGCCGGCAATGCGCCCGAGACGCGGGTCGCGCGCCTGCGCGAATTCTGGAACCTGGTGTCGTCGGGGCCGACCCAGCGGGTGCCGGCCTGGATCGGCGACCGGGCCATCCTCAACCAATGGAGCGCGGTGTCGACCACGATGCTCGGCGTGCCGGGCTTCTTCTCTCCGCGCCTGGACCCGACGCTGCTGCTCGGCGGCGCGGCGCCGCTCACCAGCTACTACGACGTCGCACCGCTGAAGGCCACGCTCGAGCGCCTGGTCGACTTCGACCGCATCAACAGCCGCGAGATGCGCTTTTCCGTCGGCGCGGTCAACGTGCGCACCGGCAACTCGATCTACTTCGACAACGAGACCCAGCGCATCGGCCCGGAACACATCATGGCCAGCGGCGCGCTGCCGCCGGGTTTCGCGCCGGTGCGCATCGACGGCGAGGACTACTGGGACGGCGGCATCGTCTCCAACACGCCGCTGCAGTACGTGCTGGACAACCAGTCGCGCAGCGACCCGCTGGTGGTGCTGCAGGTCGACCTCTTCAGCGCCCACGGGCCGATGCCCACCACGATCGCCGAGACCCTGGAGCGCCAGAAGGACATCACCTATTCGAGCCGCACCCGCATGAACACCGACGCGCTGGCCTCGAACCTGAACCTGCAGCAGGCGATCGCCGACCTGATCAACAAGCTTCCGGCGCCGTTGCGCGAAGACGCCAGCGTGGCGGCGATCCGGGCCCAGCTGATGCACGAGCCGATCGAGATCGTCCACCTCATCTACCGCAACAAGCCCTACGAGGCCGACAGCAAGGACTACGAGTTCTCGCGCGCCTCGGTCGACGAGCACTGGGACGCGGGCGAGCGCGACATGCGCAACACGCTGGACCATCCGGAGGCGCTGGTCGGCGCCGCGCAGGCCAACGGCGTCACCACCTTCGACATGACCGAGCCGAATTCGCGCCGGGTGCGCCGGCCGATGCTGCTGCCGGAGACGCCGGCGGCATCGACCGCGTCGACCGCCGCATAGGCACGCAGATTGCAAACATCCACTTCAACCCTCATCCAAAGGAAACTCATGCAGCTCAAGGACAAGGTCGCATTCGTCACCGGCTCGGCCAGCGGTATCGGCAAGGAAATCGCCATCGTGTATGCGAGGGAGGGCGCCAAGGTCGTGATCGCCGACCTGAACAAGGCGGCCGCGCAGGCCACCGCGGCCGAGCTCGTCGCCGGCGGCGCGCAGGCGATGGGCGTCGGCGTCGACGTCACCAGCGAGGAACAGGTCGACGCCGCGGTCGAGGAGGCCGCTGCGGCCTTCGGCGGCATCGACATCCTGGTGAGCAACGCCGGCATCCAGATCGTGCATCCGGTCGAGGAATTCAGTTTCGCCGACTGGAAGAAGATGCTGGCGATCCACCTCGACGGCGCCTTCCTCACCACCAAGGCCTGCCTGAAGCACATGTACGCGCAGGGCCGCGGCGGCAGCGTGATCTACATGGGCTCGGTGCATTCCAAGGAGGCGTCGCTGCTGAAGGCGCCCTACGTGACCGCCAAGCACGGCCTCATCGGCCTGTGCAAGACGGTCGCCAAGGAAGGCGCCAAGTACAAGGTCCGCGCCAACGTGATCTGCCCCGGCTTCGTGCGCACGCCGCTGGTCGAGAAGCAGATCCCGGAGCAGGCCAAGACGCTCGGCATCACCGAGGAACAGGTCATCAAGAACGTGATGCTCAAGGAGACGGTCGACGGCGAATTCACCACCACCGACGACGTGGCGCAGGTCGCGCTGATGTTCGCGGCCTTCCCGACCAACGCGCTCACCGGCCAGTCGCTGGTGGTGAGCCACGGCTGGTTCATGCAGTGAGCCTGAGCTCCCAGGTCTCGCTCGTGAGCTGCTGGCCAAAGCCCTCGTAGGGCTCCGAGGCCACCAGCTGGAAGCCGCGGGCCGCGTAGATGCGGCGCGCGGCGACCAGGCAGCTGTGGGTCCACAGCACCATCTTGCGGTAGCCCCTGGCGCGCGCGAAGGCGATGCATTCGTCGGTCAGCCGCCCGCCCAGCCCGAGGCCGCGCGCCTTCGGGCTCAGGATCAAGAGGCGCAGCTTCGCGGTGGTCGCCGACTTGCGCACCACGAAGACCGCGCCGACCCGCTCGCCGTCCAGCTCGGCGATCCAGCAGCGCTCCCAGTCCGGCTGGAACTTGCGCACGAATTCGCCGGCGATGTCGGCCACCAGCCCTTCGAAGTCGCGGTTCCAGCCGTATTCGCGGGCATAGACCTCGCCGTGCTGCTGCACCACCCAGCCGAGGTCGCCGGGCTGCGGCTCGCGCAGCAGCACGGTGCGGGTGGCCGCCGTCGGCTGGGCGGCCGGGTCGAGCAGGTTCTGCAAGGTGGTCATGGCCTCGATCACCCGGCCGCGCTCCGGCGTGCTCAGCGGCGCGATCAACGCGGCCGCCTCGTCGCGGGACTTCTGCTGCAGCGGCGCGAAGGCGGCGTGGCCGGCATCGGTGAGCCGCAGCAGGCTCTGGCGGGCATCGCGCGCATCCGGCTCGCGCACCAGCCAGGCGTGCGATTCGAAGCGGCGCAGGATGCGGCTCAGGTAGCCGTTGTCGAGCTGGAGGTCGCGCGCGATCTCGCTGGCGACCGGCTTTTCGCGGTGCGCCAATTCGTAGAGCACCCGCACGTCGGTCAGCGACAGTTCGCTGCCGAGGTAGGGCGCGAGGACGCCGATGCGGTGGGTATAGAAGCGGTTGAAGCCGCGGATCGCCTTGACGGCGGCGGCGTCTGGAAGGTCTTGGACAATGGACATGAATGCCATTGTCAATCAATTGATTGACTGAAGCAACCAAATCAACAGCCTTGGCAGGGTGAGGCCTTGGTCGACGAGGCGACAAATCCCCAGGAAAACCCTAAAATCGCGGGTTGCCCGTTTCGGGCCCCCACGACTTCGGAGGCATGCGCCCTGCTCGAAGGCCGCCCCCGACCCATTTCAATGAACGCCCCAGTCGACGTCTCCTTTTTCGCGCGCGCCGCCAAGCCGCTGACCAGCTATCGCAAGTACTGGGCGGCCCGCTTCGGCACGGCGAAGTTCCTGCCGACCACACGCCGCGAGATGGACGCGCTCGGCTGGGACAGCTGCGACGTGATCGTGGTCACGGGCGATGCTTACGTCGACCATCCGAGCTTCGGCATGTCGGTGATCGGGCGGATGCTGGAGGCGCAGGGCTTCCGGGTCGGGATCATCGCGCAGCCCGACTGGCAGAGCGCCGATCCGTTCAAGGTGCTGGGCAAGCCGAACCTGTTCTTCGGCGTCACCGCCGGCAACATGGATTCGATGATCAACCGCTACACCGCCGATCGCAAGGTGCGCAGCGACGACGCCTACACGCCCGGCGACGTCGGCGGCCAGCGGCCCGACCGGGCGGCCATCGTCTATTCGCAGCGCTGCAAGGAAGCCTGGAGCGACGTGCCGATCGTGCTCGGCGGCATCGAAGGGTCGCTGCGCCGCATCGCCCACTACGACTACTGGCAGGACAAGGTGCGCCGCTCGATCGTGGTGGATGCCAAGTGCGACCTGCTGCTCTACGGCAATGCCGAGCGCGCCATCGTCGAGATCGCGCACCGGCTGGCGGCGCGCGAGCCGGTGGCGCAGATCACCGACGTGCGCGGCACCGCCTTCGTGCGGCGCGAAACGCCTGAAGGCTGGTTCGAGATCGACTCCACCAGCGTCGACGAGCCGGGCCGGGTCGAGGCGCACGTCAACCCGTACCTGATGGTCTCCGACCAGGCCAAGGCCAACGGCGCGACCTGCGCCAAGGAAGACGAGGCCGAGAGCGTGGCGCGGGCCGCCGAGGCCGCAGGCGCGGTGAACCCGGCCATCAAGCCGCTCAACTTCGTGCCCAACACGGCGCTGCAGGCCCGCGGCCGCATCAAGGTGCCGCCGCGCGACCGCTCGGTGATCCGGCTGCCTTCCTACGAGCAGGTGCGCGCCGACCCGGTGCTCTACGCGCATGCCAACCGGGTGCTGCACCTGGAGACCAACCCCGGCAATGCCCGCGCGCTGGTGCAGGCGCACGGCGAAGGCACGACCGCGCGCGACGTCTGGATCAACCCGCCGCCGATCCCGCTCACCACCGCCGAGATGGACCACGTGTTCGACCTGCCGTACGCGCGCAGCCCGCATCCCGGCTACGCGGACGCGCAGGGCAGCCACGACGGTGCGACCAAGATCCCGGCCTGGGAAATGATCCGCTTCAGCGTGAACATCATGCGCGGCTGCTTCGGCGGCTGCACCTTCTGCTCGATCACCGAGCACGAGGGCCGCATCATCCAGAGCCGCTCGGAAGAATCGATCATCAAGGAGGTCGAGGCCATCCGCGACAGCGTGAAGGGCTTCACCGGCACCATCTCCGACCTGGGCGGCCCGACCGCCAACATGTACCGCATCGGCTGCAAGTCGCCGGAGATCGAATCGGCCTGCCGCAAGCCCAGCTGCGTCTATCCGGGCATCTGCCCGAACCTCAACACCAACCACGATCCGCTGATCAAGATCTACCGCCGGGCGCGCGCGTTGCGCGGCATCAAGAAGATCCTGATCGGCTCGGGCCTGCGCTACGACCTGGCGGTGCAGTCACCGGAATACGTGAAGGAACTGGTGCAGCACCACGTCGGCGGCTACCTGAAGATCGCGCCGGAGCACACCGAGCAGGGCCCGCTCACCAAGATGATGAAGCCGGGCATCGGCAGCTACGACAAGTTCAAGCAGATGTTCGAGAAGTTCTCGGCGGAAGCGGGCAAGAAGCAGTACCTCATCCCGTACTTCATCGCCGCGCATCCGGGGACCAGCGACGAGGACATGATGAACCTCGCCATTTGGCTCAAGAAGAACGGCTTCCGCGCGGACCAGGTGCAGACCTTCTATCCGTCGCCGATGGCCACCGCGACCACGATGTACCACACCAACCGCAACCCGCTGCGCAAGATCACGCGCGAGAGCGAGACGGTCGACATCGTGCGCGGCGACAAGCGCCGCCGTCTGCACAAGGCCTTCCTGCGCTACCACGACGCCAACAACTGGCCGCTGCTGCGCGAGGCGCTCAAGGCCATGGGCCGGGCCGACCTGATCGGCAACGGCAAGCACCACCTGATCCCGACCTGGCAGCCGCTGACCGACGGCGGCTACAGCAGCGCCCGACGGAAGAACTCGACGCCGGTGGCGGCGAAGCCGGCGGCGCCGGTGAAGGGCCGGATGCTGACCCAGCACACCGGCCTGCCGCCGAGGGACAACGGCGCCGGGCGTGCCAAGCCGGCCGCCGGCGGCGCGGTCGCCAAGGCGGCGACGGGACGGCCGATCCGCAAGGGGCGCTGAGGCCGCCTGCGACGATCGCGAGGCGTCATCGCACGGCCATCGGCGGCCGCGAGGCTCAATCCGCCAGCGTCAAGAGCGGCACGTCCCGCTCGCGCGCCATCGCATCCAGCTCCTTGCGCGTGCGCAGGCCGATCCAGGCCTCGAGCGCCTCGTGCGTGCCCTTCGCCGCCATGTCGGAAGCCGGCAATCCCGCCGCTTCGCAGAGGCGCCGCGCGAAATGCGGCTCCAGCGCGGCCACCGCGACGCGGCCGTCGGCGCAGGGGTAGATCCGGTAACCCGCATGCGCGCCGCCGACCGCGCCGCCCGACGTGGTGAGGCCCCAGGTGCGCGGCAGCGCGAGCCAGTCGGCGGCGGCGTTGAGGGCGACCTCCAGGTAGATGCCGGCGGTGTTGCCGGAGCGGGCCTGCAAGGCCGCCTGCAGGACCGCTTCGGCGGCCAGCAGCGCGCCGCCCATGTCGGCATACAGGGTCGGCGGCAGGGCGGTGCCGGTGACCAGGCCGCTCTCGGCCAGGTAGGTGAGGTCGTGGCCCGGTTCCTCGGCCCGCTCGCCCGGCGCGCCGACGATCGCGACCTGCGACAGGTGCGGATGCAGCGCCTGCAGTGCCTCCCAGCCGAGGCCCAGCTTGGCCAGCGCCGAGGGCCGGAAAGAGGTCAGCAGCACGTCGGTGCCGGCCAGCGCCTGCGCCAGGCGCTGGCGACCGTCTTCCGTCTTGAGGTCGGCCGTCTCGACGTCGACGCCTTCGTGCAGCGCGGCGTAGGCGGCCGGGTTGTAGTGCGCCATCGGGTCGCCGCCGGGCGGCTCCAGCTTGAGGCAGGCGGCGCCCATGCGGCGGCAGCGCAGCAGGGCGGCGGGGCCGGGCAGGTTGAGCGCGAGGCTGAGCACGCGAAGGCCCTGCAGCGGAGCGAAGGCGGAGGCGGGGTCGGAAGTGGCGGGTGTCGGCATGGGCGGCTGTCGTGGTCGGGACGAGGCGCGAGCTTAGCGCGGTGTATCGTGGCGCCCCATGACACAGACCGCCATCGAAACCGTCGGCCTCGGGATCTGCTGGGAAGACCTGCCGGTCGGACGCCGCTTCCAGACCATCGGCCGCACCATCTTCGAAGCCGACATCGTCAACTTCACCAACTGCACCGGCATGCAGGAGGTGCTGTTCACCAACCTCGAATTCCTGGCCACGCAATCGGCGATCAAGGGCCGCGTGGCGCCCGGCGCGCTGGTCTTCACCTTCGCCGAAGGCCTGCTGGTGCAGGCCACGATGCAGCACACCGGCTTCGCCTTCCTGGGCATGGAATTCAACATCCTGGGCCTGGTGGTGGTCGGCGACACGATCCATGTCGAATGCGAGGTGATCGAATGCCGCCCCAGCGCCAGCCGGCCCGGGCTCGGCCTGGTCCGGACCCGCAACAAGGTGGTCAACCAGAAGGGCGTCGTGGTGCAGGAATACACGCCGCTGCGGCTGGTCAAGGGCCGCGACCATCACGGCTGAACCGAGGAGACACCCATGAACGAACGCATCGAATCGATCCGCCACGCCGACGGCGTGGTCGAGCTGCACCTGTCGCGCGCCGACAAGATGAATGCGCTCGACCCGAAGATGTTCGACGCCCTGATCGACGCCGGCAGCCGCCTGCGCGACGACGCGACGGTGCGGGCCGTGGTGCTGACCGGCCGCGGCAAGGCCTTCTGCGCCGGGCTGGACATGCAGTCCTTCGAGCGCATGGACAAGGACGCCGGCGAGGTGCTCGGCGAAGGCGGTGCCGCCGCGGCCGACCTGACGGTGCGCACCCACGGCATCTCGAACGCGGCGCAGCAGGTGGCGATGGTCTGGCGCGAAGTGCCGGTGCCGGTGATCGCCGCGGTGCACGGCGTCGCCTTCGGCGGCGGGCTGCAGGTGGCGCTCGGTGCCGACCTGCGGCTGGTGGCGCCCGGCACGAAGCTGTCGGTCATGGAGATCAAGTGGGGCCTGGTGCCCGACATGGGCGGCATCGTGCTCATGCGCGAATTGGCGCGCAACGACGTGGTGCGCGAGCTGACCTTCACCGGACGCATCTTCAGCGGCGAGGAAGCGGTCGCGCTCGGCTTCGCCACCCGGCTGGCCGCCGACCCGCTGGCCGAGGCGCTGCAGATGGCGCACGAGATCGCGCAGAAGAGCCCGGACGCGATCCGCGCCGCCAAGCGGCTCCTGAACGCGGCGCAGGGACAGAGCGCCGCCGAACTGCTGCTGGCGGAGTCGGTCGAGCAGAAGGCGCTGATCGGCAGCCCGAACCAAACCGAGGCGGTGCGGGCCAACATCGAGCGACGAATGCCCGTTTTCGGAAACTCCGTCACGCCGCGCTGAAAAAGCGCGGCTGCCAAGGCGGCATACTCGCCGGGTGCCCATCAACCTGCTCCATCGCCTTGCCGCCCAGGACCTTCCGGTCGCCGTGAGTGGGGGCGCACAGGTCGACGCGCTGCGTGTGCTGAACCTCGCCGGCCACGTCAAGGCCACGATCCCCAAGCCGGTGCGCACCCTGGACGGTTTCGAGCAGCCACCCGCCACCGTGACCGAGATCACCTCGCTCGGGCGCAGCATGCTCCACCGCTTCCCGCTGCGCTGACCTCCGGATTTCCGGCCCCAGCCTACAAGCGATCGAGGTCGCGTCGGCGCGACGCGGTCGCCTTCGTTGCCTAACCTTTCGACACACGAAACGACGGACCCGCGCGGTCCGTCCGCCTGAAAGTGCTTGAAAGGAAACGACCATGACCCGAGCTTCATCCACCCTGTCGCGCCGCCTGCCGGTGGTGCTGGCCGCCTCCTGCCTGCTCGCCCTTTCCGCCTGCGGCGACAAGGCCAGCCAGGAAAACGCCAACCGCCAGGTCGATGCCGCGGTGGCCAAGACCGAGAACGCGGTCGGCGTGGCGGCCGACAAGGCGACCCAGCTGGCCGACATCGCGCGCGACAAGACGCGGGCCTACGTGACTTCGCCGGAGGTCCGGCAGGACGCGGCCGCCGTGAAGGACGCCATCACCAATGCAGGCAGCGCCGCGAGCGCCTCGGGCGACGACGCCGCGATCACGATGTCGGTGTCGTCGGCCCTGGCCAAGGACGCCGAGCTGAGCGCGTCCAAGGTCGACATCCAGACCCGTGCGGGCGTGGTGCGCCTGGACGGCGCGGCGTCCAGCGCGGCGGCCAAGGCGCGTGCCGGCGAGATCGCCCGCTCGGTCAAGGGCGTGGCCAGCGTCGACAACCAGCTGGAAGTGCGCTCCTGAGGGGTTCGTGTGGCTTTCGTGAGAAGGATCAGCGGCCCAGCTTGACCCGCTGGCGCCCCTGTTCGGTCAGGAAATGGCAACCCCGCCGGTCGGCGGCCACCAGGCCGTTGGATTTCAGGCGCTCGGAGATGACGAGCGGTTCGGCCGCGCACGGCTTCGCATGGGCTTCCATCAGCGCCAGGAGCGTGTGCCACTGCTGATCGTTGAGCCGAATCTTCTTGACCACCGAAATCCTCCTTGGCGCGAGTGTCGCAAGGAGGGACCGGAGCGTCGTCCCCAAAGGGGGAGTTGCCATCCGGCGGTTCAGGCGCTAGCACCCCGCCGTGCACCGGCGGATACTTCGAAAAGCAACGCCAACGCCCAAGGAGAACCCTTTGATCATCCAGACCCAGCAAGACCTGACCGCCGCGGTGCTGGCCGAAGTGCAGCGCGCTGACGATCCGCGCTTCAAGGAAATCATGACCGCGGCCGTGCGCCACCTGCACGACTTCGTGCGCGACGCCCGGCTGACCGAGGCCGAATTCCACCAGGCCTGCGGCCTGATCGCCCGGCTCGGCCAGCTGACGACGCCCTCGCACAACGAGGTGGTGCTGGTGTCCGGCTCGCTCGGCGTGTCGGCGCTGGTCTGCCTGCTGAACAACGGCGACCACGGCCAGACCGAGACCACTGCCAACCTGATGGGCCCGTTCTGGCGCATGGATTCGCCGGCGACTCCCAACGGTGGCTCGATCGTGCGTTCGCCGACGCCGGGCGCCCCGATCTTCGTGAATGCCTGGGTGCGCGATCGCTCCGGCCGCGCCGTGGCCGATGCCGAGGTCGACGTCTGGCAAAGCTCCGGCGAAGGCTTCTACGAGAACCAGGATCCGGGCCAGGCCGACATGAACCTGCGCGGCAAGTTCAAGACCGACGCCGCCGGCCGCATCGCTTTTCGCAGCGTCAAGCCGGCCGGCTACCCGATCCCGCTGAGCGGGCCGGTCGGGGCGCTGCTGCGGGCGCAGGGCCGCCACAACATGCGGCCGGCGCACATCCATTTCATGATCCACAAGCCGGGCTTCAAGACGCAGTTCTCGCAGGTCTATTCCAGCGACGACCCGAACCTGGAGACCGACGTGCAGTTCGGCGTGACGCGCGCGCTGATCGGCCAGTACGTGCTGCATGCCGACGAGCCCGCCCCGGACGCCGACGTCGAAGGGCCGTGGTATTCGCTCGACCATCATTTCGTGATCGAGCCGGGCGAGGCGACCCTGCCGAAGCCGCCGATCACCGGCAAGGCCGAAGGCGAGCGGCCGACGATGGCGGTGCTGGCGCGGCGCGCTTGAGGCAGCCGCGGTTCAGCCGCCGAACAGCAGGCGCCGCGGCGTCTCCCACTGGATCGCGTGCCGGTCGGCGGCATCGGGCACCAGCCGCTCGAACAGCGCCAGCTGAGTGCCGTAGTCGATGCGCTCCGCGGCCCGCAGGAAGGGCCAGTCGGAGGCCCAGAGCAGGCGCTGCGGCGTGTAGGCCTCCACCAGCGCCCGCACGAAGGGCCAGGCATCCGGGTGCGGGAAAGGGCGGGCCGAGGCCTTGGCAAAGCTCGACAGCTTGACCACGGTGCGGCCGTTGCCGGCCATCTCCAGCAAGGCGGCGAAGCCGGCCTGCGCGACCCCGCCGGCGGCCGGGTCGGGCCGGCCGCAGTGGTCGAACATCAGCCGCACGCCGCTGCCCTCGAGCATCGGCCGCAGCGCCGGCAGCTGGTCGTGCTGCACCTGCACGTCGGCCCACAGGCCGAGCTCGCGCATGCGGTCCAGCAGCGGCGCGATGCCGCGGTAGAAGTCGACGCCGAACATCGCGACCTGGAAGGCGACGCCGATGACGCCGGCCGCCTGCAGGGCCTGCAGCTCGTCGCGGCCGGTGCCGGGCCGCAGCACCGCGACGCCGCGGTAGCGCCCGCCGGCACCGCCGCCCCGGGCCAGGGCGTCGAGCAGGCAGCGGTTGTCGTGGTTGTAGCCGGAGTTCGGCCCGACGATCAGCGCCTGCGCCACGCCGTGCGCATCGAGCACGTGGCCGAGCGCCTCGGCGGTCGCGATCTCGGCGCCGGCCGGGCGGTAGTGCACGTCGGCCGCATAGGGGAAGCGCAAGGGATCGAAGACGTGCACGTGGCAGTCGATCCGCTGCGCGCTTCGGTCGAAGGCCATGGCCGGCGCGTTCACCAGGACGCTCCGAAGCGCGCACGCAGCTCGGCGATGCGCTCGGCGTCCAGCGGCTGGGCACGCTGGCCGTTCAGCAGCCAGAGGCGCGCGGTTTCCTCCAGCTCTTCCAGCACCGCCATGGCCGCGGCCGGCGACTCGTGCCAGACGTTCGGGCCGAGCCGCTCCAGCATCACCGCGCGGATCGGCGTGCCGGCGGCGGCATGGCGGGCGATCGCGGCCTCGACCCGGTCGGCGGCCAGCGCATCGCCGGGCGCGGTGTAGCCGACGAGCGGCACATGGCCGACCTTCATGACGAAGTACGGCGTCAGCGGCGGCAGCAGGTCCTGGTCGATGGCCGGCGAGGCCAGCGTCAGCGCCACGCAATGGCTGCTGTGGGTGTGGATCACGCAGCGCGCCGGCGCGCCGGTCGCCGCGCTGGCGGCGTAGATGCGGCGGTGCAGGGCGATGGTCTTGCTGGCGCGGTCGCCGCCGACCTGCCGGCCGTCGCGGTCGAGCCGGGCCAGCCGCGCCGGATCGAGAAAGCCGAGGCAGGCGTCGGTCGGGGTGATGAGGAAGCCGCCGCCGGCGGCGTCGTCCAGCGCCACGCTGATGTTGCCGGCGGTGGCGTGCACGTAGCCGCGGTCGAACAGGCTGCGCCCGACCCGGCAGATCTCGTCGCGGAGCACACGCTCGTCCATGGCTCAGTCCAGTTGACGGAAGGCGGCACCGAAGAAGTCGACCGCGCCGAAGTTGCCGGACTTGAGCGCGATGTGCAGCCCCCGCGGCGCTGCTTCGGGGGTGGCGTGGCACCAGGGCACGCCGGGCGCGATCTGCGCGCCGATGCGCAGGCTGCGGATGCCGAGCGCCTGCACGCAGGCGCCCGAGGTCTCGCCGCCGGCCACCACCAGCTGGCCGACGCCGCGCTGCACCAGGCCGCTGGCGACCGCCGCCAGGGC
>NZ_LMUW01000044.1 GCF_009765735.1 Xenophilus sp. L33
CCAGTTTCCCAGACCTGTCCGGGTGAACAACCTATTGAAACATCACAGCTAGTGCTCCGAGCGAGAGCGGCGCAGAAATTGCAAACTCCAGTGCGATGACCCTCTCCTTCTTCCAACCGCCCGCCGCCCCGCGCTACGCCCTGCGCAACCTGCGCGCGCCGCGCTGCCTGGTCGCCGGCGTTGACCTGCCCGAACTGCCGAGGCCGGTCGACGTCGGCCTGGCTGCCGTCGACCTGCTGGTCGACCACGGTCGCATCGCGGCGATCGAACCGGCCGGCCGCCTGCCGGCCGACCTCGGCCCCGACCTCGACGCCTCGATGGTGCTGCCCGGCATGGTCGACTGCCACACCCACCTCGACAAAGGCCACATCTGGCCGCGCCAGGCCAACCCGACCGGCGACGGCGCCGGTGCCTCGGCGGCGACCCAGCGCGACCGCAGCGCCAACTGGCATGCCGAGGACGTGCGCCGCCGGATGGAATTCGGCCTGGCCGCCGCCTACGCCCGCGGGGTCGTCGCGATCAGCACCCACCTTGACTCGCTGGCGCCGCAAGCCGCCATCTCCTTCGCGGTGCTGCGCGAAGTGCGCGAGCGCTGGGCCGGGCGCATCGACCTGCAGGTGTCGTCGATTGCGCCGCACAACATCTTCCTCACCGACGAAGGGCGTGAACTGGCCGACCTGGTGGCCGCGAGCGGCGGCAAGCTCGGCTGCGTCACGCGCTCGGCGCTGCACCCGGGCGACCCGATGCCGCCGGACCTCGACGCGGCGCTCGCGCGCTTCTTCACCCTGGCGGCCGAACGCGGCCTGGACCTCGACCTGCACGTCGACGAATCGACCGATCCGGCCGCGCGCTCGCTGATCCGGGTCGCGCGCACCGCGATGGCGCAGGGCTTCAAGGGCCGCATCCTGTGCGGCCACGTCACCTCGCTGGCGCTGCAGACCGACGAATACATCAAGGAAACGATCGCCGCTTGCAAGGACGCCGGCATCGACATCGTCAGCCTGCCGACGGTCAACATGTACCTGCAGGACCGCAGCCCCGAGGCCCGCACGCCGCGCTGGCGCGGCGTCACGGTGCTGCACGAGATGAAGGCCCGGGGCCTGCGGGTGGCGGTCGCCGGCGACAACTGCCGCGACCCGTTCTACGCCTACGGCGACCACGACATGCTCGACACCTACACCCAGGCGGTGAAGATCCTGCACCTGGACCATCCCCTGAGCGACTGGATCCGCGCCGCGACCGAGACGCCGGCCGCGATCATGGGCATCGACCGCGGGCGCCTGAAGGTCGGCACGCCGGCCGACCTGCTGCTTCTGAAGGCGCGAAATTTCTCGGAGCTGCTGGCGCGCACGCAATTCGACCGGACGGTGCTATGCGACGGGCGGGCGATCGACACGACGCCGCCGGACTACCGGCTGCTGGACGATCTGATGGAGGCCGGGTCAGCCTGAGATGTAGCTCTGGAGCTGCTCGATGATGAAGGTCTGCTCGGACATGATGCTCTTGACCAGGTCACCGATCGAGATCAGGCCGACCAGCCTGGCGCCGTCGATCACCGGCAGGTGACGGATGCGGCTCTGGGTCATCAGCGCCATGCAGTCCTCGGTGGTCTGGTCCGGGCGGACGTAGATCACCGCCGGGGTCATCACGTCGCGCAGCGGCGTGTCGCGTGACGAGCGGGACATCAGCACCACCTTGCGCGCGTAGTCGCGCTCGGTGACCATGCCGACGATCTTCTCGCCCTCCATCACCAGCAGTGCGCCGACGTTCTTCTCCGCCATCAGCGCGACCGCCTCGTACACGGATGCCGAAGGCGGGATCGAATGAACGACCGCGTCACCCTTGGCCTGCAGGATTTCAGCGACAGTTTTCATGGGGACATTCTGCGCGGCTCGGAAGTCGCCGACAAGCGCGCAGACCCCTCATTGATTAGCGGAAGAATTCGCTCGGCGTCTGCCCGAACTGTCGCTTGAAGGTGGTGGCGAAGGCGCTCGGGCTGTCGTAGCCGAGCGCCAGCGCGACGTCGAGCACCCGCGCGCCGCTGGCGAGCTGCTCCAGCCCGTGCTGCAGCCGCGCCTGCAGCCGCCACTTGCCGAAGGTCATGCCGGTCTCGCGGGCGAACAGGCGCTGCACCGTCTTGCTGTCGACGTCGAGCCGCTCGGCCCATTGGCCGAGGGTCGAGTCGTCGTCGGGCGCCTCGAGCAGCCGGGCGCAGATGCGCTGCAAGCGCGGATCGGCCGGCTGCGGCAGGTGCAGCGGGAGCACCGGCAGCGCGTGCAGTTCGTCCAGCAGCAGGCGCATAAGTCGGCCGTCGCGCGAATCGGCGTCGTAGGGTGTCTGGATGTCGGCGGCGGCCTGGATCAGTTCGCGCAGCAGTGCCGAGATGCCGACCGTCTGCGAATGGGCGGGCAACTGCGGCGCGGCGTCGGGCCGCACGTAGACGCTGCGCATGTGGACCACGCCGATGCAGCGGATCCAGTGCGCCGTGTCGGCCGGCATCCAGATGCCGCGGGTCGGTGGCACGATCCATTGGCCGCCCTCGACCGCCACCACCATGACGCCGTGCACCGCGTAGATCAGCTGGCCCTTGCGATGGGCGTGCCGCTCGATCACCTGGCCGGCCGGGTAGTCGGAAGCCTTGCAATAGACCGGCATCGGATGGAGGTCGGTCTCGCTGAGGGATTGCGGGGTCGGATAGGGCACCTGAACGGTCATGGGCAATGTCCCTTTCGCAAAGATAGCGGCCCGAACGGCGCGCGACAACCTCGCATCCTATCCCTAACATCCAGGCTCGTCCGTTCACTTCCGCGCGTGTTCTTGTCGCGCCCCTTCCGATGTCCGCCACTTCACCGACCGCCGGCGCCTTGTCCGGCTCTTCCGCTGCCGCCGCCGACCTCCCGGGTGCCGCCTTCGGCGTGCTCGGCGCGATCAGCGCATCGCACCTGATCAACGACATGATGCAGTCGCTGATCCTGGCGATGTACCCGATCCTCAAGGGCGACTTCCACTTGAGCTTCGGCCAGATCGGCCTGATCACGCTGACCTACCAGCTGACCGCCTCGCTGTTCCAGCCGCTGGTGGGGCTCTACACCGACAAGAAGCCGACGCCCTATTCGCTGCCGATCGGCATGACCTTCACGCTCTCGGGCCTGCTGCTGCTGGCCTTCGCGCCGAGTTTCGCGGTGGTGCTGGTCGCCGCGGCGCTGGTCGGCACCGGCTCGTCGATCTTCCATCCGGAGTCGTCGCGGGTGGCCCGCATGGCTTCGGGCGGCCGCCACGGCATGGCGCAGTCGCTGTTCCAGGTCGGCGGCAACACCGGCAGCGCGCTCGGCCCGCTGCTGGCCGCGGCGGTGATCGTGCCCTTCGGCCAGCGCAGCGTCGCCTGGTTCGGCCTGGCCGCGATGGTCGGCATCGGGCTCCTGGTCGGCGTCAGCCGCTGGTACGCCACGCACCACGCGGCGCACCGTGCGCGCGCCGCCCGCAATCCGCCGACGGTGACGCTGCCGCGCAAGAAGGTGATCGGCGCGATCGGCGTGCTGCTGCTCCTGATCTTCTCGAAGTATTTCTACATCGCCGGCATCAGCAGCTTCTACACCTTCTACCTGATCGACAAGTTCGGCCTCTCGGTGCCGAGCGCGCAGTTCCACCTCTTCGTGTTCCTGTTCGCCTCGGCGCTCGGCACCCTGGTCGGCGGACCGATCGGCGACCGCATCGGGCGCAAGCCGGTGATCTGGGCCTCGATCCTCGGCGTGGCGCCCTTCGCGCTGCTGCTGCCGCACGCCGACCTGTTCTGGACCACGACCCTGACCATCGTCATCGGCCTGGTGCTGTCGTCCGCCTTCTCGGCGATCCTGGTCTACGCGCAGGAACTGATCCCGGGCAAGGTCGGCATGGTGTCGGGCCTCTTCTTCGGCTTCGCCTTCGGCATGGGCGGCCTGGGCGCCGCGCTGCTCGGCCTGCTGGCGGACCACACCAGCATCGACTACGTCTACCGGGTCATCGCCTTCCTGCCGCTGCTGGGCATCGTCGCCGCGCTGCTGCCGAACATCGAGCGGCCGGCGCGCCGCCTCAAGCTGGCCTGAGCGACATCGACTGGGCTAGCGGCGCGGCCGCACCATGCCGAAGTGCACCGCGAGGAAGCAGCCCATCAGCAGCACGCCGAGCAGGAAGAGCAGCGGGCTCAGGCCCGGGTTGGTCGCCACCGGATGCCACCAGAGCAGCACCAGCCCGATCACCAGGTTGACGAAGCCCCACAGGAAGTTGACCAGCGGCGACGATTCGCCGACGCCGCGCGGCGTGGCGAAAGGCGTCGGGAACGGCGCGCCCATCACGCCGGCGACCACATGCGGCACGCAGTTGCACAGGAAGAGGCCGGCGAAGAAGTTGGCGATGAAGAAGGTCGGTGACATGCAGGGCGTCCGGTAAGTTGGTCTTGCAGCATACGACCGGCGGGCAGGCGGCTGCCTCCGACAGAAGCGCGGGCCGGCGCGTGAGAACATGCCGGCTTCGCGAAAGGATCCACCGCATGAGCAAGCAATGCACGCACACCGCGAGCATCCGGCACGTCGTGCCGAGCGCACTGGGCTGCGAGGAGTGCCTGAAGATGGGCAGCACCTGGGTGCACCTGCGGCTGTGCCGCACCTGCGGCCATGTCGGCTGCTGCGACGATTCGCCGCATCGGCATGCGCGCGCCCATTTCCACGAGACGCAGCATCCGATCATCGAAGGCTACGACCCGCCGGAAGGCTGGGGCTGGTGCTTCGTCGACAAGGTCGGGCTCGACCTGGGCAACGACACCACGCCGCAGAACGGGCCGATCCCGCGCTACTACTGAGCAAAGCGCGCGCGGAGCCGCTGCAATCCACAAAGTAGGACTGTTCCCACGTTTCCTGTCATCCGGATCGCACGCGGTGCGTTGTAGGTGCAGCCAGGCCTGTTTTTCGACGGACTGGCGGGCCCGCTTCTTCACTTTCTTCTGTCTGACATGAAACGCACTCTCATCGCTCTCGTCGCCGCCGGTTTCGCCTTCGCTGCTGGCTCCTCGTTCGCCCAGACCCCTGCGGCGAGCCCGGCCAAGTCGGCCAAGCACCATTCGCACAAGGCTTCGCACGCCAAGGTCGCCAAGAAGTCGACCGGCACCCACGTCGCCAAGAAGAAGTCGAAGACCCCCGCCGCGGCCTGAGCGACTCGCTTCCACCACGAAAAGCCCCCTTACGGGGGCTTTTTTGCGTCTGCCGGCTTGTTTCGTGCATTTGTGGGCGATTCGCGATATACAAGCGCTGTGTAAGCCATTCGACTTCACTTCTCCTGTCACACAATCGCCCAAACTTTGGGCATCCCCGCCATGGCACGTTCCGGCTTTCTCGAATCCATCCGTCGAATCCTGGGCCTCGGGCGCAGCAAGAAGCGCCGGCGCTCCCGTTCGCGGTCGAGTTCGGGAACGCGCACCGTGGCGATGGTCGACTCCCGCACGCGCGGACCGATCCCGCGGCCGGAAGTGCCGGTCGTGCCGGCGATGGTGCCGGCGCCTGCGGTTTCGACTTCGATCGAGCCCGCGGTTGCGGTGACGCCAGCGCCGGCCTTGATGCCGGCAGCGCCTGTCGCGCCCGCGCCGATCGTGGCGGCGCCGGTCGCGGCATCCGTTCCGGTCGCGGCACCCAAGGTGGCGGTCGCCGCCCCGGCTGCCGCTGCCCCGCCCGCCATCCCGGTCGCCGGCCAAAAGACCATGCGCTCGCTCGAAGAGGTCCGCGCCGACCTGGCCCGCCTGCGCGAGAGCGCGCGCGAGCGTCACGCCCAGTTGCAGGTGAGGCAGCGCGAAGCCAGCTTCGCGCCGACCGACTTCATGGAGCCGAAGGTGCTGGAAGCGCCGCACGAGCCCGAACCGGCGCCCAAGCCGCGCCCGGAAGCGAGCCCGGACAACTTCGCGCCCACCGCCTTCCTGGACTTCGGCAACGTCAAGCGTCCCGGCCGCTGACGCCGACGGGACCGCCGGCCTGGGTTTCCACCGGCGGCGGCCGTCCGGTCGGCGAGGTACAACGCAGGGCGCTTCACAGGAGCCCCGCATGATTTCCCGTTTTTCCCACGGTCGCCGCACGGCGATCGCCCTGGCGGCGCTCTCGGCCGCCCTGCTCGTCGCCGGGCCGGCCGCTGCCGAGGACGCCTGGCCGAACAAGCCGGTGCGGATCGTGGTGCCCTTCACGCCGGGCGGCACCACCGACATCCTGGCGCGCGCGGTCGCGCCCGAACTGTCGAAGGCCTTCGGCCAGCAGTTCATCGTCGACAACCGGGCCGGCGCCGGCGGAAACCTGGGCGCCGACATCGTGGCCAAGGCGCCTGCGGACGGCTACACCCTGTTGATGGGCACGGTCGGCACCCACGGCATCAACCGCGCGCTCTACCCCAAGCTGCCCTACGACCCGATCAAGGACTTCGCGCCGATCACACTGGTGGCGGCGGTGCCGAACGTGATGGAGATAAACGCCGCCAAGGCCAAGGCGCTCGGCATCGAGAACGTGGCCGACTTCATCAGGTACGCCAAGGCCAACCCGGGCAAGCTCAACATGGCCTCCAGCGGCAGCGGCACTTCGATCCACCTGTCGGGCGAGCTTTTCAAGACCATGACCGGCACCTTCATGATCCACATCCCATACCGCGGCTCGGGCCCGGCGCTGATGGACATGGTGAGCGGCAACGCCGACGTCATGTTCGACAACCTGCCCTCGTCGATGCAGCAGATCAAGGCCGGCACGCTGAAGGCGTTGGCGGTGACGAGCGCCCAGCGCTCACCGGCGCTGCCCGACGTGCCGACCGTGGCCGAGGCCGGCGGCCCGGCGCTAAAGGGCTACGAGGCCAGCTCGTGGTTCGGCCTTCTGGCGCCCGCGGGCACGCCGCCGGCGATCGTCGACCGGATCCAGCAGGAAGTCGCCAAGGCACTGGCGACGCCGGCGGTGAAGGAGAAGATGCTTGCCCAGGGCGCGCTGCCGAGCGGCAACGCGCCCGCCGAGTTCACCCGGCTGATCGCCGACGAACACGTGAAGTGGGCCAAGGTGGTGAAGGCGTCGGGCGCGACGGTCGACTGAGCTGTCGACCGCCGGCCGCCCGTCACATCAGACGCCCCAGACGACGTCCTTGTTCTCCGCCAGCGAGCGCTTGAGCATGTCGATCAGCGGCGCGGCGCGCTGATGCAGGCCCACGTGCTGGCGCTCGGCGTCGTCGGCATGGCTCTCGACGGCGAAGGCGTCGTGGTTGTGCTGGTTCTGGGAGGAGTCGCTGCGCACCGCCGTCTCGAGTGCCGAGATCGCGGCCGGGATCTGGTCGACCGTGATGATGCCCTTGGGGCCGGCGGTCTTGCCGACGATGTCCAGCAACTGGCGGGCGTTGGCTTCGAGCATGACGACGTCCGCTGTCGCTTGTGATTTGAACCGGTAGAGCATGTCTGGTTATTTGTAGATGTAGTCGCGGACGAAAGGGTACTCCGATTGCGCGCCCCGGAGCGTCCGGGATTCCACCTTGCCGTCGGGTTTGGTCGACAGCATCTGGTGCAGCGAGATCCAGCCCTGCTCGAAGCTCATGGCCGAGCCCGCCAGGTACAGCCGGTAGGCGCGCAGGATGCGCTCGGCATTCTCGCCCTGCTTGCCGCCGCTGGCCTGCAGCACCGCGCGCGCCTGGTCGAGCTGCGCCTCCAGCGAATCGGACCAGGCCCAGAGCGTGCGCGCGTAGTGCGGCCGCAGGTTCTCGGTGTCGACCATCTCGAGGCCGGCGGCGGCGGTGGCGCGCAGCACCTCGGTGACGTGCAGCAGTTCGCCGCCCGGGAAGATGTACTTCTCGATGAAGTCGCCCATGCCGGCGCCCAGCTGCTGGTAGTCGAGCTGGCCGGAGGTGATGCCGTGGTTCATCACCAGGCCGCCCGGCGCCAGCAGGTCGTGGATCTTGCGGAAGTAGGTCGGCATGTTGACGCTGCCGACGTGCTCGAACATCCCGACCGAGGAAATCTTGTCGAAGGGGCGTGAGGTGTCGAGCTTGCGGTAGTCGCACAGTTCGACCCGCACCCGGTTCTCGAGTCCCTTCTCGGCGATCAGCCGCGTGACGTGGGCGTGCTGGTTCTTCGACAGCGTGATGCCGGTGGCGTCGACCCCGTAGTGCTCCGCCGCCCACATCAGGAGGCCGCCCCAGCCGGAACCTATGTCGAGCATGCGCTCGCCCGGCTTGAGCATCAGCTTGCGGCAGATGTGGTCGAGCTTGGCTTCCTGCGCCTGGGCCAGCGTCATGTCCGCTTCGCGGTAATAGGCGCAGGAATAGACGCGTCGTGCGTCGAGCCACAGCGCATAGAAGTCGTCCGAGACGTCGTAGTGGAACTCGATCTGGGCGGCGTCCTTGCCCAGCGAGTGATGGCCCTTGGAGCGGGCCCGGCGCTGCAGCTGGCCCCACCAGCCGGGCCTGGTCTCGGCCGGGTTGCTGGGCAGGAGGCCGACCGCGGCATCGATGAGGTCGCGCATCGCGCCTTCGATCTGGACCTTGCCTTCGACGTAGGCCTCGCCGATCGAACCGACCTGGCGGCTGGCCAGCTTGGCCAGCGCCGACCATTCCTTGAAAGCGAGAGTGACACGGGCTCCCGGTTTGGCGACCTGGCTGCCATCCGGCAATTGCAGGGCGACCGGGACGGGGAGCGTGGCGAGCTGGGATTCAATCTTTGGTATCAGACTTTGCATCATGGGTATTGATTTTTGCGGGGGGCCGTAGACCCGTCAACCGGGGTTGCGGGACGGCCACAAGCCGACAAGGGTTGCGGCGCCCCGCTGCGGGTCGTTGACAAGAAATCCTTTAGGTTTAAACTATTTATCCATGAATAGCCTCACACCGAATCTTCGCCGGGTGCTGTGCATCGGGGGCGGCCCGGCCGGCCTCTACTTTGCGCTTTTAATGAAATCTCGGCAGCCGACGCTCGAAGTGACGGTGATCGAGCGCAACCGGCCGTTCGACACTTTCGGCTGGGGCGTGGTCTTGAGCGACCAGACGCTGGCCAACCTGGCCGCCGCCGACGCACCCACCGCGGCGCTGATCGGGCGGGAGTTTCACCACTGGGACGACATCCAGGTCTTCTTCAAGGGACGGCAGGTGCGTTCGGGCGGCCATGGCTTCTGCGGCATCGGCCGCAAGCGCCTGCTCAACATCCTGCAGGAACGATGCCTGGAGCTGGGCGTGAAGCTGGTCTTCGAGACCGACGCCACCGACGACCAGGCGCTGGCCGCTCAATACGACGCCGACCTGGTGATCGCCAGCGACGGCCTCAACAGCCGCATCCGCACCCGCTACGCCGAAGTCTTCGAGCCCGACATCGACCTGCGCCGCTGCCGCTTCGTCTGGCTGGGCACCCACCAGACCTTCGACGCCTTCACCTTCGCCTTCGAAGAGACCGAGCACGGCTGGTTCCAGGCGCACGCCTACCAGTTCGACGACAAGACCTCGACCTTCATCGTCGAGACGCCCGAAGAGGTCTGGCAGGCCCACGGCCTCGACAAGATGGAGCAGCCCGAGGCGATCGCCTTCTGCGAGAAGCTGTTCGGCAAGTACCTCGGCGGCCATTCGCTGATCAGCAACGCCACCCACCTGCGCGGCTCGGCCAACTGGATCCGCTTCCCGCGCGTGGTCTGCGCCCACTGGACGCACCGGGTGCCGGTCAACGGACGCCAGGTGCCGGTGGTGCTGATGGGCGATGCCGCCCACACCGCCCACTTCTCGATCGGATCCGGCACCAAGTTGGCGCTCGAGGACGCGATCGACCTGGCCAACGAATTCTCGACCGGCGCCGGCACCGACCAGGTGCTCGAAGCCTACGAGGCCCGCCGCAGCGTCGAGGTGCTGAAGATCCAGAACGCCGCCCGCAACTCGACCGAGTGGTTCGAGAACGTGCCGCGCTACACCGGCATGCAGATCGAGCAGTTCGCCTACTCGCTCCTGACCCGTTCGCAGCGCATCAGCCACGAGAACCTGCGGCTGCGCGACACCGACTGGCTGGGCGGCTACGAGCGCTGGCTGTCCGGCACCGAGCGCGGCCGCATGCCGATGCTGATGCCGCTCCAGGTGCGCGGCCTCACGCTCAAGAACCGGATCGTCGTCTCGCCGATGGCTACCTACAGCGCGGTCGACGGCGTGCCGCAGGACTTCCTGCTGGTGCACCTGGGCGCCCGCGCGCTCGGCGGCGCCGCCATGGTGATGGTCGAGATGACCAGCCCCACGCCCGAAGGCCGCATCACCCGAGGCTGCACCGGCCTCTACAACGACGCCCAGTCGGCGGCGTTCAAGCGCATCGTCGACTTCGTGCACGGCCAGTCGAGCGCCGCCATCGGCATGCAGCTCGGCCACAGCGGCCCCAAGGGCTCGACCCAGGTCGGCTGGGAAGGCACCGACGAGCCGCTGCCGGCCGGCAACTGGCCGCTGCTGGCCGCCAGCGCGCTGGCCTACGGCGAGCAGAACCAGCTGCCGGCGGCGATGACCCGCGCCGACATGGACCTGATGCGCGACCAGTTCGTCGCCTCCACCGTGCGCGCGGCCGAGGCCGGCTTCGACTGGCTCGAGCTGCACTGCGCCCACGGCTACCTGCTGTCGGCCTTCCTGAGCCCGCTGACCAACCTGCGCACCGACGCCTGTGGCGGCGACCTCGCCGGGCGGCTGCGCTATCCGCTGGAAGTCTTCCGGGCGATGCGCGCGGCCTGGCCGGCGGAGCGCCCGATGAGCGTGCGCATCTCGGCCCACGACTGGGCGCCGGGCGGCAACACCGACGCCGAGGCGGTCGCGATGGCCCGCGCCTTCAAGGAGGCCGGCTGCGATTTCATCGACGTCTCGTCCGGCCAGACCACCCGCGGCGCCAAACCGGTGTACGGCCGCATGTACCAGACGCCCTTCGCCGACCGGATCCGCAACGAGGTCGGCATCTCGACCATCGCGGTCGGCGCGATCACCGAGGCCGACCAGGCCAACAGCATCATCGCGGCCGGCCGCGCCGACCTCTGCGCGATCGCCCGGCCGCACCTGGCCGACCCGGCCTGGACCCTGCACGAGGCCGCCAAGCTGCAGAGCCGCGACGTCGACTGGCCCAGGCAATACCTGAGCGGCCGCGACCAGATGTACCGCGAGATCGCCAAGCAGCAGCAGATGGCCGCCGCCCTGGCCGCAGCGCCGAAGAACACCGAGGAAGAAGGCTGACATGGACCTCGAAGCAAGAGCCCACAGCGAGCATCCCGACGAGCTTCGGCTCTGGCTGCGCCTTCTCACCTGCACCCAGCTGATCGAGAAGCAGGTGCGCAACGAGCTGCGCGAGCAGTTCGCCACCACCCTGCCGCGCTTCGACCTGATGTCGCAGCTGGAGCGTTCGCCCGACGGCCTGAAGATGAACGAGCTGTCGCGCCGGATGATGGTCACCGGCGGCAACGTCACCGGCATCACCGACCAGCTGGTGACCGAAGGCCTGGTCGAGCGGGTCGACGTCGCCGGCGACCGGCGCGCCTGGCGAGTGCGGCTGACGGCCCGCGGCCGCAAGGTCTTCAACGACATGGCCGAGCAGCACGAGGCCTGGATCTGCGAGGCCTTCGCCGGACTGAACCCGAAGGAGATCGGCCAGCTGCACAAGCTGCTCGGCAAGGTCAAGCAGCACACCAACCAGAACGTCACGGAAGCCCTATGAAGCACTACATCGGCGCGTCGAGCCCCATGCGCGCGCAATTCGAATCCAAGGCCGGCTACCAGGCCAGGCACTTCGCCTGGTCCTTCGAGGCCGGCGTCGGCACCGTCACCCTGAACCGGCCCGAGCGCAAGAACCCGCTGACCTTCGACTCCTACGCCGAGCTGCGCGACCTGTTCCGCGCGCTGAGCTTCGCCACCGACGTCAAGGCGATCGTGGTCACCGGCGCCGGCGGCAACTTCTGCTCCGGCGGCGACGTGCACGAGATCATCGGCCCGCTCACGCAGATGAAGATGCCCGAGCTGCTCGAATTCACCCGCATGACCGGCGACCTAGTGAAGGCGATCCGCCATTGCCCGCAGCCGATCGTCGGCGCGATCGACGGCGTCTGCGCCGGTGCCGGCGCGATGATCGCGCTCGGCTGCGACCTGCGCTACGGCTCGCCCGCGACCAAGACGGCCTTCCTCTTCACCCGCGTCGGCCTGGCCGGCGCCGACATGGGCGCCTGCGCGCTGCTGCCGCGCGTCATCGGCCAGGGCCGCGCTTCCGAGCTGCTGTTCACGGGCCGCGCCATGACCGCTCAGGAAGGCCACGCCTGGGGCTTCTTCAACGCCCTGCACGACAGCGCCGAACTGCTCGGCGCCGCCACCAAGGTGGCGCGCGAGCTGGCCGAAGGCCCGAGCTTCGCCCACGGCATGACCAAGACCATGCTGTCGCAGGAATGGTCGATGACCATCGACCAGGCGATCGAGGCCGAAGCCCAGGCGCAGGCGATCTGCATGCAGACCGAGGACTTCAAGCGCGCCTACGAGGCCTTCGCCGCCAAGCGCAAGCCCGCCTTCCAGGGAGACTGAACGCATGGCCGCCGCCGCTTTCGATCCGTCCACGGCGCACCTGGCGCTGCCCTTCTTCGACGAGGCGCATCGCGCGCTGGCCCGCGACCTGCTGCCCTGGGCGCGGGCCCAGTCGGTCGACGAGCGCGACGACCGCGCCGCCTGCCGCGACTGGGTGAAGCGCCTGGGCAGCGGCGGCTGGCTGCGCTACTGCGTGCCGGCGGCTTCCGGCGGCGCGCTCGAGAAGCTGGATTCGCGCGCGCTGGTGCTGCTGCGCGAGACGCTGGCCTTCCATTCGCCGCTGGCCGACTTCGCCTTCGCGATGCAGGGCCTGGGCAGCGGCGCGATCACGCTGGCCGGCACGCCGGCGCAGCAGGCCGCCTACCTCGCGCCTGTCGGCCGCGGCGAGAAGATCGCCGCCTTCGCGCTGAGCGAGCCCGACGCCGGCTCCGACGTCGGCGCCATGGCGATGAAGGCCGAGGCCACGGCCGACGGCTTCCGCCTGACCGGCGAGAAGACCTGGATCAGCAACGGCGGCATCGCCGACTTCTACTGCGTCTTCGCCAAGACCGATCCGGATGCCGGCGCGCGCGGCATCACCGCCTTCATCGTCGACGCCACCACGCCGGGCCTGGACACCTCGGCCCACATCGAGGTGATGGCGCCGCATCCGCTCGCGACCCTGCACTTCGAGGGCTGCAGCGTGCCGCGCGGCGCCCAGCTGGGCGAGCTGCACGGCGGCTTCAAGCTGGCGATGCGCACGCTCGACATCTTCCGGGCCTCGGTCGCCGGCGCCGCGCTCGGCATGGCGCGGCGGGCGCTGGCCGAGGCGATCCGCCATGCGCAGCAGCGCAAGATGTTCGGCCAGACGCTGGCCGACTTCCAGCTCACCCAGGCCAAGCTCGGCGAGATGGCCGCGCTGATCGACGCCGCCGCCCTGCTCACCTACCGCGCCGCCTGGATGCGCGACGACGCCGAACGCAGCGGCGCCGCGCCGGCCGGCGACCTCACCGCCGCCGCCGCCATGGCCAAGATGGCCGCCACCGAGAACGCCAGCCGCGTGATCGACACGGCACTGCAAATGCATGGCGGACTGGGCGTCAAGGTCGGCACCAAGGTGGAGAGCCTGTACCGCGACATCCGGTCGCTGCGCATCTACGAAGGCGCGACCGAGGTCCAGCAACTGATCATCGGCAAGGCCGTCCTGAGGAACAAATGACCCACAGCGCCCAGATCGACCGCTTCGTCCACGACCGCCTGCCGCCGGCCGAGCAGCTGCCGGTGTTCCGCTACGAGCTGCCCGAGTTGCAGCTGCCCGATCAGCTCAACCTGGTCGAGGAACTGCTGGACAAGGCGGCCGCCAAGGGCTTCGCCGACAACGCGCTGCTGCGCTCGCCGGCCCGCACGCTGACCTACGCCGAGGCCGCGCTGGAGGTCAACAAGATCGCCCAGGTGCTGGCCGAGGACCTCGGCCTGGTGCCCGGCAATCGCGTGCTGCTGCGCGGCGGCAACTCGATCGGGATGGCGCTGGCCTGGCTGGCAGTGGTCAAGGCCGGCCTGATCGCGGTCGCGACCATGCCGCTGCTGAGAGCCAAGGAGCTGGGCGAGATCATCGACAAGTCGCAGCCCGCGGTGGCGCTGTGCGACGGCAAGCTGCTCGACGAGCTGGAAGCGGCGCAGCGCGAACATCCGGCGCTCGAGACCATCGTCGCCTTCAACCAGCCCGATTCGCCGGCCTCGCTGAGCGCCCGCGCCGCCGGCAAGAGCGGCGTCTTCCGGGCCTGCCCGACGGCCGCCGACGACGTCGCGCTGCTGGCCTTCACCTCCGGCACCACCGGCAAGCCGAAGGCGCCGGTGACCACCCACCGCGACGTGCTGGCGATGTGCGAGGCCTGGCCGCGCCACGTGCTGAAGGCGCGCAGCGACGACATCGTGCTGGGCTCGCCGCCGCTCGCCTTCACCTTCGGCCTGGGCGGCCTGCTGGTGTTCCCGATGTACGCGGGTGCCTCGATCTACTACCACGACGGCCCCTACACGCCCGAAGGCATGGTGAAGGTCATCAACGACGTCGGAGCCACCATCGTCTACACCGCGCCCACCTTCTACCGGCAGATGGCGGCCTTCGCCAAGGCCGCCGGCGTGCCCACCCTGCGCATCAGCGTCAGCGCCGGCGAGGCATTGCCCGACGCCACGCGCCAGCTCTGGAAGGAAGCCACCGGCATCGAGATGCTCGACGGCATCGGCGGCACCGAGGTGTTCCACATCTACATCTCGGCCGCCGGCGACCAGGTTCGGCGCGGCGCGGTCGGCAAGGCCGTGCCCGGGTTCACCGCCAAGGTGGTCGACGACCAGGGCAACGAGGTGCCGCGCGGCACGGTCGGCAAGCTGGCGATCATCGGCCCGGTCGGCTGCCGCTACCTGGACGACGCCCGCCAGGCCGACTATGTCAAGAACGGCTGGAACTACCCCGGCGACGCCTTCTTCGAGGACGAGGACGGCTACTTCTTCTACCAGTCGCGGGCCGACGACATGATCGTCACCGCCGGCTACAACGTCGGTGGTCCGGAAGTCGAGGACGCGCTGCTCAAGCACCCGGCGGTGGCCGAATGCGGCGTCATCGGCAAGCCCGACGCCGAGCGCGGCACCATCGTGAAGGCCTTCTGCGTGCTCAAGCCCGGGCACGCCGGCGACGCGGCGCTGGTGAAGGCGCTGCAGGACCACGTCAAGGCCACGATCGCGCCTTTCAAGTACCCGCGCGAGATCGAGTTCGTGGCCGTGCTGCCGCGCACCGAGACCGGCAAGCTCCAACGATTCAAACTGAGGCAGAACACATGATCAAGCACTTGCAGCCGGCCGGATGGCTGCCCCCCAAGGGCTACGCGAACGGCGTCGCGGCGCGCGGCACGCAGGTTTTCGTCGGCGGCCAGATCGGCTGGAATTCGCAGCAGCAGTTCGAGAGCGACGACTTCATCGTCCAGACCGGCCAGGCGCTGCGCAACATCGTCGAGGTGCTGCGCGAGGCCGGCGCCGGCCCCGAGCACATGGTGCGCATGACCTGGTACATCACCGACCGCGACGAATACAACGCCCGGCTCGGCGAACTGGGCCCGGTCTACCGCGAGGCGATGGGCCGCAACTTCCCGGCGATGACCTGCGTGCAGGTCGCGAAGCTGGTCGAGTCGCGGGCGAAGGTCGAGATCGAGGTGACGGCGGTCCTGCCGGACTGAGCCGGCCCGCGCTTGCGCGGCGTCTTCGGCGACTTCAGCGCGCCGCGCCCGAGCGCAGCGGCACGACGCGGCCGGTCGGCGCCGGCGCGTAGTTCAAGAGGCCCGAGATCGACTGCGCGGTCTCGCAGACCCGCCGCACGATGACCTCCATGCGCGCCTCGTCGGTCTGGCCCGCGGCCAGGGTCACGCCCAACGCCGCCACGACATGCCCGCCGTGGTCGCGCACCGGCGCGCCGACCGCCGAGATGTTCGCCTCGAAGAAGCCTTCGCCTCGCACGTGGCCGCGCTCGCGGTCCGCCTGCAGCATCTCGAAGAGCTGGTCGACCGAGGCCGGCGTGGCGGCCGAGAAGGCCTCCAGCCGGTTTTCCGGGAAGAGCGCCCGCAGTTCCATCAGCGTCAGGTCCTGCAGCAGCACCCGGCCGAGCACCGTGGCGTGCGCCGGCAGCCGCGTGCCGACCGTCACCGAGCTGGTGAACGGCGTCGGCGGCGCGGCCTTGGCCACGTAGACGATCGAGCGGCCGTCGCGCACCACCAGGTTGCAGGGCGCGCGCAGTTCCTCAGACAGGCGCTGCAGCAGCGGCGTGCCCAGTTGCGTCAGCTCCAGCGACGCCAGGTATTCGAAGCCCATGCGCAGCACCGAGAGGCCGAGCCGGTAGTCGCGGCCGCCCTCGGCGCGTTCCAGGAAGCCCATGTTCTCCAGCGTGGCCAGCAGCCGGAAGACGGTCGAGCGCGGCAGCTCGAAGCGGCGCGCCAGCTCCGGCGCGGACAGGGAGCGGTTCTCGCGGCTGAATTCGCACAGCAGCCGCAGGCCGCGTTCGAGGGCGGGGACGTTGTAGCGCTCCGCGCCGTCATCCAGGGAGACGATTTCTGCCGGGTTCATTTGAGGATCTCATTTCCGATGCCACGGCGGTCGCCGCGGAACCTTCGAGTATTGAGACCCGGAATGGCCTTGTCCATGGCGGTTCCGGATGGAGGATATGCGCTTGTCGGATAACGCCTACAAGACCTCCAGACTTTTACCCACCTGTTCGCGGAACCAGATGTGGGCCGCGTGGCGCTGCGTCCGGTCGTGCCAGGAGATGTAGACCTCGAAGGGCGCCACCGCCATCGGCAACGCCACCTCGGCCAGGCCGTAGCGCTCGCGGAAGCGCACGACCAGCGATTCGGGCAGCAGCGCCACCATGTCGGTGTTCTCCAGCAGGTGCGGCGCGGTCAGGTAATTGGGCGTGACGAAGCGGCGATTGCGCTGCAATCCCTCGGCGCCGAGCGCCTCGTCGACCGATTCGCCGAAGCGGTTCATCGTGTTCGGCACGATCACCACGTGCTCGAGCGCGGCGAATTCCGCCGGGCTCAAGGTCTTGCCGACCGCCCAGTGGCTGGCGCGCGCGGCGCAGACCACCCGGTCGCGAAACAGCAGCCGGTGCCGCAGTTCGCGCAGGCTGGGCGGCAGCTGGCCGACGCAGAAGTCGACCTCGCCGGCTTCCAGCACCCGGTTGAACTGCGACGGATGCACCGGATGCTGCACTGACATCGCGATCCCGGGGAAGCGCGTGCCCATGTGCTGCACCAGCCGGTCCATGAACAGGCATTCGAGATAGTCGGTGGCGACCATCCGGAACAGGTAGTGGGTGCTGTGCGGGTCGAAGGCGACCGCGCTGCCGAGCATCTCGCTCATCTCCTTGAGGATCCGCTCGGCCGATTCGCGCAGCTGCGTCGCCTTGGCGGTGGCGATGAGGTGGCCGCCGCTCTTCCCCAGGATCGGGTCGGCCGTGACCTGCCGCAGCTGGGCGATCGCCCGGCTCATCGCCGGCTGGCTGATCGACAGCGCTTCCGCCGCGCGCGAGACGTGCGCATGGTCCACGAGCGCCACCAGGCATTTGAGCAAATAGAAATTCAGTTCGCCGCTGTCGTTTCGCTTTTGATGCATGAAGGAGATTCGCGTGGCACACACGCCATGGGCCGGACCGCCGGCAGCCGGTCGATTCTGCCCGCAAGTGCGGCGCGCCACAGGGCGGAGCCGGCGCCCGCGCGCCGCGGAAGATCCAAGCACGGGCCGCTTGCGTAAAGGAGTTTGTTGGACGGCATCGCCGGCGCTCTCCGCCGCCGTTGCCGGCCCTGCCGAAAGGGCGCCGCGGAGGCGTCGAAAGGACGCCACGCCGATGCCCAGCCACCGCTCCGATCGCATCCGATACCGCGCCGCCGGTGTGCCGCCGTGACGCTGCTCGCCCAATTCATGACCGCGCACGCCGCACCGCCGGGCCGCCCGACGACCGCGATCAAGCTCGCGAACTTCGTGGTGTTCCAGCTGGCCTGGTTCGCCGCCGTCATCGGCGCCGCGCGCGGCGCGCCGCTGCTGGGCATCGCCAGCGTGGCGGTGGCGATCGGCTGGCACCTGATGGTGTCCGAGCGGGCGCTGCCCGAAGCCTGCCTGGTGATCCTCGCGATGGCATTAGGCCTGGCGATCGAGACGCTGCAACTGTCGGCCGGCACCATCGTCTATGCGTCGAGCGTGCCGCATGCCGTGCTGGCGCCCGCCTGGATCGTGTCGCTCTGGGGCCTCTTCGCGATGGCCTTGAACGTGACCTTGCGCTGGCTGCGTCACCGCGGCTGGCTGGCCGCCCTGCTGGGCGCGGTCTGTGGTCCGCTCTCGTTCGCGTCCGGCGTGCGGATGGGTGCGGCCCGCTTCGTCGAGACGCGGCCGGCGCTGCTGATCCTGGCGCTGGCCTGGGCGATCGCCCTGCCCTTGCTGGTCTGGCTGTCGATCCGCTTCGACGGCGTCGCACCGGAGGCATTGCAGCGATGACGCACGGAGCTGCAGCGCGCTTCGCCCTGCTCTGCCTGCCTGGTTTGCTGGGCCTCTTGGCCGCGAGCGCCGCGCCGACCGCGGCTGCGGCGACCACCGACCTCGCGCCGAAAACCTTCGCGGTCTCTTTGGACGACAAGCCGATCGGCGAGCACCGCTTCGGCTTCGCCGCTGCGGCGGGCGACGAGAGACAGGTGACGAGCGACGCCAGCTTCGACGTGCGCCTGCTCGGCATCGTCGTCTACCGCTACCGCCATCACGCGGTCGAGCATTGGCGCGGCGATTGCCTCGCGAGCATCGAGGCCCGCACCGATGAGAACGGCAAGACCACCGAGGTGCACGAGGTCGCGGACGCCGACGGCCCGCTGACCGGCTGCATCATGAGCTTCGCCTACTGGAACATGGGCATGCTCAAGCAGACGCAGTTGCTCAACGCTCAGACCGGCAAGCTGGAGCCGGTGGCGATCGTCTCGAAGGGCAATGGCGAAGTCGAAGCGCACGGCAGCAGGATTGCCGCGGCGCGCTGGCGCATCAGCGGACCGGTGCATCCGATCGACGTCTGGTATGCGGCGGACGGCCAATGGGTCGGGCTGGATTCGACCGTCGCCGGCGGGAGGCATCTGAGCTACCGGCTCAAATGACTTGAAGAAAATCGCGGAAACAAAAAAGCCCACCGAAGTGGGCTTTTCTGCATCGCAGGCGACTCGTGACAGTCACCGGGAATTTGGTTGCGCGAGCAAGATTTGAACTTGCGACCTTTGGGTTATGAGCCCAACGAGCTACCAGGCTGCTCCATCGCGCGGCAAGATGGAATTATATACTATTCCGAGGCGCTTTGGTCGCCATCGGCAACTTCAGTCACATCGGGACGATCGACCAGTTCGACCAGCGCCATCGGCGCGTTGTCGCCCACGCGGAAACCCATTTTCAGGATCCGCGTGTAGCCGCCCGGACGCGCGTTGTAGCGCGGGCCGAGAACGCCGAAGAGCTTGACGACGCTGTCGCGGTCGCGCAGGCGGTCGAAGGCCAGGCGCTTGTTGGCGACGGTCGGCTTCTTGGCGAGCGTGATCATCGGTTCGATGACGCGGCGCAGTTCCTTGGCCTTGGGGACCGTGGTCTTGATGGCCTCGTGCTCGATGAGCGAGTTCATCATGTTCTGCAGCATCGCGAGGCGGTGCGAGCTGGTGCGGTTGAGTTTGCGGAGTCCGTGTCCGTGACGCATGGTGCTTTCCTTTACTTTATAAAAACGGGCAGCCGTATCAGGTACTGCCCGGTGCACGGGCCCTCTTCTTCAGGGCCGATTCGGTTTAACGCTTGTCGAGGCCGGCCGGCGGCCAGCTCTCGAGCTTCATGCCCAAGGTCAGGCCGCGCGAGGCGAGCACTTCCTTGATTTCGTTGAGCGACTTGCGACCCAGGTTCGGGGTCTTGAGCAGCTCGTTCTCGGTGCGCTGGATCAGGTCGCCAATGTAGTAGATGTTCTCGGCCTTCAGGCAGTTGGCCGAACGCACCGTCAGTTCGAGCTCGTCGACCGGGCGCAGCAGGATCGGGTCGAACTGCTGGGCGCTGCGCGGCGCCGGCGCATCGAAAGCCGCCAGTTCGCCGCCTTCGAGCTGCGCGAACACGGCCAGTTGCTCGACCAGGATCTTGGCCGAGGCGCGCACCGCGTCTTCGGCGGTGATCGCACCGTTGGTCTCGATCTCGACCAGGAGCTTGTCCAGGTCGGTGCGCTGCTCGACACGGGCGCTCTCGACCGTGTAGCTCACGCGCTTGACCGGCGAGAACGAAGCGTCGAGCACGATCCGGCCGATCGACTTGGTCGGCTCGTCGGCGTAGCGGCGCATCGTGCCGGGCACGTAGCCGCGGCCCTTCTCGACCTTGATCTGCATGTCCAGCTTGCCGCCTTGCGACAGGTGGGCGATCACGTGGTCGGGATTGATGATCTCGACGTCGTGCGGGGTCTGGATGTCCGACGCGGTGACCGCGCCTTCGCCGTCCTTGCGCAGGCTCAGCGTGACTTCATCGCGGTTGTGGAGCTTGAAGACCACGCCCTTGAGGTTCAGCAGGATGTTGACGACGTCTTCCTGCACGCCATCGATCGACGAGTATTCGTGCAGCACGCCGGCGATCGTGACTTCGGTGGCCGAGTAGCCCACCATCGACGACAGCAGGACGCGGCGCAGTGCGTTGCCGAGCGTGTGGCCGTAGCCGCGCTCGAACGGTTCGAGCGTGACCTTGGCCTTGTTGGGCGCGAGTTGCTCGACCTGGATGGTCTTGGGTTTCAGCAGGGTCGTTTGCATGCAGGACTTCCTCTCAATACCCCCGGCTCGTTACACCGGTAAGGCTGGTGAAGCGCTCGACGAGGCGCAGCCCCGGCGAGAACAAAAAATCAAAAGCACGGGCCGCGTCAGCGGCTCGTTTTGTCCGTTTAACGCGAATAGAGTTCGACGATCAGCGATTCGTTGATGTCGGCGCCGAATTCGTCGCGGTCCGGAACCTTCTTGAAGGTGCCTTCGGCCTTGTCGGCGTTGACGTCGACCCAGGCCGGCATGCCGACCTGAGCGGCCAGCTGCAGCGCTTCGGCCACGCGGGTCTGCTTCTTCGACTTGTCGCGCACCGCGATCACGTCACCGGTCTTGACCAGGTACGACGGGATGTTGACCGACTGGCCGTTCACGGTGATCGCCTTGTGCGACACCAGCTGGCGTGCTTCGGCGCGGGTCGAGCCGAAGCCCATGCGGTAGACCACGTTGTCCAGGCGCGACTCGAGCAGGAACAACAGGTTCGCGCCAGTGTTGCCACGGCGACGGTCGGCTTCCTCGAAGTAGCGGCGGAACTGCTTCTCGAGCACGCCGTACATGCGCTTGACCTTCTGCTTCTCGCGCAGCTGCAGGCCGAAGTCGGAGGTGCGCTGGCCCGAGGTGCGGCCGTGCTGGCCGGGCTTGGAGTCGAACTTCGACTTGTCCTGGATCGAGCGGCGGGCGCTCTTCAGGAACAGGTCGGTGCCTTCGCGGCGGGAGAGTTTGGCCTTGGGGCCGAGGTAGCGTGCCACTTGATCTTCCTTCTATGTCATCTGCCGCAGGGTCACTGCGGGAGCCGTCGGCGACGTGCCGGGGCGGTGGGCTTGTTGCGAGAACAAAAACAAAATGCGCAGCCGCCGTGAAGCGGGCTGCGCCGTGCGTCGACACTCAGATGCGACGACGCTTCTGCGGGCGGCAGCCGTTGTGCGGGACCGGGGTCACGTCGGCAATGGAATTGATCCGGATGCCGAGCGCGGCCAGGGCGCGCACCGACGATTCGCGACCGGGGCCGGGGCCCTTGATCTCGACGTCGAGGTTCTTGATGCCTTGCTCGACCGCTGCGCGGCCGGCCACTTCGGAAGCGACCTGGGCTGCGAAGGGCGTCGACTTGCGCGAACCCTTGAAACCCTGGCCACCCGACGAGGCCCACGACAGGGCGTTGCCCTGGCGATCGGTGATCGTGATGATCGTGTTGTTGAACGAGGCGTGCACGTGCGCAATGCCGTCCGCAACGTTCTTGCGAACCTTCTTGCGAACGCGTTGGGCCGCGTTATTGGCGGGAGCTTTGGCCATTTTCTATCCTTATTTCTTCAGGGACTGCGCAGCCTTGCGCGGACCCTTGCGAGTGCGGGCGTTGGTACGCGTACGCTGGCCGCGCATCGGCAGGCCGCGACGATGACGGAAGCCGCGATAGCAGCCGATGTCCATCAAACGCTTGATGTTCATCGTCGTCTCGCGACGCAGGTCGCCTTCGATGGTGAAGAGCGCGATCTGGTCGCGGATCTTCTCCAGATCGGCGTCGGTCAGATCCTTGATCTTCTTCGAATACTCGATGCCGCTCGCTTCGCAGATCTTGCGGGCGCGGGTGCGACCGATGCCGAAGATGGCGGTCAGGCCGATCTCAGCGTGCTTGTGCGGCGGAATGTTGATGCCAGCAATACGTGCCATGTGCGTCCTCTATATCTCTAACAATCAACCCTGGCGCTGCTTGTGGCGCGGGTCGGAGCAGATCACGCGCACCACACCCTTGCGGCGGATGATCTTGCAATTACGGCAAATGGTTTTGACCGAAGCCGAAACTCTCATTTCATTCTCCTAAAACTGTTCAACTTGGCGACCCATTCGCCCGATTCAAGTACGTTCCAAGACCTGTCGATTAGGACGTCTTGAAGTTGGCTTTCTTCAGCAGCGACTCGTATTGCTGCGACATCATGTAGTTCTGCACCTGGGCCATGAAGTCCATGGTGACCACCACGATGATCATCAGCGAGGTGCCGCCGAAATAGAACGGCACGTTGTACTTCAGGATCAGGAACTCCGGCAGCAGGCAGACGAAGGTGATGTACACCGCGCCGGCCAACGTCAGGCGAACCAGGATCTTGTCGATGTAGCGCGCGGTCTGGTCACCCGGGCGAATGCCAGGAATGAACGCACCGCTCTTCTTCAGGTTGTCCGCGGTCTCGCGGCTGTTGAAGACCAAGGCCGTGTAGAAGAAGCAGAAGAACACGATCGCGCTGGCATACAGCAACACGTAGATCGGCTGGCCCGGGCGCAGTGCGCTCGCGACGTCCTTGATCCAGCGCATGCTGTCGCCGGTGCTCATCCAGCCGACGATGGTGGTCGGCAGCAGGATGATCGAGCTGGCGAAGATCGGCGGGATCACGCCGGCCATGTTCAGCTTCAAGGGCAGGTGCGACGACTGGCCGCCATAGACCTTGTTGCCGACCTGGCGCCGCGCGTAGTTCACGAGGATCTTGCGCTGGCCGCGTTCGACGAACACCACGAAGTAGGTGACCAGCACCACGATCGCGATGATGAAGAGCGCGACGATCGGGTTCATCGCACCGGTGCTCACCAGCGAACCGAGGCCGCCGACCGCGTTGGGCAGGCCCGCCGCGATGCCCGCGAAGATCAGGATCGAGATGCCGTTGCCGAGACCGCGTTCGGTGATCTGCTCGCCGAGCCACATCAGGAACATCGAGCCGGCCGTGAGGCTGACCATGGCCGTGATGCGGAAGCCGAAGCCGGGCGAGACCACCAGGCCGGCCGACGACTCGAGCGCCACCGCGATGCTGAACGACTGGAACAGCGCCAGGCCCAATGCACCGTAGCGGGTGTACTGGGTGATCTTGCGGCGTCCGGCCTCGCCTTCCTTCTTCATCTGCTCGAAGGTCGGCACCACGTAGGTCATCAACTGCAGGATGATCGATGCCGAGATGTACGGCATGATGCCCAGCGCGAACACGGTGAAGCGCGACAGCGCCCCGCCCGAGAACATGTTGAACAGGCTCAGGATGCCGCCCTGCTGCCCCTGGAACAGCTGTGCCAGCTGGTCCGGGTTGATGCCCGGCACCGGGATGTGCGCGCCGACGCGATAGACCACGAGGGCGAGCAGCAAGAAGACCAGCCGACGACGGAGGTCGCCGAACTTGCCTGTCTTTGCGAGCGTTGCCGAGTTGGTTGCCACGTAGAGCTTCTTTCAGTCCGTGAGGATCAGGCGATGCTGCCGCCGGCGGCTTCGATCGCGGCCTTGGCGCCAGCGGTCGCGCCGATGCCCGTCAGCTTGACGGCCTTGGTCAGTTCACCGGTCTTGATGACCTTGACGACCTTGGCGATCTGGCCCACGAGACCGGCTTGCTTGAGCGCCAGCAGGTCCACTTCGGCCAGGCCGAGCTGCTCGAGGGCGGTCAGCGTGACTTCGGCGTTGTACTTGAGCGATTGCGACTTGAAGCCGCGCTTCGGCAGGCGCCGCTGCAAAGGCATCTGACCGCCTTCGAAGCCGACCTTGTGGAAACCGCCCGCACGCGACTTCTGACCCTTGTGACCGCGACCCGCGGTCTTGCCCAGGCCCGAGCCGATGCCGCGACCGACACGGCGCTTTGCATGCTTGGCGCCGTCTGCGGGCTTGATGCCATTGAGTTCCATATGCGTCTCTCTCGGCTCTGCTTAGAGCACTTTGACCAGATAGCTGATCTTGTTGATCATGCCGCGCACTGCGGGCGTGTCCTGCAGCTCGCTCACGCTGTTGAGTTTGCGCAGGCCCAGGCCGCGCACGGTCGCGCGATGCGATTCCTTGGTGCCGATCGGGCTCTTGACCAGTTGCACCTTGAGCGTTTGTTGTTGCGTCGTCATCGGACTCTTCCAGTTCAGGCGAAGAGCTCTTCGACCGTCAGGCCGCGCTTGGCAGCGACTTCGGAGGCGGTGGTCGAGTTCTTCAGGCCGTCCAGGGTGGCGCGGACCATGTTGTAGGGGTTCGACGAACCATGGCTCTTGGCCACGATGTCGGTGATGCCCATGACTTCGAAGACGGCGCGCATCGGGCCGCCGGCGATGATGCCGGTACCCTTGGGCGCCGGGATCATGACGACCGAGGCGGCGCCATGGTGACCCGTCACGCGGTGATGCAGCGTGCCATTCTTGATCGAGATCTTGGCCAGGTTGCGACGGGCTTCTTCCATCGCCTTCTGCACGGCGGCGGGCACTTCCTTGGACTTGCCCTTGCCCATGCCGACGCGGCCGTCGCCGTCGCCCACCACGGTGAGTGCGGCGAAACCAAGGATACGACCACCCTTCACCACCTTGGTGACGCGGTTGATCGCGATCATCTTCTCGCGCAGACCGTCTTCGGGGCCTTCGCTCTGCGTTCTTGCCTGAATCTTTGCCATTTTGATTTCTCGTGTCCGGTTAGAACTGCAGGCCGGCTTCGCGGGCCGCTTCGGCCAGCGCCTTGACGCGGCCGTGGTAGGCGAAACCGGCGCGGTCGAAGGCGACCTTCTCGACGCCGGCGGCCTTCGCCTTTTCAGCGATGCGCTTGCCGATGGCGGTGGCCGCGGCAGCGGTGGCACCCTTGCCCGACGCGCCCAGTGAAGCGCGCATTTCGGCTTCGGCGGTCGAGGCGGTGGCGATCACCTTGGAGCCGTCGTCGGAGATGACGGTGGCGTAGATGTGCAGGTTGGTGCGGTTCACCGTCAGGCGAGCCACACCCTGCGTCGCGATGCGAATGCGGGTCTGGCGCGAGCGGCGAAGGCGCTGTGCTTTCTTGGTCAACATCATTTTGCTGCCCCTTATTTCTTCTTGGTCTCTTTGATCGTGATCTTCTCGTCCGAATAACGGATGCCCTTGCCCTTGTAGGGCTCGGGCGGACGAACAGCACGGATCTCAGCGGCGACTTGACCAACGCGCTGGCGGTCAGCACCCTTGATCACGATTTCGGTCGGGGTCGCGGTGGCCACCGTGATGCCTTGCGGCATGTCGATGTTGACCGGGTGCGAGTAACCGACTTGCAGGTTCAACTTGTTGTTGGAGGCTGCGGCCTTGTAGCCGACGCCGACCAGGTTGAGCTTCTTCTCGAAGCCCTTGGTCACGCCGACCACCATGTTGTTGACCAGCTGGCGCAGGGTGCCGCTCATCGCGTTCGCTTCACGCGAATCGTTGGCGGGCACGAAGCTCAGCTTGCCTTCGTTGCTGGTGACGTTGACCAGCGCATTGCGGTGCAGGCTGAGCGAACCGCCCGTGCCCTTGACGCTGATCTGGTCATCCTTGATCGACACATCCACGCCTTGGGGGATGGCGACCGGCATTTTTCCTACTCGGGACATTTCAGTTTCTCCTCGATGTCTCGGTCAGGCGACGTAGCACAGGACTTCGCCACCGACACCGGTAGCGCGCGCCTTGCGGTCGGTCATCACGCCCTGGGGGGTCGTCACGATCGCGACGCCGAGGCCGTTCTGGACTTGCGGAATGGCCGTGCTGCCCTTGTAGACACGCAGGCCGGGGCGGCTCACACGCTCGATGCGCTCGATGACCGGACGGCCAGCGTAGTACTTCAGCGTGATGACGAGTTCGGACTTGCCGGCTTCGGTCTTGACCTGGAAGCCGTCGATGTAGCCTTCGTCTTTCAGGACCTGCGAGATCGCGACCTTCACCTTGGAAGACGGGACCGACACAGTGGGCTTCGCCACCATCTGCGCGTTGCGGATGCGCGTCAGCAGGTCGGCAATGGGATCACTCATGCTCATGTTGTTTGCTCCTGCCTGGCTTACCAGCTGGCCTTGGTGACACCGGGGATGTCGCCAGCGAAAGCCAGTTCACGGATCTTGGCGCGGGCCAGACCGAATTGACGGAAGGTGCCGCGCGGGCGGCCGGTGATTTCGCAACGGTTGCGCTGGCGCGTCGGGTTGGCGTTGCGCGGGAGCTTCTGCAGGCCCAGGCGGGCGGCTGCGCGCTCTTCGTCGCTCTTCTTCGCGTCGTTGGCGATGGCCTTCAGCTCGGCGTGCTTGGCAGCGTACTTGGCGACCAGGTTGTCGCGCTTGAGTTCGCGTTGGATCAGGGATGCTTTTGCCACGGGTCGCCTCAGTTCTTGAACGGGAAACGGAAGCCGGCGAGAAGCGCCTTGGCTTCCTCATCGGTCTTGGCCGTCGTCGTGATGCTGATGTTGAGACCGCGCAGGGCATCGACCTTGTCGTATTCGATCTCGGGGAAAATAATCTGCTCTTTCACGCCGATGTTGTAGTTGCCGCGGCCGTCGAAGGCGCGACCCGAGATACCGCGGAAGTCACGCACGCGCGGCAGGGCCACGGTGACGAAACGATCGAGGAATTCGTACATCTGAACGCCGCGCAGCGTGACCATGCAGCCGATCGGCTGGTTCTCGCGGATCTTGAAACCGGCGATGGCCTTCTTCGACTTGGTGACCACGGGCTTCTGGCCGGCGATCTTGGTCAGGTCGGCGACGGCGTTGTCGAGGACCTTCTTGTCGGCGACCGCTTCGCCCACACCCATGTTGAGCGTGATCTTGGTCAGGCGCGGGACCTGCATCGGCGAGGTGTAGCCGAACTTCTCGGTCAGATCCTTGGAGATCTTTTCGCGGTAGTGTTGTTGGAGACGTGCCATGTGAATGCTCCTCAGGCCAGCTTGATTTCGTCGCCGCTGGACTTGAAGACGCGCACGCGCTTGCCGTCCGTGACCTTGATGCCCACGCGATCGGCCTTGCCGGTCGCGGCATTGAAGATCGCCACGTTGGATTGATGAATGGGCATGGTCTTCTCGACGATGCCACCGGTCGTGCCCTTGAGGGGGTTCGGCTTGGTGTGCTTCTTGACCATGTTGATGCCGTCGACGATCAGGTAGGAATCGTCCTTGCGCAGCGACACGGTGCCTCGCTTGCCCTTGTCCCGACCGGCCAGCACGATGACCTGGTCGCCTTTGCGAATCTTGTTCATGGCGGTTGTCCTTAGAGAACTTCGGGTGCCAGCGACACGATCTTCATGAACTTCTCGGTGCGCAGTTCGCGCGTGACCGGTCCGAAGATGCGGGTGCCGATGGGCTCCAGCTTGGCGTTGAGCAACACGGCGGCGTTGCCATCGAATTTGACGAGCGAGCCGTCCGGACGACGGATGCCCTTGGCGGTGCGGACCACGACGGCGCTGTAGATCTCGCCCTTCTTGACGCGACCGCGCGGCGCAGCTTCCTTGATGCTGACCTTGATGACGTCGCCCACGCTGGCGTAACGCCGCTTGGAGCCACCGAGCACCTTGATACACAGGACGGATTTCGCGCCCGTGTTGTCGGCCACGTCGAGCCGGGATTCAGTTTGGATCATGTCTAGATATTCCCAACTTGTACCGTCCGCCTTTCCCGGAGAGAGCTCCTCGGGAAATGTGCTTTCGGTCAGTCTTGGGCCCGTCGTCCACGCCCCGAAACCATTTCGAGGCGCTTTTGCTGGGCAGATATGTTCGCCTTTTGAAGCGAAGCCCGCGATTGTGGCACAGCTTTCCGGCATCGTCAACACCTCGCTGGCCGAAGAAGGCAACGACAGGCATGGCGCCGAGAGGGCGACAATTTCGCTTTCATCGGGTTCTTGAACGGATAAAGCCATGAACATCGCAGTCACCTTCCTGCCGCGCCGGGAGCCCGCGGACCCGGCGCCGCTGCCGCCGATCGCCTTCATCGGCGGCGGCAACATGGCCAGCGCGATCATCGGCGGCCTGCTCAAGCAGGACGGCATCGCCGAGGACATCGAGGTGGTCGAGCCCCACGAGGAGACCCGGGCCCGGCTGGCCGGCGAATTCGGCATCGACGCCGAGCCCGAGGCCGGCCCGGCGCTGGCGCGCTGCCAGGTCGTGATCTGGGCGGTGAAGCCGCAGGTCTTCGCCGAGGCGGCGCGGCCGGTGCGCGGGCTGGCACCCGACGCGCTGCACCTGAGCGTCGCCGCCGGCATCCCGTCGGCCAGCATCGCCCGCTGGCTGGCCACCGACCGGGTGGTGCGCGCCATGCCCAACACGCCGGCGCTGATCGGCCAGGGCATGACCGGCCTCTACGCCCGCCCGGGCGTCGACGAAGCCGGCCGCCAGCGGGTCGAGCAGCTGCTCGGCGCCACCGGCGAGCTGCTCTGGGTCGACGACGAGGCATCGCTGGACGCGGTCACCGCCATTTCCGGCTCCGGGCCGGCCTACGTCTTCTATTTCATCGAGGCGATGACCGAGGCCGGCATCGAGCTGGGCCTGAGCGCCGATCAGGCGCACCAGCTGGCGGTCGGCACCTTCGCCGGCGCCACCGCGCTGGCCGCCAACGCCAGCGAGCCACCGGCCGTGCTGCGCGACCGGGTGACCTCCAAGGGCGGCACCACCTATGCGGCGGTGAGCGCGATGGAAAACGACGAGGTGAAGCAGAAGTTCATGGCGGCGATCCGGGCGGCGCACCGGCGCGCCGGCGAGCTGGGCGCCGAATTCGGCCGCTGAGCGAGCCTTCGGTCAGCGCAGCCCGTAGCCGGCCACCACGCCGGCGAAAACGGCGAAGCCCAGCCAGTGGTTCTGCCGAAAGGCCAGGAAGCAGCCTTCGCGGGTGCGGTCCTTGATCAGCCGCCAGTGCCACAGCGCCTGGGCCGCCGCGGCCGCCAGGCCCAGGTAGAACCACGGCGACAACCCCTTGCCGGCCGCCACGCCGGCCCACATCGCCAGGTAGAGCGCGTAGCTGGCCATGACGATCGCCACGTCGAAGCTGCCGAAGGTGATCGCCGAGGTCTTCATGCCGATCTTCAGGTCGTCGTCGCGGTCGACCATCGCGTATTCGGTGTCGTAGGCCAGCACCCAGAAGAGGTTGCCGGCCAAGAGCCACCAGGCCAGCGCCGGCACCTCGGCCCGCACCGCGGCGAAGGCCATCGGGATGCCGAAGCTGAAGGCCACGCCCAGCACCGCCTGCGGCACCGAGACGAAGCGCTTGGCGTAGGGATAGGCCAGGGTCACCGCCAGCGCCACGAAGGACCACAGGACCGTCACCCGGTTGGTGGTCAGCACCAGTCCGAAGGCGACCAGCGCCAGCACCGCGCCGAGCGCCAGCGCCTCCCTGACAGAGATCGCGCCGCTGGTGACCGGCCGGCGGGCGGTGCGCTTGACGTGGCGGTCGAAGTCGCGGTCGGCGACGTCGTTGATGCAGCAGCCGGCGCTGCGCATCAGGATCGTGCCGAGCGTGAAGACCGCCAGCAGGTGCCAGCCCGGGAAGCCGCCCGCCGCGAACCAGAGCGCGCCCAGCGACGGCCATAGCAGCAGCAGCCAGCCGGCCGGCCGGTTCCAGCGGATCAGGTCGAGGTAGAGCGCGACCCGCGAGGGCGCGATCGGCGAAGGCGCGGTGGCCATGCGCGGCGCCTCAGTCCTCCAGCAGCGAGCGCAGCATCCAGGCGGTCTGGTCGTGCACCGTGCAGCGCGCGGTCAGCAGGTCGGCGGTCGGGTCGTCGCCGGCCTCCGCGGCCACGGGAATGAATTCGCGGGCGATGCGCGAGACCGTCTCGTGGCCCTTGACCAGGATCCGGACCATTTCCATGGCCTTGGGCGGCGAGGCCGGCACGTCGGGCACGGTGGCGATCTTGCTGAATTCGGCGTACGAGCCCGGCGCGTAGTGGCCCAGGGCGCGGATGCGCTCGGCCAGCACGTCGGTCGAGCCCCACAGCTCGGTGTACTGGCCCATGAACATGGCGTGCAGCGAGTTGAAGTGCGGCCCGGTCACGTTCCAGTGGAAGTTGTGGGTCGTCAGGTAGAGCGTGTAGGTGTCGGCCAGCACGCGGCTCAGGCCTTCGGCGATGGCGGCGCGGTCCTCGCGGTCGATGCCGATGTTGATCAGCGGCGCGTTGCGGCTGCCGGATTCATCGGCGACCTTGACGGCGCCCTTCTTGGGCACCTTGCCCGGCGCGGACGCGGCCAGGACTGACGACTTCTTGTTGACGACTTTGGCCATGGCGAGCTTTCTCTTTCTTGCGAAGGTTGGCGGCCGAAGATTCCGGCCAGGGCGCACTCTAGCGCAGCCGGTGGCTACGAAAGACGCTTCACGCCCGGCAGCTCGCACGCGTACACCGCGTTGCGCAGCGCCGCGATCGCCTCATAGCGGGTGAAGCTGCGGCGCCAGGCCAGCACCACGCGGCGGGTCGGCGGCTCGCCGCCTTCCTTGTCGCGCACCGGCAGGTAGCGGACGATCTGCTCGGCGTCCTTGCGGCCCTTGGCGCGCGGCTTGAGCGCCTCCGCCGGCACCGACAGGCGCGGCACCAGGGTGACGCCCATGCCGGCCGCCACCATGTGCTTGATGGTCTCGAGCGACGAGCCCTCGAAGCTCTTGCGGATGCCTTCGGCGTTGCTCGAAAAGCGCGCGAATTCCGGGCAGACCTCCAGCACGTGGTCGCGAAAGCAGTGGCCGGTGCCCAGCAGCAGCATGGTTTCCCTCTTGAGCTCGTCGGAGGTGACCGATTCCTGGTCGGCCAGCGGATGGTGCGCCGGCAGCGCTGCCATGAAGGGCTCGTCGTAGAGCGCCGCGACCGCGAGACCCGTGTCCGGAAAGGGCTCGGCCATGATCGCGCAGTCGATCTCGCCGGCCCGCAGCATCTCCAGCAGCTTGACCGTGAAGTTCTCCTGCAGCACCAGCGGCATCTGCGGCGTGCGGGCGATGTTCTGGCGCACCAGGTCCGGCAGCAGGTACGGGCCGATGGTGTAGATGACGCCCAGGTTCAGCGGTCCCGACAACGGATCCTTGCCGCGCTTGGCGATCTCCTTGATGCTGGCCGCCTGGTCCAGCACGCTCTGGGCCTGCTGCACGATCTGTTCGCCGAGCGGCGTGACCGTGACCTCGCCAGCGCTGCGCTCGAAGAGCTTGACCTCGAGTTCGTCCTCCAGCTTCTTGATCGCGACCGAGAGCGTGGGCTGGGAGACGTAGCAGGCCTCGGCCGCCTTGCCGAAGTGACGTTCTCGGGCCACTGCGACGATGTACTTGAGTTCGGTGAGAGTCATAGTTTTTGTCAATTATGCGCAGGAGCCGCCCTGCCTTGCCGGCGCACCGGATTCGCGGCGCACGGCGCTTTCGGACTTTTCCCAGAGGCATGCAGGCCAAGCGTTCGGAAAATCGGACGCCTCGCAACACCTCCGCCGCTCACGGCACGCCATGCCCGCTCGCTTCCTCTTCCTGCTCGTTGCCGCGACCCTCGCGGCCCTGGCGCTCGTCGCCCAGGGCCCGGTGCATGCGCACGAAGCGGCGGGCGGCCTGGCGCTGCAGGCGCAACGCTGCGCCGATGCCGAAGTCGACCGGGACGCCGATGCCGATGCCGGCATCGCTCCGGCCGGCATCGCCGCCATGCGCCGGCAGCTCGACTGCCTCGGCGCGGGTGCCGACCGACCGGACGGGCACCCCGCCCCGAAGATGGCGGCCGCCGTACAGGATCGCCTCCCGGGCAACCTGCCGGTCGCCAACGCCCGCCTGCGCTCCACGTTCGGCCAGCGCGCCGATCCGTTCAACCACCGCACGAGCTTCCACGCGGGCATCGACCTGGCGGCCCGCAGCGGCACGCCGATCCTGTCGACCGCGGGCGGCCGCGTGATCTTCTCGGGCCACAAGCCCGGCTACGGCAACGTGGTCGAGATCGACCACGGCAACGCGCTGGTGACCCGCTACGGCCATGCCTCGCGCCTGATCGCGCGCGAAGGCGACCGGGTGCTGCCGCGCCAGCACATCGCCGACGTCGGCTCGACCGGCCGCTCCACCGGCCCGCACCTGCATTTCGAGGTGCTGCGCGACGGCCGGCCGATCGATCCGGGCGACTACCTGCGCTCGTTCGACGACGACCCGCGCCACCCGCCGGCCTGAAAGCCGTGCGCCGGACCCGATGCGGTCAGGCCTTCAGGTATTCCGCCTTGCTCCCCAGCCAGCGATCCACGTGCTTCTCGGCCAGCGCCCGATGCCGGTCGAGCATGCGCGGCGCCACCTCGCGCGCCCAGTCGAGCAGCAGCGCATCCGCATCGAGGTCCGCGAAGCGCAGCAGCGGCGCGCCCGACTGCCGGGCGCCGAGGAATTCGCCCGGCCCGCGGATGTCGAGGTCGCGGCGGGCGATCTCGAAACCGTCGCTGGTCTCGGCCATCGCCTTGAGCCGGGCGCGGGCGGTCTCGCCGACCCGGCCGCCTTCGTTGGGCGCGTAGAGCAGCACGCAGGCCGAGGCCGCGGCGCCGCGGCCGACCCGGCCGCGCAGCTGGTGCAGCTGCGAAAGCCCGAAGCGCTCGGCATGCTCGATCACCATCAGCGAGGCGTTCGGCACGTCGACGCCGACCTCGATCACGGTGGTGCTGACCAGCACCTGCAGCCGGTTGGCGGTGAAGGCTTCCATGACCGCCTGCTTCTCGGCGGTCGGCATGCGCGAATGCAGCAGGCCGACGCCGACGCCTTCGCCCAACGCGGCGGCCAGCTCGTCGCGGGTCTCGGTGGCGTTGCGCAGGTCCATCGCCTCGCTTTCCTCGATCAGCGGACAGACCCAGTAGACCTGCCGGCCCTGCGCCAGTTGGGCGCGGATGCGGTGCACCACCTCGTCGCGGCGCTGCTCGCCGACCAGCTTCGTGACGATCGGCGTGCGGCCGGGCGGCAGCTCGTCGAGCGTGGAGACGTCGAGGTCGGCGTAGTAGCTCATCGCCAACGTGCGCGGGATCGGCGTCGCGCTCATCATCAGCAGGTGCGGCTCCAGGCCGGCGCTGCCCTCGACGCCGCCCGCGGCCTTGCCGCGCAGCGCCAGCCGCTGGGCCACGCCGAATCGGTGCTGCTCGTCGATGATCGCCAGCGCCAGCCGGCGGAAGCGCACCTTCTCGGAGATCACGGCGTGGGTGCCGATCACCAGCGCGGCCTCGCCGCTCTCGACCGCGGCCTGCATCTCGTCGCGCTGCTTCTTCTTCTGGCTGCCGGTCAGCCAGGCCACGCGCAGGCCGCGCTCGGCCAGGAGCGGGTCGAGCCAGCCGACCAGCTTGCCGAAGTGCTGCGCCGCCAGGATCTCCGTCGGCGCCATCAGCGCGCACTGGTAGCCGGCGTCGATGGAGCGGGCCGCGGCCAGGGCGGCGACCACGGTCTTGCCGGAGCCGACGTCGCCCTGCAGCAGGCGGTGCATCGGCAGGTCGCGGCCGAGGTCGCGGGTGATTTCGCCGCCGACGCGCTGCTGCGCGCCGGTCAGGGCGAAGGGCAACGCCTCCAGCAACTCGTCGTGCAGCGAGGTCTTCGCCGATTGCAGCGAGGGCGCCCGCTGCGCCGCGCGGGCGCGCCGGGCCATCAGCTGCGACAGCTGCTGCGCCAGCAGCTCGTCGGCCTTCAGCCGCTGCCAGGCCGGATGGCTGTGGTCCTCCAGCGTGGCCAGCGCGACGTCGGGCGCCGGGTAGTGCAGGAAGGACAGCGCCCGCCGCAGGTCCCAGGCGCCGTGGGGCGCCTCGCCGGCCGGCAGGGTCTCGTCGAGCTGCGCCCGCGCCAGGCCGGAGCGCACCTCGCGCCGCAGCACCGGCTGCGCCAGGCCGGCGATGGTCGAGTAGACCGGCGTCAGCGCCTCGGGCAGTTCGGTGCCGGCGGCCTTCACCGCCGGATGCATCATCTGCCGGCCGAGGAAGCCGCCGCGCACCTCGCCGCGCACCCGCACCCGGGCGCCGACCTCCAGCTGCTTCTGCTGCGAGGGGTAGAAGTTGAAGAAGCGCAGCTGGCAGGTGTCGCTGCCGTCGTCGACGGTGACGATCAGCTGGCGGCGCGGGCGAAAGACCACCTCGCTCCCGGTCACCAGCGCCTCGATCTGGGCCGTGTCGCCGTCGCGCGTGTCGGCCAGCCGGACGATGCGGGTCTCGTCCTCGTAGCGCATCGGCAGGTAGAGCGCGAAGTCGATGTCGCGCACCAGGCCCAGCTTGCGCAGCGCCCGCTGCACCGCGCTGAGGCCGGTGCCGGGTTCGGCCTTGGCGGCCGGCTTCTGTGCTGCCTCCAGGCCCGGCCCGGTTCCGGTGTCGGCCTTGGCCTTGGGCTTGGGCTTTCGCGGGGACGGACTCGAGGCGGCGACGGGCATGGGACAATTCTGCCCGGGTCCTCGCGGCCCGCGCCTTGATGGCGCCACCTTCCCAGACTCTCCACGCCTTCTTGGCACGGGCCCGTCCGGCCCTCAAGCACCATGCGCGCCTTCACGCTCTCCGACTTCGATTTCGACCTGCCGCCCGAACTGGTGGCCCAACATCCCGCCGACGAACGCAGCGCCTCGCGCCTGCTAGACGGCACCGCGGCCGAACCCGTCGACCGCATCTTCAGGGACCTGCCGACGCTGCTGCGGGCCGGCGACCTGCTGGTCTTCAACGACACCCGCGTGGTCAAGGCGCGCCTCTTCGGCGAGAAGCCGACCGGCGGCAAGCTGGAACTGCTGGTCGAGCGGGTGCTGCAGGGCCAGGAGGTCGTGGCCCACATGAAGGTCAGCAAGAAGCCGCCGGTCGGCACCACGCTCGCGATGACCGGCGGCTTCGACGCCACCCTGCTCGGCCGCTGGCCGGAGGAGGACGGCGCCCTCTTCCGCTTGCGCTTCGAGAGCCCCGCCGGCGAGGACCCCTACGCGTTGATGGCCCGCTGCGGCCACGTGCCGCTGCCGCCCTACATCACGCACGACGACTCGGCCGAGGACGAGAGCCGCTACCAGACCGTCTTCGCGCGGGTGCCGGGCGCGGTGGCCGCGCCGACCGCCGCGCTGCACTTCGACCCGCCGCTGCTCGATGCGCTGGAAGCCCGGGGCGTGCAGCGCGCCAACGTCACCCTGCACGTCGGCGCCGGCACCTTCCAGCCGGTGAAGACCGAGGTCATCGCCGAGCACCAGATGCATGCCGAGCGCTACGAGGTGCCCCTCGCCACTCAACAGGCGATCGCCGAATGCAAGGCGCGCGGCGGCCGCATCGTCGCGGTCGGCACGACCACGGTGCGCACGCTCGAGTCGTGGGCCAAGAGCGGCGAGGCCGCGGGCGACACCCGCATCTTCATCACGCCCGGCTTCGTCTTCGCGCACGTCGACCTGCTGGTCACCAACTTCCACCTGCCCAAGAGCACGCTCATGATGCTGGTCAGCGCCCTCGCCGGCCACGACCACGTGATGGCGCTCTATGCCCACGCGATCCGCGAGCGCTACCGCTTCTTCAGCTATGGCGACGCGATGCTGCTGCAACGGACCCTGCCATGCTGAACTTCGAACTCCTCGCCACCGACCCGACCAGCCACGCCCGCCGCGGCACGCTGACCCTCAACCACGGCGTGGTGCAGACGCCGATCTTCATGCCCGTCGGCACCTACGGCACGGTCAAGGGCGTGATGCCGCAGAGCCTGCGCGAGATGGGCGCGCAGATCATCCTGGGCAACACCTTCCACCTGTGGATGCGCCCCGGCCTCGACGTCATGGCAGCCTTCGGCGGCCTGCACGAGTTCGAGAAGTGGGACAAGCCGATCCTCACCGACTCCGGCGGCTTCCAGGTCTGGTCGCTCGGCGCGATGCGCAAGATCAGCGAGGAAGGCGTGAAGTTCGCGTCGCCGGTGAACGGCGACAAGCTCTTCCTCACGCCCGAGGTCTCGATGCAGATCCAGCGCATCCTGAACAGCGACATCGTGATGCAGTTCGACGAATGCACGCCCTACGAGGTCGGCGGCCACGTGACGACCGAGCCCGAGGCGCGCCAGTCGATGGAACTGAGCCTGCGCTGGGCGCGCCGCTGCCAGGCGGAATTCGCGAGGCTCGAGAACCCCAACGCGCTTTTCGGCATCGTGCAGGGCGGCATGTTCGAGAACCTGCGCGAGGAATCGCTGGCGCAACTGGTCGAGATGGACTTCCCCGGCTATGCCATCGGCGGCGTCAGCGTCGGCGAGCCCAAGGACGAGATGCTGCGCATCATGGCCCACACGCCGCACCGGCTGCCCGCCCACAAGCCGCGCTACCTGATGGGCGTCGGCACGCCGGAAGACCTGGTCGAGGGCGTGGCGCAGGGCGTCGACATGTTCGACTGCGTCATGCCCACGCGCAACGCGCGCAACGGCACCCTCTTCTCGCGCTACGGCGACCTGAAGATGCGCAACGCCCGCCACAAGAGCGACCCGCAGCCGATCGACACCAGCTGCACCTGCCATGCCTGTGCCGGCGCCGCGGGCGTGTCATGGGACGACGGCGGCCGCGACGGCTTCAGCCGCGCCTACCTGCATCACCTGGACCGCTGCGGCGAGATGCTCGGGCCGATGCTGACCACCATCCACAACCTGCACTACTACCTGAACCTGATGCGCGAGATCCGCGAATCGCTGGACGCGGGCCGCTTCGCCGAGTTCCGCGTGCGGTTCAAGGCCGAGCGCGCGCGCGGTATCTAAACCTCGATCGCGCTGAGCGACCAGCGGCCCGACAGCGTCTCGCCCGGCGCCAGCAGCGCGCCGCCGAGCTGCTCGTGCGGATAGCGCCGCGCCAGGTTGATCGCGTCGGTGCACTGACTCACCGGCTCCGCGCAGAAGTGGTCGGCGCCGCGCGGGCAATAGAGGACGAAGAAGTCGAAGGGCTCGCCGGCGGTGAGCGACAGGGCGCGGCCCTCGTTCGGCCAGTCGATGCGGGCGCGGTGCTGCCAACCGGTGAAGTTGTTGTCGAGGTCGAGGCCGCCGAGGGCCACGCCTTCGTGCAGTTGCGCCACCTCGGGTGTCGGCTCCACCGCGATCGGCATCACCTCGGCGTCGCCGCGCCACATGGCGGTGGTGTCGGCCTGCAGGCGGGTGCCGGGCCGATGCGGGAAGTAAGGGTGGTGGCCGATGCCGGCCGGCATCGGCGCGCTGCCCAGGTTGGTGAGGCTCACGGTGCAGCGCAGGCCGCTCGGCTCCAGCTCGAACAGCTGCGAAGCCTCGAAGCGCCAGGGCCATTGGGTGTCGGCCTCGACCGCGAGGCCGAGCCGGGCCCGGTCGCCGCCGCTTTCGAGCACCTGCCATTCGCGCAGCCAGCCGAAGCCGTGCAGCGGATGCTTGCCCGAGGGTGCGCCGGGATGGCCAGGGTCGATCGCGATCGCGCGCTCGCCGGCCTGCGCGCGGCCGTCGCGGATGCGGTTGCACCAGGGCAGGAGCGGATAGCTGCCCATGGCCGAGGGCACGCGCTGCGAGAGTCCGTCGATGCTGGCCGGGCGTAGCCAGTCGAAGCGCTCGCCGCCCGCGGTGTCGTACAGCGCCGCGATCGCGCCGCCGACCCAGGGCGCCAGCGCCAGCCGCAAGCTGCCGGCCTGCAGTTGCACCAGGACGCCAGTCACGTCGTCGCTCATCGAGACTCCCGGAAAGGTTGCGGATCGGACCATTCTCGTTCACACGGGTGGCGAAGGCCGTGGCCGAAGGTCAAAATTCCCGGCGGACTCGCGCGCGTCCGCCTTCTTCCGAAAGACCTTTCATGACCGACTCTTCCCTCTCTTCCTACACCGCGCGCTATCCCTCGCTGGCCGGCCGCACCGTGTTCATTTCCGGCGGCGCCAGCGGCATCGGCGAGACCCTGGTGCGGGCCTTCCACGCGCAGGGCGCGCGGGTCGGCTTCTGCGACATCGACGAGGCTGCCGGGCGGGCGCTGGCCGATCAGCTCAAGGCCGGCGAGGCGCCGCTCTTCGTGCCCTGCGACGTCACCGACGTGGCCGCGCTCGGCGCCGCCATCGGCGCGGTGCGTGAGCATTTCGGCCCGATCCGGGTGCTGCTCAACAACGCCGCCAACGACCGCCGCCACGAGATGGCCGACGTCACCAGCGAGGACTTCGACCGCCTGGTCGCGGTCAACTTCAAGCACCAGTTCTTCGCCGCGCAGGCGGTGGCCGACGACATGCGCCGCCAGGGCGGCGGCTCGATCGTCAACTTCGGCTCGATCAGCTGGATGATCAAAGGCGCCGGCTACCCGGTCTACCAGGCCTGCAAGGCGGCCGCGCGCGGCCTCACGCGCTCGCTGGCGCGCGACCTGGGCAAGCAGAACATCCGGGTCAACTCGATCGTGCCGGGCTGGGTGATGACCGGGCGCCAGCTGAAGCTCTGGGTCAAGCCCGAATCGGGCGCCGAGATCGACGCCGCCCAGTGCCTGCCGGGCCGCGTCATGCCTGCGGACATCGCCGCCATGGCGCTGTTCCTGGCGGCCGACGATTCGCGCATGTGCAGCGCGCAGGACTACGTGGTGGACGCCGGCTGGACCTGAGCCAGGGGCGGCACCGACGGCACCGGCGGCACCGGCCCGTCGGCCGGCTGCGCCGGGGTGCCGCAGGCATGGCAGAACTTCGCGAACGCGCTCTTGCGGGCGTCGCAGGCGCGGCAATGGTCGAACAGGCCGATGCCGCAGTGCGGGCAGAAGTCGATCTGCGTGTTCTTGAGGTCCACCGGCCGCTCGCAGCCTGGGCACACGCCCTTGGCCAGCCGGGCCAGCGCGGTGTCGTAGCTCAGCTCGTTGCGGCGCACCGTCTCGGGCTGGGCCTCGGCCAGCTTCTGGCGGGCCAGGTAGCGATTGAGCGCCACGATCGCATAGCGCCCGACCAGCACGGTCAGCACGATGCCGACCGCGTAGCGCACGTAGCCGCCGTAGCTCGGCAGGTAGGGCACCAGCTCGACGAAGAAGGCGAACAGCGCGAAGAAGATGAAGCCCCAGACGAAGGGCCACCAGGTGCTCTTGCGCTTCTTCACGAAGAGCCAGCCGGCGATCACCAGCAGCGGCAAGGTCAGCGCCAGCCGGTAGCCGAAGACGCGCAGCTCGATGCGGCGGTTCTCGGCCTCCATGCGGGTGGCCGCGGCTTCCTCGAGCGGCGCCAGGCGCTGCGCCGCCTGCTCGCGCGCCTGGCGGGCGTCGAGCGCGGCCTTGCGCTGGTCGCCGACCTGGCGCTCGGCCTCGTCTTCCTTCTGCTTGAGCGCGTCGAGCGCGCGGGTCCGGGCGATCAGCTCGGTGTCCTGGTCGGGCTGGGCGGTCGCGTGGCGGGTCGCGATCCAGTTGCCGAAGGTCTCGCGCGCCGCCCGGCTGGCCTGGCGGGCGGTGGCCAGCCGCAGCTCGGCCTGCTCGCGTTCGCGGTCGGCCTCCTGCTCGCTGCGCTCGGCGTCGCGGATCGTGGCGCGCAGCGGCTCGGCCGCGGCGCGGTCGATGAAGTCGTCCAGCTCGATGCGGTGCTCGACTTCCGGCAGGTCGCCGACGATCGTGCTGCCCAGTCCGATCAGGAAGCCCGCGAAGACGAAGGCCACCAGCCAGAGGCCGCGCCGGAACCAGGCCTCGGACAGGCGCAGGGACTTGTTCATCGCCGGCCTCAGGGTTGCGGCGGCGTGCGGGCTGCGGCCGGTGTCTCGGCCGAGGTTTCGGGCACGGTGGGCTCGCGCTCGACGCCGCCGCCTTGCGGCTTGGACATCGGGAACAGGAACAGGCCCGCCAGCGTCACCGCGACGGCCACCAGGGCCAGCTGCAGCGCCAGCTTGAGCAGCCGGCTCCGGCGCGGCACGCGTGCCTTGTATTCGTGCTCGTAGGGCCCGAAGTTGGTCGGCGTGCGACTCATGGCCGGATCCGCCGCGTCAAGCGAAGAAGGGTCGATGTCTGCATGGTGGCTGGGCGACGAAGTGGAAGTGCGCAAATGATGGTTCCGGTGAATGCCGCAACATGGGGTTTCATTTCGGGGTGCCGCCTGTGTCCGCCCTGGGTATCGCTAACCGATACCGAGCGGACGCCGGCCCGTGAGCAGGTCGTCGCGCGTATAGGGACGCTCGATGCCGGCCATGCGCACCGCGATCAGTTCCAGCAGGTCCTGGGTCGGCGCCGGCGTGCCGGGCCGCAGGAACAGCACCGGCGTCGCCAGGCTGACCAGCACCAGCGCCCAGTTCACCCGCGGATGCGGCAGCCGGTGCTGCTGCCACAGGAAGGCGCCGCTGACCGTGAAGCCGACCACGTAGCCGACGATCACCTCCGACCAGGAATGGGCGTCGAGCGCGATCCGCGAGACGCCGATGGCCAGCGCGAACAGGCAGCCCGCGGTCGCCGCCAGCACCCGCACCCGGTGCTCCCAGCGCGACACCGCCAGCCAGCAGGCCACCGGCCAGACGCTGGCCGAGATCGCGGTGTGGCCGCTGATGCCGGTGAAGTTGAAGCGGGCGCTGCCGACGCCCCAGCCGAGGAAGGCCAGCTTCGAGGCCAGGATCAGGCTGCTGCCGAGGCCGAAGAGCACGATCCACAGTGCCGCAGACGGCCAGGTGGCGCGCCGCAGCGCCAGCCAGACCGCGATCCAGAGCGAGGCGGGAAGCAAAAAGCCGCTGTCACCGAACCAGGTGAGCGAATAGATCAGGTCGTGCAGGGAAGGCATCAAGCAGGTGTCGAGGGGCGTTCAGGTCGCAAGAAGCCCGCTCACGCGCTGCCACATGGTCTCTGGTTGGATGTCGGCGGCCGGCATGGCGCTGCCGACGTGCAGGCCGACGCGGCTGAAGGCGCCGCGCCGGAACGGATGGACCATCGCGACCTGGCGGCCGCCGCGCTGCTCGATCCGGCTGAAGTAGGAACCCCACAGGTTGGTCAGCGCCATCGGGATCACCGGCGGCTCGATGCCTTCGGCATGCGCCTCCTCGAGGATCTTCATCACGCCGCCCTTGAAGGGCTGCAGGCTGCCGTCGCGGGTGATCTGGCCTTCGGGGAAGATCGCCAGCAGATCGCCTTCGCGCAGCACCTTGGCGGCCTCGGCGAAGGCGGCGTCGTAGGCGGCCGGGTCGTCCTTGTGCGGCGCGATCGGGATCGCCTTGGCCAGCCGGAAGAGCCAGCCCAGCACCGGCACCGCGAAGATCTGCCGGTCCATGATGAAGCGGATCGGCCGCGGGCTGGCGGCCATCAGCAGCACCGCGTCGATGAAGCTCACGTGGTTGCACACCAGCACCGCCGGCCCGGCCGCCGGGATGTGCTCGCCGCCCTGGATGTCGAAGCGGTAGACGAAGCGCGACAGCACCCAGGCGACGAAGCGCAGCAGGTATTCCGGCACCAGCAGGAAGATGTAGATCGCCACCAGCGCGTTGACCAGCCCGGTGAACAGGAAGATCTGCGGGATCGTGAAGCCGGCCTTCAGCAGCGCGCCGGCCAGCACCGCGCTGACGATCATGAAGAGCGAATTGAGGATGTTGTTGGCCGCGATGATGCGGGCCCGGTGCGTCGGCTGGCTGCGCAGCTGCACCAGCGCGTACATCGGCACGCTGTAGAGGCCGGCGAAGAGCGACAGCAGCCCGAGGTCGGCCATCACCCGCCAGTGCGCCGGCCGGCCGATGAATTCGCGAAAGCCCATCTCGGCCGAGGCCGGCAGGCCGCGCGAGGCGAAGTAGAGGTCGATCGCGAACACGCTCATGCCGATCGCCCCCAGCGGCACCAGCCCGATCTCGACCTGGCGCCGGCCCAGCGTCTCGCACAGCAGCGAGCCGATGCCGATGCCGACCGAGAACACCGCCAGCAGCAGGGAGGCGACCTGCTCGTCGCCATGCAGCACCTCCTTGGCGAAGCTCGGGAACTGGCTCAGGAACACCGCGCCGAAGAACCACATCCAGGAAATGCCGAGCAGCGAGCGGAACACCACGATGTTGGTGCGCGCCAGCTGCAGGTTGCGCCAGGTCTCGCTGAACGGATTCCAGTTGATGCGCAGGCCCGGATCGGTCGCCGGCGCCGGCGGGATCGCCTGCGCCGCCAGCCGCCCGAGCAGCGCCAGCATGACGCAGGCCACCGCCACCGTGACGTGGCCGATCTCCGGCACGCCGATCAGGAGGCCGCCGGCCAGCTGGCCGAGCAGGATGGCGACGAAGGTGCCCATCTCGACCACGCCGTTGCCGCCGGTCAGCTCGCGCTCGCCCAGCACCTGCGGCAGGTAGGCGTACTTGACCGGGCCGAACAGGGTCGAGTGCAGGCCCATCAGGAAGACGCAGCCCAGCAGCACCGCGGCCTGCGCCTGCAGGAAGCCCCAGGCCGCGATCAGCATGATCACGATCTCCAGGTTCTTGACGAAGCGGAACATCTTCGTCTTGTCGTACTTGTCGGTGAGCTGGCCCGAGGTGGCCGAGAACAGCAGGAAGGGCAGGATGAAGACCGCGCCGATCACCAGCCCGGCCAGCACCGGCGGCATCCAGCCCACCTGCAGCTGGTAGGTCACCAGCACGGTGAAGGCGAACTTGAAGAGGTTGTCGTTGGCCGCGCCGGCGAACTGGGTCCAGAAGAACGGCGCGAAACGCCGCTGCCCGAGCAGGGCGAACTGGTTGGATTCGCCCTCGGGCGGAGCGGCAGGCAGGGCTTCGGCGGTGGAATTCATTCGCAGAGCGCGCTGGGAGCTCGTTTCAGGCCGTCACGGCGACTTGCGGATTGTGCCGCAGCGTCTGCCGTCCCATGGCCTGCAAACCGTGCAAAACGACCAGTCCTGCCAGTGCGGCTGTCAGGTGCTTCAGGCCGTAGCCCGACAGCAACTGGTGGGTCGCCTCGACGATCGTCCGGTCGGCCAGCTCGAAACCCTTGGCCAGCAGCATCAGCGGCAGCAGCCAGCCCAGCCGCAGCCCGAGCGCGCTGCGCACCGGGCGCGCCGCGGCCAGCGCCAGGATCAGCACGACGCTGCCGGCCTGCAGCAGGGCCCAGGGCAGCGCGTTGCCGCTG
>NZ_LMUW01000045.1:0-2657 GCF_009765735.1 Xenophilus sp. L33
TCCTGCACCGCATGTGGGTGGACGGCTCGGAGTTCCGATGGGGTGCCCCAGACGCGTGACAAGCTGGCCCGATCAGAGAAGCGGACACTGGTCGCTCTGATTCCTTTCGAGGTCTGGCCGCTCAGATCCACTGGCGCCACGCTCGCTATCACATTACAATGAGCCCCTAAGTAAGGAGTGCCATGACGGAATCCACTATCACCGCAAAGGGCCAAACCACAGTTCCCGCTGACGTGCGGGCGCTGGTGCATGCCAAGCCAGGAACCAGGTTGGTTTGGTCCGTTACGCCAGACGGCACCATCATCGTGCGGGCCAAGGCCAAGTCCATCCTTGACATGGCTGGAATGCTGAAGGCGCCAAAGGGCAAGCGGGTTGGCGTTGAAGAAATGAACCCTTGGCGCTGATGCCGGCACTCGACACCAACGTCCTCGTCCGTTACATCGTTCAAGATGACGAAGCGCAACTGGTCGCAGCGCGACGCCTCATCCGAAAGTTTGTTGCCGAAGGCCAAACGCTTTTCATACCGGTGACGGTCACGCTCGAGCTCGAATGGGTTCTTCGAGCCAGTTTCGAGTATGACAAGGACGAAGTGCTGGACGCGCTGTCCAACCTGTTCTCGGCAGCCGAACTTTCGTTCGAGTCAGAGCGTGCCCTGGAGGTAGCGCTGCAGTTGTACCGCACTGGCACGGCCGATTTCGCGGATTGCCTGCACATCGCCTTGGCGGCGCAGGCCGGGGCATCGCCTTTGTGGACGTTCGATAAACGTGCAGCCAAGGTCGATGGCGCGCGAATGATGGGCCGATAACGGCCAGAAGCATCGGTGATCGGGCGGGTGATTTGACCCGCGGGGTTCTCTTCCTAGACTCGTATTCCCACTACGAAGGAGAGCTTGAATGACCTACCTCACCGGAATCGATGTATCCCTGAGGTCTGTCTCGATCTGCGTCGTGGACGACCATGGCGAGTCTGTCGGGAGGCCAAGGTCGACGCGCATGTGGATGTCATCGTCGACTGGCTGCACGCCTTCAGCCCGGAGCTCAAATCGGTCGGCTTCGAGGCCGGGGCGCTGAGTCAATATTTGACCTATGGCCTGCAGGCCGCGGGCTTCGAGGTGATCTGCCTGGAAGCGCGACGCGTTAAGAACACGCTGGACGCCATGCGCAACAAGACCGACCGCAACGACGCGCGCGGCATCGCGCCGATCCTGCGCACCGGCTGGTACAGCCGCGTGCACATCAAGAGCCTTCACAGCCACCGCGTGCGCGCACTGCTGGCCAGCCGCAAGGCGGTCCTTGCCAAGTGCGTCGATCTCGAGAACGAGCTCAGAGGACTGCTGCACGTGTTCGGCATCCGCCTGGCGCCGCGCGTGGGGCACGGATCGTTCGATGGCCAGGTGCGATCGACCTTCGCTGACGACGAGATGCTGTCCTGCGCGCTCGTGCCACGCCGGACGCCAGGACCGTGCTCTACAAGACATATCTGAAGCTGGACAACACCGTCAAGGCGCTCACCAAGGCGGATCCGCTGTGCGTTCGCCTGATGTCGATTCCCGGCGTCGGTCCCGTGACCGCGTTGACCTTCAAGTCCGCCGTGGACGACCCGACCCGGTTCAAGGCCTCACGCACCGTGGCGGCCCACGTCGGCTTGACGCCCAAACGGTACCAGTCCGGGGAAATGGACAACCCCGGGCACATCTCCCGAGCTGGCGATGCCGAAGTGCGATCGGCGCTCTATGTCGCGGCGCATTCGCTGCTCACGCGCAACGCGCAGTGGTCATCGCTGAAGGCATGGGGCATGCGCCTGGCCAAGACACGGGGCCATCGAAGGGCCGTGCTTGCCGTGGCGCGCAAGCTGCGCCGTGATCCTGCACCGCATGTGGGTGGACGGCTCGGAGTTCCGATGGGGTGCCCCAGAGCCCGTCGCTGCGAAGGCATGACGAGGGGCGTACAGCCGCGTTGATCGAATGAATCGAAAGGGATCTGAGAATTTGAGCGTTCAGGCATAGACGATGGTCCGGATGAAGCCGCAAATGTCTGCTGCGCATCAAAGCGCGTCCAAAAGCGTGGCTCTCCGCTCCGTCTGACCAATGCGTGCAGCGCCGACCCTCGGGCCGGGACCGACTGCGTAGAGAAGCGTGAGCTATGCCGAGACGTTCTGTTCAACGAAACCAAATGCCGAGATACTCTGCGCTTGACAAACGGTTTCTTCGAGCAGTCGAAGGGCCACGCCCATTCGGAGCTGCTGCCGCAGCCGCTGATGGAAAGGCGCGACGGCAGTGTGCTGCGGCTGGATGCACTACTGAGCGACGGCTTCGCGGTGATCGGCCATGACACGCCCGCGTTCCGCGCGCATGCCCAAGGGCTACTCCCGCCCGGCATGCCCGGCGTCGCGCTGGCCTTGGTGAGGCGCGACGACGATTTCGTCGGCGGCCACCACGGTATCGAGACCGTTCGCGACACCAGCGGCGAGATCGCCGCGCTGCTGGATCGCTGCCGGGCTGGCGCGATCGTGCTGCGCCCGGACCGATACAGCTATCGCTTCGTCGACGCGGCGGAGCTCTGCGAGCCCTCCTCAACTCCAAGGAACATGCATGAAGCTCATCAGCTATGAAGTCGACGGTCGCGCCACTTACGGCCTCCTGGTCGATGACCGCATCG
>NZ_LMUW01000045.1:2667-3917 GCF_009765735.1 Xenophilus sp. L33
ATGGCGCATCTCGGCGACGCGGCCGATCACCGACTGGCGGACTTGCGCCTACTGCCGGTCATCCCGCAACCCGCGACAATCGCTTGCGTCGGCCACAACTACGAGGCTCACCGGGTGGAAACCCAGCGCGATCCGACGGTGCACCCGTCGATCTTCTTTCGACATCCGGAGTCGCTGCTGGGCGACGGCGCACCGCTCGTGCGGCCGCGCGAGTCGGAGCAGCTCGATTACGAAGGCGAATTGGCGGTGGTGATCGGCACGCCGGGCCGCCGGATCCCCGAGGCCGACGCGTGGAAGCACGTGGCCGGCCTGTCCTGTTTCAACGACGGCAGCGTCCGCGACTTCCAGCATCACACGAGGCAGTTCGGGCCTGGCAAGAATTTCGCGCACACCGCGGGTTTCGGGCCGGCGTTGGTGACGCTCGACGAACTGCCACCCGACCACACTCTCGAACTTCGCACCCGGGTCAATGGGCAACTGGTGCAACAGGCCCGGACCGACCAGCTGATCTTCTCGATCCCCGCGGTAATCGCCTATGTGTCGACCTTCATGACCTTGCAGCCCGGCGATGTGATCGCCACCGGCACGCCCGGTGGCGTCGGCGCCAAGCGAAACCCGCCCCGCTGGCTGCAGCCGGGCGACGAGATCGAGGTGGAGGTTTCGTCGGTGGGCTTACTACGCAACACGGTGGTGCAGGAGATCTGACTCAGGTCAGACTGCACGATCGAGCCGAACCGAACAAGTCAATTCCCGGTCCATGCCGTAGCATTCCTCAATGATCAGTCAAGTTGAATTGGTTTTGAGGCTCTTTCTCGCAGCGGCGCTCGGAAGCGTCATCGGATTCGAACGAGAGCGGCTGTCCTGGGCCGCGGGTCTACGAACGCACATGCTGGTATGCGTGGGCTCCACGCTGGTGATGATCGTCTCGGCCTACGGCTTCCAGGAGGTACTCGGCTCGGACCATGTGGTGCTGGACCCCTCGCGCGTCGCGGCCCAGGTGGTTTCGGGCATCGGCTTCCTGGGCGCCGGCACCATCCTGCTCCGCGGCGAGGTCATTCGCGGACTTACCACCGCTGCCAGCCTCTGGTCGGTAGCCGCCATCGGGCTGGCCATCGGCGGCGGACTGTACACGCCTGCGATCGCCGCAACTATCATCATCCTCGTCATCCTGGCCGGGCTGAAGCCGTTCGAGGACAAGTACTTCGCGGCTCGGCGAGGCCGCATCTTCCGCCTGACCGCCGCGCGCGGCA
>NZ_LMUW01000045.1:3927-36760 GCF_009765735.1 Xenophilus sp. L33
GAGGCTGTCCCTGTCCGATGTGCAGTCGGTGCGAGAGAAGCTGCAAACCGTACAGGGCGTGACCGATGTCACCGATGCCGACGCGACGATGCAGTGACGCTGGCCTGGTCGACTACGACAACGAAGCTCGACGGACTTGGCGCGACAAGTCGAAGAGCTTGGCCATGCCCCTGGGGGATTGGCCGCTGCGCCATTCTTCGAGGATGGAGAGCGCAAGGTCGAAGGCCTCGTACCGCAGCGTATAGAGACGCCCAAGCTCGAAGAGCTCATTGTTTTCCAGCGCGAGGACGAGACGTGCCAGGGTCTGAGCCTCTTCACTCCGGGGCGAATGGTCGAGAAGCTTGCTTGCGGCCTTGATCGCGTTCATTGGAATCTCCCTGCAACGTGCGCTGGCCCGAGGCCGGAGCGACAGGATAGTCGAAGCAGAATATCGACATTCGACGGCGCGAATTCAGGCAACGGCCTTGATCGTCCCCGTCTCTTGACTCGCCATGTGCGTGATCCATTCGCCGAACGCCATCACGGCTGCGTCGCGGGCGCGATCGGCGTTGATCGCCAGCACGTAGTTCGGCGCACGCCAGGATGGCGCAGTGATCGGGCACACCAGGCGACCCGCCGCGAGGTCGCGTCCAATCAGCTGCAACGACGCCAGCGCGACGCCCAGCCCTTCCACCGCGGCGCCCAGTTGCAAATAGACATGATCGAACTCGACCTGGCGGGCGACGCGGAAGCCGGGCGCTCCGGCCTCGCGCAGCCAATGATTCCAGGCGGTGCGGGTGCTGGCCGAATGCAGCAGCGTGTGATGACGCAGATCCACGACTTGGCGGATCGGATGGCGACGCAGCAGCGCCGGACTGCAGGCGGGCAGGCGCAGGTCGGACGTCGAGCTCTACGTCAAGCTGCGTTTCGTATCTGATCACCATGGCGTGTTGCGACACGTTGCTGGAGGTCCGGTGGTCAATCTGAAGAAATTGATGATGAGAGTTGCACAGACAAGGCCTGTCGGTCTCAGCGATCTCCGAGCGCACCGGCCATGACCGCCAGACCTGCGACGGCTTTCCTTGCCTGGTGCATGCCAAATGCGATGCCGAGGTGATCGCCGTGCGCCCGGCGCTGGCCCATGCCAACGTCACGCTGCTGCGCGAGGGCGCTCAAGCTCTAGAGCAACGGCGGCAGGTTCACCGGCGTGCTCGCCGAAGTGGCCGGGGTCGCGCAGCGGTTCACGGCCGACATCGTGGTGGTTGCCTGCGGCGCGGCCAGTTCCGCGGCCCTGTTACTGCGTTCGGCCAGCGATGCGCATCCCGCGGGCCTGGCCGACGGCTCCGGCCAGGTCGGACGCAACTGCATATTCCACAACAGTCAAGCGGTGCTGGCGCTGTCATTGACACCGAACGACACTATGTTCCAAAAGACGCTGGCGCTCGACGACTTCTATTTCGGCATGGATGGCTTCGAATATCCGATGGGCAATATCCAGATGATCGGCAAGACGCTGGGTGGCATGTACCGCGCTGAGAAGGCGCTGTTGACCGCATTGGTGCCACGCCGTGCGCTCGATGACATTGCCCGTCATGCGGTCGATTTCTGGTTGACCACTGAAGATCTGCCCGATCCGGACAGCCGGGTGACGGTCGACGCCGAGGGCCGACTCACGCTGGCCTACACGCCGAAATCAGGTGCCGAAGCAAAAGCTCTACGAAAAGCTGCACTTGATGTTGTCGCAGCTGAGCTTCCAGTCCCATCACCTGCTCGGACACAACGTCTACATGCAAAGCGACATCGCGCTGGCACATGCCGCTTCGGCGACAACCCGTCCACTTCGGTGCTCGACCGCGACTGCAGCGCGCACGCGCTCGACGACCTGTATGTCGTCGACACCAGCTTTTTTCTCAGCATCCGCGCGGTGAATCCGTCGTTGACCGCGATCGCCAAAGCATTGCGCGTTGGCGACCAGTTCCTGCGTCGACTCGGCTGAACCGTGGCGGGCACTGCCGGCCCCTGTATGTCGCCGCGGCGGTTCAAGACTCACGCTCGTGAGCTTCCCGGCCGCGAGAGCCATACTGACAAGCCCCACGGGATTCGGGCTTTCCGGCACGCAAGGTCATCGCCGAACTCCGCGGGGCCGGCGGGGTCCTATCTACTGGCAGTCCAACTTTTTTTTCCGCATCCCCACCGGGTCAAGATTGCACGGAACTCAATATGCCGCAGTCGCGGCCGATGGCCCACCATGTCATCGCGCCATCAGGGCGCCGTCAGAACGCATGCCGGACACCCACGTTGTACCCCATCGACTTGTTCGGCACCGCGTTGCCCGCGCCACCCGGCACGGTGCCCGTGTAGTAGAGCGGCGCGCCCTCGACCACCAGGCTGGCGCCATGCTTGTTGTTGAGATACGAAGTATTGACGTAAATGGCCGTGCGCTTGGAGAAGTTGTACACATAGCCGAGCGCGAATTGATCGGCCTTCGGCTGCGACGGATAGAGGTTCGCCGGAAGGTTGTTGTAGAGCACCGCCGAATAGGTGAACTTGATCAGGCCCGCGCCGACGGGCACGGTCACGCCCAGCAGGCCGCCGTTCGCGCCGGGCTTAGTGGTGCCGAAGGGATTGAAGGAGTTGACCGCCAGGCTGGTGTTCTGCTTGTTGTTCGAATACTCGGCGTACAACTTGACGATGTCGAAGTCGTAGCTGGCGCCGAGGTTCCAGATGTCCAGACCGGTCGTTGAGCCCAGATAGTAGTTCGAGGCGGTCGTGCTCGAGGCCAGGGCCAGCGCCACGTCCAGCGGGCCCTTGGTGTAGCCGAAGCGCCCGCCGATGTAGCGACCCGCGCGCGCGTTGTTGCCGACTGCTGCCAGCGCCGGATTGGCAGCGATGGCCGCGGCACCCGGTGCGGTCAGGCCGCCCGGATCGATGCTCGTGGCGCCGTTCGCCGCATACATCAGCTGGGCGTAGAAGCCGCCCAGGCTGGCCGGGGTGAAGTAGCCGATCGAGTTGACGCCGTTGAGGTAGGAAGGATTCGCCTGGAATCCGCTGTTCGGCACGCCGAACGCCGCCGACAAGCCGTTGGCCACGGCGATCAGGCTCGCGCCCACGCCGTTGTTGTTGAACGGATCGAAGATGTTGTCGTTCAGGTAGGTCGGGGTGAAGTCGCGGCCCAGGCGGACCTCGCCGAACGCACTTGACAGGCTCACTGTTGAACGGCGGTTGAAGGCAATGCCGCCGCCAGCCGTCGCACCGGTGCCGGTGCCCACGTTTAGCGCCGCTTCGAGCCAGAAGCTGGCCGCCAGGCCGCCGCCGAGGTCCTCGGTTCCCTTGAATCCCAGGCGACTCTGCAGCGAATTGCCGCCGGTCAACACCGTCTGCGACTTGGTCACGGTGACGCCCAGCGGCGTCTCCGATTGGCTCCTGTAGCTGCTCAGGCCTTCATCTACCAGGCCAAAGAGCGTGACCGACGACTGCGCCGACGCCGCACCGGCCAGAGCCAGCGCAGTCATTGCAAAGAGGGGGGTTTTCATTTTTATCAAAGTCTCCAGGTAAATGACTATTCTTGGGCGCGCATTAGACCGACCGCCACTGCTCCGACCAGAACCTGGCCCGAACGTCCTTCTTCAACAGCTTGCCGACCGCGCTGCGCGGCAGGTCCGGCCAGAACTCGATGCTCTTGGGGGACTTGGTGCTGCCGAGCTCGGCCTTGCACAGCGCGATCAGCTGCTCTTCGGTGGCGCTCTGGCCGGGCTTGAGTTGCACCACCGCCTTGACGGCCTCGCCCCACTTGTCGTCAGGCACGCCGACCACGATGCAATCGAGCACCGACGCATGGCCCTGGATCACTTTCTCGATCTCGACCGGGAAGATGTTGAAGCCGCCGGAAACGATCATGTCTTTGATGCGGTCGACGATGGTGAGGAGGCCGCGCTCGTCGATGACGCCGATGTCGCTGGTGTGGTGCCAGCCGAAGGTCGAGATCTCCACGGTTTCTTCCGGCTTCTTGTAGTAGCCCTGCATGACCATCGAGGAGCGCACCACAATCTCGCCGCGCTCGCCCGGCGGCAGCAGCCGGCCCTTCGGATCCATAATCGCCACTCGCACCACGTCGACCGCGCGACCGGCCGAGCTTACCGCTGCCTCGTCGAAGCTGCCGTCCGCCAGTAGGTAGTCGGAAGGCCGCTTGACCAGGATCGGGATCAGGGTCTCGGTCTGGCCGAAGCCCTCGTACATCACCGGGCCGAAAACCCGCACCGCTTCCTTGAACTTCTCCGGCGCGATCGGCGCGGCGCCGACGATGAAGCACTTCAGCGAGGAGAAGTCCGCCGTCTTCGTGCGCGGATGCGCCAGCAGCGCGTAGACCGCGGTCGGCGGCATGAAGATGTGGGTGACCCGCTCCCGCTCGATCACGTCCAGCACCGCGTCCGCATCGAAGCCCGGTAGCACGATGTTGGTGCCGCCCTGCGTCGAGAAGCCAAGCGCCAGCAGCCCGGCCGCATGGGTCAGCGGCGCCACCACCAAGTGGCGCGACTGCGGGCCGACGTCGAAGGCCGAGACCAGCGCCAGCACCATCATCTCGAGCGTGCGATGGGTATGCACCGCGCCCTTCGACGGGCCGGTGGTGCCTCCGGTGGGCTGCAGGAAGGCGACGCCGTGGGCCTCTTCGGGCTGGTTGGCGAAAGGCTGGCGGCAATCGGCCAGCCAATCGAGCATCGACGGGCCGTGCTCGGAAGCGCGGTCGATGCAGACGTACAGACGGGCCTTGGCAAGCCGCGCCTTCAGCACCGGCACCGCGGCCTCGAAGGCGCTGTGGAAGAAAACGATGCTGGCGTCGAAGTAGTCGAGCACCTCGGCATTGGTCTCCACCGTGTTGCGGATGTGTATCGACAGCCACGCCAGGTCGGCCAGATTGGCGCCCAGCTGCAGCAGCGAGACCCGATGGTCGTTGGGCGCGTAAATCGCCAGGTGCGAACCGGCACCGGCATCGCGGGCGCGCGCCAGGCCGGTGGCGATCGCGTGCACCGTGTCGCGCGCCTCGGCGAAGCTCATGCGCAGGTCGCCGTCGATCAGCGCCAGGTTGTGCGGATGCCGGTCGGCGGCCGCATCGAAGTAGTCGGCGAGTCTCATGATCTCAGCGAGCTTTCAAGCGCGAGGCCGCGTCGAGCCGGATGGTCTCGGCGTTGACGTACGCGTTCTCGACGATGAAGGCGCAGGTGTGCGCGAATTCGCGCATGTCACCCAGCCGCCGCGGCGCTTCCACCTGCGACTTGAGTGCATCGAGCACCTTGGCGTCGAGCGCGGCCACCATCGGCGTCAGGAACAGGCCCGGCGCGATCGCGTTGACCCGCACGCCGATGGCGCCGAACTCGCGCGCCGCCGGCATGTTGAGACCGATCACCGCGGCCTTGGTCGCCGCGTAGGCGGCCTGGCCGATCTGCCCCTCATAGGCCGCGCCGGACGACACGTTGATGACCACCCCGCGCTCCTCGCCCCCTTCGGGGTCGTTGGCCGCCATCTTCTCGGCGCATTTGGACATCACGTTGAACACGCCGTTGAGGTTCACCGCGGTGACCTGCGCGAAGCGCGCCAGCGGCGTGGCCTTGCCGTCCCTGCCCAGCACCTTGAAGCCGTTGGCCAACGCTGCGCCGTTGATGCACACGTGGATCGCGCCGAAGCGGTCGACCACCGCTTCGACCGCGCGTTGCACTGATTCCTCGCTGCTCACGTCGGTCGCCACGAAGAAGGCGCGCTCGGCGCCGAGCTCGTCGATGGCCTTCTGGCCGGCCTCGGCATTCAGGTCGAGGATGGCAACGCGTGCGCCCTTCTCCTCGATCATGAAGCGGGCAGTGGCCAGGCCGAGGCCGGAGGCGCCGCCGGTGATGACGATGACTTTGTCCTGGATTCGCATGATGTGTCTCGTTTGTCTTGAAAGGCTCAGAAGGCGTTCACGCCGGTCAGTGCGCGGCCGATGATCAGTTGCTGGATCTGGGTGGTGCCTTCGGGGATCGGCACCACGATCGCGTCGCGCGCCAGCTTCTCGACCAGAAATTCGCGCGTGACGCCATTGCCGCCGTGGATCTGCACCGCCTGGCGCGCCACCGTGACAGCAGCCTCGCAGGCGAAATACTTGGCCATGGCGGCTTCCATCTCGGCCGGTATACCGGCTTCGATCATCGAAGCCGCGCGGTAAGTCAGGAGGCGCGCGGCATCGACGTTCGTCGCCATCTCGGCCAGCATCGCGGCGATCAGCTGATGGCCGGCGATCACCTTGCCGTGCTGGCGGCGGTCCTTGGCATAGGTCACCGCCTCCTCGAGCGCGCGCCGGCCGATGCCCAGGCCCTGGGCGGCGACGAAGACGCGCGAGCGCTCGAACATCACCAGCGTGTTTTTCAGTGCCTCGCCTTCGCGGCCAAGCATGTTGCTAGCAGGCACCCGAACGTCGGTCAGGAAGATCTGCGCGGTCGACTGGCTGTTCCAGGCGATCTTCGGGATGTTGCGCACCTCGTACGGATGCTCCTTGCGGTCTAGCAGGAAGTGCGTCAGGCCGCGGCGCGGATCGTCGCCGGTGCGGCAGGTGCAGATCAGGAAGTCGGAATAGGAGCCGTTGCTGATCCAGGTCTTCTCGCCGTTGATGATGTAGTGGTCGCCGTCGCGGCGCGCCGTGGTCTTGATCTCGAGCACGTTGGAGCCGACGTCGGGCTCCGAGATACCGGCGCTGCAGAACAGCTCGCCGTTCAGCAGGCCTGGCAGGTAGCGCTTCTGCAGAGGCTCCGGGGCCAGCCGTTGCAGCATTTGGGCGCCGAAGGAATTGATCAGCACTGGCACCGACAGGTCGATCGAGGTGGCCGCCACTTCCTCGAACAGCATGATCAGGGTCAACCAGTCCAGGCCCATGCCGCCGTGCGACTCGGGCACCGCGCCGGAGATCAGCCCGAACTCGGTGAGCTTGCGCACGATCGCGCCCATCTGTTCGCGCGGCACGAACTTCTCGCGGTATTCCTTGTTGAACATCGGCTCCGCCTCGGCCGCCAGGAAGCGGCGCAATCCATCGACGGCGGCCTGTTGTTCTTCGGTCCTGATCACATGTCCCATGTCTGTCTCCTGAATTGATCTATTGCGCGGCCAAGACGTTGACCACGACCACCGCTTCCTCGATGCCGAAGATGCCGCCGCCGTTCTCGTGCGCCGCGACGCGGGCGCCCTCGACCTGGCGCTGGCCGGCCTCGCCGCGCAGTTGGGTGACCAGTTCGTGCAACTGGCCGAGGCCGGTGGCGCCGATCGGATGACCCTTGGATTCCAGTCCGCCTGAGGGATTGATCGGCATGCGGCCGCCGACGGTGAAGTCGCCGCGCTCGGCCGCCGGTCCGCCTTCGCCGAAGGGCACCAGCATCAGCGACTCGGCATTGAGAATCTCGCCCATCGCGGTGGCGTCGTGCACTTCGGCGACGTCGACGTCGGCGGGGCCCACGCCGGCCTGTTCATAGGCCTTCTTCGCGGCGAGGTGCGCAATGATCCTGTGCGGCTCGTCGATGGAGCGCTGGCTGCCGGTCTGCACCACGCTGGCCAGCACCCGTACCGCGCGACGGGCTTCGCCTCTCAGGCGCTTCAGGCCGGCGGCGTTGCACACCACCACCGCAGCGGCACCGTCGCTGATCGGCGAGCACATCGGCAGGGTCAGTGGATAGGCGATCGGCGGCGCCGCCAGCACCTGCTCGATGCTGAAGGCCTCGCGGAACTGCGCCAGCGGGTTGTGAACCGAATGCCGGTGGTTCTTGGCCGCCACCGCGGCGATCTGCCGCGCGGTGGTGCCGTAGGTCTTCATGTGATGCCTGCAGAAGGCGGCATAGACGTCCATGAAGACGCTGTACGGCTTCTCGGACATCGTCCCCGGCGGCGGCGTCATGCCCGCGCCAATGGCCAGCAGGGTGGCCTTGTTCTGCTCGACTGTGGAGACGTCCCAGCCGCCGTCGAAGGCGCTGAACATCTTGACCTTGTCGGCGATGTTCATCTTCTCGGCGCCGACCGCCAGCGCGATGTCGCACTCGCCGGCACGCAGGGCCAGCGTCGCCAGGTTGAAAGCCGAGGAGCCGGAAGCGCAGGCGTTCTCGACCGTGAACACCGGAATGCCCTCGAGCCCGGCGTGTCGCATCGCGATCGGTCCGGGAATCGCGGTCTGGCCCTGGAACAGGCCGTTGGTCATGGTCGCGTAGAAGGCGCTGCCGACGTCGGCCGGCGTGGCGCCCGCGTCGTGCAGCGCCAGGCTCACCGCCTCGCCGACCAGGTCTTGCACGCTGCGCTCCAGCAGGCGCCCGAAGGCAGTCATGCCGACGCCGGCAATGTAGATGTCTTGCATGTTTGTCTCTTGTGGGAATGAAATCAGCGGCCCTGGAAGCGCGGCGCGCGCTTCTCGCCGAAAGCCTGCAGGCCTTCGGCGAAGTCGAAGCTGCGCATGTGCTCGCGCAGCATCACCTGCTCGTGCAGCAGCGCGTCGTCGCGCGTCTTGTCGGCGGCATGGCGTGCCACCGCCTTCATGCGGCGCAGGGCGCCCGGGCTCTTCTGCGCGATGCGTCCGGCCAGCGCCAGCGCGGCTTCGGCCAGTGCGGCATCCGGATGCACCTCGCACACCAGGCCGCAGGCCTTCATCTCGGCCGCGCCGAGCGACTGGCCGGTCAGCAGCAGGTACATCGCCATGTTGAGCGGGATCAGCCGCGGCAGGATCGCGGCACCGCCGGCACCCGGATAGACGCCGAAGTTGGCATGCGCGTCGGCGATGCTGGCGCTTTCGGCGGCGACCACGAGGTCGGCGCACATCGCCAGCTCCAGGCCGCCAGCCATGGCCACGCCGTTGAGCGCAGCGACCACCGGCTTGGGGAAGTTGCGAAGTCGACCGTAGACGACGTTGGCGCGATCGAGGAAGTCGGGCTCGCCCGGCGCCGCCTCGCGGCTGGCCAGCACTTCCTTCAGGTCGGCGCCGGCGCAGAAGGCCGCACCGGCGCCGGTGAGTACTAGCACCCGGACCTCGTCGTTGGCGGCCAGTTCGGCCAAGCGGCCGTCGAGCTCGGCGAGCAGCGCCAGGTTGAGCGAATTCATCGCTTTCGGCCGGTTCAGCGTCAAGCGGGCGACGGGCCCGAAGAGTTCACGGAGCAGCACGGAATCGGTCATGACTTTTCGAGAGTGAGGAAGGTCTCGCCACCTTGCGAAACCCGATCTCTCGATGCTATTGAGCGGCCGTCGAGGCGACAGGTCATTGCGGTCAAAGCGCCGGTCCGGACGATGCGTCGGCGAGCAGCCGGGCGATCTCATCGGCGCCGAAGCCGACTTCGCGCAGCAGTTGGGCGCCATGCTCGCCGCGGCGCGCGACCGGACCCGGAACGCCCGAGGGCGTGCGCGAGAAGCGCGGCGCGGGCTCCGCCTGCAGCACGCCGTCGCGCTCGGCATAGACGCCGCGCGCCGCCATGTGCGGATGGGCCGCCGCCTCGGCCGGCGACAGCACCGGCGAGAAGCAGGCATCGCTGCCTTCGAGCAGGTCGATCCAGTGTTGGCGCGGCTGCGCGGCGAACAGCTGCGTCAGCCGCTCGCGCAGCCGGCCCCATTGGCGCGGATCGTAGGGACGCGCAAAGTCCGCGTCTTCGGCCAGTCCCAGCTTGCCGAAGAGCAATTGATTGAATTGCAATTCCAGCGCGCCGATGCTGACGAACAGGCCGTCGCTGCAGGCATAACTGCCGTACCAGTGGGGCCCGTCGAGCAGGCCGCGGCCGCGCGCCATCGGCTGCAGGCCGGCGGCATGGGCCGACAGCACCAGGTTCATCAGGTTAGCGCTGCCGTCGACGATCGCCGCGTCGATGACCTGGCCGGCGCCGCCGCGGCGGGCGTCGAGGATGCCGGCCAGCACGCCCAGGGCGAGGTACAGCGCGCCGCCCCCGAGGTCGCCGACGAGGGTGGGCGGCGCCATCGGCGGCGTCCCGGCCGCACCCGAGAACCAGAGCGCGCCGGACAGCGCGATGTAGTTGATATCGTGGCCTGCCGCCTGCGCCAGCGGCCCCTCCTGGCCCCAGCCGGTCATGCGGCCGTAGACCAGCTGCGGCTGGCGCGCCAGGCAGACGTCGGGCCCGAGGCCCAGCCGCTCCATCACGCCGGGCCGCATGCCCTCGATCAGCGCATCCACCGTGCCCGCCAGTCGCAGCACGGCGTCGATCGCCCGCGGGTCCTTCAGGTCGAGCGCGATCGAGCGCTTGCCGCGGTGCACGATCGCATGGCGGCCGAGATCATGCGGATTCGGCGCGCCCGATTCGGGCCGCTCCACCAGGATGACCTCGGCCCCCATGTCGGCCAGCAGCATGCCGCAAAACGGCGCCGGGCCGAGCCCCGCGATCTCGAGAATCCGCACCCCATCCAGAACGCCCATCGGTCTTCCGCCCCACTGATTCGATTGCAAGGACGCCGGCTGTCGCAGGCGTCGGGCAGTCTAGGCAGCGCTATCGGGCGCGGCTTGTCCGCGCCGTCAATTCGTCGGTCAGGTGGAAGGCAACGCAGCGGCCGCAGCGCCGTCGCAGTGACTTGAGGGCCAGAGGGCCTCAGGGCCTCAGGCCGGCACCGTCTTCTCGCCGCTGCGGAACAGCGTGGGCGAAACGCCCTGCCAGCGCTTGAAGGCGCGGGTGAAGTTGCTGGTGTCGCTGAAGCCTAGCAGGAAGGCGATCTCGGTGATCGACAGCGAGGACTGCTGCACGTAGCCGGAGGCCAGCTCGCTGCGGGTGCCGTCCATCAGGTCGTGGAAGCTGGTGTCGCGCTCGGCCAGCTTGAACTGCAGGGTGGTTGGGCTGACGCACAGCGCGCTGGCCACCGCGTCGCGGGTGCAATTGCCGTTGGGCAGGAACTCGATGATCTTCTGCCGCACCCGGGTCACGATGTCCCCTTTTTCGAGGCGGGCCAAATAGCTGTTCGACAGCTTGTCGTTGAGCAGGGCCAGTTCCGGGCAGGAGCCGAGCAGCGCGCTGCGCAGGTCGCCCTTCGGCAGGACCAGCACCGGTGCCGGCTGCGCGAAGGCGACCGGTGCGCGGAACAGCGCCTCGTAAGGGCCGGCGCCCTCGCGCGGCATCGGGTGCGAGAGCGCGACGCGCAACGGATTGAAGTCGCTCTTGTAGAGCTGCCGCATCGCCAGCACCACGAAGCCGAGGAAGGCATCCTCGGTCTCGGCGCAGACGTCGACCAGCAGCCGGCAGCGCAGCTCCAGGCCCTCGTCGGTCTCCGTCACCTTGACCTCGCAGGTCTGCGAAGCGAGCTTGAAATAGCGTTCCAGCCGCAGGCAGAACTCCATCAGGTTGGCGCTGGCGGCCAGCGCGAAGCCGAGCGCATGCAGGTTCGAGATGTGGATGAAGCGCGCCACCGTGAGGCCCATGTAGGGGCTGTGGGTGACCTCGGCACTGACGCGGTAGAGCCGGGTCAGGGTGCTGACCGGCAGCCGGCTCATCGGATCGTTGGTCAGGGTCGGCGGAATGCCGGCCGCCTTCAGCACGCGGACGCTGTCGACGCCGCTGTGGTCCAGCGCCTTGGCGATGGCCAGGGCATAGCCGCCGATGGTGGTCGGCTCCTGCACAAGGAGGCGGGCGCCCGGAGGGTTGGGGGACGGGGATGAATCGGCGGTCTGCATCCCGCGATCCTCGCTGCCGCGCCAATTCTTGACAAGGAGGATTGCCCGGAGCGCGCCACGGCGGCGTGACACCTGGGCGACATCCGGCCAGACCGGCGAATTGGCGACAAAGACAGGCGGCAGCGGCGACCCCTTCCTAGACTGGCCCTCGCATCGAACCAGAACAACGGGGACACCGCATGACCGACTCCACCGGCGCCGAACGCGCCGAACTTCCCTTCGCCGCCACGCCCAGCGCCAGCACCGCCGGGCGGACCCTCGGGCAATCCACCCACAAGTGGCGGCAGAAGTCCTCGCACCTGCCCGAGGGTGCGCCGAACGTGCTGATCATCATGCTCGACGACGTCGGCTTCGCCCATGCCGATACGGTCGGCGGCGCAATCCATACGCCGACCCTGAGCCGCATCGCAGACACCGGCCTGCGCTACAACGCCTTCCACACCACCGCCATCTGCTCGGCCACCCGTGCCGCTCTGCTGACCGGACGCAACCATCACCGGGTGGAGTCGGGCACGATCACCGAATTCGCCAGCGACTTCGACGGCTACACCGGCGAAATCCCGCCGAGTTGCGCGACCATCCCCGAAGTGCTCAAGCACTACGGCTACGGCTGCGCCGCCTTTGGCAAGTGGCACAACACGCCGGCCACCCAGACCTCCGCCGCCGGCCCCTTCGACCGCTGGCCCACGGGCTGCGGCTTCGACCACTTCTACGGCTTCATCGCCGCCGAGACCTCGCAATACCAGCCGAGCCTCTACCGCAACACCACGCCGATCGAGCCGCCTAACGATCCGGCCTACCACCTGAGCGAGGACCTGGCGGCGCAGGCCACGGGCTGGCTGCGCGAGCAGCACGCGCTGGCGCCGGAGAAGCCCTTCTTCATGTACTGGGCCCCCGGCGCGGTGCATGGCCCGCACCAGGTCTTCAGCGACTGGTCCGACAAGTACAAGGGTCGCTTCGACGGCGGATGGGACGCCTACCGCGAGCAGGCCTTCGAGCGCCAGAGGGCGATGGGCTGGATCCCGCCCGACAGCCGACTCACGCCGCGCCCCGACACGCTGGCCGCCTGGGAGTCGCTCCCCGAGGAGGAGAAGAAGTACCAGGCGCGCCTGATGGAGGTCTTTGCCGGCTTCCTGGAGCATGCCGACGTGCAGGCCGGCAAGGTGATCGACGAGCTGGAGCGGCTCGGCCTGCGCGACAACACGCTGATCTTCTACGTGCTGTCGGACAACGGCGCCTCGGCCGAAGGCGCCGGCGGCACCATCAACGAGATCCTGTCGATCAGCGGCGTGCCGATCCCGTTCGCGCAGCAGATGAAGATTCTCGATGCGCAATACGGCGGCCTGGCCGCGCTGGGCGGCCCGAAGATCTCGAACATGTACCACGCCGGCTGGGCCTGGGCTGGCGAGAGCCCGTTCCAGGGCACCAAGCTGGTGGCCGGCTACTTCGGGGGCACCCGGGTGCCGATGGCGGTGTCCTGGCCGAAGCGGATCGCCGCCGATGCCGCGGTGCGCGGCCAGTTCCACCACGTCAACGACATCGCGCCGACGATCTACGAGCTGATCGGCATCGCGCCGCCGGCCTCGGTGCGCGGCGTGGCGCAGCTGCCGCTGGACGGCGTCAGCCTGGCCTACAGCTTCAGCGAAGCCGAGGCGGCCACGCGCAAGCCCGCGCAGTATTTCGAGATCTTCGGCAGCCGCGGCATCTATGCCGACGGCTGGATGGCTTCGGTCTTCGGTCCGCGCCTGCCGTGGCTGTCGGCCACCGCGGCGGCCTTCTCCAATTGGGACCCCGAGAAGGACGTCTGGTCGCTCTACAAGCTGGGCGACGACTACTCGCAGGCGATCGACGTAGCACGCGACCATCCGCAGAAGCTGGCAGAGCTGCAGCAGAAGTTCGACCAGGAGGCGCGCGCCAATCATGTCTACCCGATCGGCGCCGGCCTCGGCCCGCTGCTAAACCCGGCCGCGCGCATCGGCACCTCGCGGACCGAATGGCACTTTAATGCCGAGGTGCGGCGGCTGCCGGAGTTCTGCGCGCCGAACCTGCGCGCGCGCAACAACAAGGTGACGGTGCTGGCCGAACTGCCGGCGAACGCCCGGGGCGTGCTCTATTCGCTCGGCGGCATCGCCGGCGGGCTGGTGCTCTACCTCGACGACGGCCACCTGCACTACGAATACAACTGCTTGAGCGTGGCGCGCACCAAGTTGCGCAGCGATCAGCGCGTGGAGGTGGGCACCCGCCGCCTCGAGCTGGAAACCGTGATGCGAAGCCCGGCGCCAGGGGCCGCCGCCGACTTCGTGATGCGCATCGACGGAATCGAGGTCGCGCGTGCCACCGCGCCCTTCACCGCGCCGCTGGCCTTCACCGCCAGCGAGACCTTCGGCGTGGGGCTCAACCTGGGATCGGCGGTGTCGCTCGACTACCTCGACCGCGCGTCCTTCGCCTTCAACGGCTGCATCCACGACGTCCACGTCGTCTACACACCATGACCACAATCAACGACACGGCCGACTACATCGTCATCGGCGGCGGCTCCGCCGGCTGCGTGCTGGCCTCGCGCCTGAGCGAGGATCCCGCCGTGCAGGTCTGCCTGCTGGAAGCCGGCGGCCCCGACCGCAGCGCGCTGATCCAGTGTCCCTCGGGGCTGGCGGTGGTGCTGCCCTACCCGATCTTCAACTGGGCCTTCAAGACCGTGCCCAATGCGGGCCTGAACGGCCGCATCGGCTACCAGCCGCGCGGCAAGGCGCTCGGCGGCTCCAGCTCGATCAACGGGATGATGTACATCCGCGGCGACCGCAGCGACTACGACCGCTGGGCCGCTGCCGGCAACACGGGCTGGAGTTATGCCGAGGTGCTGCCCTATTTCCTCAAGGCCGAGAACAACGAGTTCTGGGGCGATTCGACCTACCACGGCGCCGGCGGCCCGCTCAACGTGGCGGACGTGATGGAGCCCAGCGTTTACACCCGCGCCTTCGTCGAGGCCGCGGTTCAGGCCGGGCATGCGCCCAATCCGGATTTCAACGGCGAGCGGCTCGAAGGCGTCGGCGTCACCCAATTGACCCAGAAGAACGGTGAGCGCTGCAGCGCCGCCAAGGGCTACCTGACGCCACACCTCGGCCGTGGCAACCTGCGGGTTGTCACACGTGCCCGCACCACGCGCATCCTGATGGCCGGACGCCGCGCCGTCGGGGTCGAGTACCGCGACGCCGTGGGCACGATCCGCCGGATCTCGGCGCGGCGGGAGGTGCTGTTGTCCGCAGGCGCGCTGCAGTCGCCGCAAGTGCTGATGCTCTCGGGCATCGGTCCGGCCGACGAGTTGAGGCGCCATGGCATCGACGTGGTGCTCGATGTGCCGGGCGTGGGCCAGAACCTGCAGGACCACATCGACGTGGTGCACAGCTACGAGGCGGGTGCGTCGCGCGGCCTGATCGGCCTCTCGCTCGGCGGCGCCTGGAAGGTGCTGCAAGGCGCCTGGAACTGGGCCCGGTGGCGGCGCGGGCTGCTCACCACCAATTTCGCCGAAGGCAACGGCTTCATCAAGACCCAGCCGGCTCTTGAGGTGCCCGACCTGCAGACCGTGTTCGTGGTCGCCAAGCTGATGGACCACGGCCGCAAGATCCTGCTGGGGAGCGGCTACTCGGTGCACGCCTGCATGCTGCGTCCCAAGTCGCGCGGCTGCGTCTCCCTGGCCAGCGCCGACCCACTGGCGGACCCGAAGATCGAGACCAATTTCCTGGACGACCCCGAAGACCTTGCCTGCCTGGTGCGCGGCTTCAAGCGGGTGCGCGAGATCATGCGGCAGCCGGCGCTCGCCCGCTTCGGCGGCCGCGAATCGAGAAAATCGGCGCGCGCCCGCAGCGACGCGGAGATCGAGCAGTTCATTCGCAACCATGCCGACTGCGCCTACCACCCCGTGGGCACCTGCCGCATGGGCAGCGACGCCATGGCCGTGGTCGACGCGCAGCTGAAGGTGCACGGCATCGAAGGCTTGCGGGTGGTCGATGCCTCGGTGATGCCCGACCTCGTCTCCGGCAACACCAACGCGCCGACCATCATGATCGCGGAGAAGGCGGCCGACATGATCAAGGCGGCCGCCATCGCGACGGGAGCGTCCGCATCGATTCGCGCCAAGGCGACCGAGGCCGCATGAACGACAGCGACACCCTCGAGGCGCTTGAAGCCGCCCTCGCGGCTCAACGCTCGGCCGCCCTGGCCGCACCCTTTCCGACGCGCGCCGAGCGCGTGCGCGACCTGAAGGCCCTTCGCATGGCCTTGCAGCGCTGGCAGGATCCGCTGTCCAGGGCGATGAGCGAGGACTTCGGCGGTCGCTCCGACTTCGAATGCAAGATGCTCGACGTCATGGCGCCGGCCCTTCAGATCGACCATGCACTGGGGCACCTTCGCCGCTGGATGAAGCCGCGGCGGCGCGCAGTCGACTGGCTGTTTCTCGGCAACGCCGCCCGCGTGGTCTACCAACCCAAAGGCGTTGTCGGCGTGATCGCGGCATGGAACTTCCCGATCATCGAAGCGGTCGGTCCGCTGGTCACCGCGCTGGCAGCCGGCAACCGGGTCCTGATCAAGATGTCCGAGTTCTCGCCCCGCAGCACCGCGGTCTTGCGCCGCATGCTCGCCGAGGTCTTCCCGCCCGAGCAGGTCGCGGTCTTTGGTGGAGGCGTCGAGATCGGTCGTGCCTTCGCCGGCCTGCCGCTGGATCACATCGTGTTCACCGGTTCGCCCGCCGTCGGGCGCGAGATCATGCGCGCCGCATCGGCGCACCTCACGCCGGTGACGCTGGAGCTGGGCGGCAAGTCGCCCGCCATCGTCGGCCGCTCGGCATCGATCGCCACCGCTGCCCGCGCGATCGCGCATGGCAAGGCCTTCAACAGCGGACAGGCCTGCGTCGCGCCGGACTACGCGCTCGTCCCTCGCGAGCGAATCGACGAATTCGTGGCGGCCACGGCGCAGGCGTTCAGGCGCCTCTATCCAAACCCCGCCGCCGATCCGCAATACACCCGCATGGCCTCCGATCGGCATGCTCACCGCACGCGCGAGCTGCTCGCCGATGCAGTGGCCAAGGGCGCCACGGTGGTCTCCTGCGGCGACGGCGACGGCAACCGCACCATCGCGCTGCAGATCGTCACCGGCGTCAAGCCGGACATGCGCATCCTGCAGGAAGAGCTCTTCAATCCGATCCTGCCCGTGATCGCCTGCGACGACTTCGAGAGCTCGATGGACTTCGTCATCTCGCGCCCACGGCCGCTGGCGCTCTACTACTTCGGCCACGACCGCACGGAACTCGACCGGTTGACGCGCAAGGTGCACGCCGGCGGCATGACGGTCAACGACTGGGCCTGGCACGTGTTTCAATGCGATCTGCCGTTCGGCGGCAGCGGCAACTCCGGTATCGGCAGCTGGCGCGGACCGGAAGGCTTCCGGTCGCTGTCCCATGCCAAATCGGTCTTCGCCATGCATCGCCTGTTCCCGATCCAGCTGTTCCATCCGCCTTACGGCACGTGGCTGCAGCGCATGACCCTGAAACTATTCCTCGGTCGCGGCGATCCCCTGTCGGGGGCGGCAGGACCCATGCCCGAGAAGGAAGCGGCATGAACGACGCCGCCGCACCGGCTTCGCGCTGGGCCGCCGACGCCGCTGCGCCCGTATCGGCTTCGGGTGCCTACGCCTGGATGGTGTTCGCCCTGACTTTCGGACTGATGCTGTCCGACTACCTTTCGCGCCAGGTGATCGGCGCGGTCTTTCCCTTCCTGAAGGCCGACTGGGGCGTCTCGGATGCGCAGCTCGGCGCGCTGGTCAGCATCGTCTCCGTGATGGTCGGAGTGCTGACGATCCCGATGTCGCTGCTCGCCGACCGCTGGGGCCGGGTCAAAAGCATCACGCTGATGGCCTTCATCTGGTGTGGCGCGACCATCGCCTGCGGGCTCGCCACCAACTACACGGAACTGCTGGCGGCGCGGGCGCTGGTCGGGGTCGGCGAAGCCGCCTACGCGGCCGCCGGCGCTGCACTGCTGGCGCATACGTTCCCGATCGGACGGCGGGCCGCGATCCAGGGCGCCTTCCAGTCGGCGGGCCTGTTCGGCTCGGTGCTGGGCGTGGTGATCGGCGGTGCGGTCGCCAGCCAGTTCGGCTGGCGTACCGCCTTCTTCGTCGTCGGCGCGCCGGGACTGTTGCTGGCCCTCGTCTATCCCTTCGTCGTGCGCGACTATGTCGCGCCTCGACTGGCGGAAACCGGGCGCGGGGCCGCGGGCCTGCCGATCAGCCTGTTGGTGCGGCAAGTGTTCGCGGCCCGCTCCGGCAACTTCGCCTTTGTCGCCTTTGGCCTGCAGATGGCTATTCCCTCGATCCTGATCGCCTGGCTGCCGACCTTCCTCAACCGCTTCTATGCCTTCGAGCCACGCAAGGCCGCGCTGATGGCGGCGGTCGCCGCCTTCGCAGCTGGCCTCGGCGTACTCTTCGGCGGTGGCGTTGCCGACCGCCTGAGCCGCGCCCGGCCGAGCTTCCGCGCGCTGGTGCCGGCGGCCTATGCGGTGCTCTGCGGCCTGCTCCTGATGCTCGGCTTCGGCCTGCCGGCGAACGGCTTGGCGCTTGGTTTGATCATGGCCGGTGCAATGTTCTCGGTCGCTCACGGCGGTTGCGCAGTGGCGCTGGTCATGGACGTGACGCATCCCGCGGTGCGCGCCACCGTCACTGCCACCGCGGTGCTGGGTGCAAGCCTGCTGGGCCTGGCGCCCGGTCCGCTGCTGGTGGGATGGTTTTCCGATCACGTCGATCTGAAGACAGCGCTGACCCTGGCGCCGGCGTTCTCGCTCGCGGCGGCGGTCTTGTTCGTGCTGGCTTCGCGCAGCTACGAGCGAGATGCGGCACGGGCGCATGTTGGAGTCTAGAAAGAGCCGCCCTTCACACAGCCGTATTGCACTTGTCCCCGATTCACCCGGCGCAATGATGCGCCTGTGTACTGCACGCCCGCGCGCGCGCTGTCCTCGACAAGTTCAACGAGAACAGCGATGGTCAGGCTGCCGAGCGTTTGGACCCAGGCCTGCGGCGAATAGGGAGGCTCATGGCGGTATGCCGTCGAAGGGTGCGTCTGGGCTTGTCTCGCGCAAACGCGTCCGGCCGAGCATGCTTGCACCCGCGGCCCGGGGCGCCTTGAGCGTGATCCCGATAGAGGCATCCGTGCCAAGCCAGTACGTCCTGCATATCTGCGTGGGGGCGTATGGCGACTTCGGTGATTTGAAGGAGGGGTCGGATCTGCATGACTTTGCTCCAGCCTCCGTAGAACCTGCCACCACGAGTCGTCGCCAGGACAGCAGCAGGGAGATTCGCCTACTTGGCACGCTTGCGTTGCTTCACGACTGCCGGGCTGGAGCGCCTTCGCCAACCGGTCGTTCAGCCTTCGAGTCTGGAAGGCATGCAGACCACTTCCCCTTCTTCCCCTCACAAGCGTGCCAACGTTGAAGCTGACTCTCCTGACCGCAACCCAGGTTCATGCAGCTTCCTCGAAAACTTCATTTCAGATCGAAATTTTCCCTGCGTCGGAGCCAAGTCTGCTTTGAACAAGGACCGCATGAGACCGGGTCAGTTCGGAGAACTCGGCACGGTTGCCAACGCGTCGCCGCTGCGGGATGCCTTGCACACCTTCTCCACAGAGTTCGAAAACCCGGGCGCCGTCCTGTTCTCGTTCATCGCCCTCTTTCAAGCAGCCTCGTCCTATACTGAAGCGGATTTCAAAGCGCGCTTGTGGCGGCAACTGCAGGCGATGCACGCGCTGGACCACGAACTCGGGTGCGAATGGAACGGCCATGTCAGCGCCGATCCCAGCCGCAAGGATTTTTCCTTCAGCGTTGGCGGGCGAGCCTTCTTTGTTGTGGGCCTGCACCCGGGTGCCTTGCGATTGGCGCGCCTAACACCCCAGCCCTGCCTGGTCTTCAGCTTCCACGACCAGTTCGAATCCCTGAAGTCGACTGGCAAGTATCAGTCAATGCAAGAGGTCATGCGCGCGCGAGATCGGGCCCTGCAAGGATCGATCAATCCCGTGCTGTCGCGATTCGGCGAGGCGTCCGAGGCACGCCAGTATTCCGGGCGCGAGGTCGAAGCCGATTGGAAGTGCCCCTTCATCCCTCACGAAAGTGCATCCCATGTCTGAGACTCATCCCACCGGCTGCTGCCGCATCGCCCCGCAATCCGGCACCGCATTCCGCCTGCGTGCCAGCGAAGTGCTGCGCATCTACGACCCCTTTGGCGAGCAGGTCGCCGATCTCTTCGCGTTTGCGGATGGCAACCACGCCAGCTCTCTATCCTCAGGGCGCACGATCGACTTATGCATCCAAGATCTACCTGACCAAGGGCGACCTGCTCTATTCCAACGACAGCCGAATCATGTTCAAAATCCTCGAGGATCAGGTGGGACGCCACGATTTCCTGCTGACGCCGTGCAGCCAGGAAATGTTCAAGATCCTTTATCGCCATGAGGGTCATCACCCCAGCTGATTCGAAAACCTGTATCGCGCCTTCGAGCCGTTCGAGATCCGCCCCGAGCAGATCGGAACGACATTCAACGTATTCATGAATTGTGACCGAGGGCGGGTGTGTCAAGGTCAAGCGTCCCCTGTCGCGCGCCGGCGACTTCATCGAGTTGCGTACGGAAATGAATCTGATTTGCGCGCTCACCGCTTGCTCCGCTGAAAATTCGAACAATGGCACCTTCAAGCCGATCGACTACGAGATTCTTCGTCGTCCGTGCAATGAATACCCTTGAGGAGTCCTCATCGACTCAGCCAAGCCCCGCCCGGGGCGCCGGCAGGCGCAGCTAGTGGGTTGCGCGTGAGTTCGTGCGCATTGCCTACTTGAACGCGGAGAGGACCAGGCGACGCAAGGCGATTCGGCAGCTTGCTGGCAGTCCTCCAATGCAGAGTGTGCCGCGGCGCAATGTCCTACGAGATCTAGTTCAAACAGGCGCAGGATCGGCTTCCCCCATTTTGAAAGAACGCCATGGGTTTTCCCAAAGAGCAACCTGCACCGAGCAGTCCTGTCGGACGCTCGAATCCGCAAGGCCAAACGAGGCCTGAGCTTGACACTCCAGCGAGATCGCCAGCGGACACAATCGCTCCAGATCCAGCGCCTCGTCTACCCCACGAGCGTGATGAGTCGGCCGACAGCGCGCACAGCGGAGCGAGAGAGGTGATGAAACAAGCGCACAGAGACTTGGAGGCGGGCCTGGGCGATACGGACAGAGGACCTGTCGTTGATGAGCTCTATGAACGCCAGATTCGAACTGAGGAAACGCCAGGGCGTGGGCCGCCGGATCACCGTGCGCCACTTGCAAAGCGGCACGAGGCAGGTGAAATCGCGCAAAACGCGGCAAGACAGTTCGAGGACCAAATCGATCTGCAACGATCCGCTGGCCCCGCGCACAACCCTTTCAACAAATCCCGATGAGTCATTCGCCTCACGCCCGGTCAGACGAAGCTGCCATCTCCCAAAAGATCAGGCAATACGCGTCCGCGCGATGCAAAACCGAGATTCCGCTGCGTTGCGCGGCAACGGCCCGACCCGGCGATCTGGAAAGACGTGCGTGCCGCGCAAACGCGCGGCCTGCATCCTGCTACCTGTCGTCGTCTTTTCGCAGGGACGACAAGTGGGCGGCGGTCTCAACGGCTCCCATGCTTTGGGCCAATTCCAGCGCTGACAACCCCTCTGAACTCCTTGCGTCGACGTCGATGTCTCGCGTGAGCAGCAGCTTCATGATCTCGAGCCGATTGAACATTGCCGCGAACATCAATGGCGTCTTGCCACCTGGAGGCGCAAATCCTGGCTGAGCGCCATGCAACAGCAATAACTCAACGACCGAGAGAAATCCTTTGAAGGTCGATGCACCAAGCGGCGTCTGCCCCATGTCGTTGAAGCGATCCGCATCTGCGCCAGCTTCGAGCAGGATTTTCGTCGCCTCTATGTGACCGTGGTAAGCGGCGAGCATCAGGAGGGTATCGCCCTTGTGGTTACTCATATTGGGCGGAAGGCCCTTTTGCAGCAGCCCCGCCAGCGTCTGGGCATCACCGGTACGGGCAAGCTGGAATACCTGTTGAGCGAACTCGATAAATTCTTGATCGGGAGGCGTCGGGTTGGGGTTCGAGCTTGTCAAGACGTTGCTTTCTGCTTGGATACAAATTGGCTGCCCACCTGAGTCGGGGCACAAGCGACCCGCCATGCCGCAGTCCAACGCACGGGCCACAACTGCATTTTGCCGAATTGAGGCTGTCTTGGGCCAGCTCCGCAACCACACGGCGCGCCCACCTACAGTTCGTCTCTGGGAAACGCTCATCGAGCCAAAAGGCGTCGTGGAGGCCAGTCTGCTGCCAACGACTAAAGGTGCCGCTGGACCTACCTCCAAGGCGGAGGTTTCGAGGCGTTCGGGGCGGCGCTGCGCTTGCCCCGCCGGCGCCGCGACGCCTCGTTCGCGGCATCACTGCGCCGGTCTCGCAGGCAGCGGCAGCCCAACCTTCAGCGGCGTGTTTGTACACATGGCGAGGCCATCAGCGTGACCATACTTTAGTGCTCAGTGAGGCCCAACGTCGCCAACGCCCGTGGACCACAATTCCGCGGACACCTGGTCTGGCTTAACGTGAACGAACATTGCTGTTGCGGGCAGCCCCACAGCGGCGGTGCTCCAAACGACTGGACCTCGCCCTCTCTCTTATCTTGAGAATCCGAGCGCCGACAGGTTGCCCGGGCTCGTCAGTGTGAAGGATTGTCATGGAAGTGACATCTGCCGCGGGGTTTGCCGCTCCGGATGCCGAAGCGTACGCAAACGATCGATCCGGCCGGACGCGAAGCCATGCAAACTTGGGCCTACATGGTCTGACTCCTTGTGCCCGCGCAAATCCGTGGCAGTCTGGTTAGCGTTGGCTTGTTTTCAACTAGATGTCTTCTCACCGACGCCACAAATGCACTCCACCGACCTACAGAATTCTGTTGCGAGCGCGGCCATCGACTGGCTCGGACACGGCTTGTGGGACCTCACATGGTGGCAGATCGTGCTGTACACGCTCGTCACCACGCACATCACGATCGCAGGGGTCACGATCTTCCTGCACCGCACGCAGGTCCATCGCGCGATGGACCTGGCGGCGATCCCCTCGCATTTCTTCCGCTTCTGGTTGTGGCTGGCCACCGGCATGGTGACCAAGGAATGGGTCGCCATTCACCGCAAGCACCACGCCAAGTGCGAGACGGTCGATGACCCGCACAGCCCGCAGGTCAAGGGCATCGACGAAGTCATGTGGCGCGGCGCCGAGCTCTACCGCACCGAGTCCAAGAACAAGGACACGATGGAGCGCTACGGCCACGGCACGCCCGACGACTGGATCGAACGCAACCTCTACACCCGCTACAGCTGGCAAGGCGTCGGCCTGATGCTGATCATCAACGTCTCGCTGTTCGGCCTGCTGGGCCTGACCGTCTGGGCGGTGCAGATGCTCTGGATCCCGTTCTGGGCGGCCGGCGTGGTCAACGGCATCGGCCACTTCTGGGGCTATCGCAACTTCGAGGCCGTCGACGCCAGCACCAACCTGATCCCGTGGGGCATCATCATCGGCGGCGAAGAGCTGCACAACAACCACCACACCTACCCGACCTCGGCCAAGTTCTCGGTCAAGAAGTACGAATTCGACATCGGCTGGGTCTACATCAGCCTGATGCAGAAGATCGGCTGGGCCAAGGTCAAGAAGGTTCCGCCGAAGCTGCAGATCGGCGACGCGGTGCCGGTCGCCAACGAGAAGACGCTCGAGGCGGTCATCGCCAACCGCTACGAAGTCATGGCCGGCTACGCTCGCGCGATGCGCCACGCCACCCGTGACGAGCTGACCCAGCTGAAGGCCCGCGGCGCCGACCTGTCGGTGCTCAAGGCGGCCAAGCGCTGGCTGCACCGCGACGACGACAAGGTGCCGGCGGCTGCCCGCCCCAACCTCGTCGAAGCGCGCGCTGCCCACCCGGTGCTCGACAAGATGGTGACCATGCGCGAAGAGCTGCGCCAGCTCTGGCTCAACACCTCGCACTCGCGCGAGCAACTGGCCGCCGACCTGGCCGCCTGGTGCCACCGCGCGGAAGCCAGCGGCATCGATGAGCTTGCGAAATTTTCGGGGGATGTGCGCGCCATGACTTTGATCACAGCCAGATCTTCATGACGCGCCCTTCTGAGGGCCAGGGCCGTGGAGTTGGTCGACCCGAGAATGCATATCTCACGGACGCCGAGCTCTTCGCAATGGCCAATCGCCGATCACCGGCGGATCCAGGAAAACAGCTGGATTTATTGGCGGTTTATGTCCAGGATGTTCAGATGAAATCGATGCTGCTTCAACAAATCCAAGATCTTCAAGACCTTTCGGTTCAAGATCTACCCCGCCTCCTGCCGAGTGGATTGAAAACATCTTGGGCGTCAACCCAATCAATGAGGAAGTCCGGCGCCTGAAAAAGCACGACGGATGCTTCGATGCAGTCGCAGAGGGTTCCAACCCCGCTGATCGAAATCACCCCGAATCGCCCTGAACATCGCCGCTTCAAGACTCGCCAACCTTGTCGGTGGACCCGGCCTTGCACCCGCTGTTGCTCAAGGGACCGGATATTTTCGTCAAGTGGTCCACCTCGCCCACTTCTTTGGAATCAGTCTATTTCCAGTCCGCTGCGCGTTCATCGCAATGGCATGGTCTGTGCGGATCAACTCAGCTTGTCAGCGATACGCACGCCCAGTTGTTTATCTGCTCAATGCGGGCGTCTTGATGGCCAGCTCGCCACGAAACTCCGAGGGTGTGAGTCAGAGCTTGATCTGGGGTCCCGGGCTGGGCTATTCAAGTTTGACGGAGATTGTGTCGATGACCTCGTGTGCCTGACGCATCGCACCGGCGACCGCGCGCTCGCCGTCTGCGCGACATCGGCAGGCGGCACCGAATGCCTGATCCAATCCCTCGATCTGCACATTCCACTCAAACTGGTGGCCGATCGGCCTGTTCGAGGCCGAGTTCTGCAACCCGGCCTCCGGCTGGGAGAAGGGCCAGGTGGAGAAGAACGTGCGCGATGCGCGGCATCGGCTGTGGCAGCCCGTGCCGGCGTTCGCCACGCTGGCACTGCTCAACGATTGGCTGGAGAGCCGGTGCAAAGCGCTGTGGGGCGAGATCGCCCACGGCAAGCTGCCCGGCACCGTGGCTGACGTTTGGGCGCAGGAGCGGCCATTGTTGATGGCGGTGCCGCGGCCCTTCGACGGCTTCATCGAGCACACCAAGCGCGTCTCGCCCACCTGCCTGGTGCACTTCGAGCGCAACCGCTACAGCGTGCCGGCTTCTTACGCGAACCGCCCGGTGAGCCTGCGGGTGTACGCCAACCGGCTGGTCGTCGCGGCCGAGGGGCAGCTTCTGTGCGAGCACACCCGCATCATCGATCGCCGGCACGACACGGCCGGCCAGACCGTCTACGACTGGCGCCACTACCTCGCAGTGCTGCAGCGCAAGCCCGGCGCGCTGAGGAACGGAGCGCCCTTCAGCGAGTTGCCGCAGGGTTTTAGACGACTGCAAGCTGCGCTGCTAAAGCAGCCCGGTGGCGACCGAGAGATGGTGGAGATCCTGGCGCTCGTGCTGCACCACGACGAGCAAGCCGTGCTGACCGCGGTCGAGCTGGCGTTGGAAGCCGGCGTGGCGAGCAAGACGCATGTGCTCAATGTCCTGCATCGACTGCTGGACGGCAAGCCGATGGCGCCAGCCCCGGTCACTGCGCCTCAGGCGCTGCGCTTGGCGAACGAGCCGCAGGCCAACGTGCTGCGCTATGACTCACTCCGAGGCCGAGTGACCGTCGTCGACGAGATAACGATCCAGGAGGTCCGCCATGCGCCATGACCCTGCCAGTGCAGCCATCGTGATCATGCTTCGCGAACTCAAGATGCACGGCATGGCACACGCCGTGGCCGAGCTTGCCGAGCAGGGCTCACCGGCCTTCGAGTCCGCGCAGCCGGTGCTCTCGCAGTTGCTCAAGGCCGAGACGGCCGAGCGCGAGGTGCGCTCGGTGGCCTACCAGTTGAAGCTGGCACGCTTCCCGGCCTACCGGGACCTCACAGGCTTCGACTTCGCACACAGCGAAGTCAATGAAGCCCTCGTGCGACAACTGCATCGCTGTGAGTTCATGGAGGACGCCCAGAACGTGGTGCTCGTCGGTGGTCCCGGCACGGGCAAGACCCACATCGCCACGGCGCTGGGCGTGCAGGCCATCGAACATCACCACCGACGCGTTAGATTCTTCTCAACGGTCGAACTGGTCAACGCGCTCGAGCAGGAGAAGGCTAGCGGCAACCCCGGTCACATCGCGCATCGGCTGATGTACGCGGACATGGTGATCCTGGACGAGCTCGGCTACTTGCCGTTCAGCGCCTCGGGCGGGGCGCTGCTGTTCCATCTGCTGTCCAAGCTCTACGAGCGCACGAGCGTGGTGATCACGACCAACCTGAGCTTCAGCGAGTGGGCCAGCGTGTTCGGCGATGCGAAGATGACGACAGCGCTGCTGGATCGCCTCACACATCACTGTCATATCCTGGAGACTGGCAACGACAGCTTCCGGTTCAAGCACAGCTCAGCTCAACCAGTTCAGGCAGACCAATCTAAAAAGAAGGAGAAGACCAAGAACTTATCCACACCGTGAGCCGCCAGGCTCGCAAAGAGGGTGGGTCAATATCGGATGGAAATACCGGGTCAGGATTGCATGGAACTCAACAGGGGCATCCACTTAAGACGCAAATTGGGGCCAAATCGGGCCATGTTGGAGATCCAAAATGGTCCCAAAAGCGTGCCTAACGCGAACCTGGCGCTTGTCCAAAGGGTTGATGACGCTGCTCGCACGCGTCTTGGCAACGGGCTTCCTGCCCTGCGAACGTATCACCAGTCTCAATCCCGCCAGCCTTAAACGTGTCATCGCCGCCTTGCGGGAACAGCGATTGGCAATCCGGGCATCCTTCGATGTTGCTGCGCTGTTGAAGGGCCCGAGAGGAAACCTCGATAAACTCACGGCCGAGCGCATGGAGGCCGCAGTGGCTCAGCTGGTTCACACGCTCGGCCAATCGCCTTTGCCGGCCTCTGAATGGGCCGCCATGCGCGCGGTGTTTGGCGACGAGTCGCTGGCACGACTTCCGGGCATCTCCCAGGCGTCACTGCGGCGCTGCGCGAGCCGCGGCCGCCAGACGCCGCAAGCTGTGGCCGAGCGGCAGCACTGGATTGCCAGGGTCGTGGTCACCTGAGCGGCGGCTACAGCGACTTCGGCATGGGCGTGGAGCGCGGACGGGCCGCAAGCGCAACGCGTGCGGGCGCGCCGCAGCACTTTACAGCGCCCAACCCCTGGCCGCCTGACGGCCGCGCCTCATGCGGCTTGGTCTCAGACACTGCGATCCCGGCTTGCCCATTCTCTAGCAGGTGAGCGCAGCCGCCGGCCGGTTGGCGCGGTCAGACGAGGGACCTGCCAACTACTTGGCCGACACGCCAGTCGGCGCCTGGGCGGCGGTCCTTTCATGAAGGGATCCTGGAGGCCGAGGATTTGGAAGGCGTCGTCAGAAGATCGCGATTCATTCGTCGCGCGGCCTGTGGAAGACGCGTTCCATGACCTTCCCCCGGCTGCTTTCCCATTCGCCCAGGCATCGCGCGGCATAAACGAGGGCCTCGCCCTGGGTTGCAAAAAACGAACAGCTGCAAGGCACCTCAATCCTTGCCAAGACATCCCCGGCCGCGTTGCGCTCAATCACCCGCGGCATGGCCAGCCATGCGCCGTCGGCTGACCGTTCGGCATGCGCCACCCACTCGTGCGAAACACCAAGCTTGTATTGATCCATTCCGCCGTATTTCCGGTGCGATCGAAAAGCCTCAGTATGACAACCGAATGCCCAGCCTGTGCACTTGTCATCGGCCACGAGCCGCGCGGGTCGGACAGACAGACCAACCGTCGCTCATATTCTGAGGCTTGCCAGCGCATCATCGGCCCGTGCGTCACATGACGACGGTCGGCCGCCGGCGACCTGCCCCGAGCGCTGAGACTCGTTGGAGCGCTTGCGGAAATCTTCAGTACCAGGGATTACGGATTCGTCGCCCACAACTGCGACGACGTGTTCGAGCCTGACCTGAGCCGCATCAATATGAATGTGCGGCAAGAATTGCACTGCTGTACGCTCCTGTTCGGCTGAACGAAAGCAGAGTTGCGTGTTGCCGTGAAAGGTGTCGGACCCTCCGCCGGAACTTCATCCGCAGAAACTGGTGACAGTGGAGACGACTTTTCAAGTGTTTGACAAATCGCAGCCAGGGTCGTTACACGTACACGCTCCGTCCATCGAGCCGGTGTTACACGCGCCCCTGCAGGGCGACTGGCAGCTTGTAAGCCTAAGCGTGAATTGAATCCGGCCGTGCGGACGAGACCGTGTCCCGGTCCGTCGGGGATCCAATCGGCCTGCTCGGATCCCGCGCGCGGCAACGGCTCGCCGCAGCAGTCCTGTACGCCCTCGCTTCAGTCAGCTAAAAAAACGCGATGCGGCGCGCGTCGTTTTCGAGGCCTGCAACGCGCTGCCCCTTCGGGCAGTCTGATTGCACTTTTCCCTGATTCACCCAGCGCGTCAAAGCGCGGATGATGGAAGCGGCCGGCCACCGGAAACCCTGGCGTGAGGAGCGCGAACATGACTTTGTCTTCCACAATTGCGGCGCGCCAGCGCGCCTGGGCGCCATTGCCAATTATGGCCGCATTGCTGGCAGGCGCCGGCTTCCACGTGCAGGCGGCGGCATGGGCCAGCGCCAACCGATATGGCGGCCATTCAGAAGGCGATGCCGCCAGCGTCAGCCACACCAACGCCTGGGGCGGGAGCACCACCCATGACTATGCGGGGGGCACCACCCACACCAGCGCAGACGGCGCCACCACCCAGGGTGGCGTCGGTTTCGGCGCGGTGCATACCAGTCCCGACGGCAGCAGCGTCTACCGTCTGCCGGTCACCACCGCCTATCACGAGTCCAGCACGAGCGGCGTCTACCGCGACGCGGGCTACGACGGCAACAGCGCGGCGGTCTACCACGCGGCGGCACCGGTCGCCTATGGCCAGCCGGCCTATGCGCCCTATCGTCCGCCGGCGGTCATCGCCGCTTATACGCCAGGCTGCGTGAACTGCGCGAGCATCGTCTCCGGGGGCCCCGTGGTGGTCTCGGGCGGCGTCGCGGTGGTGCGCACCGGCATCGTCATTCCGCGTTACCCAGTGGGCGTGAGCTTCGCCACCGTGCCCTCCAGCGCAATCATGGTGGAACGCAACGGCGTTCACTACTACCAAGCCGGCGATACCTGGTTTCGGCCCTACTACGCCGGGGGCGGCGTCCAATACACCGTCGTGAGCGCGCCGTAGCCACGGCGCTTCAATATCTCTCGGCGTGCGCACCGCACGCCCATCCATCCATCCACGGAGTCTTCATGCTCGCTCGCATTTCTTGCTCGGTCCTTTTCCTGGCCGGCTGCGCCATTGCCAGCGGCTGTGCCCCACGCACGCCGCCGGCGACGATCGACAGCTACAAGCCGCCCGCCATCTTCGCCGGATTCATGTCGCCGCAGATGGCGCGCAACGGCTGCATCGATGCCGTCGCGCGCGAGTTCAAGGTGCCCGCCGGTGGCGTGACGCCGCCCAGCGACACGCAGACGATGCAATATGGCATCTACGTGGTCACACTCGATCCGGGCGACGGCAAGCCGCCGGTCAACTGCACCGTCAACGAGAACGGCAATGTGTCCGATGTGGTGAGGGCACGCTGAGCCCGCGCCGCCCACACCGCAAACGACTACAAGCCGCCCGCCATCTTCGCCGGGTTCATGTCGCCGCCGAAGGCGCGCCCGGCTGCAACGATGCGGTTGCGCGCGAGTGCAAGGTGCCCGCCGGCGGCGTCACGCCGAACAGCGACACGCAGACAAGACAATGCGGCATCTGCGTCGTCACGCCCGATCCGGGCGACGACAAGAGGCCGGTCAACTGCACCGCCGTCAACGAGAACGGCAACGGTCAGACGTGGTGAGGGCGCGCTGAACGCGCGCCGCCCCTCAGCGCAGCGCGTTCCGGTCGACGAAGAACATTCGAACCAGCTTGCGCTCGCCCAGCTGCTCGGCCAGGATCTCGAACGCGAACCACGGGATCAACACCAGCAGCAGGATCAGGATGCCCGCGAGCGTCTCAGCCAGGCGCCGGCCGAAGAGATCGGCCAGCGAGTCCAGCAGCGAGCGTTGATGGAACCAGCCGACAACGATCTCTTCGGCCACCGTCAGGACGACCAAGAGCACCGCGAAGGCCAGCGCCTTGTGCAGGATTGGCCAGACCAGGGGGGCGGTGTCGTCGCGATGCCTTCCAATCTTCATCGCGTGGCCCAGGGCCACGAACTTGCCAAGCAGCAGGGCCTTGACGATCGCTGTGCCCCAGAGTGCGTAGTCGACGCCATGCGTGTGCAGCACGGCGGTCTTCATCAGGTTCAGCGCCGCCAGCGTCACGAACAGGTAGCTGGTGACGACGAACAGTTCCTTGAACTCATTGATCGCTCGCTGATGCAGCGGCAGCTTTGGCCGAAGCGCGTCGGTTGCCGCCACGGTGCGTGCCCTACGGCCGGCTGGCTGCCGAGATCACGATCTCGACGCGCCGGTTCTTCGCCTTGCCTTGCGGCGTGGTGTTGCTGGCCACCGGCCGTGCATCCCCAAAGCCTTGGGCCGAGATCGCACCGGCCGGCACGCCCTTGGCGGTCAGGAAGCGAACAACGTCATCCGCACGCGCGGACGACAGCTCAAGGTTCGACGGGAAGCGGCGCGCCAGCGCGGGGCCGATGGGCTCATTGTCGGTGAAGCCTTGCACGATGATCTGTTGCCCCGGCAGATTGGCAAGCGTCGGCGCGATCTTGGCCAGCGTCGCTTCCCCCTTCGGGCTCAGGGTCCAGCCGCCTTCGGGGAACAGGATGTCGTTGACCATCGTGACCTTGAGCTGATTTTGCAACTGCGTGATCTGGGCCTGGTCGGTGCTCAATTCGCCGGAGAGCTGGGTGTTCAGCGCCTTGTAGGTGTCGGCCGTGCTGACTTCCTTGTTGTAGGTCTGCTTGGTGACGCAGCCGGCTGCCAGCACGGCAGCACACAGCATCCAGGCGATCTTTCCGAATTTCATGACGGTGCTCCTCGGGCGTGGTGATGAGGGTCGAATTGTTTGCGGTCTCGACCCTGGGCGCCAATAGGGACAAAGGGCAGCGCGCTTGCCCGAAAGGGAAACCCGAAGGGGACGCGGCAACTCCAACGCCGCGCTGGCCGCTATTGCCGAGCCCTGAGCCGCCAGGCCGCGGGCGGCGAACCGGTCCAGCGCCGGAAGGCGCGGGAGAAGGCACTCGGGTCGGCGTAATCGAGCGAGGTCGCAATGTCAGCGGTCGACAGGTCAGTGTCCACCAGGAGCTGGCGCGCGACTTCGTAGCGTGCCTCTTCAATCAGCACACGAAAGCTCGTGCCCTGCTGGCCCAGCAGGCGCCGCAGCGATCGCTCGGGCACCGACAGCAGGTTTGCCAGCAGCCCCTCGGTGGCACGGCCATGGGTCACCATCCTTCGCAGCGCCGCGCGGACCTGGAACAGCAACTGCTCGGGCGCGTCCTGCTCCTGTGCAAGGATGTCTTGCAACAACTGCCGATGGCGCTCGGGGTCCGCGCCCATCGGCGGCTGGTCGAGCCAGTGCTGGTTGAACACCAGCTCCGAGCGATCGGCATCGAATTGCAGGCGACAGCCAAAGAGCGACTGGTAGGGCGTTTCGTCCTTGGGCACGCCGTGCGCGAACAGGACTTCCGAAGGGCCCCAGCGCGGTCCGCAGACCGCTTTGAGGATGTTGAATTCAAAGGCCATCACCAGGTCGTAAGCCTGTGCGGTGCCCGGCATGTCGCGCAGATAGAGCGCATATCCGAAGGTCGCATGGGCGCCGCGCACCGTGTGCGTCGGAATACCGCCGCGCGTTTGCAGATGCAGATGCGCGATCACGCTCCCGATGGCCGCGCGCACGGTGCGCGCGCGCTGCGCCAGTTCGCCCAGCATGCCGAGCGACGCGGCGGTCGCATGCTGGCCGGCGAGCAGGCCGAAATGTTCGCAGCCGGTGGCCTCAGCGCAGTGCTGCAGGAGCAGACCGCCGGCGCGATAGGTCGTGCGGTTCTCCAGGTTGTCAAACAGGTCCAATGGCAGGCCCTCGGCCGCGAGCATCTGCAAGGGGTCGACGCCATGGTCGCGCAACACCGCCGGCACGCCCGCCAGCGCCGCCATGCGCACCGTTCCGGGGTCGCGCAATTCCGCGCCCTTGGTGCGCCGCGGCCGTTCGACGGCCGGCTTCCGGGAATTCATTCGTGAGCGGCCTGTGGGAGTGAGCCTACATTTTTTTGGAGATTGGCCAGATATGTCAATCACTTTGGCATTCATCGCACGTACGCTTGCCATCGGTCAGACGCCGAAGCTCCTTCGTCGCGGTGGCCGGAGGACTACCCGATGCGGACCGAATCAAAGCCTGCTGCGATCGCGAGCTTGCCGTGCAACTGAACACCCAGGCCGCGGCTCGGCTGGCGCTCATCGCCCTCTGGTGGATGGCGGGCATCGCGCTGGCGGCGGAGCCCCACAACGTGCTGGTGCTCTACTCGAACGCCAGGCTGGTGCCGGGCAACATCGAGGTCGAGTCGGGGTTGCAGGAGTCAATTCGCAGTTCCAGCGAGCGGCCCGTGCAGGTCTTCAGCGAGTTCCTCGACCTGCCCGCTTTCGGCGGAGCCGACTACGAAGCCACGATGGCGCGCTACCTGCGCGAAAAGTACGCCTCCCATCCGCCGAGCGTCGTCGTGGTCGCCGCCCGCGACGCTCTCGACTTCAGCCTGCGTCATCGCGCCGAACTGTTCCCGGAAGTCCCGATCGTTCACACCGCGGTGTTCGCGTCGTTCCCCGAGCCACTGGGCGCCCTGCCGGCCGACGTGGTCGGCGTTCCGGTCGAATACGACATCCTCGGCACGCTCGAGCAGGCGCTCAAATGGCATCCGGGCGCAAGGCAGGTGGTGTTCGTCACCGGATCGACGCCACGCGACCTCGCATGGGAGCAGCTTTTCCGGCGGACCGCGAAGCACCTGGCCAGTCCGGTCGAGGTCGTCTTCATGGCGCAGTTGCCGAGCG
>NZ_LMUW01000045.1:36770-37103 GCF_009765735.1 Xenophilus sp. L33
ACGTCATCGTGGTGGCCGCTCGGGAAGCCCTCGACTTCAGCCTGCGTCATCGCGCCGAACTGTTCCCGGGAGTCCCGATCGTTCACACCGCGGTGTTCGCGTCGTTCCCCGAGCCACTGGGCGCCCTGCCGGCCGACGTGGTCGGCGTCCCGGTCGAATACGACATCCTCGGCACGATCGAGCAGGCACTCAAATGGCATCCGGGCGTACGGCAGGTGGTGTTCGTCAGCGGATCGACGCCACGCGACCTCCAATGGGAACAGCTTTTCCGGCGGACTGCCAAGCACCTGGCCAGTCCGGTCGAGGTCGTCTTCATGGCGCAGTTGCCGAGCG
>NZ_LMUW01000045.1:37113-37226 GCF_009765735.1 Xenophilus sp. L33
GTCCGGTGCACCGATCTACGGCAGCCTCAGCAGCTTCCTTGGAACGGGCGCCGTCGGCGGAAGGGTCGCGAGCTTCGCGGCGATGGGCCGGCAGGCAGGCCAGATCGTCAACG
>NZ_LMUW01000045.1:37236-37951 GCF_009765735.1 Xenophilus sp. L33
CCGAAGTGGCGGCGCGGCTGCATGCGCTCGACCGCCATGCCGTGGTCTTCACCTCCGGCTTCTATCAAAGCGGCGACGGCAGATGGTTCACGCCGCGCCAGTCGGTCGAATTCATGGCCCAGGCATCCGGCGCACCGATCTACGGCAGCCTCAGCAGCTTCCTGGGAACCGGCGCCGTCGGCGGCAGGGTCGCGAGCTTCGCGGCGATGGGCCGGCAGGCAGGCCAGATCGTCAACGCGGTGTTGGCGGGCGCGCCGCCCGCATCCATCGCGATGCCGGCACTGATGGCCAACGTGCTGGACGTCGACGCCAGACAGACGCAACGCTGGAACATCGACGAAGCCGACATCCCGACGAGCGCGGTGGTCGAGTTCAGGGAACCGAGTTTCTGGGAGAACCACCGCACCGCGACCCTGGTCGTCTCGACCGTGATCCTGCTGCAGTTCGGCCTCATCGCGACCCTGATGCTCGAACATCGGCGGCGGCGCAAGGCCGAGATGGCCCTGGTGCAACGCGGCGGCGAACTGGCCCATGCATCCCGCCTGGCGGTGGCCGGCGAACTGACCGCGTCGATCGCCCACGAGATCAACCAGCCATTGGCCGCGATCCTGGCCAACACCGAGGCGGCCGAGATGCTGCTGGCCACCGGCCGCGATCAGAAGGACGAGGTGGCTTCCATCCTTGGCGACATCCGGCGCGACGACCTGCGCGCGAG
>NZ_LMUW01000045.1:37961-38301 GCF_009765735.1 Xenophilus sp. L33
AGGAACCGAGCTTCTGGGAGAACCATCGCACCGCGGTGCTGGTCGTCTCGACCGTCATCCTCCTGCAATTCGGCCTCATCACGACCCTGATGCTCGAGCATCGGCGGCGGCGCAAGGCCGAGATGGCCCTGGTGCAACGCGGCGGCGAACTGGCCCATGCATCCCGCCTGGCGGTGGCCGGCGAACTGACCGCGTCGATCGCCCACGAGATCAACCAGCCCTTGGCTGCGATCCTGGCCAATACCGAGGCGGCCGAGATGCTGCTGGCCACCGGCCGCGATCAGAAGAACGAGGTGGCTTCCATCCTTGGCGACATCCGGCGCGACGACCTGCGCGCGAG
>NZ_LMUW01000045.1:38384-38548 GCF_009765735.1 Xenophilus sp. L33
CGGCGATCCGATCCAGATCCAGCAGGTGCTGATCAACCTGGCGCTGAATGCGATGGATGCGGTCGGCACGCTGCCCGACGGGCACCGCCGCATCGTCGTCTCCCTCAAGGACAGCGCCGGGCGGATGCACATGGAGGTGAGCGACCGCGGCCGCGGCATCGCGC
>NZ_LMUW01000045.1:38786-39242 GCF_009765735.1 Xenophilus sp. L33
GCGCGCTCTTGCGACTGCTCCACGCTGCCGGCTTCGAAGCCCGTGGCTACGCCACCACCGGGGAATTCCTGCTGCATCCTTTGCCCGACCGCCCCGGCTGCCTGCTGCTGGATGTTCACCTGCCCGGACCTTCCGGCCTGGAACTGCAAGCGGTGTTGCGCGAGCGCGACCGCACGCTCCCGGTCGTCTTCCTGACCGGCTCGGCCGATGTGCCCTCCAGCGTGCGGGCGATGAAGGCCGGTGCGGTCGACTTCCTGCAAAAGCCCGTCGAGCGCGACACCTTGCTCGGCGCACTGACCCGTGCGTTGGCGCTTGACGCCGCGCAGCGCGCACAGCATTCGGAACTGGACGGCCTGGACACCTTGTTCAGGCGGCTCACGCCGCGCGAGCGGCAGGTGTTCGATCGGGTGGTCGCGGGCCGGCTCAACAAGCAGATCGCCGACGAGTTGAAGACCA
>NZ_LMUW01000045.1:39252-39761 GCF_009765735.1 Xenophilus sp. L33
CATGGACCTGAAACCGCTCATTCACCTTGTCGACGACGACGACTCGCTGCGCACCGCGCTCTTGCGACTGCTCGACGCCGCCGGCTTCGAAGCCCGCGGCTACGCCACCACCGGGGAATTCCTGCTGCATCCTTTGCCCGACCGTCCAGGCTGCCTGCTGCTGGACGTTCACCTGCCCGGACCTTCGGGCCTCGAACTGCAAGCGGTGCTCCAGCAGCGCGGCCGCGCGCTGCCGGTCGTCTTCCTGACCGGCTCGAGCGACGTCCCCTCCAGCGTGCGAGCGATGAAGGCCGGCGCGGTCGACTTCCTGCAGAAGCCGGTCGAGCGGGACACCTTGCTCGGGGCGTTGAAGCGTGCCCTGACGCTCGATGCCGACCAGCGCGCGAAGCACTCGGAGCTCGATGGCCTGGAGTCCCTCTTCGAGCGGCTGACCGCACGCGAAAGGCAGGTGTTCGACCGGGTGGTCGCGGGCCGGCTCAACAAGCAGATCGCCGACGAGTTGAAGACCA
>NZ_LMUW01000045.1:39771-40301 GCF_009765735.1 Xenophilus sp. L33
CAACGTCATCTCGCGGCTGCGCACGCTGCTGGCCCGGCAAGCTTCGGCGCGCGAGGAGTTCGAGTTGAACGATGCGATCGAGGACGGCTGCCAGATGCTGGCCGCGGAAGCGCGCCGGCGTGACATGTCGCTTGTGCTGCGGCGCAGCCCGGGCCCGATGCTCATCACAGGCGATCCGATCCAGATCCAGCAGGTGTTGATCAACCTGGCGCTGAATGCGATGGATGCGATCGGCACACTGCCCGACGGGCACCGCCGCATCGTCGTCTCCCTCAAGGAGAGCGCCGGGCGGATGCACATGGAGGTGAGCGACCGCGGCCGCGGCATCGCGCCGGAACACTTGTCGCGGCTGTTCGATTCCTTCTTCAGCACCAAGCAGCGCGGCATGGGGCTCGGGCTGTCGATCACCCGGTCGATCGTGGAAGCCCATGGCGGGCGCATCTGGGCGGAAAGCACGCCGGGCGGCTTCACGGTGTTCCACGTCGAATTGCCCTTGTTCGTCCAGCAAAGCATCAGGATGGAGGCCCTCG
>NZ_LMUW01000045.1:40311-40382 GCF_009765735.1 Xenophilus sp. L33
CGGTGGCTTCACCGTGTTTCACGTCGAATTGCCCTTGTTCGTCCAGCAAAGCATCAGGATGGAGGCCCTCG
>NZ_LMUW01000045.1:40392-41198 GCF_009765735.1 Xenophilus sp. L33
CACGATCAAGACCCAGCGCGCAGTCCTGATGGGCAAGCTCGGGGCCGACTCGGCTGCCGACCTGGGCATGTTGGCCGAGCGGCTGCGTCAGGCGGCACGCCATCAGGAGCCGGCGAAGCTCGCTTCCCTTTAGGGCAAATCATTTGCCCTCGCACCCGATGTCGTCGAGGTGCACGTGCGCGGATGATCGTCGGGAAGCTGATTCCCACTCTCCGGCACACCGATGAAAATCCTCGCTTCGTTCATCCCCTCCTGTGTCGCGCTGGCGGCGTCCTTGGTCGTTGCCGGATGTGCGGCGCCGGGCTCCGGCAATGCCGGCATCACCGCCTCCGACAACTCGATCGCCAAGGTCGCGAATGTCGGATTCCTGAGCGATCCCGGCCGCCTGAAGGTGCAGGCAGCCAACGGCGGCTTCCTTTGCTGGCGCCAGCCGAATGTCGACTGGCGCAGCTACGACAAGGTGATGATCGAGCGCATCAAGGTCTACATCACGCCGAGTGCCACGCAGCAGCCGGTCGATCCGACCGATCTCAAGACCCTGATCGACTACTTCCATGCTGCGCTGGTCACCAACCTGAGCCAGAACGTGAAGGTCGTCGATGCAGCCGGCCCCGGCGTACTGCGCGTGCGACTGGCGCTGACCTCGCTGGTGCCCACCAACACCGTCGACAGCCTGGCCGGCACCGCGGTCCCCTACGGCTTCGTCGCCGAGATGGGTTCAGGCGCTGCTACCGGCCGACCCGCCGGCTCGACACCGTACATGGGCCAGACCGGCCTGGAAGCGCAGTTCCGCGACGGCGCCACCG
>NZ_LMUW01000045.1:41208-43988 GCF_009765735.1 Xenophilus sp. L33
CGCGACCCAGGCCGCCACCGCCTGGCTCAACGGCTATGCCAGCTCCTTCGAAAGCTGGAGCTATGCGCAGGACGCCTTCAACAAGTGGTCGGCCGCTTTCGCGACGCGGCTGGCCGAGTTGCGGGCCGCGTCGCCCCGATAACCCCGATTCAAGGAAATCCATGAGCCGAACACGTCATTCCGCGAACGCCCTGGCCCTGGCTCTTTGCGCCGCCTTCGCCGGCAGTGCCCACGCCCAAGGCACGCCTGCGTCCAAGGGCGTCCATACGACCCACAAGGCCGCCGGCACCGCCGTCTCCGCCGAAGTCCAGCTCGAGCCCAAGGCGATGGACCTGCTGCATGCCATGAGCAGCGCACTCACAGGCGCCAGCTCGATGTCCTTCACGGCCGTCGTCTCTTACGAAAGCCCGAGCAGCGTCGGACCGGCGCTCGTCTATTCGACCACCTCGGCCGTGCTGCTGCAGCGGCCGGACAAACTGCGAGTTGTCACCCTGGGCGATGGCCCGGCTGCCGAGTACTACTACGACGGCAAGACCATCACGGCCTTCGCCCCGGCGGAGAACCTGGTGGCGGTCACCGAGGCGCCGCCGACCATCGACCTGATGCTCAAGGCCGCCTTCGACAAGGCAGCCATCTACTTTCCCTTCGCCGACATCGTGGGCGCCGACCCGTTCAACAACATCGCGCAAGGGCTGACCAAGGCCTTCTACATCGGCCCGTCGAAGGTGGTCGGTGGCACGAACACCGAGATGATCGCGGTCGTCAGCGACAGCCTGTTCATGCAGATCTGGATCGGCACGGACGACAAGCTGCCGCGCCGCATGCGTGCCGTCTTTAAGGGCGACCCGCTGCTGCTGCGCCACGACGTGCAGTTCTCCAACTGGAAGCTCGATCCCGTGGTGGCCGCGGACGCCTTCGCCGCGTTGGATGCGGCCAATGCCAAGAAGATCGACTTCGCCGTTCCGCAGCCGCCCGGCGCGACGAAGAAGAAGGCCGTCAAGGCCAAGGCGCAGTGAGGTCCATGCCATGAACACCACCCCGATCACCCCTTCGCGCAAGACCCTCTTGTCGGCGCTTCCGCTCCTGGCCGCCTTGTTGGTCGGTGCCGGCTATCACGACCCGGCAGCCGCCTGGGCCAGCGCCAATCGCTTTGGCGGCCGCTCCTACGGCGGCTTCGGCACGGCCACGCACGACAACCGCTGGGGCGGCTCGACCACGGCGAACGCCTTCGGCGGCTACAGCCACACCAACATGTACGGGGGCCATACGACCGGGGTCGCCGGCTACGGCGCGGTGCACACGACGCCAGGCGGCTTCAGCACCTATCGCCCACCGGCGTACGGCTATGGCGGCTATGCGCCGTACCACGCACCCGGCGTGGTGCCCTACTACCACGGCGGCTGCTACGACTGCGCCGGGGCGGTAGCAGCGGGCGCGGTGGTCGGCATGGCGGCGGGAGCCGCCATCGCCCGATACGACATGGGCGTCAGCTACGCCTCGATCCCGGCGGGGGCCGTGGTCGTGAACCAGTCGGGCATCAACTACTACCAGGTCGGCAACAGCTGGTTCCGGCCGTACTACGGAGCCAACGGCGTCTACTACACCGTGGTGCCAGCGCCCTATTGATGCGTGTCTTCTGCCGGGAGTCGTTTTGGATGCGAGTGCGCTGGTTCTGGTAGTGGAAGACGACGACAGCATGCGCCAGGCGGTGCAGCGGCTGCTGAATGCGGCCGGCCATCCGACCTTGGCGTATGCCTCGGCCGAGGCGCTGCTGGGCGCGCCCGTCGACACCGAGGCTGCCTGCATCGTCAGCGATTTCCGTCTGCCGGGACTGTCGGGGCTGGATCTGCTGACCGAACTTCGCAAGCGCGGGCAGCGGACCCCCTTCATCATGGTGACGGCTCACGACTCCGTTGCGCTGCGCGAGGATGCGAAGCGCCGGGGCGTGGCGGCCTACCTGACCAAGCCGTTCAACGGCAGCGACCTGATGGCGGCGATCGAGGCGGCGGTTCCGTGAGTGCATCCTGGCGGCGCCAGGATGCACCGGGTCATGAACCCACTATTGCGGAACGACCCGTGCGCCTTCACCATTCCCCTGGATGAACACGCGCTGGCCGACCTGCAGTCCGGGCGTCACCGGCTGCGTCACTTCGACCAGCACGCCGGACTGGGTGCGAACGAAGATCTGCTGTCCCTGGATCGGACGGTCATAGCGCTTCGCGACCTGCGAGCCCGCCACGGTGCCGCCGATCGCGCCGACCACCATGGCGACGTCACGGCCGGTGCCTCCCCCGATCAGGCTGCCGATGCCGACGCCCGCAAGACCGCCGAGGACCGCGCCGACACCTGCGTGGCTGTCGGACTCGATGGAGGTCGGCAGGATCTGCTCGATCTTTCCCATCCGGATCTCGGGCGGCGCCGCGGGTGGCGCTGCACAGGCGGCAAGGACAAGGGCCATGAATATCGTCGCAAGACGGGTCAAGAGTCGGGCTGTCATCGGATTCTCCTTGTGGATGGGACATCGACGCCGCAACCGCTCGGTCCTCGACCGACCCGTGGGCGCCGGACCCATGATTCGCCGCACGGAGGCGCGGCGCAATACGGACAAGGGGCAGATCGCTTGCCCGGTGAGGCAGACCTATGCGATCGCAGTCATGCAAAAGCGCGTCACTTGCTCTTCGGCCCGTGCTTCCTTTCGACGGCCGCCGGCGTGACCGCGCTGCCATCGAGCACCAGGTGGCTCGGATCCAGTTCGCGCTTCTGCAGGTCGAGCAGCAGGC
>NZ_LMUW01000045.1:43998-44453 GCF_009765735.1 Xenophilus sp. L33
GTCGATCTTGTGGGAGGAGTCCCAGTCGCGCTGCGCAGTCTCTTCCAGGCGCAGCACGGTGGCCGGGTCGTCGGTCTCGATGGCCAGCTCGCGCCGGCCGTCGAAGCTGCCGGGCGCCAGGTTGATCGAGCCGACGATCGCGCGCTTGCCGTCGGCCAGCATCATCTTGGCGTGCAGCTTCAGGTGCTTCATCGTGTGCACCTTGGCGCCCACGTCCTGCAGGATGCGCAGGCCGCCGACACCTTCGATCAGCTTCTCGGCCTTCAGCGAATGCGGCGGCTTGGTGAGGATGTGCACCTTCACGCCGCGCACCGCGGCGCGCACCAGCCGCTCGATGATCACCATGTCCTGGTAGCGCTCGTTCTGCACCCACAGGGAATGCTTGGCGCCGTCGATGAAGGCGGCCACCCGCTGGCGGCCGTTGTCCGGGCACCAGATCAGGCGCGACTCCGGGT
>NZ_LMUW01000046.1 GCF_009765735.1 Xenophilus sp. L33
AAGCCGCCGCGCATCTGCTGCGGGACCGCGTTGCCGGCCGGCGCTCCGCCCGCGCCGCCCGATCCGCCGCCGCCACCACCGCCCAGGGCGCCATTGCCCGAATTGGGCGCGCCGGCGCGGCGCACGAAGCTCTTGAGGTCGATCTCGGGCATGACCTCCTGGGCGATCAGGAAGCTGTTGGCTTCCTTGTAGGCCTTGACCACCGCGTCGACCAGGATGCCCTGGACCTGCTCCTGGACCTTGGTCCAGATTCCGCGGCTGAGACCGGAGGCCAGCCATTGGTCGACCAGCACCTTGGCCAGCGCCTCGGGCTTGAGGATGTCGCGGCTGCCGAATTCGGTGGTGCCTTCGAGGTGCTGGATGCGCAGGCGCAGGTCGTTCAGGTCGAAGCTGGCCTTGTCCTGGATCGACTGGGCCAGCCGGGACGAGAGGATGCTGGTCTCGACGACCTCGTCGCCGATCAGTTCCAGGCGCGAGAGGGAATTGGATGACGACGGTCCGTCGGCGGTACTCTGGGCCAGCGACTTGCGCCAGGCGGCCTGCGAGGCGGCCACCCATTTCGCGCCCATCGCCTGGAAGGCGAGCATGCCGTCGCGGTTCTCCTGCATCTCGCGGGCGTTGCCGGTCTGGTTCGCCAGCGCCGACAGCCGCTCCTGGATCGCCTGCCCGACCGGCGCGATCACCGCTTCGGTGGCGGCGACGAAACGCTCGCGCGTCTCGTGGGAGATTTTCAGTGAAGCAACGTGGGACCGCGTGGGCATGGATCGTCAGGACTGCAATTGTTAACGGTTCATCAAGCGGGAGCTTGCATCTCCGAGGTTAACCGCACAAGGGCCGCCCGTGTGGCGCAACCCCCCATCCAGCGCCTGCGCCGCCGCGGACGGCATTTGTTCACACGGTCGCGCCCGCGTTCGGATCGTCCGGATCGCCTTCGCGCTTGACCGGCGCCTTGATCAGGTCTTCCCGCTTGACGCCCAGCCACATCGCGATCGAGGCCGCGACGAAGGCCGACGAATAGATGCCGAAGCAGATGCCGATGGTCAGCGCCAGCGCGAAGTAGTGCAAGGTCGGGCCGCCGAAGAAGAACATCGACAGCACCACCAGCTGCGTCGAGCCGTGGGTGATGATGGTCCGGCTGATGGTCGAGGTGATCGCCGAATCGATGACTTCGCGGGTGCTCAGCTTGCGGAAGCGCCGAAAGTTCTCGCGCACCCGGTCGAAGATGACCACCGACTCGTTGACCGAATAGCCCAGCACCGCCAGCACCGCCGCCAGCACCGCCAGCGAGAACTCCCACTGGAAGAAGGCGAAGAAGCCCAGGATGATCACCACGTCGTGCAGGTTGGCCAGCACCGTGGCCAGCGCGAACTTCCATTCGAAGCGGAAGGCCAGGTAGATCATGATGCCGGCCACCACCATGCCCAGCGCCTTCAGCCCGTTGGTGGTCAGCTCCTCGCCGACCTGCGGGCCGACGAATTCGTTGCCGCGCAGCGTGGCGCTCGGATCGGCGGCCTTGAGCGCGGCCATCACCTGCTCGCTCTGCTGGGCCGAGGTCTGGCCCTTCTGCACCGGCAGGCGGATCTGCACGTCGCGCGAGGTGCCGAAGTTCTGCACCTGCACGTCCTGGTAGCCGAGGGCGCCGATGGTGTCGCGCACCTTGCCGACGTCGACCGACTGCTGGTAGGCGACTTCCATGACGGTGCCGCCCGTGAACTCGACCGACAGATGCAGCCCGCGGTGGATCAGGAAGAACACCGCGAAGGCGAAGGTGATGAACGACACCGCGTTCAGCACCAGCGCGTGGCGCATGAACGGGATGGTTCGATGGATCCGGAAGAACTCCATGATGCGTCCTTATTTGGCGGCCACGGCCTTGGAGGGCTTGCCGGGCTTGCCGGGCTTGCCGGGCTTGCCCGGCCTGGCGGCCGACAAGGCGCCTGCGCTGCCGGTGGTGGCGGCGACGGCGGTCAAATCGGTCGCCTGGCCCGCACCGGCGGCGGCGCCGGCAGGACGCCAGACCGTGCCGATCGACACGCTCTTGAGCTTCTTCTTGCTGCCGTACCAGAAGTTCACCAGGCCGCGCGAGAAGAACACGGCCGAGAACATCGAGGTCACGATGCCGATGCAATGCACCACCGCGAAGCCGCGGATCGGGCCCGAGCCGAAGGCCAGCAGCGCCACGCCGGCGATCAGCGTGGTGACGTTGGAGTCGAGGATGGTGCCCCAGGCGCGTTCGTAGCCGGCATGGATGGCCGCCTGCGGCGAGGCGCCGTTGCGCAGTTCCTCGCGGATGCGCTCGTTGATCAGCACGTTGGAGTCGATCGCCACGCCGATCGCCAGCGCCATGGCGGCGATCCCGGGCAAGGTGAGCGTGGCCTGCAGCATCGACAGCACCGCCACCAGCAGCATCAGGTTGACCGCCAGCGCGATCGACGAGAAGACGCCGAACAGCGCGTAGTAGATGCACATGAACACCATGATCGCGGCGAAGCCGTACATCACGCTGTCGAAACCCTTCTTGATGTTGTCGGCGCCCAGGCTCGGGCCGATGGTCCGTTCCTGGATGATCTCCATCGGCGCGGCCAGCGAGCCGGCGCGCAGCAGCAGCGCCAGGTCGTTGGCCTCGACCACGCTCATCGAGCCGGAGATCTGGAAGCGGTTGCCGAGCTCGCCGTTGATCGACGGCGCCGTCAGCACCTCGCCCTTGCCCTTCTCGAAGATGAGCATGGCCATGCGCTTGCGGTAGTTGTCGCGGCTGACGTCGCGCATGATCCGGCCGCCCTTGGCGTCCATGGTCAGGTCGACCTTGGGTTGCTGGGTCTGCGAATCGAAGCCGGGCTGGGCGTCGGTGAGGTTCTCGCCGGTGACCAGCACCTGCTTCTTGACGATCACCGGACGGCCGCTGCGGTCGAGGAATTTCTCGGAGCCGAAGGGCACCGGGCCGGTGCCGAGCTCGGCCGCGCGGCCTTCGGCGCTCTCGTCGACCAGGCGCATCTCCAGCGTCGCGGTGCGCCCGAGGATGTCCTTGGCCTTGGCGGTGTCCTGCACGCCGGGCAGCTGCACCACGATGCGGTCCAGGCCCTGCTGCTGGATCACCGGCTCGGACACGCCGAGCTCGTTGATCCGGTTGTGCAGCGTCGTGATGTTCTGCTTCAGGGCCGCGTCCTGCAGCCGGCGCACGGCCTCCGGCCGGATGGTCGCGGTCAGCAGGTAGTCGCCGCCCTGCTGGCTGTCGGTCGTGGCGAGGTCGGCGAACTGGTCCTGCACCAGCGCCTTGGCCTGGGCGAGGCTGTCGGCGTCGCGGAAGCGCAGCTCGATGGTCTGGCCGTTGCGGGTGACCGAGCTGCCGCGGATCGACTTGTCGCGCAGCCCGCTGCGCAGGTCGCTGGCGAAGGACTCGGCCTTCTTGTCGATCGCGCCCTGCATGTCGACCTGCAGCAGGAAGTCGACCCCGCCGCGCAGGTCGAGGCCGAGGTACATCGGGAAGGCATGCAGCGCGCTCAGCCAGGCCGGCGAGCGCGGCAGCAGGTTCAGCGCGACCACGTAGGGCGGGTCGTTCGGGTCGGGCACCAGCGCCCGCTGCAGGGCGTCGCGCGCCTTCAGCTGGTCGTCGGTGCTGGTGAAGCGGGCGCGCACCGAGGTGGCGTCGAGGGTCAGCAGGTCGGGCGTCAGGCCGGCGGCCTTGAGCGCGTCGGCCACCCGGGCCTGCGTGCCGGCGTCGACCTTGACCACCGACTTGGCGGCGGAGACCTGCACCGCCGGTGCCTCGCCGAAGAAATTGGGAAGGGCGTAGATCAGCCCCACCAGCAACACGATCACGATGATCGCGTACTTCCAAACCGGATAGCGGTTCATCGCGTCAAACCCCAAAGTACGCGTGGTGCGCGAGCACCCGCGTTATCGCCCGTTACTTGATTGCGCCCTTGGGCAGCACTTGCACGACCGCGCTGCGCTGCATCTGCACTTCGACGCCCTTGGCGATCTCGACCGTCAGGTAGGTGTCGCCGATGCCGGTGATCTTGCCTAGCACGCCGCCGGTGGTGGCGACCTCGTCGCCCTTGGCGAGCGCCTCGATCATCGCGCGGGCTTCCTTCTGGCGCTTCATCTGCGGCCGGATCATGACGAAGTACAGGACCACGAACATCAGCACCAGCGGCAGCATGCTGCCGAGCGAGGACATCATGTCGCTGCCACCGGCGGCGGGCGCAGCGGTCTGCGCGAAAGCGGAAGAAATGAACAAGGGAGTCTCCAACAGGGAAAAAAGGTGAGCGCCGGCCCTGTGAAAAGTTCCGGCACTTCACGGTCGGCGGGTCGCAGAGGACGACCACACGGCGCGGAGCCGGGCCGCGCACAGCACCCGGGATTGTATCCGGGTGCATTCGGCCTTTTCGGGCCGCGCCCGGCGAGGCCGCCGTGCAAGCGGCCGCGCGGGAGACGCTCAGGCGGCCGCGCGGGCCTTGGCCGGATCGCGCCAGCGCGCCGTCAGCTCGGTCCAGCGGACGCGGGCGGCGGCGAGGTTGCGGTCCTTCACGTGGCCGTAGCCGCGGATCTGCTCCGGCAGGCTGGCAATCTCGAGCGCGGTGGCGTGGTTGGCGGCGCTCAGGCCGGCGACGACTTCCTCGAGGCTGGCGCGGTAGTCGACGATCAGCTGGCGTTCGGCCTTGCGCTCCTCGGTGCGCCCGAAGACGTCGAGCGCGGTGCCGCGCAGGCCCTTGAGCTTCGCCAGCACCTTGAAGCCGGTCAGCATCGACGGGCCGAACTTCTGCTTGATCAGCTCGCCCTTGGCGTTCTTCTTCGCGGTCAGCGGCGGCGCCAGGTGGTAGTTGAGCTTGAAGTCGCCCTCGAACATGCCGTCGATGCGAGCCAGGAAGGCCGGGTCGCTCTGCAGCCGCGCAACCTCGTACTCGTCCTTGTAGGCCATCAGCTTGAAGAGGTAGCGGGCCACGGCCTCGGTCAGGCTGGTCTTGCCGAGCGGCGCCTCGGCCTCGCGCACCTTGGCCACGAAGGCCTGGTAGCGGGCGGCGTAGCCGGCGTTCTGGTAGCCGGTCAGGAACTCGACCCGGCGCGCCACGAGGCTCTCGACCGTCTCGCGCTTCTTGAATTCGATGACCTGGCCGGGCTGGACGCGCTTTTGCAGCTCCGCCGGCCGCTCGGCCGCCTGGCGGCCCCATTCGAAGGCGGCCTTGTTGTTGTCGACCGCCACCGCGTTGAGCTCGATCGCCCGCATCAGCGACTCGTGCGCCAGCGGGATCCAGCCCTTCTGCCAGGCGTAGCCGAGGATCATCGGGTTGACGTAGATGCTGTCGCCCATCAGCGAGGTGGCCGCCGCATCGGCGTCGAAGGCGCCGACCGCGCCGACGCCGACCGCACGCGCGATCTCGGCGGCGCAGGCTTCCTGCGGGTTCTGCCAGTTGGCGTTGCGCACGAAGGCGGCGGTCGGGCTGCTGTGGCTGTTCAGCGCCACGTGGGTGCGGCCTTCGCGCATGCGGGCCATGGTCTCGGCGTTGACGCTGACCAGCGGGTCGCAGGCCAGGATCAGGTCAGCGGCGGCGGTGCCGACGCGGGTGGTGCGGATGTCGTCCTGGCTGTCGCCGATCAGCACGTGGCTCCAGGTGGCGCCGCCCTTCTGGGCCAGGCCGGCCGCGTCCTGCGTGACGATGCCCTTGCCCTCGATGTGCGCCGCCATGCCCAGCAGCTGGCCGATGGTGATGACGCCGGTGCCGCCGACGCCGGCGACCACGATGCCCCAGACGCCGCCGCCGGCGAGCGAGGGCAGCGCCGGCTCGGCCAGCGCGCCGAGCTCGGCCGGCGTCGCCGCCTTGCCCTTGGCCTTCTTCTTGAGGCTGCCGCCCTCGACCGTGACGAAGCTCGGGCAGAAGCCCTTCAGGCAGCTCATGTCCTTGTTGCAGGTGCTCTGGTTGATCGCGCGCTTGCGGCCGAACTCGGTGTCCAGCGGCTCGACGCTCAGGCAGTTGCTCTGCACGCTGCAGTCGCCGCAGCCTTCGCAGACCAGTTCGTTGATGACCACCCGCTTGGCCGGATCGACCATCGTGCCCCGCTTGCGGCGGCGCCGCTTCTCGGTGGCGCAGGTCTGGTCGTAGATGATCGCGGTGGTGCCCTTGATCTCGCGGAACTCGCGCTGGATCGCGTCCAGCTCGTCGCGGTGGCGCACCTTGACGTTCTCGCCCGGCACGTTGACGCCCTGGTACTTCTCGGGCTCGTCGGTGACCACCACCACCTTGACCGCGCCTTCGGCATGCAGGCTCTCGGCGATCTGCAGCACCGAATGGCCCTCGGGCCGCTCGCCGACCTGCTGGCCGCCGGTCATCGCGACCGCGTCGTTGTAGAGGATCTTGTAGGTGATGTTGACGCCGGCGGCGATGCTCTGGCGGATCGCCAGCAGGCCGCTGTGGAAGTAGGTGCCGTCGCCCAGGTTGGCGAAGATGTGCTGGTCGGTCGTGAAGGGCTGCTGGCCGACCCACGGCACGCCCTCGCCGCCCATCTGCGTGAAGCCGATGGTCGAGCGGTCCATCCAGGTCGCCATGAAGTGGCAGCCGATGCCGCCCAGCGCGCGCGAGCCTTCGGGCACCACGGTGCTGGTGTTGTGCGGGCAGCCGGAGCAGAACCAGGGCTGGCGCGTGGCGTCGGCGACGCCGACCACCTGCGGCGCGGCCATCGCGCGCTCCTTCGCCTCGAGGATGGCCAGCTGCGCGTCGATGCGCGCCGCCATGTCGGCGCCGGCCGCGGCCAGGAGGCCGGTCGACTTCAGGCGCTTGGCGATCGCCTTGGCGATCATGGCCGGGTTGAGGTCGGCGTTGGCGCGCAGCAGTTCGTGCGCGCTCGGGTTCGGCATCGACCATTCGCCGCCGGAATAGCCCTCCGCGGCATTCACCTCGCCCTCGTCGAACTTGCCGACCACGTTGGGGCGGACGTCGGAGCGCCAGTTGTAGAGCTCTTCCTTGAGCTGGTATTCGATGACCTGGCGCTTTTCCTCGACCACCAGGATCTCCTGCAGGCCGGTGGCGAAGGCGCGCGTGAGCTGCGCTTCCAGCGGCCAGACCACCGCCACCTTGTGCAGCCGGATGCCGAGCTGGCGGCAGGCCGCGTCGTCGAGCCCGAGGTCGATCAGCGCCTGGCGGGTGTCGTTGAAGGCCTTGCCGCTGGCCATGATGCCGAAGCGGTCGTTCGGGCCTTCGATCACGTTGTGGTTCAGGCGGTTGGCGCGGATGTACGCGAGCGCCGCATACCACTTGTAGTGCATGAGCCGCGCTTCCTGCTCGAGCGCATGGTCGGGCCAGCGGATGTGCAGGCCGCCGGGCGGCATCTCGAAGTCGGTCGGGATGACGATGTCGACGCGCTCGGGGTCGATCATCGCGGTGGCGCTCGATTCGACGATCTCCTGGATCGTCTTCATGCCCGACCAGACGCCCGAGAAGCGGCTGAGCGCGAAGGCATGGATGCCGAGGTCGAGGATTTCCTGCACGTTGGCCGGGAAGAACACCGGCGTGCCGCAGGCCTTGAAGATGTGGTCGCTCTGGTGCGCGGCGGTCGAGCTCTTGGAGATGTGGTCGTCGCCGGCCACCGCGATGACGCCGCCGTATTCGGTGGTGCCGGCCATGTTGGCGTGCTTGAAGACGTCGGAGCAACGGTCCACGCCCGGGCCCTTGCCGTACCAGATGCCGAAGACGCCGTCGAACTTGTTGGTGCCCGCCGGCGAGAAGCCCAGCTGCTGGGTGCCCCAGAGCGCGGTGGCGGCCAGCTCCTCGTTGACGCCCGGCTGGAAGACGATGTTCTGTTCCTTCAGGAACTTGCTGGCCTTCCAGAGCGCCTGGTCGTAGCCGCCGAGCGGCGAGCCGCGGTAGCCGCTGATGAAACCCGCCGTGTTCTTGCCGTTCTGCTTGTCGCGCAGGCGCTGCAGCATCGGCAGCTTGACCAGCGCCTGCACGCCGCTCATGAAGGCGCGGCCGTAGTCGAGGCTGTACTTGTCGTCGAGGGTGACGGTCTCGAGGGCCTTGCGGATGTGCTCGGGGAGCGGGGCGTTCATCGGTTCTGTCTCCAGTGGCTGTGCCTCGTGGGCTTGGCTTGCGGTCGATGGGCATCCGGGTCGGACACCGCCGCCCATGATCTTGCAAAGTGTATGCCCGAGGCTCCGACAGGTGTTTGCGTTTTTTGCTCCTGAACCGGCTCGATCTGGAAGGATCTTGCTTAAAATTGGCGAATATGGAAAGCATCGATAAGTTCGACCTTGCGATCCTGCAAGAACTGCAGGCCGACGGCCGCCTCACCAATGCCGAGCTGGCGCAGCGGGTCGGCCTGTCGGCGGCGCCCTGCTGGCGCCGGGTGCGGGCGCTGGAGGAAGCCGGCTTCATCAAGGGCTACCACGCCGAGATCGACCGCCACAAGATCGGCCTGGGCGTGCTGGCCTTCGTGCGGGTCGACACCGAGCGGGTCACGGTCGATGCCACCCGCAAGCTGGAAGAGGCGATCCGCAAGCTGCCCGAGGTGGTCGCCTGCCACTACATCAGCGGCACCGGCACCTTCGAGCTGCACGTGGTCGCGCAGGACCTCGACGGCTTCTCGCGTTTCGCCCTGACGCACCTGATGAACCTGCCCAACGTGAAGGACCTGCACACCAGCTTTTCGCTCGGCGAGGTGAAGGCGAGCCGTGCATTACCTCTCGGTCATCTGGCTCCCAAACCACGTTGAGGCAAAAAGTTATGCTTTTTGAGTGCAAAATGCGGACAGCCTGTTGCGCGGTGTGGTTTCAGTAATTACAATTGATTACATGCTCTCCACATTCCCTGGCACCTTCCAAACCCGCAAAAGCTTCCTCTGCAATCTGCGGACTGCCGCCCCGCGTTTGATGCAGAGCTCCGCCGCCGCGGTGGCCCCCGATCACATCGATCTGGCCCGTATCAGCGTCGATCGGATGGACGAAGTCGCCGACAACTGGCGCCTGCGCATGCTGCAGGGCGACCGCTCGGCGGACATGGTGGCCGACGTGCTGCAATCGGTGGCCAACCTGCGCCGCGAGAAGGCTTCCCGCTCGCGCCTGCAGACCATCCGCCTCGGCCTGGCGGCGCTGACCAAGTATTGAGAATCAGGGCGACGGCAGGTAGGCGGTCGCCTCGACCTCCACCAGCACCTCGTCGCCCGGCAGGAAGCGGGACACCTCCACCACCGTGCTGACCGGCGGCTGCCCGGGATAGAAGAGGCCGCGCACCCGGTTGTAGGGCGCGTAGTCGGGCAAGCGGCGAAAGTACTGGACCAGCTTCACCACGTCGTCCATCGTCCCGCCATGCTCCGCCGCCAACTGGCGGATGCGCTCCAGCACGAACCAGCTCTGCGCCACGATCGGCGCCTCGAACACGTCCACCGACATCTGGCCGGTGGCGTAGCCCACGGTGCGCAGGGCGGCGCGCGCCGCCTCCGGAATGTCCTCGTAGCTCGACACCGCGCGCCGGGTCGACGGATCGACCGCCACCACGCCGCTCATGAAGACGAAGTCGCCGACCCGGCGGGCGGCCGCGTAATTCGCCATCGGCTGGCCGATGCTCATGCGGACGCTCCCCTGGCCGCTTTCGGCAAGGCGCGCAGCCAGTCGAGCCCGGCCGAGGTGCCGCCGGCCACCGCGCCGCGCCGTGGCCGGTATTCGCAGCCGACCCAGCCCAGCCAGCCGCATTGCGCCGCCACCTCGTCGATGACGCCGAACAGGTAGCCGAAGTCGACCTCACCGATGTCCGGCTCGTTGCGGTCGGGCACGCCGGCGATCTGGAAATGGCCGACCCGGCCGCTCGGCAGGTAGTGGCGGATCTTCATCGCCAGGTCGCCCTCGACGATCTGGCAGTGGTAGAGGTCCATCTGCACCTGCAGGTTGAGCGCGCCGACCTCCTCCACGATCGCGTGCGCCTGGTCTTGCCGGTTCAGGAAGAAGCCGGGGATGTCGCGGGTGTTGATCGGCTCGATCAGCAGGTCGCGGCCTTCCTTGGCGGCCTCGACCGCGGCCCAGCGCAGGTTCTCGATGTAGACCGGCCGCACCGCCTCGCGGTCGAGCCCCTCGGGCACCAGCCCGGCCATGACATGGATGCGCGGGCAGCCCAGCACGACCGCGTAGTCGATCGCCTTCAGGATGCCTTCACGGAACTCCGCCTGGCGCCCCGGCAGGCAGGCCAGGCCGCGCTCGCCCCGGTCCCAGTGGCCGGGCGGGCCGTTGAACAGCACCTGCTCGAGGCCGTTGTCCTTCAGGCGCGGCAGCAGCTCGCGCTGCTCGTAGTCGTAGGGGAAGAGGTATTCGACCGCGCCGAAGCCGTCCTTGGCGGCGGCTTCGAAACGGTCGAGGAAGTCGAGCTCGGGATAGAGCATCGAGAGGTTGGCGGCGAAGCGTGGCATGTCGGAAACCTCACTCGGACTTGGACGCGGGCAGCTCGATGCCCGGGAAGATCTTGATCACCGCGCTGTCGTCCTCGCGCGCGAAGCCGGCGCTGGAGGCCTGCATGAACATCTGGTGCGCGGTCGAGGCCAGCGGCAGCGGAAACCTGGTGGCCCGCGCGGTGTCGAGCACCAGCCCCAGGTCCTTGACGAAGATGTCGACCGCCGACAGCGGCGTGTAGTCCCCGGCCAGCACGTGGGCCATGCGGTTCTCGAACATCCAGCTGTTGCCGGCGCTGTGGGTGATGACCTCGTAGAGCGCGTCGGCGGCGACGCCTTCGCGCAGGCCCAGCGCCATCGCCTCGGCCGCGGCGGCGATGTGCACGCCGGCCAGCAGCTGGTTGATGATCTTCACCTTGCTGCCGGCGCCGGCCCGGTCGCCCAGGCGGTAGACCTTGCCGGCCATGGCGTCGAGCACCGGGCCGGCCTTGGTGTAGGCCTCCGGCCGGGCGGCGCTCATCATGGTCATCTGGCCGCTGGCGGCCTTGGCGGCACCGCCGGAGATCGGCGCGTCGACGTAGAGGATGCCGAGCGCGCCCAGGCGCCCTTCCAGCGCGATCGACCAGTTCGGGTCGACCGTCGAGCACATCACGAAGACCTGGCCGGGCTTCATCGCCGCGGCCGCGCCGCCCTCGCCGAACAGCACCGCCTCGGTCTGCTCGGCGTTGACCACCACCGAGATCACGACGTCGCACTGCCGCACGACCTCGGCCGGCGTGGCGCAGGCGATGCCGCCGGCTTCGGCGAAGCGGGCCGCGGCGCCGGGACGGGCGTCGCAGACGTGCATCTCGTAGCCCTTGTTGCGCAAGGTCGCGGCGATGCCCGCGCCCATGGCGCCCAGGCCGATGAGTCCGGCTTTGTTCATGGATGCTCCTCAGCGCCGTGCGCTGCGCGGAACATCATAGGGGCGCGCGGGCGCCTCAGTGCGCGGCGAGCGCATGCCGGGCGGCACGCACGATGCTGGCGGCATCGACCCCGAAGAAGCTGCGAAGCGCCGCGCGCGTGTCGCTGCGGCCGAAGCCGTCGGTGCCGAGCGTGAGGTAGCGGCGGCCGGCCGGCAGCCAGGCGCGCACGCTTTCGGGCAGCGCGCGGACGTAGTCGGTGGCGGCGATCACCGGGCCGCTGCCGCCGGCCAGCTGGCGGGCGATGAAGGACGTGCCGGGCTCGGCCTGGCCTTCGAGCGCGCGCGCTTCGCAGGCGGCGCCGTCGCGCGCCAGCTCGCTCCAGCTGGTGACGCTGAAGACCTCGGCGACGATGCCTTCCGCGGCCAGCTGCTGCGCCGCCTTGACCACCTCGGTGAGGATCGCGCCCGAGCCCAGCAAGGTGACCTGCGGCTGCGCGCCCTCGGCCGGCGCGCCCTGCCAGCCGCTGAAGCGATAGCAGCCGCGCAGCACGTCGCCGGCCGCCTCGGGCGGCAGGTCGGGCTGGGCGTAGTTCTCGTTCATCAGCGTGACGTAATAGAAGACGTCCTTCTGCTCGACCATCATCTCGCGGATGCCGGCGTCGACGATCACCGCCATCTCGCCCGCGAAGGCCGGGTCGTACGCCTTGCAGTTGGGGATGGTCGCGGCCACCAGGTGGCTGCTGCCGTCCTGGTGCTGCAAGCCTTCGCCGCCGAGCGTGGTGCGCCCCGAGGTCGCGCCGAGCAGGAAGCCGCGCGCCCGCTGGTCGGCCGCCGCCCAGATCTGGTCGCCCACGCGCTGGAAGCCGAACATCGAGTAGTAGATGTAGAAGGGCAGCATCGCCAGCCCGTGCACGCTGTAGCTGGTGGCCGCGGCGGTCCAGCTGGCGATCGCGCCGGCCTCGCTGATGCCTTCCTCCAGGATCTGGCCGTCGGTGGCCTCGCGGTACGACAGCACCGAGCCGATGTCCTCCGGCGCGTAGCGCTGGCCGACGCTCGAATAGATGCCGACCTGCTTGAAGAGATTGGCCATGCCGAAGGTGCGGGCCTCGTCGGCCACGATCGGCACCACGCGCGGGCCCAGGTCCTTGTCCTTCATGAGGCTGCCGAGCATGCGCACGAAGGCCATGGTGGTGCTCATTTCCTTGCCAGCGGCGGCGATCGCGAACTGCGCATAGGCGCCGATGTCGGGCTTGGCCACCGGCGCGCAGCCGGTCACGCGGCGCGGCATGGAACCGCCGAGCGCGGCGCGGCGAGCCATGAGGTAGTGCATCTCGGCGCTGTCCTCGGCCGGCTTGTAGAAGGCCGCGGTGGTCGCCTGGGTGTCGTCGAGCGGCAGCTTGAAGCGGTCGCGGAAGGCGATCAGGTCGGTGTCGTCGAATTTCTTCTGCGAATGCGTCGTCATCCTGCCCTGGCCGGCGCTGCCCATGCCGTAGCCCTTCTTGGTGTGGGCGAGCACGACGGTCGGCTGGCCGCGATGGGCGGCGGCCGCGGCGTAGGCGGCGTGGATCTTCACCAGGTCGTGGCCGCCGCGCTTGAGCAGGTCGATCTGCTCGTCGGTCATGCCCTGCACCAGGCGCGCCAGTTCCGGGTCCTGGCCGAAGAAGGTGTCGCGGTTGTAGCGGCCGTCCTTGGCCGCGAAGGTCTGCATCTGGCCGTCGACCGTGTGGGCGAAGGCGCGCGCCAGGGCGCCGGTCAGGTCGCGGGCGAAGAGGCCGTCCCAGTCGCTGCCCCAGACCAGCTTGATGACGTTCCAGCCGGCGCCGGCGAACAGCTTCTCGAGCTCGTCGATGACCCGGCCGTTGCCCCGCACCGGGCCGTCCAGGCGCTGAAGGTTGCAGTTGACCACCCAGACCAGGTTGTCGAGCCGTTCGCGGGCGGCCAGGGTCAGCGCGCTCATCGATTCCGGCTCGTCCATCTCGCCGTCGCCGAAGACGCCCCAGACCTTGCGCGCGCCGCAGTCGAGCAGGTTGCGGTGCGTGAGGTAGCGCATGAAGCGCGCGTGGTAGATCGAGCTGATCGGCCCGATGCCCATCGAGCCGGTCGGGAACTGCCAGAAGTCCGGCATCAGGTAGGGATGCGGGTAGCTGCTGAGGCCGCGCGCGCCGCTGCCTTGCGTCGCGGCAGGCGCGGTCAGTTCCTGGCGGTAATGGGTGAGGTCTTCTTCGCTCAGCCTTCCTTCCAGGTACGCCCGGGCGTAGACGCCCGGCGCGCTGTGCGGCTGGAAGAAGACCAGGTCGCCGCCGTGCGCGTCGGTGCGCGCATGGAAGAAATGGTTGAAGCCGGTCTCGAACAGGTCGGCCGCGCTGGCGTAGCTGGCGATGTGGCCGCCCAGCTCGCCGTAGGCCTGGTTGGCGCGCACCACCATGGCCAGCGCGTTCCAGCGCATCAGGGCGGCCAGCTTCTCTTCCATCGCGAGGTCGCCGGGAAAGGGCGGCTGGGCGTCGGGCGCGATGGTGTTGACGTACGGCGTCTGCAGTTCGGGCTGCCAGCCGATGCGCTGGGCGCGCGCCAGGCGGGCCAGCTCGTCGAGCATGAAGCGGGCGCGCTCCGGGCCGTGGGCCTCGGCCAGCGCGGTGAAGGCGGCGCGCCATTCGGCGGTCTCGACCGGGTCGGGGTCCTGCAGCGAAAGATCGACCAGGTGGCGCAGCTGCTCGTTGGGAATCGGGGCGTTCATGCCCTGGAATCTAGACCTGTCGCCGGAAAATGGGATGCGCTTTTCGTGCGTTGTGGTGCCCGCATGCGGCATAGACTGCCGTCAACTTCAGCTTTCCCGATATTTCATGCAACTGGATTCGATCGACCTGCGCATCCTCGACGAGCTGCAGCGCGACGGCGCGCTGTCCAACGTCGAGCTGGCCCGGCGCATCCATCTGTCGCCCTCGCCCTGCCTGGCGCGGGTGAAGGGCCTGGAATCGGCCGGCGTGATCCAGCGCTATGTGGCGCTGGCCAGCGCCTCGGCGCTCGGGCTCGGCCTCAACGTCTTCATCTCGATCAGCCTGAAGACGCAGAGCAAGCAATCGCTGGCCGACTTCGAGCAGCGCATCGCCGAGCACGACGAGGTGATGGAGTGCTACCTCATGACCGGCGACAGCGACTACCTGATCCGGGTCGCGGTGGCCGACATCCCGGCGCTGGAGCGCTTCATCCTGGAGCAGCTCACGCCGATCGCCGGCATCGAGAAGATCCGCTCCAGCTTCGCGTTGAAGCAGGTGCGCTACAAGACGGCGCTCCCGCTGCCTTCGTCCCTGCCGGCCGCCCGCGGCTGAGCTTCAGCCTGGCGGGTGCCGCGCCAGCTCACGGGCCTCGCGTTCGCGGTCCGGGTCGCGCACCGCCTCGACGGCTTCGATCGCCGCGACGTAGGCCGCCGGCAGGCCGCATTCCCGCGCGCCCATAACCACGTGGTGCACATACCAGTCGAAGGGCTCGAGCGTGGCGTCCTTGCGGGTCGCGAGATAGGTCAGCGCGCGCACCGGACCGGAGGCCGCGAGCACCTCGACCTCGAAGGCGTCGTAGCCGTGGCCCAGGCCTTCGGCGCGGTCGAGCGCGGCGCGGTCCCGCTGGTCGATGCGGAACAGCGCGCCCTGCACCTCGTCTCGCGTCCCGCCGCTGCGCTCGCAGTCGGCCTTGGCCGAGCCGTCCATGCCGATCTTGTCGAAGGCCAGCCGGTGGCCGGCCAGCCGCGCGGTCCCGACGAAGACCGCCGACGGCGCCCGGTCCGAAGCGCGCAGCCGGCGGCTGCTCATGTTCGAGCCGTAGGCGAAGTAGAGGAAGCTCAAGCCTGGTACCAGGCGCCGGGAAAGCGCTGGCCCAGCCAGCGCGCCAGGCCGGCATTGACCAGCTCGGGCCGTTCCTGCGCCATCCAGTGGCCGGTGGGCAGGGTCAGCTCGGTGAGGTCGCTGCAGGCCTTGCGCATCGGCTCGGCCAGGGTCGAGCCGGTGGTGTCGCAGATGTAGTCGCAGGTGGCGTGCATGAACAGCACCGGCATCGACAGCCTGCCGCCGTCGGCGGCGCCGCGCGCGAATTCGGTGTTGGCGCGGGCGTTCATGTACCAGGCGTCGGGCCCGAAGAAGCCGTTGCGCGCCAGCGCGCTGGCGTACTGGTGCAGGTCCTCGTCGCTCAGCAGGTCGCGGTCCATCGGCAGGTCGGGCACCTCGGCCGCGGTGCCGAACCAGCCGCCGTTGCGCCGCACCGCGGCCGTGCGCGCCGGCTTGCCGCGGCCGGCCGGGTCGCCCTTGCGGAACAGCGCCTTGACCGTCTGCAGCGGCTTGGCGTCGAAGGTGGCGCGGGCCTTCTCGAAGTTCTCCTCGTAGAAGCGCACGTAGTCCCACTGGCCCACCGGATATTGCTCGACCGGATACAGCTGCCTGTCGACGTGCGGCAGCAGCTCGTCGACCGTGAAGCCGCCCGGCGCGTAGGGCACGCAGAGGCTCGCGAGCCCCCGGAACCGGCCGGGATGGCGCCGCGCCAGGCTCCAGACCGCTTCCGAGCCCCAGTCGTGGCCGACCCAGAACGCCGACTCGCGGCCCAGATGCGCCAGCAGCTCGAGCAGGTCGCCGGTGATCGCCTCCATGCCGTAGTCCTCGAGCTTCGGATGCACCGTCGAGCGGCCGTAGCCGCGCATGTCGGGCGCCACCGCGCGAAAACCCAGGGCGCCGAAGCAGCGCAGCTGGTGCCGCCAGCTGATCGACAGCTCCGGCCAGCCGTGGACGAAGACGATCAGCGGGCCGTCCTCGGGCCCGCAGGCCAGGTAGAAGCTGGTGTGGCGCGGCGACCTGGCGACGTGCTCGGTGATCGGGAAGTTCATGGGCGGCGGTCCGGGGATGGCGGGGCCGACAGTGTCGCCAGCGCTTCCGGGCCGGTCAATCGAGGCCGACCGGAGCGAAAATCCGCGCCATGAACCGACGACTCATCAGCTCCGGCTCGGACTTCGAACAGCAGATCGGCTACTCCCGCGCGGTGGTCGCGGGCGACTGGGTGTTCGTCTCCGGCACCACCGGCTTCGACTACGCGACGATGACCATCGCCGACGACCTGCCGACGCAGACCGAGCAATGCCTGAAGAACATCGAGTCCGCGCTGCAGCAGGCCGGCTCGAAGCTCGCCGACGTGGTGCGGGTGACCTACGTGCTGCCCGACGGCGCGCTGTTTCCGCAATGCTGGCCGGTGCTGCGCCGCTACTTCGGCGAGGTGCGTCCGGCGGCGATGATGATCTCGGCGGCGCTGCTCGATCCGCGCATGAAGATCGAGATCGAGGTCACTGCGCTGCGCTCGTAGCCTGCTTGGGCCACAGCGCCCAGAGGCGCAGCGGCTGGTTCATGCGCGCCGCGATCCGCCCGGCGTCGGCGCCGGTGCCGGCGAAGTAGTCGGCCCGCACCGCGCCGACGATCGCGGTGCCGGTGTCCTGCGCCACCACCAGCTTGGCCAGCGGCACCGCCGGCCCCGGCGAGGCCAGCCAGACCGGCGTGCCGTAGGGGATGCTTTCGCGGTCGACCGCGATCGAACGGCCCGGCGTCAGCGGCACGCCCTGCGCGCCGACCGGGCCGGAGTCGACGTCGACCTCGCTCAGCGCCTCCTCGCGGAAGAAGACGTAGCGCGGGTTGCTCCACAGGAGCTGCGACTGCCGCTGCGGGTTCTGCGCCAGCCATTGCTTGGTGTCGTCGGGCCAGAGGCTGACCTTGGTCACGCCCTGGCTCAGGAGCCAGTTCTGCACGCTGTGATAAGGCTGCTCGTTGGTGGCCGAGAAGGCGACCCGCACCGTGTGCACCGTGCCGTCCGGCTCGGTGATGTGCAGCCGGCCGGAGCCCTGGATGTGCAGCATCAGCATGTCGATCGGGTCGGCCAGCCAGGCGATCTCGCGGCCGCGCAGCGCCGCCTGGGCCTGCGGCAGGGTGTCGATCTCCTGGCGCGTGAACCACGGTTGCTTGGGCACCAGGCCGGCCGGCGCGCGGTACAGCGGGATCGTGAAGGTGGCCGTCGGCAGGCGCGAGGCCTCGAAGACCGGTTCGTAGTAGCTGGTGAGCTTGCCTTCGCTGAAGCCGAGCACCGGCTCGATCCGGTAGGGCTGCAGCCGGCTCATCATCCACTGGCGCTGCTCTTCCGGCTCGGCCAGCACCATCTGCCGCACCTCGCCGCACAGCGGCGCGATCGCCGCGTTCGGCCGGGCGCAGTTGGTGACCATGGCGGCCCAGGCCTCGTGCAGCGCGTCGTCGTTGAAGCCGGGAAGCTCCGACCACGACACCGCGGTCCAGCGGCTCTTCGGGTGCGCCAGCGAGCCGGTCAGCGGGCCCAGGTTGCGCGGCGCGGTGCCGCCGCCGGTGGCGGGAACGGGTTCCGGCGGCAGCCGCGTCGAGGAACTGCAGCCGGCCAGCGTTGCTACGATCGCAACCACCGCCAGCCACCACAGGAGTCCGTTTTTCATGGGTCTGATTTTGCTTGAAGCCCTCGCCGCCGGAATCGTGTTCGTGCTGATCGTGTGGTGGACGATGTTCTCGGGACGCAAGGGCGGGGAGCTGCGGGACGAGCCGGAGGACAAGGGCGATTGATCGGGCGCCTGCAGCCGGGTCAGACCCAGTTCTCCACCTTCAATTTCTCGACACGGCGGAATTCGCGCTCGTTGTTCGTGACCAGCGTCCAGCCTTCGGAGCGGGCATGCGCCGCGATCCACAAGTCGTTGTTGCCGATCGGCTGGCCCTTGCGTTCGAGCGCGCTGCGGATCTCGCCGTAGTGGCGGCCCGCCGCGTCGCCCAGCGGCGCGATCCGGATCGCCCGCTGCAACTGGCGCAATGCGGCCAGGGCCTTCGTGCGGGCCTGGCTCTTTTCGGCCCCGTGCTGCAACTCGCCGAAGGTGATGACCGACATCGCCAGCTGTTGCGCTTCCAGTTGTTCGAAGCGTGCTCGCACGGCTTCAGGGCTGTGCTTGGCGATGTAGATGCAGATGTTCGTGTCGAGCAGGTAGCGGACGGACATTCAGAGCGACTCGCGTTCCTGCGGCGGGCTGTCGTCACGGCCGTCGGCCATGAAGTCGTCGGGCAGCCGGGCGAGCGCGTCGAAGATGGTCACCGCGCCGGGCGGCCGCTCCCGCAGCACGATGTCGTTGCCCTGCCGGAAGATCTCGACCTGGTCGGCGGACAGACGGAACTCCTTGGGCAGCCGGACGGCCTGGCTGTTGCCGGATTGGAAGACGCGGGCGTAAGGCATGGGCGGCTTTTTGTATATACCAAAAGTATATACGCTTCACACCTTCCGCAGCAGGTTCGCCAGCTCCACCGCCGACCTCACCTCCATCTTCTCGAACACCCGCGCCCGGTGCACTTCCACCGTGCGCACGCTGATCGACAGCTGGTCGGCGATCAGCTTGTTGGGCAGGCCTTCGACCACGCAGCGCATCACGTCGCGCTCGCGGTCGGTCAGGTCGGCGATGCGCTGCCGGAGCAGGCGGCGCTCGCGCTCGGCCTCGGTCGCCCGCAGCGACGCGCCCAGCGCATGCTCGATGCGGTCGACCAGCGCGTTGTCGGAGAAGGGCTTCTCGCAGAAGTCGAAGGCGCCGCGCTTGACCGCGTCGACCGCGGTCGGCACGTCGGCGTGGCCGGTCAGGAAGATCACCGGCATCGCGTCCAGCAGGCCGCGCTCGGCCAGCCGGTCGAACAGCACCAGGCCGCTGGTGCCGGGCATGCGCACGTCCAGCAGCAGGCAGTGCGGCCGGTCGGCCAGCGGCGCTTCGTCCAGCCGCGCCTCGAAGGCCTCGGCGCTGCCGAAGGATTCGCTGGCCAGCCGGCGCGAGCGCAGCAGCCAGGCCAGCGCCTCGCGCACGTGGGCGTCGTCGTCGACGATGAAGATGAGGGAATCGGCAAGCAGGGACATCGATCGGGGTTTCAGGCGGCTGGCAGGGTGAAGCGAAAGACGGTGCCGCGCGGCACGAGCCGCTCGAAGCCGAGCGCGCCGCCGTGCTGCTCGACCACCGTGCGGCAGAGGCTCAGGCCCAGGCCCATGCCGTCGGCGCGGGTGGTGAAGAAAGGGGTGAAGAGGCGCTCCTCGACCGCGGCGCTGATGCCGCAGCCGCCGTCGGCGACCGAGAACTCGACCCAGCGCCGGGCATCGGCGGCGGCATTGCCGTCCGGCGCGGGCGCCACGGGCGCGACACGCAGGCGCAGCACCCGCTCGTCCAGGCCCGGCATGTCCATCGCCTGCATGCCGTTGCGCGCCAGGTTCAGCAGCAGTTGCTCGACCAGCGTGCGGTCGCACAGGAGCCGCGGCAGGTCCGGCTCCAGTGCCACCTCGACCTGCACGCCGAGCTTGCGCGCCTGCAGCTCGATCAGCGGCAGCACCGCGTCGACCAGCGCCTGCGGCGCCACCGCCTCGCGGGTGCGGTCGCGCCGCCGCACGAAGTCGTGCACGCTGCGGATCACCTGGCCGGCGCGATCGGCCTGCTCGGCGATGCGGCGCACCGCCATCGCGACCTCGGCCTGGTCGACCCGCGCCACCGGCCCGTCGGTGCCCAGCAGGTTGAGCGAGCCGCTGGCGTAGCTGGCGATCGCCGCCAGCGGCTGGGTCAGCTCGTGGCTCAGCAGCGAGGCCATCTCGCCCACCGTGGCGAGCCGGGCGCTGGCCTGCAGCCGCTCCTGGGTGGCGCGCGACAGCTCCTCGATGCGGCGCTGCTCGCTGATGTCGATGAAGGCGCTCATCCAGCCGGTCTGCGAACCCTGCGCGTTGATCAGCGGCGCCTCGAAGATCAGCACCGGGAAGCGGCTGCCGTCGCGGTGCATGAAGACCGACTCGAAGCCCTCGCGCGGCGGCAGCGCGCCGGCCATGCGCACCGCCTGGCGGCGCTGGTATTCGTGCGCCAGCTCGGTCGGCCAATAGGGCGCGTCGACGTCGCTGCGCATCAGCTCCTCGGCGCTCAGGCCGACCATCTCGCAGAAGGCCGGGTTGACGTAGGTGATGCGGCCCTGCAGGTCGCGCGCCCGCAGGCCGGTGATGACCGAGTCTTCCATCGCCTTGCGGAAGGCCAGCGCGTCGGCCAGGTCGTGCTCGACCCGCTGGCGCGCCCGCGTGTCGCGCGCCAGCAGCACCAGCACCGAGACCAGCGCGATCGAGATCGCGGTGACCAGCGCGGTCAGCATGTTGGGGAAGAGGTCGGGCACCGCGCGCCAGCCGTCCGCGCGCAGCAGCATCTCGCTGCCGGGCAGGTCGATCACCTGCTGCGCGGTGAAGACGCGGGTGCCGATGCGGCGCGGCGCGCCGACCGCCACCAGCCGGGTGCCGTCGGGCTCGACGAAGGACACCTCCTGGCCGCGGGTCAGGGTCGGCGCCACCAGCTCGGTCAGCATCTCGCGCAGCGCATAGGTGGCGACCAGCACGCCGCCCTCGATCGGCACGCACAGCTCCATCGCCTCCAGGCCGCCGCCCTGCGGCGAAGGCACGTAGTGGCTCGGCGAATAGGCGGGCGTGCCCAGCTTGCGGGCGTTGGCACAGGCCGCGACCACGTCGGGCTGCTCGGCGCCGCGGCCGTCGTCCTCGAAGACGCGGCGCCGGTAGGGCGTGTCGAGCGCGGCCAGCGGCTGCAGCGCCGAGTCGCGCCATTCGAGCCGCAGCCATTCGCGGTGCTCGCGCAGCAGGCCGGCGGCGCGCGCCAGCCAGGCGTCGTGGTCCATCACGCCGGCCGATGAGGCCCGCAGGGTCTGCGCGTTGCGCTGCAGGCCGCCGCGCAGGTCGGAGACGGCGTCGGCGGTGTCGCGCTCCAGCAGCGTCTGCGCCTGCTCCACCTCGTGCCGGCCAGCCAGCCAGACCACGGTGACCAGCAGCGCCAGCACCAGCACCGCCAGCAGCACCCAGAGGAACCAGCGCTGCCAGACCGAGCGCAGCAGGCGCAGCCGCGCGAGCACCGGCCGCAGCGCGCGGGCGACGCTCGACACCGGCGGCGGGGGCGGGACGGGAAGCGTCGGCGCGGACACCGTCTTCAGAGCACCCGGTGCGACAGCACCGGCAACTGCGCGCGCGAGGTCTCGGTGCGCCGGGCGTCGACTTCGGCCAGCACCACGCCTTCGCCGGTCGCCTGCTGGGCGACCACGGTGCCCCACGGATCGACCACCATCGACTGGCCCCAGGTCTGGCGCTTGTTCTCGTGGGTGCCGCCCTGCGCCGGCGCCACCACCCAGGCCAGGTTCTCGACCGCCCGGGCCCGCAGCAGCAGCTCCCAGTGCGCCGCCCCGGTGGTGCGGGTGAAGGCGCTCGGCACCAGCAGCAGCTCGGCGCCGCGGCCGGCCAGGGTGCGGTACAGCTCGGGAAAGCGCAGGTCGTAGCAGACGCTCATGCCGATGCGCCAGCGATGGCCGTCGCGCGACGGCAGGTCGAAGCACACCGGCTCGGTGCCGGGCTGGATGACCCGGCGCTCGTCGTAGCGCTCGCTGCCGTTGTCGAAGAAGAAGAGGTGGATCTTGTCGTAGCGGGCGACGCAGCTGCCGTCGGGCCCGTAGACCAGCGAGCTGTTGAAGACGTGCTGCTCGTCCTCGGTCTCGATCGGCAGGGTGCCGCCGACGATCCAGAGGCCGAATTCGCGTGCCGCGTCGGCCAGGAAGTGCTGCACCGTGCCGGAGCCGGCCGTCTCGCGCAGCGCCACCTTGTCGGTGTCGCGGGCGCCCATCATGCAGAAATACTCGGGCAGCACCGCCAGCTCGGCGCCGCCCTCGGCGGCCTCGGCCAGGAGCGCATGGGCGCGCGCCAGGTTGGCCTCGCGGGCGATGGCCGAGACCATCTGGATCGCTGCGACTTTCATGGCGTGTCTCCTTGGCTCAACGCACCGGCGGCGCCACCGGCGCGCCGAGCGCCTCGGGCGTCACCCGGTGCGGCACCCGGGTGATCTTGGGATCGGTCCAGGTGCCGTCGATCTGGAATTCCTGCGTGGCGGCCAGGATCAGCGGCTTGCTCAACACCGCCTGCGCGAGGAAGGTGCCCAGGCCGATCACCGGATTGATCGCGGTCGCCACCAGCGCCGCGGTGCCGGCGCTGATCTCGGGCACCACCACGACCCGGATATTCTGCGTCTCGCGGGCGATGTCTGCAGAGCCGTCCATCAGCACCGCGGCATTGACGCCCTTCATCTGCAGGTTGTTGGTGCTGGCCACGCCCTTGACGATCTTGGCGTCGCCGCGCAGGAAATCGAAGGCGAAGCCGGCGCTGAAGATGTCGCGGAAGTCGAGCGTCAGCCGCCGCGGCAGCGCCTGCAGGCTGAGCACGCCGAGCAGCTTGGCGATGCCCGGGTCGGCCTTCAGGAACTGGCCCTGCTCGACGTCGACGTTGAGCTGCCCGCCCAGCGTCGCGTGGTCGAGCGAGAAGGGCGAGCCGATCCAGTCGACCTGGCCTTCGAGCCGGCCGTGGCCGCGCTTGAGCACGTCCTTCATGCCCATGCGGTTGAGCAGTTCGCCGGCATCGACGATGTCCAGCTTGAAGTCCATGCTGGTGCGGCGCTGCTCGCTGCCGGCCTCGGCCGCCCAGTTGCCCTGCGCGGTGAAGGTGGCGTCCGGGTTGGTCAGGGCCAGCTTGTCGAGCCGCCATTCGCGGCCGCTGCCGCCGCGGTTGACCGCGTTGACCTCGGCCCGGCCGAGCCGGCGGCCGAAGAGGGTGAAGTCGTCGACCACGATGTCCAGCGCCGGCAGCGTGCTGGGCTGCTCGTCGAGCAGCGAGGCGACCTCGTTGGCGGCGCTCGGCGCGATCATCAGCCGGGCCAGCCGGGCGTAGAGGCGACCGGACTGCGCCGGGCGGTATTCGGCATAGCCGCTCAGCTCGGTGGCGTCGATGTTGGCGCGCCAGACCGGGCCTTCGCGCGAGCCGCCGAGCACCACCTCGTGCAAGGTGCGTCCGCCGAAGACCAGCTCCTGCGCCCGCAGCGCGATGGTGGTGGGGAGCAGCGAGGCCGGATCGTCCCCCGCCGCCGGCGAACTGGTGGCCGCCGACCCGGGCGTCGAAGGAAAGGCCTGGTCGAACAGCGACTGCCAGGCGCCGATGTCGAGCCGGGCGAAGCGCAGGTTGGCCACCACGCCGCTCGGCGGCGGCGCCACGGTCTCGCCGGCGGCCAGGCCGACGCCGATCGCGCCGCGCAGCACCCGGGCGTCGCGCCCGGAGATGTCGCGCACGTAGGTGGCCGAGCCGACCTTGCCGAGGTCGAGCGACAGCTGGTCGTTGACGACCGGCGCCGCGCCGCCGGCACGCGCCTCGCGCAGCACCACCTTCTTCTCGACCCGCAGCGGCATGGTCTCGTCGGCCGACTTCGCCAGCGGCGCCGGCAGCTGCAGGCCCAGGCCCTGCAGGCTGCTGGTGACGACGAACTCGGGCACGCCGCCGCGCAGCGAGAAGGTGGCGTCGTAGGCGGCGCCGCCGGTCGCGTTCTTCGCGAAGCCGGCCACGCCGGCGACATCGCGGGCGGCGCGCAGGCCGTCGGCGGTGGCGTTGCCCTGCAGCTTCAGGTTCAGTTCCGGCGTGCCGGTCGCGGCGAAGCGGCCGCTGCCGTCGATGCGCAGCGCGCCGCCCAGCGCCTGGGCCTGCACGCCGGCCAGGTTGAAGCCGCTCTCGGTGAAGTTGAGGGTGCCGCGCGCCTGTGCCAGCGCGGGTGCCCCGGGCGCCAGCACCAGTTCGTTGTCGGCCAGGGTGACGACGGCCTGCAGCCGGGTCTTGTCGATGGTCGCCAGCGGGATGTCCAGGTGCAGCTTGTAGTCGGCGCTGCCGGTGGCCCGCATGTCGGCCAGCGTGGGGCCGACCTCGCCGACCAGCGGCGCGCCGACCCGCAGCAGTTCCGACAAGGGACCGCGGGCCTGGGTATCGACCTTGAGCATCGGCGCCTTGGTCGACATGTCTGGAATCTCGGCCTCGGCCCGCGTGACTTCGATGCCGTTCGCGCCGGCGATGCGGCCGTGGGCGTTGCGCACCTGCATGCCGGCCCGCTCGAAGATCAGGTCGCCCGACAGCGCATTGAGCGCCGGCCACGGCACGCTCGCCCCGGCCGACGGCGGCACGTAGGCGAAGTTGACGTCGGCCACCTTGGCAGCGATGCGGAAGAGGCCCTGCTTCGGGTCCATGAAGGGCATGTCGTGCAGGTCGCCCTGCACCTTGAAGTCGACCTCGCTGGCCACGCCCTTGGTGACCGCGTCGTGCACGTAGTCGCGGGTCTTCTTCGGGATCACCAGCGGCAGGTAGCGCCAGACGCGGGTGCCGTCGGCGCGGGTCAGCTTGCCGGCCAGGTCGAGCACGCCGGGGAAGCGGCCGGCGCCGCTGGAGACCGCCGGGTCGCTGGTGCGCCAGGTCGCCTGCGCCTGGCCGTCGGCATCCGCGTTGGAGAACGTGAGGTTGGACACGGTGAGCTGCGCCGCGCCCTGGTTGAGCTTCCATTGGAGCTGCGTTGCCAGTTTCGCGATCGGCACCACCGGCTCCTCGAAGACGCCCGGCAGGTCGAGCGCGCCGTCGGCGATCGCCACGGTGGCATTGCCGCCCGCCTGACTGGCATCGAAGTCGATGGTGGCGCCGCGCACGCCGGGCGAGCCGGTGGCTTCGCGCACGGGCTCGGCGGTGCTGGGCGTGGTCGACACGGCGGCCGCCGAGGCGGGCGCGGTCGACGGCGGTGCCGCGGTCGAGGCGACAGCGCCGGTCGTGCCCGCCGCCGCGGCCGGGCCGCCGCCGCCCGCATGCTGCGCCGCCACCGCCAGCCCGCTCACCCGGCCCTTGGCCTGGTAGTTGCCGGGGTTGTCGGCCGCGCCGTCCCATTGCGCGTCGATGCTCTCGAGCAGCCCGCGCGGCTGGTAGGCGGCGAGCGCCTGGTGGGTCGCGTCGCCCAGCGGCAGCCGGTCGGCGATCAGCGCCAGCGCGCCGAGATCCAGCCGGTCGGCTCGAAGGGCGGTGTGCTCCGGATCGCTGCCCTTGGCCGGCGTGTGCTGGAACCACAGGTTGCCGCCAGGCCAGCGCATGCCGTCGGCGGTGTCGAACTGCAGGCGGCTGGTCGAGAACTCGACCGTGCCATCGTTCAGCTTGAGCGACAGCCGGCCGGTGACGTCGCGCAGCACCAGCGGCTGCAGTTCCTGGTCGAGCGAGGCATCGACCTGGGTCAGCGCGAGGTCGGCCACGCCGCCGGTCAGCTCGCCGTCGGCGATGTCGCCCCAGGCGCGCAGGCCGCCGCTGCCCTGGCGGATCCGGGCGTCCAGCTCCACGTATTGGCCCAGCCGCGTGATGTCGATGTAGGGCAGGTCGGCGTACATCTGGCCGGTCCAGTTGTGCCAGTTGCCGCTGCGCACCGACAGCAGCGGCTGGCGGAACTGCCCGCGCAGGCTGAAGCGCTCGCCCCAGCCGGCCGGCGGCGTCGCGTCCAGGCGCATCGCGTGGCGGCGGCGGCCGTTGCGAGCGATGAACACCACGTCGGTCAGCAGGAGCGGCGGCGCGGCGCGCGCCTCGTCGGTCCAGCGCACGCTGCCGCCCTGGACCACCACCTCGCGCTGGTCGAAGAACCAGTCGATGCCTTCGTCCTCGTTGCCGGCATCGGTCGACAGCTGCAGGCCGGCGATGTGCAGCTTGCCCTGCGCGTCGCGCCGCACCTCGACCTGCGGTCCCTCGATGTAGAGCTGCTCGAAGCTGAGGTTCCAGAGCGAGCGCGGCGAGACGCTGGCCACCACCCGCGCCAGCCGCAGCGCCTCGTGGTCGGCATCGTCGAGCAGCACCACGTCGCGCAGCTCGACCGTGGGAAAGAGCGCGCCGGATTCGGCGCTGATCGAACCGATGCGGACCTGTACCCCGACCGCGCGGCTGGCCTGGGCTTCCAGCGCGGCACGGTAGTCGCCGATTCGCGGCACAATCCAGATGTGTAGGACAACGACTGACAGCGCAAGCAAGAGCCATGCACCGATCAGCAAACCCAGAACCCAGCGCGCCGTCGCAGCGGTGATCTTGAGCAGACGTGAAGGGGAAGACGTCGTGTCGTTCATTGAGGATCGCGCTGTGCCGGGAATTATGACTGCCAGTACCCAACCCGGTTCCGCTGCCGACGCGGCATCGCCCGCCGATTCATCGCCGCTGTCGGCCTACTCCCGTTTCGTGCAGCGGCTGCGCCGCCGCTATGCCGCCGAGCTGCCGCTGCTGCCGGCCGGTGCGCCGCGCCGCGCCGCCATGCGCGAGGCCTACGAAGCCCTTCGCGCGCGCGGCGACCACGTGGCCGACGCGCTGCGCACCGTGCGCCAGTTGGTCATGGAGCGGCTCGTCACCCTCGACTGCGACCAGGCGGCGCCGCTGGCGGTGGTCACGATCGCGGTGACCGAGCTGGCCGAGTTCGCGCTCGACGTCGCCTGCCGCGAATCCTGCGCCGAACTGGAGCTCCAGCATGGCGCGCCGCTCGCCGCCGACGGCCGCCGTTCGAATCTGTGGGTGGTCGGCATGGGCAAGCTCGGCGCCCGCGAGCTGAACGTGTCGAGCGACATCGACCTCATCTACCTCTACGACCACGACGGCGAGACCGCCGGCACCGAGGACGGCCGCGGCCGCATCGACAACCAGGATTTCTTCGCCCGCGCGGTCAAGCGCATCTACGCGCTGGTCGGCGACACCACCGAGCACGGCTTCGTGTTCCGGGTCGACCTGGCGCTGCGGCCGAACGGCAACTCGGGCCCGAGCGTGGTCTCGCTCGACGCGCTGGAAGAGTATTTCCAGGTCCAGGGCCGCGAGTGGGAACGCTTCGCCTGGCTCAAGAGCCGGGTGGTCGCGCCGCAGGCGCTGGTCGAGGACGGCTCGGCCCAGGCGCTGCGCGCGGTGGTGCTGCCCTTCGTCTTTCGGCGCTACCTCGACTACAGCGTCTTCGATGCGCTGCGTTCGCTGCACCGGCAGATCCGCGAGCAGGCGGCGCGCCGCAGCGCCGGCCGGCCGGAGCGCGCCAACGACGTCAAGCTCTCGCGCGGCGGCATCCGCGAGATCGAATTCACGGTGCAGCTGCTGCAGGTGGTGCGCGGCGGCCAGTATCCCGAGCTGCGCACCCGCCCGACGCTGGACGCGCTGCAGCGCCTGGCGCGCGCCAACCTGATGCCGCAGAAGACCGCCGACGCGCTGGCGGCTGCCTACGAATTCCTGCGCCGGGTCGAGCACCGCATCCAGTACCTGGACGACCAGCAGACCCACGTGCTGCCGGTCAACGACGACGACCTGCGCTGGATCGCGCAGACGCTCGGCTACGAAGACTGCTGCGCCTTCCTGGCCCAGCTCGATACCCACCGCGAATTCGTCGCCCAGGAATTCGACAAGCTGCTCGGCGGCAAGAAGCCCTGCACCAGCTGCAACGGCAAGTCCGCGGCGCCGCCGCCGATCGACATGGCCGACCTGATCGCTCACCTGCCGGCGCCCTTCGCCGAGCGCATCCGCGGCTGGAGCGAGAACCCGCGCGTGCTGGCGCTGCGCGACGACACCCGCGCCCGCCTGCGCCAGCTGGTGCAGCGCACCGGGCAGTGGCTGCGCGAGCCCGACAGCGAGGCGCCCGGCCGCATCGGCCATCACGTCGACGCCGCGCTGCGCTGGGCCGACTGGATCGAGCCGCTGATGCGGCGCGAGAGCTACATCGCGCTGCTGGTCGAGCGCCCGGCGGTGCAGGAGCGGCTGCTGCGGCTGCTCGGCTCGGCCAAGTGGCCGGCGCGCTACCTGGTGCAGCACCCGGGCGTGATCGACGAGCTGGCCAACGACGAGATGCTGAGCGGCCGCTTCGTCGCCGCCGACTTCGAGCGCGAACTGGAGCAGCGCCACCAGTCGCTCACCTTCACCGGCGAGGCCGACGAGGAGCGACTGCTCAACCTGCTGCGCCAGGCGCACCATGCCGAGCTGTTCCGCACCCTGGCGCGCGACGTCGACGGCCGCATCACGGTCGAGCAGGTGGCCGACGACCTGAGCGCGCTGGCCGACACCGTGCTGCGCATCACCGCGCGATGGTGCTGGCCGCAGGTGCGCAATCCGCATCGGGCGGAGCCCCGCTTCGCGGTCATCGGCTACGGCAAGCTCGGCGGCAAGGAACTGGGCTACGGCAGCGACCTCGACATCGTCTTCGTCTACGACGACGCCGACGAGCGCGCCAGCGAGGTCTACGCCGCCTACGTGCGCAAGCTGATCAACTGGCTGACCGTCAAGACCCGCGAGGGCGACCTGTTCGAGATCGACACGGCGCTGCGGCCGAACGGCAACTCCGGCATGTTGACCACCACGTACGACGCCTACGAGAAATACCAGCTCGGCCGCGGCAGCAACACCGCCTGGACCTGGGAACACCAGGCCATGACGCGGGCCCGCTGCGTGCTGGGCGAAGCGCCGATGGTCGAGCGATTCGACCGCATCCGCGAGGCGGTCATCACCGCGCCGCGCGACCGCGAGTCCCTCAAGGCCGAAATCGTCGCGATGCGCGACAAGGTACGCGCCGCCCGGCCGGTGAAGGCCGAGCGCTTCGACGTCAAGCACAGCGCCGGCGGCATGGTCGATGCCGAGTTCGCGGTGCAGTTCCTGGTGCTGGCCGAATCGAAGGCGCATCCGGAGCTCATTCCGAACGTCGGCAACATCGCGCTGCTGCAGCGCGCCGAGGAAGCCGGCCTGCTGCCCGCCGGTGTCGGCCAGGCCGCGGCCGCCGCCTACCGCGAGCTGCGCCGGGTGCAGCACCGCGCCCGCCTCAACGAGGAACCGACGCAGGTGCCGATGACCTCGCTGGTGGCCGAGCGCGAGGCGATGCTGGCGCTGTGGAAGGCGGTGTTTGGCTGAGGCCGCGCTCGTGGCGCCGGTCGTGAACCGCCCGCGCGGCGGTCCGGCGACGGCGGTCCTGATGCTGGCCGCCGCCGTCTCCCTGCTGCTGGCCGGCTGCGCCAGCGGCCCGCGCGCCGGCCGCGACGGCGCCGGAGCCCATCCGCCCGCGAACCTGGCCCAGGTGCCGGACGCCGAGCCGAGGATCGAGCCGATCCGCGGCAGCGGCACCAGCAAGCCCTACGAGGTGCTCGGCCGCGCCTACGTGCCGATCACCGACGACCGGCCCTTCAAGGAAAGCGGCCTGGCCTCCTGGTACGGCACCAAGTTCCACGCCCAGTCGACCGCCAGCGGCGAGCCCTACGACATGTACGCGATGACCGGGGCGCACAAGACGCTGCCGCTGCCGAGCTACGTGCGGGTGCGCAACCCGGCCAACGGCCGCGAGGTGATCGTGCGGGTCAACGACCGCGGCCCGTTCCGCGACGACCGCATCATCGACCTGAGCTACACCGCCGCCTTGAAGCTCGACCTGCTGCGCGGCGTCGCGCCGGTGGAGATCGAGCGCATCACCAACGAGGACATCCGCACCGGCGCCTGGCGCCGCGACAACGGCGCGGGCGACGCGACCCGCTTCGCCCAGCAGCAGCCGGCGCCGCAGGCGTCGCTGCAGGACCCGGCGTTGTCGGTGCCGGTGGCGATGACCGCGCCGGTGGTGGCGCCGCCGAGCGCGGAGGCGACGCAGGTGGTGGCGCTGGCGCCGATGGAGCCGCTGGCACCGGTCCCGCCTCTT
>NZ_LMUW01000047.1 GCF_009765735.1 Xenophilus sp. L33
CGCGGGAGGCGGTGCCGGCGGCTCGGGACGGTAGGCAGGTGCCGGTGCGAGTGCGGCGGCTGCCGGCGCCGCGGTCGCGGCCGACCGGGTGAAGGCGCTGGCCAGGTCTTCCATGCGCACGTTCATGCCGCGCAGGGTGGACAGCGTCATCTTCTGCACCTCCAGCGCCTGGATGGTCGCCTTGAGCGCATGGCCGTTCTGCTCCAGCCAATACTGGACGGTCTTGAGTTCCTGGATGCGCTTGTCGACTTCCTCGACGCTGAGGGTCGGCGCCACCCAGCTCGAGAGGCTGGGCATGCCGGGCACCGCGCTGGCGGTGGCGCCGCCGCTGGCCAGGTTCTTCAGGAAGTCGAAGCCGGGGACGAACTGGCTGAAGGCGAAGGGTTTGCTGGCGTCGCTCATGGATTCACTCCGGACCTGGTTCTTGTCCGGGCAGCTTACTCCAGTCGCCGTCGCTTTTGGCTCGACCCGGCGGGTCAGTGCATGTGCTCCATGGCGTGGTCGGCGGCCGGCGCGGCGGCCGCGGCCAGCACCGGCACGGTCAGCTGCAGCGCGCTCTTGCGGCCCTTGGCATCGACGAACTGCAGGGTCAGCGGCACGCTGCTGCCGCTGGGCATGGGCTGCTTGAGGTCCATCAGCATCAGGTGATAGCCGCCGGCCTTCAGCTCCACCGTCTGGCGCGGCGGCAGTTCGAGGCCGCCCGGCAGTTCGCGCATGCGCATGGTGTCGCCGTCCATCTTCATCTCGTGGACCTCGGCGATGCCGGCGGCCGGCGTCGAGGCGCCGACCAGGCGAGCGCCGGACGGCGCGCTCAGCTTCATGAAGGCGCCGGTGCCGCTTTGGCCCGGCACCGAGGCGCGGATCCAGGCGTCGCGCACATCGACCGGCGCGACGCCGGCGGCCAGCACCTCGACCTTGGCGGCCGGGTTCTCGAGACCGGCGGTCGAGCTACCGCTGGTGGGCACCTGGGCCCAGTCGACGCTGCCGTTGTCGCAGGTCTGCAGCACCTTGAACCAGAGCGTGCCGGGTTGGGCCGGCAGCTTGCCGTGCACCACGAATTCGGCCGCCTCGCCGGCCGGCACGCCGGACTGCGGGCCGTCGGCGCTCCAGGCGACCTCGCCGGCCTGGCCGTCGCCGGGCTTGCGGACGTCCAGCTTCCAGCCCTTGCGGGCCTGCGCGTCGGTGAATTCGAAGCCCTGCGGCAGCCGCACGCGGATGCCGGTGGTCAGCTTGGCCTGGGCGCAGGGATGGCCGACGCGGAACGCGGCCTCGTAGTCGCTGCCTTCGGTGGCCCCGCCGGCCGGCAGGGTGACGTGGGCGGCCGCGGCGCCGGCAATCGGCAGCAGGGCGAGGACGGCGATGCGCCGGAGCGGGAACGTGGAAATCATGGGAAATCCTTGAATGAGGAACGGGCGGCACGGCGGCCGGGCCGGCGCTTCGCGCCATCGGGTGGGCGGCGCAGCGGCGGATGAACCGGATCGGGCCGGTTTCGGGAATGGGAAGTCGAGGCGACTCGGCGCGCGGCCGCTTCGCTCCGGCTCAGCCCGCCGCGGGCGGGCCCCGCCCCGGT
>NZ_LMUW01000004.1 GCF_009765735.1 Xenophilus sp. L33
TGCCACCGCCACGGCGGTGCCGCCGCTGGAGCCGCCCGGCATGCGGCTCGGGTCGTAGGGATTGCGGGCCGCGCCGAAGGGCGTGTTGTTGGTGGTGATGCCGTAGGCGAACTCGTGCATGTTGGCCTTGCCGAGCACCAGCGCGCCGGCCGCGCGCAGGCGGGCGGCCAGCGGCGAATCCTGTTTCGGCACCCGGTCGGCCATCGCCCGGCTGCCGGCGGTGCTGGCGACGCCGGCGACGTCGATGTTGTCCTTGAGGACCAGCGGCACGCCGTGCAGCGGGCGGCCCGCGCGGGCCTTCGGATCGGCGGCATCGGCCTCGGCGGCGGCCGTCAGCAAGGCGTCGCGGTCGAGGTGGATGTACGCGGTCAACCCGGCGGTCTCGTCGATCCGGGCGAGCAGGGCCTTCACCAGGTCGACCGAGCGCAGCCGGCCATCGGCGATGCGCTGCGCGGCCTGGACGGCGGTGAGCGTGGTCAGTTCGGCTTGGGTATTCATGGAAGCCAGCGTAGTCAGTCGGAGGCGCCGCTGCTACCCTCAAGATTGAGGGGACCGCCGGATCCGTGGCACCGGATTTGCATGCACCCTTCGCACTGCCGCCGTCGTCCACGAAGGGGCTTGTCCATGTACCTGAGCGAAAACCGATCGCGATCCCTGTCCGAGGCCGTCGCCCTGCTGGCCAGCGCCGCGTCGCGCGAAGCCATGCTGGAGGGCCTGGCCGCGCCGTTGTCGAACCTGATGGACGCCGACTACCTGGTCTCGCGCACCTGGTCGCCGGTCACCGGGCAGTTCGAGATCTGCGTCGCCCACAACATGGACCCGGACAGCGTGCGGGCCTACCACGACCACTTCCAGTACTGCGATCCGGTCACGCCGCGGCTGCGCATGCGGCGCCAGGCGACCCTGGTGAGCGAGGTGCTGCCGCCGGCCGAACTGCAGCGCACCGAGTTCTACAACGACTTCCTGCGCGCCCAGGGCATGCACTGGGGCCTCAACCTCTATGCCTACGACGGCGACGAATGCGTCGGCGACCTGGTCATCTTCCGTCCCCGCGCGCGCGACAACTTCACCCGAGGCGAGCTGTCGCTGCTCGGCGTGGTGGCGCCGGCCTTCACCTCGGCGCTGGTGCGGCTGAAGCGGGCGCAGGCGAAGCCGGCCGAGGCGCCGGTGGCGGCGCCGCCGGCCTTCCCGGCGCCGCAGCAGCTGGCCGAGCGTGCCCACCTGAGCCTGCGCGAATCCGAGGTGGTGCTGCTGGTGGCCCGCGGCCAGGCCGACAAGGAGATCGCGCGCGAGCTGGGCATCAGCTTCACCACGGTGCGCTATCACCTGGAGAACGCGTTCCGCAAGCTCGGCGTCCAGGGCCGCCACAAGCTCGCACTGCGACTGCGCGAATTCGCTTGAGCGCAGAATCGCGGGCCGCGCCCGTCCGGGCGCGCAGCCGCCGATGCAGGCGGCGATGACGCAACCAGCGAAGGCACGACAAGCGAATGACCGACTCGGAGTACATGGACCAGGCGGAAGCCGCACTGGCGGCGATCGAACGCGGCTGCGACCGCATCAACGACGCCACCGAGGCCGACCTCGACAACCAGCGCGTCGGCGGCATGATCACGATCACCTTCGGCAACGGCAGCCAGCTGATCGTCAACCTGCAAAAGCCGCTGCAGGAAATCTGGCTGGCCGCGCGCTCCGGCGGCTACCACTACCGCCACGACGGCAGCGCCTGGGTCGACACCAAGACCGGCGAGGAATTCTTCGCCAATCTGTCGCGCGAAGCCTCGCTGCAGGCCGGCGAGGCCCTCAGCTTCAGTTCCTGAACAGGTCGAGGATCTTGCTGCGCTCTTCCGGCGGCGCCGGCGAGCTGATCGGCGCGCCGGAGATCGCTTCCGCCGGCGGCGTCGTCGCGCTGGTGTCCACGCCCAGGCTGGCCACGCCGCGGCCCGGCTGGTAGTCGTCGAAGTACCACTCGCCGCCGACGTTCACCACGCCCGGCGGCGCCGGCACTTCGGCCACCGGCACGCCCTTGATCGCGGTGTCCATGTAGCTGACCCAGATCGGCAACGCCAGGCCGCCGCCGGTCTCGTGGTCGCCCAGCTTGCGCGGCGTGTCGTAGCCGATCCAGGCGATCGCGGTCATGGTCGGCTGGAAGCCGGCGAACCAGGCGTCCAGCGAATCGTTGGTGGTGCCGGTCTTGCCGTAGATGTCGGGCCGCTTGAGCATCGCCTGCGCCTTGGCCGCGGTGCCGGCCTTGGCCACCGACTGCAGCAGGCTGGAGATGATGAAGGCGTTGCGCTGCGGGATCGCGCGCAGGTTCTCGTTCAGCATCGACGGCTGGCGGTCGACCAGCACCTTGTCCTTGTGGTCGGTGACGCGGGTGACCAGGTACGGATTGACCCGGTAGCCGCCGTTGGCGAAGACCGAGTAGCCGGTTGCCATCTGCATCGGCGTCACCGCGCCCGCGCCCAGCGCCATCGGCAGGTAGGCCGGATGCCGTTCGCGGTCGAAGCCGAAGTTGGTGATCCAGTCCTGCGCGTAATGCGTGCCGATGGATTGCAGGATCCGGATCGAGACCATGTTCTTCGACTTCATCAGCGCCTGGCGCATCGTCATCGGGCCGTCGAAGGTGCCTTCGAAGTTCTTCGGCTCCCAGGGCTGGCCGCCGGTGGTCGCGGCGTCGAAGAAGAGCGGCGCGTCGTTGATGACGGTGCTGGGCGTGAAGCCCTTCTCGAGCGCGGCCGAGTAGATGAAGGGCTTGAAGCTCGAGCCCGGCTGGCGCCAGGCCTGCGTGACGTGGTTGAACTTGTTCTTGTCCCAGTCGAAGCCGCCGACCATCGCCTTGACCGCGCCGTCGCGCGGGTCCATGGCGACGAAGGCGCCCTCGACCTCGGGCAGCTGGGTGATTTCCCAGGCGCCCTTGGCGTTCTTGATCGCGCGGATCACCGCGCCTCGGCGGATCCGGATGTTCGGCGCCGCCTTGTCCGACAGCCCCGACTGGGCGGCCTTCAGGCCGTCGCCGGTGATCTGCACCGCGTCGCCGTTGGCGCGTACCGCGTTGATCTGCTTGGCATTGGCCGACAGCACGACCGCGGCGATCAGGTCGCCGTTGTCCGGATGGTCGGACAGGGCGTCGTCCACCGCTTCGTCGAGGTCCTTGGGGTCGCTGGGCAGGTCGACGAACTTCTCGGGGCCGCGGTAGATCTGCCGCTTCTCGTAGTCCATGATGCCGCGCCGCAGCGCCTGGTAGGCGGCCTGCTGGTCGGCCGCGACCAGCGTGGTGTAGACCTTGAGGCCCCGGGTGTAGGTGCTGTCGCCGTACTGCGCGAACATCAGCTGGCGCACCGTCTCGGCCACGTATTCGGCGTGCAGCTTGGTGGGATCGGCAGCGTCGTTGCGAAGGTGCAGCTCTTCCTTGCGGGCCTGGTCGGCCTGCTCGGCGCTGATGAAGCCGGCTTCCTGCATGCGGTCGATCACGTACAGCTGGCGGCCGCGCGCCCGCGTCGGGTTGTTGATCGGGTTGTTGGCGCCGGGCGCCTTCGGCAGGCCGGCCAGCATCGCCGCCTGGGCGATCGTGATGTCCGACAGCGGCTTGCCGAAGTAGGCCTCGGAGGCGGCGGCGAAGCCGTAGGCCCGGTTGCCGAGGTAGATCTGGTTCAGGTAGATCTCGAAGATCTGGTCCTTGCTCAGCAGGTGCTCCAGCTTGTAGGTCAGCAGCACCTCGTAGATCTTGCGGGTGAGCGTCTTCTCGGAGCTGAGGTAGACGTTGCGCGCCACCTGCATCGTGATGGTCGAGGCGCCCTGGCTCTTGGCCTTGTTGAGGTTGGCCAGGCCGGCGCGCAGCATGCCCTTGAAGTCGACGCCGCCGTGGTCGTAGAAGCGCGCATCCTCCGCGGCCAGCACCGCGTCCTTCATCACCTTCGGGATGGTGTCGATCGGCGTCAACTGGCGCCGTTCCTCGCCGAATTCGCCGATCAGGATGCCTTCGGACGAGAACACCCGCAGCGGCAGCTTGGGCCGGTAGTCGGCCAGCTCGGTGATGTCCGGCAGGTTGGGGTACGCGACCGCCAATGCGACCGCGATCACGCAGGCCACCGCGACCGCGCCGGCCGCCACGATGCCGAAGGCCCAGAACACGAGGCGCAGGAGCCAGGTCAGCCAGGTGGCGCGTTTGGGCTTGGGCGCGGGGCCCTTCGGTGGGTTCTTGGGTCGGGAGGTTTCGGGCATTGAGGCTGTCGGAGTCGACACGCATTATAAAAAGGCGGCCTGGCCAAACGCGGCGAGACCCTCGGGAATCAAGGATGGGGCGCGTATCAGTTAGGACCCAAGTATTCCAATTTGTGACGTAAGTTGCAGATCAGAACTGTTACGTCCACTTTTGACAACGATTGGCAACGGAGTGGGGTTGCGGTGCTTGGTTGCCCCTGTGGCTGCTGCTAGCATGCAACCGTACGCAATTATTTCCAATCGTTACAAACGGATGGGATCGAACTTGACTTCTCTGGGATCGCTGTTTCGCCGTCAGCCTGGGCCGTTGCTCGGGTTGGACGTGAGTTCGTCCAGCGTCAAGCTGGTCGAACTGGGCCGTGACGCGAGCGGCAAGCTGGTCCTCGAGCGCTGCGCGATCGAGCCGCTGGAACGCGGCTGGATCACCGACGGCAATGTCGAGAAGTTCGACGAGGTCGCCGAGGCGGTGCGCCGCGTGGTCCGCAAGAGCGGCACCCGCACCAAGAACGTCGCACTGGCCCTGCCGCCTTCGGCCGTGATCACCAAGAAGATCGTGCTGCCCGGCGGCATGAGCGAGCAGGAGCTGGAGATCCAGGTCGAGTCCGAGGCCAACCAGTACATCCCTTTCTCGCTCGATGAAGTGAGCCTGGACTTCTGCGTCATCGGCAACGCGGCCAATTCCACCGGCGACGTCGAGGTGCTGATCGCCGCCTCGCGCAAGGAGAAGGTTCAGGACCGCCAAGGCCTGGCCGAGGCCTCGGGCCTGAAGGCGGTGATCCTCGACGTCGAGTCGTACGCGTCCCGCCTGGCCACCGCGCGCCTGATCGAGCAGCTGCCCGGCCAGGGCCGCGACGCGGTCGTCGCGCTGTTCGAGGTCGGCGCCTTCACCACCAGCATGCAGGTGCTGCGCAACCAGGAAGTGCTGTACGACCGCGACCAGGCGTTCGGCGGCGCCCAGCTGACCCAGCTGATCGTGCGTCAGTACGGCTTCTCGGCCGAGGAGGCCGAAGCCAAGAAGCGAAGCGGCGACCTGCCGGACGACTACGGCGCGGGCGTCCTCAAGCCCTTCGTGGCCAGCATCGCGCAGGAAATCGCGCGTGCGCTGCAGTTCTTCTTCACCAGCACCCCGCACAACCGGGTCGACTACGTGCTGCTCGCCGGCGGTTCGGCGGCGCTGCCGGGCCTGACCAGCGCGGTGACGCGGCAGACCTCGTTCGCCTGCTCGCTGGTGAATCCCTTCGACGGCATGGAGATCGGCGCCGGCATCCGGGAAAAGAAGGTGCGGCGTGAAGCGCCGTCCTACCTGACCTCCTGCGGCCTGGCGATGCGGAGGTTCCTGCAGTGATCCTGATCAATCTGCTCCCGCACCGCGAGGCGTCGCGCAAGCGCCGCCGCGAGGTGTTCTACGCCACCCTCGGCCTGTCGGCCGTGGTCGGTGTCGTGCTGGCGGGCCTCATCTTCCTCTGGCTGCAGAGCGAGATCTCGAACCAGCAGGCCAAGAACTCGATGCTGAAGACCTCGATCACCCAGCTCGAGGGCCAGATCAAGGAAATCTCCACGCTGCAGTCCGAGATCGCCGCGCTGCGCGCTCGCCAACAGGCGGTGGAAGACCTGCAGGGCGACCGCAACCTGCCGGTGCACCTGATGAACGAACTGGTGCGGCAGCTGCCCGACGGCGTGTACCTCACCAGCATGAAGCAGGAAAACCAGACCGTGACCCTGCAAGGCATGGCGCAGTCGAACGAGCGCGTGTCCGAACTGCTGCGCAACCTCGGCAACAACAGCCCCTGGCTAGTCAAGCCGCAGCTGATCGAGATCACCTCCGGCACCGTGGCCCTGAGCGCACGCGACCAGCGCCGGGTGGCGGTGTTCAAGATGAGCATCGGCCTGAAGCGGCCGACCGACGTCGACAAGGCGGTCGCGCCGGGCGCGATTCCGCAGGCTCTGGCGGCCAAGGTCAAGGGCTAGGGGATCCACATGGCAACGAAACGCCCCTCCCAGAAGATCGACCCGATGCTCGCGCTGCGGCGCTTCGGCCAGCAGTTCCAGGGCCTGAACCCGAACGACCCGTCGGTCTGGCCGCCGGTGCCGCGCTATGCGCTGTGCGTCGGCGTGGCCGCGATCGTGCTGGTCGCGCTGTGGTTCTTCTGGCTCACCAACTCGAACGACGAGCTCGCCGCCGACCGCGCCACCGAGGTCACGCTGCGCGCCGACTACGTCAAGAAGGTCGGCCAGGCCGCCAACCTCGACCTGCTCAAGAAGCAGCGCGAGCAGGTCCAGCAATACGTGACCCTGCTCGAGAAGCAGCTGCCCAGCAAGGCCGAGATGGACGCGCTGCTGTCGGACATCAACCAGGCCGGCCTCGGCCGCAGCCTGCAGTTCGAGCTGTTCCGGCCCGGCCAGATCTCGGTCAAGGACTACTACGCCGAACTGCCGATCGCGGTCCGCGTCACCGGCCGCTACCACGACATGGGCGCCTTCGCCGCCGACGTCGCCAACCTGTCGCGGATCGTGACCCTGAACAACCTGTCGATCGCGCCCAACAAGGACGGCGGCCTGGTGATGGACGCCACGGCGCGCACCTACCGCTACCTGGACGACCAGGAGCAGGCGGCGCAGAAGGAGGCCGCGCAGAAGGCCGCCGCTGGAGCGAAGAAGAAATGAAGACGCTCAGTGTTCTCCTGCTCGCCGGTGCCGCCCTGCTGGCCGGCTGCTCGGGCTCCGACAAGGAAGAGCTCCAGCAATGGATGGCCCAGCAGCGCGCCTCGGTCAAGCCGACCGTGCCGCCGATCACCGAGCCCAAGAAGTTCACGCCGCAGGCCTACACCGAAGCCGCCAACTTCGAGCCCTTCGACATGCAGAAGCTGACGCAGGCGTTGCGCCGCGACTCGGCCCAGCCGAGCACCTCGGGCCTGATCGCGCCGGAACTGGCACGCCGCAAGGAGGCCCTCGAAGCCTTCCCGCTCGACTCCATGAAGATGGTCGGCAGCCTGGACCGCAACGGCACGCCGGTGGCCCTGATCAGCGTCGACAAGCTGCTCTACCAGGTCAAGGTCGGCAATTACCTGGGACTCAACTACGGGAAGATCACCCGTATCAATGAAACCGAACTCGACTTGCGTGAAATCGTGCAGGACGCCGCCGGTGAGTGGATCGAACGCGTGGCAACGCTGCAGTTGCAAGAGAGGACGAAATGAACCCCCAAAAATCGAGGCTCGCGCAGTGGCTGCGCGTGGCAGGTGCGGCCTTGGTCGCATTGAGTGCAGCCGCCGCCGTCCACGCACAGAACGCGATCGAGAAGGTGACCACCTCGATGCAGTCCGGCACCGAGCTGATCCGGATCGACTTCACCCAGCCGCTCGCCGCGCCGCCGGCCGGCTTCGCCATCCAGTCGCCGCCGCGCATCGCGCTCGACTTCCCGGGCGTCACCAACGCCATCGGCCGTTCGGCGATCGACGTCAGCCAGGGCAACGTGCGCTCGGTCAACGTGGTGCAGGCCGGTGAACGCACCCGGCTGGTCCTGAACCTCAAGAACCCGACCACCTACAAGACCGAGATCCAGGGCAAGTCGCTGCTGGTCGCGCTCGACCAGGCCGCCGGCCAGGCGCTGGTGACCCCGCAGTCGCAGGTCTTCGCCGAGGACCGCAACCGCGACACCCAGCCCCTGCGCGACATCGACTTCCGCCTCGGCTCCGACGGCACCGGCCGCGTGATCGTCGACCTGGCCAATCCGCAGACCGGCGTCGATATCCGCGAGGTCGGCAAGAACCTGGTGGTCGAATTCACCAAGTCGACGCTGCCCGAAGGACTGCGCCGCCGGCTCGACGTCTCCGACTTCGGCACCCCGGTGCAGACCATCACCAGCCAGCAGACCGGCGACCGGGTCCGCATGGTGATCGAGCCGAAGGGCGAGTGGGAACACAGCGCCTACCAGAGCGAGAACCAGTTCGTGATCGAGGTGCGCCCGCGCAAGATCGATCCGACCAAGCTCACGCAGGGCGTCGGCTACAACGGCGAGAAGCTGTCGCTGAACTTCCAGAACATCGAGGTCCGCTCGCTGCTGCAGGTCATCGCCGACTTCACCAACTTCAACATCGTCACCTCCGACTCGGTCAACGGCTCGCTCACGCTGCGGCTGAAGGACGTGCCCTGGGACCAGGCACTGGACATCATCCTGCAGGCCAAGAACCTCGGCATGCGCAAGAACGGCAGCGTGCTGTGGATCGCGCCGAAGGACGAGATCAACGCCAAGGAAAAGCAGGAGTTCGAGGCCCAGGCCGCGATCGCCAACCTGGAGCCGCTGCGCACCCAGGCCTTCCAGCTCAACTACACCAAGGCGGTCGTCGTGGCACAGGGCCTCACCGGCACCGGTGCCGGCGCCGGCGGCGGCGGTGGCGGGGGCTCGACCACCCGCATCCTGAGTCCGCGCGGCAGCGTGCTGGCCGAGGCCCGCACCAACCAGCTGTTCGTCTCGGACATCCCGTCGCGCCTGACCGAAGTGGCGGCGATGATCGCCAAACTCGACATCCCGGTGCGCCAGGTGCTGATCGAGGCCCGCATCGTGGAAGCGACCGACACCTTCGGCAAGTCGCTCGGCGTGCGGCTCGGCGGCGGTGCGCTGAACCACAACAATGCCATCGGCCCGGCCCCGGTGATCACGCCGGCCACCGGCACGACGCCGGCCACGATCAGCCAGACCGTGACCGCCAGCAACTTCGTGAACCTGCCGTCGACCGGCGTGTCCGGCAACGGCAACGCGCCCGGCACCTTCGCGATCTCGCTCTTCAACTCGGGCCTGTCGCGGATCCTGAACCTGGAAATCTCCGCGCTCGAAGCCGACGGCAAGGGCAAGGTGGTGTCCAGCCCGCGGGTGGTGACGGCCGACCAGACCAAGGCGCTGATCGAGCAGGGCACCGAACTGCCCTACCAGGTGGCGACTTCCAGCGGCGCGACCTCGATCGCCTTCCGCAAGGCGACCCTGAAGCTCGAGGTGACACCGCAGATCACGCCCGAAGGCAACATCATCCTGACGCTCGACGTGAACAAGGACACCGTGGGCCAGGCGACGACCGCCGGCTTCGCGATCGACACCAAGCACGTGCAGACCGAGGTGCTGGTGGAGAACGGCGGGACGGTGGTCATTGGTGGTATCTTCGAGGTCACCGAAGCCACCGATGAATCGCGCATCCCGGTGCTCGGCGAGATCCCCTACCTTGGTGCCCTGTTCAGAACCCGCGACAACTCGATCTCCAAAAGTGAGTTGCTTGTCTTCATCACCCCGAAAATGGTTACCGATCGGAACGCCGCGCGCTGACGCGCGACGCTCCTAGCAGCGCGTGGCAGTCGCACTCGTCGGACTGCCCGGCGCCGGCAAATCCGCGATCGGCCGGCGCCTCGCGCAACGTCTCCAGCTCCCCTTCGTCGACAGCGATCACGTGATCGAGTCGCGGATCGGCTGCTCGATCCGCGACTACTTCGAGCGCGAAGGCGAACTGGCCTTCCGCGATGTCGAACAGGCCGTGATCGCCGAACTGGCGGCCGCGGCCCACGGCGTGGTGGCCACCGGCGGCGGCTGCGTGCTGCGCGAAGCCAACCGCGCCACGCTGCGCAATCATTTCCACGTGCTCTACCTGCGCTCCGCGCCCGAGGACCTGTTCCGGCGCCTGCGCCACGACGTCAAGCGGCCGCTGCTGCAGGTGGCCGACCCGCTCGGACGGTTGCGCGAGCTGTACGGCGCGCGCGATCCGCTCTACCGCGAGACCGCTCACGACCTCGTCGAGACCGGGCGGCCCTCGGTGGCGATGCTGGTCAACATCATCGTGATGCAGCTGGAGCTGGCCGGCGTGGTCGCGCCCGGCTCCGGCGAACCGCCGCCGGGCTGAACCCCGACGGCCGGGAGGCTCTTGCCCAGCACCTAAACTCGGGGGCATGCGAACGTCCGCCTCCTTCGAAAGCGTCGAGATCCAGCTCGGCGAGCGCAGCTACCCGATCCTGATCGGCAGCGGCCTCCTCGACGATGCCACCAGCTTCACCGCCGCACCGGCCGCCACGCAGGCGCTGATCGTCACCAACACCACCGTCGCGCCGCTCTACGCCGAGCGCCTGCGCGCCATGCTGGCCGACCGCTATGCGACAGTGAACCTGCTGGCGCTGCCCGACGGCGAGGCCCACAAGGACTGGCCGACCCTCAACCTGATCTTCGACGCGCTGCTCGGCCACGGCAGCGACCGCAAGACGGTGCTCTTCGCGCTCGGCGGCGGCGTGGTCGGCGACATGACCGGTTTCGCGGCGGCCAGCTACATGCGCGGCGTGCCCTTCGTGCAGGTGCCGACCACCCTGCTGGCGCAGGTCGACTCGTCGGTCGGCGGCAAGACCGCGATCAACCATCCGCTGGGCAAGAACATGATCGGCGCCTTCTACCAGCCGCAGCTGGTGCTGTGCGACCTCGCGACCCTGGCGACCCTGCCGCGGCGCGAGCTGAGCGCGGGCCTCGCCGAGGTCATCAAGTACGGGCCGATCCACGACATGGACTTCTTCGACTGGATCGAGGCCAACGTCGATGCGCTGATGGCCTGCGACCCGGACGCGATGGCGGTCGCGGTGCGGCGCAGCTGCGAGATCAAGGCCGAGGTGGTCGGTGCCGACGAGCGCGAGACCGGCCTGCGCGCCATCCTCAACTTTGGCCACACCTTCGGCCATGCGATCGAGTCGGGCCTGGGCTACGGGCAGTGGCTGCACGGCGAGGCGGTCGGCTGCGGCATGGTCATGGCGGCCGAGCTGTCGCGGCGGCTGGGTGGCGTCGACGCCGCCTTCGTCGAGCGGCTGCAGGCGCTGATCCGGCGCGCCGGCCTGCCGGTGAAGGCGCCGGCCCTGGGCGCCGAGCGCTACCTGGAGCTGATGCGCATCGACAAGAAATCCGAAGCCGGGCAGATCCGTTTCGTGGTCATCGACCGGCCCGGGTCGGCCGCGGTGCGCAGCGCGCCCGAAGCGATGGTGCGCGAGGTGATCGCGCAGTGCAGCGGATGAGCGGCTCGCTGGCACCCTACGCGAGCGATCCGGCGAAGTCGCGCGGACGCCGCCACCCCGAGCCGCCGGCGCCGACCCGCGACGATTTCCAGCGCGACCGCGATCGCATCGTTCATTCGACCGCCTTCCGGCGCCTGGTCTACAAGACCCAGGTCTTCATCAACCACGAGGGCGACCTGTTCCGCACGCGGCTCACGCATTCGCTCGAGGTGGCGCAGCTGGGCCGTTCCATCGCCCGATCGCTGTCGCTGAACGAGGACCTGGTCGAGGCGATCGCGCTGGCCCACGACCTCGGCCACACGCCCTTCGGCCATGCCGGCCAGGACGCGCTCGATGCCTGCATGCGCGCGCACGGCGGCTTCGAGCACAACCTGCAGAGCCTGCGCATGGTCGACGAGCTGGAGGAGCGCTACCCGCAGTTCGACGGCCTCAACCTCAGCTTCGAGACCCGCGAAGGCATCCTGAAGCACTGTTCGCGCGCCAACGCCGAGCGGCTCGAGCAGGCGGAGCCGGGCGGCGTCGGGCGGCGCTTCTGCGACCGCACGCAGCCGAGCCTGGAGGCGCAGCTGTGCAACCTGGCCGACGAGATCGCCTACAACGCGCACGACATCGACGACGGCGTGCGCTCGGGGCTGATCAGCATCGCGCGGCTCGGCGAGGTCGCGCTGTTCGACCGCTTCCGGCGCGAGGCGCTCGCCGAGCATCCGGGCCTGGCGGGCCGCCGGGTGCTTTACGAGACCATCCGGCGCATGCTGAGCGCGCAGGTCTACGACGTGATCGACGCCACCCGCGCGGCGATCGAGCGGGTGGCGCCGGCCGATGCCGACGCGGCCCGCCGCTCGGCGCCGCTGGTGCTGTTCAGCGACGCGATGCGCTCCGACTCGAGCGAGCTCAAGCGCTTCCTGTTCCGCAACCTGTACCGGCATCCGCGGGTGGTGCGGACCGCCGAGCAGGCGCAGTCGGTGGTGCGCGCGCTGTTCGGCTGCTACCTCGCCGATCCGGGGCAGATGCCCGAGGGCTACGTCCGGCGCAGCGATCGCGAGCGCGCGGTCGCCGACTACATCGCCGGCATGACCGACCGCTTCGCGATCCGCGAGCACGAACGCCTGACCGGCGAGCGGTGGGACGCATGAAGGCGCCGCAGGCCGAGGCCGACACCCGCCGCTGGCTCGAACGCGCGGTGATCGGCCTCAACCTCTGTCCCTTCGCCAAGGCGGTGCACGTGCACGGCCAGGTGCATTACGCGGTGCATCCGGACGACGACGACGCCGGCCTGCTCGACGCGCTGCTGCACGAGGCCGAGGCGCTGGTCGCGCTGCCGGCCGCCGAGCGCGACACCACCTTGCTGATCGCACCGAACACGCTGGCCGACTTCATGGACTTCAACGATTTCTGCGGGCGCGCCGAGCGCCGCCTGGCGCGCGCCGGCTTCGACGGCGTGCTGCAGCTCGCGAGCTTCCATCCGCGCTTCCAGTTCGGCGGCAGCGATGCCGAGGACATCGCCAACGCGACCAACCGTGCGCCGTACCCGACCCTGCACCTGCTGCGCGAGGAGAGCGTCGACCGCGCGGTCGAGGCCTTCCCCGACGCCGAGGCGATCTACGGACGCAACATCGAGACGCTCGAAAGACTGGGCGCGGCCGGCTGGGCGGCGCTGGACGTCGGGCCGGGGAGTGCGGCATGAACAGGACGATGGCACCCAAGGCGACGCACGCCAAGCTCGACAAGGCCGCCCGCTCCGAAGCCGAGGTGCAGGCCGAACTGCGGCCCGGCCAGTCGATCGAGTTGCTGAAGGAACTGCACATCCTCACGCGCGAAGGCCGGCTCAACCAGGACTCGCGCCGCAAGCTCAAGCAGGTCTACCACCTCTATCAGTTCATCGAGAAGCTGCTGCGCGAACTGCCGGGCGACGGCGCCGAGGCGACCCTGGCCGACCACGGCGCCGGCAAGAGCTACCTCGGCTTCATCATCTACGACCTGTTCTTCAAGGAACGCAGCGGCGGCCACGTCTACGGCATCGAGACCCGCGCCGACCTGGTCGAGAAGTCCCGCGCGCTGGCGGACCGGCTGGGCTTCGCCCGGATGTCCTTCCTCAACCTGACGGTGGCCGAGTCGGCCAGTTCGTCGGCGCTGCCGCCGCGCATCGACCTCGTCACCGCGCTGCATGCCTGCGACACCGCGACCGACGACGCGATCGTCTTCGGCCTCGAGAAGAAGGCGCGCTTCATGGTGCTGGTGCCCTGCTGCCAGGCCGAGGTCGCCGCCTGCCTGCGCGAGACCAAGGCACTGGCCCTGTCGCGCACGCCGCTGGCCGAGCTGTGGCGGCATCCGCTGCACACGCGCGAGATCGGCAGCCAGCTCACCAACGTGCTGCGCTGCCTGTACCTGGAAGCGCACGGCTACCAGGTGACGGTGACCGAGCTGGTGGGCTGGGAGCACAGCATGAAGAACGAGCTGATCATCGCGCGCCACACCGGGCAGCGGCAGGCCGCCGCGGCCGCACGCCTGCGCGAGTTGCTCGCCCAGTTCGGGCTGGAATCGCTGCTGCAGACGCGCTTCCGGCTGCCCTGAGCGCGGCACCTCGACGCACCGAACCGGCAAAGGCGCCATGGCCCGACTGCCCCGCCTCACGCTGCCCGACCTGCCGCACCACGTGATCCAGCGCGGCAACAACCGGCAGCCGGTCTTCATCGACACGGCCGACCGCGAGATGCTGCTGAAGCTGGCGGGCGAGCAGGCGCAGCGCTTCGGCGTCGCGCTGCACGGCTACGTGCTGATGGACAACCACTTCCACCTGCTGGCGACGCCGTCCGCCGCCGACGGCCTGCCGCAATGGATGCAGGCGGTCGGCCGCGGCTACGTGCGCTACTTCAACGACCGCCACGGCCGCAGCGGCACCCTCTGGGAAGGCCGCTACAAGTCGAGCCTGGTGCAGCCCGAGCGCTACCTGCTGGCGTGCATGGCCTACATGGACCTGAATCCGGTGCGCGACGGACTGGCCGCCGAGGCCGGCGACTACGCCTGGTCCAGCCACGGCCACTACGCGGGCCTGCGGCACGACCGGCTGCTGACGCCGCCGGCGCTCTACTGGGCGCTCGGCAACACGCCTTTCGCCCGCGAGGCCGCATATGCCGAAATGGTGCGCGCCGGCATCAGCCCGGCGACCGAGGCGTTCATTACCGACGCGACGTTGCACGGGTGGGCCGTCGGCGATCTTGACTTCGCCGAATCGTTACAAGAAACGACAGGGCGTCGGACCACCAAAAGGCGGCCTGGAAGGCCGTCCACGGCGGCCAAGAACGGCTAGAAACGGTCGAGAGTGGCACCAGTTAACGTGGAGCTGCTATGAAGTTTGATGTGTCCCCGATTTATCGAGCTCTTAATTCTTGGCTCGTCAATTCGAATCTGACCCCATTTAAAGCATTTGGCATTGTTTGTGCAAAGCAATATGCTCTTTTTCCCCGCGAAAACTGAAGGAGCGAGCCCATGACGTCGGCTGCAGAAATCAAGCATCTCCAAGAAACCGGCCTGTACTCGGCCGACAACGAACACGACGCTTGCGGCGTCGGCTTCGTCGCCCACATCAAGGGCGAGAAGAGCCACGCCATCGTGCTGCAGGGCCTGAAGATCCTCGAGAACCTCGACCATCGCGGCGCGGTCGGTGCCGACAAGCTGATGGGCGACGGCGCCGGCATCCTGATCCAGCTGCCCGACCTGCTGTACCGCGAAGAGATGGCCAAGCAGGACGTCACCTTGCCGCCGCCTGGCGAATACGGCGTCGGCATGATCTTCCTGCCCAAGGAACACGCATCCCGCCAGGCCTGCGAGCAGGAGATGGAACGCGCGATCAAGGCCGAAGGCCAGGTGCTGCTGGGCTGGCGCGACGTGCCGGTCAACCGCGAGATGCCGATGTCGCCCACGGTGCGCGCCAAGGAGCCGCTGCTGCGCCAGGTCTTCATCGGCCGCGGCAACGACGTGATCGTGCAGGACGCGCTGGAACGCAAGCTCTACGTGATCCGCAAGACCGCCAGCGCCAGCATCCAGCGCCTGAAGCTCAAGCACAGCAAGGAATACTACGTGCCGAGCATGTCGAGCCGCACGGTGGTCTACAAGGGCCTGCTGCTGGCCGACCAGGTCGGCACCTACTACCTCGACCTGCAGGACACGCGCTGCGTCTCGGCGCTCGGCCTGGTGCACCAGCGCTTCTCGACCAACACCTTCCCCGAGTGGCCGCTGGCGCACCCGTACCGTTACGTCGCCCACAACGGCGAGATCAACACGGTCAAGGGCAACTACAACTGGATGAAGGCGCGCGAGGGCGTGATGGCCTCGCCGGTGCTCGGCGCCGACCTGCAGAAGCTCTATCCGATCAGCTTCCCGGGCCAGTCCGACACCGCCACCTTCGACAACTGCCTCGAACTGCTCACGATGGCCGGCTACCCGATCAGCCAGGCCGTGATGATGATGATTCCGGAGCCCTGGGAGCAGCACGCGACCATGGACCCGCGCCGCCGCGCCTTCTACGAATACCACGCCGCGATGCTCGAGCCGTGGGACGGCCCCGCCTCGATCGTCTTCACCGATGGCCGCCAGATCGGCGCCACGCTCGACCGCAACGGCCTGCGTCCGTCGCGCTACTGCGTGACCGACGACGACCTGGTCATCATGGGTTCGGAATCCGGCGTGCTGCCGGTGCCCGAGCAGAAGATCGTGCGCAAGTGGCGCCTGCAGCCCGGCAAGATGTTCCTGATCGACCTCGAGCAGGGCCGCATGATCGACGACGAGGAAGTCAAGGCCACGCTCGCCAACAGCAAGCCCTACAAGCAGTGGATCGAGAACCTGCGCATCAAGCTGGACGACGTCTCGCTGGCCAGCCCGCTGCCCGCCGACCGCAACGCGCCGGCGCCCGCTGCCGCCGCCGTGACCCCGCACACCGCGCTCAGCCTGCTCGACCGCCAGCAGGCCTTCGGCTACACCCAGGAAGACATCAAGTTCCTGATGAGCCCGATGGCCGCTGCCGGTGAAGAGGGCATCGGCTCGATGGGCAACGACAGCCCGCTGGCCGTGCTGTCGAACAAGAACAAGTCGCTCTACAACTACTTCAAGCAGCTGTTCGCGCAGGTGACGAACCCGCCGATCGACCCGATCCGCGAGGCGATCGTGATGTCGCTGGTGTCCTTCATCGGGCCGAAGCCGAACCTGCTGGACATCAACCAGGTCAACCCGCCGATGCGGCTCGAAGTCGGCCAGCCGATCCTCGACTTCGCCGACATGGCCAAGCTGCGCGACATCGGCAAGTACACGCAGGGCAAGTTCAAGAGCCACGTGCTGGACATCACCTATCCGCTGGCCTGGGGCGACGAGGGCGTCGAGGCCAAGCTGGCGTCGCTCTGCGCCGAGGCGGTCGACGCGATCAAGGGCGGCCACAACATCCTGATCGTCAGCGACCGCGGCATCGGCCCGACGCAGGTGGCGATTCCGGCGCTGCTGGCGCTGTCGGCGATCCACCAATACCTGGTGCGCGAAGGCTTGCGCACCACCGCCGGCCTGGTGGTCGAGACCGGCTCGGCGCGCGAGGTGCATCACTTCGGCGTGCTGGCCGGCTACGGCGCCGAGGCGGTGCATCCGTACCTGGCGATGGAAACGCTGGCCGCGATGCACCAGGACCTGTCGGGCGACCTGAGCGCCGACAAGGCCATCTACAACTACGTCAAGGCGGTCGGCAAGGGTCTGTCGAAGATCATGTCGAAGATGGGTGTCAGCACCTACATGAGCTACTGCGGCGCCCAGCTGTTCGAGGCCATCGGCCTGAACACCGAGACGGTCGACAAATACTTCACTGGCACCGCCAGCCGGGTGCAGGGCATCGGCGTCTTCGAGATCGCGCAGGAAGGCATCCGCATGCACAAGGCGGCCTTCAGCGACGATCCGGTGCTGGCCACGATGCTCGACGCCGGCGGCGAATACGCCTGGCGCACCCGCGGCGAGGAGCACATGTGGACGCCCGACGCGATCGCCAAGCTGCAGCACGCGACCCGCGCCAACAACTTCAGCACCTTCAAGGAATACGCGCAGCTGATCAACGACCAGAACCGCCGGCACCTCACGCTGCGCGGCCTGTTCGAGTTCAAGTTCGACCCTGCCAAGGCCATTCCGGTGGACGAGGTCGAGCCTGCCGCCGAGATCGTCAAGCGCTTCGCCACCGGCGCGATGTCGCTCGGCTCGATCAGCACCGAGGCCCACGCCACGCTGGCGGTGGCCATGAACCGCATCGGCGGCAAGAGCAACACCGGCGAAGGCGGCGAAGACCCGGCGCGCTACCGCAATGAGCTGAAGGGCATCCCGATCAAGGTCGGCGACACCCTGAAGAGCGTCATCGGTGAAGCCAACGTCGAGGTCGACCTGCCGCTCAAGGACGGCGACTCGCTGCGCTCGAAGATCAAGCAGGTGGCCTCGGGCCGCTTCGGCGTCACCGCCGAATACCTGTCCTCGGCCGACCAGCTGCAGATCAAGATGGCGCAGGGCGCCAAGCCGGGCGAGGGCGGCCAGCTGCCCGGCGGCAAGGTCTCCAACTACATCGGCGCGCTGCGCTACTCGGTGCCAGGCGTCGGCCTCATCTCGCCGCCGCCGCACCACGACATCTACTCGATCGAGGACCTGGCCCAGCTGATCCACGACCTGAAGAACGTGGCGCCGCATTCCAGCGTCAGCGTCAAGCTGGTGAGCGAAGTGGGCGTCGGCACCATCGCCACCGGCGTGGCCAAGTGCAAGGCCGACCACGTGGTCATCGCCGGCCACGACGGCGGCACCGGCGCCTCGCCGTGGTCGTCGATCAAGCATGCCGGCAGCCCGTGGGAAATCGGCCTGGCCGAGACCCAGCAGACCCTGGTGCTGAACCGCCTGCGCGGCCGCATCCGCGTCCAGGCCGACGGCCAGATGAAGACCGGCCGCGACGTCGCCATCGGCGCGCTGCTCGGCGCCGACGAGTTCGGCTTCGCGACCGCACCGCTGGTGGTCGAGGGCTGCATCATGATGCGCAAGTGCCACCTCAACACCTGCCCGGTCGGCGTGGCCACGCAAGACCCGGTGCTGCGCAAGAAGTTCTCCGGCAAGCCCGAGCATGTCGTCAACTTCTTCTTCTTCGTCGCCGAGGAAGTGCGCCAGATCATGGCGCAGCTGGGCATCCGCAAGTTCGACGACATGATCGGCCGCGCCGACCTGCTCGACACCCGCCAGGGCCTGGCCCACTGGAAGGCCCGCGGCCTCGACTTCAGCCGCCTGTTCGCGCTGCCGAACGTGCCGGCCGACGTGCCGCGCTTCCATGTCGAGGAGCAGGACCACGGCCTGGCCAGGAGCCTGGACGTGAAGCTGATCGAGCGCTCGCGGCCGGCCATCGACCGCGGCGAGAAGGTGCAGTTCATCGAGGTCGCGCGCAACGTCAACCGCTCGGTCGGCGCGATGCTCTCGGGCGCGCTCACCAAGGTGCATCCGCAGGGCCTGCCCGACGATTCGATCCGCATCCAGCTCGAAGGCACCGGCGGCCAGTCCTTCGGCGCCTTCCTGGCGCGCGGCATCACGCTCTACCTGATCGGCGATGCCAACGACTACACCGGCAAGGGCCTGTCCGGCGGCCGCGTGGTGGTGCGTCCGAGCCTGGACTTCCGCGGCGAAGCCATTCGCAACACGATCGTCGGCAACACCGCGCTCTACGGCGCGACCACCGGCGAGGCCTACCTCTGCGGCGTGGCCGGCGAGCGCTTCGCGGTGCGGTTGTCCGGCGCCACCGCGGTGGTCGAAGGCACCGGCGACCACGGCTGCGAATACATGACCGGCGGCACGGTGGCGGTGCTCGGCCAGACCGGGCGCAACTTCGCGGCCGGCATGAGCGGCGGCGTTGCCTTCGTCTACGACGAGGACGGCAAGTTCGCCTCGCGCTGCAACCTGGCGATGGTCTCGCTCGAGAAGGTGCTGACCTCCGCCGAGCAGACCGCCAGCGTGCACCGCAAGATCTGGCACGGCGGCGAGACCGACGAGGCCCAGCTCAAGAAGCTGCTCGAGGAACATCACCGCTGGACCGGCAGCAAGCGCGCGCGCGAGCTGCTCGACAACTGGTCGGTCTCGCGCACCCGTTTCGTCAAGGTGTTCCCGAACGAATACAAGCGGGCGCTGGCCGAGATCCACGACCGCGCGGTCGAGGCCGCCAGCAGCGGCGACAACGCCGAGGCCGGCCTGGAGCCGCACGCGATCGCGAAGCCGGTGGCCGCGGTCTGACGCACTCACGAGAAAACAGATAGGACAGCACGATGGGAAAAATCACCGGCTTCATGGAGCATGAGCGCATCGAGGAGGGCTACCGGCCGATCGAGGAACGCGTCAAGCACTACAAGGAATTCGTGGTCGGCCTGGACGAGGCGCAGGCCAAGATCCAGGGCGCGCGCTGCATGGACTGCGGCACGCCGTTCTGCAACAGCGGCTGCCCGGTCAACAACGTCATCCCGGACTTCAACGACCTGGTCTACCGCGGCGACTGGCAGAACGCCTTCACGGTGCTCGACTCGACCAACAACTTCCCCGAGTTCACCGGCCGCATCTGCCCGGCGCCCTGCGAGGCGGCCTGCGTGCTCAACGTGAACGACGACCCGATCGGCATCAAGTCGATCGAGCACGCGATCATCGACCGCGCCTGGAACGAGAAGTGGGTCGCGCCGCGCCCGGCGCTGCACAAGACCGGCAAGAAGGTCGCGGTGGTGGGCTCCGGCCCGGCCGGCATGGCGGCGGCGCAGCAACTGGCGCGGGTCGGCCACGACGTCACGCTGTTCGAGAAGAACGACCGCATCGGCGGCCTGCTGCGCTACGGCATTCCCGACTTCAAGATGGAGAAGACCCACATCGACCGCCGGGTCGAGCAGATGAAGGCCGAAGGCGTGACCTTCCGCACCGGCGTGATGGTCGGCGCCGCCAAGGATCCGCTGGGCAAGGGCTCCAAGGTCACCAACTGGGCCAAGGAAACCATCACGCCCGAGCAGCTCGACAAGGAATTCGACGCGGTGCTGCTGACCGGCGGTGCCGAGCAGTCGCGCGACCTGCCGGTGCCGGGCCGCGACCTGGACGGCATCCATTTCGCGATGGAATTCCTGCCGCTGCAGAACAAGGTCAACGCCGGCGACAAGGTCAAGGGCCAACTGCGCGCCGACGGCAAGCATGTGATCGTGATCGGCGGCGGCGACACCGGCTCCGACTGCGTGGGCACCAGCAACCGCCACGGCGCGGTCAGCGTGACCCAGTTCGAGCTGATGCCGCAGCCGCCCGAGGAAGAGAACCGCCCGCTCACCTGGCCCTACTGGCCGTACAAGCTGCGCACCAGCTCCAGCCATGAGGAAGGCTGCGAGCGCGAATTCGCCATTTCGACCAAGGAATTCGTCGGCGAGAAGGGCAAGCTGACCGGCCTCAAGACCGTCCGCGTCGAATGGAAGGACGGCAAGATGGTCGAGGTCGCCGGCAGCGAGCAGGTGCTCAAGGCCGACCTGGTGCTGCTGGCGATGGGCTTCGTGAGCCCGGTGGCCAACGTGCTGGACGCCTTCGGTGTCGAGAAGGACGCCCGCGGCAATGCCAAGGCGACGGTCGACTTCACCGGCGGCTACGCGACGAACGTGCCCAAGGTCTTCGCCGCCGGCGACATCCGCCGCGGGCAGTCGCTGGTGGTCTGGGCGATCCGCGAGGGCCGGCAGGCCGCGCGCGCGGTCGACGAGTTCCTGATGGGCTTCAGCGACCTGCCGAGCTGAGGACTTCCGCTTTCGGAGTTTTCGTCGAAAAGCGGTTTACGTCCTTCCCTTATCATTGGCCGTGACCGCGAGCCGGGATGCCCTGAGAGGCGCCCCGGCTTTTTCATTGCCATGGATTCCTCAGCAACAGCCTCTTCACTCGTCGAATTCCGGAACGTCGCCTTCGGCTACGGCGACCGCGCCATCCTCGACGGCGTGTCGTTCTCGGTGCCGCGGGGCAAGGTGACCGCGTTGATGGGCGCTTCCGGCGGCGGCAAGACCACCGTGCTGCGGCTGGCCGGCGGCCAGTTGCGGGCCCGCCGCGGCGAGGTCCGGGTCAACGGCGAGGACGTCGGCAAGCTCGGCCCCGACGCGCTCTACGCGATGCGCCGCCGCATGGGCATGCTGTTCCAGTTCGGCGCGCTGTTCACCGACATGAGCGTGTTCGACAACGTCGCCTTCCCGCTGCGCGAGCACACGAAGCTGCCCGAGCGGCTGGTCCGCGACATCGTGCTGATGAAGCTCGACGCGGTCGGCCTGCGTGGCGCCCGCGCGCTGATGCCGAGCGAAGTCTCGGGCGGCATGGCGCGCCGGGTCGCGCTGGCCCGGGCGATCGCGCTCGACCCCGAGCTGGTGATGTACGACGAGCCCTTCGCCGGCCTCGACCCGATCTCGCTCGGCACCGCGGCGCGGCTGATCCGGCAACTCAACGACACGCTCGGCCTGACCAGCATCGTGGTCTCGCACGACCTCGAGGAAACCTTCCGCATCGCCGATCACGTGATCATCCTGGCCAACGGCGGCATCGCCGCGCAGGGCCGGCCGGACGAGGTGCGCCAGAGCACCGACCCGCTGGTCCACCAGTTCGTCAATGCGCTGCCCGACGGGCCGGTGCACTTCCACTACCCGGCGCTACCGGTGGCGGACGACTTCGGCCAGGCCCGGGGAGGGCGTCGGTGAGCTGGTACAAGCCCGCGGACATCGGCTTCGCCGTGCGCAGCAAGCTGGCCGACCTCGGCATCGGCGCGCGGCTGTTCGGGCGGCTCGGCTGGGGCGGTGCCCGCAGCCTGCGCCGCTTCGGCCTGGTGCGCGACCAGATCCATTTCCTCGGCAACTATTCGCTGGCGATCATCGCGGTGTCGGGGCTGTTCGTCGGCTTCGTGCTGGGCCTGCAGGGCTACTACACGCTGCAGCGCTACGGCGCCTCCGACGCGCTCGGCCTGCTGGTCGCGCTGAGCCTGGTGCGCGAACTGGGCCCGGTGGTCGCGGCGCTGCTCTTCGCCGGCCGGGCCGGCACCTCGCTGACCGCCGAGATCGGCCTCATGAAGGCCGGCGAGCAGCTGAGCGCCATGGAGATGATGGCGGTCGACCCGGTCCAGCGCATCCTGGCGCCGCGCTTCTGGGCCGGCCTCATCACCATGCCGCTCCTGGCGGCGGTGTTCAGCGCGGTCGGCGTGCTGGGCGGCTACGTGGTGGGCGTGCTGATGCTCGGCGTCGATTCCGGCGCCTTCTGGGGCCAGATGCAGGCCGGTGTCGACGTCTGGCGCGACGTCGGCAACGGCGTCGTCAAGAGCTTCATCTTCGGTATCGCGGTCACCTTCGTGGCCCTGCTGCAGGGCTACCAGTCGCAACCGACGCCCGAAGGCGTCTCGCGCGCCACCACCCGCACCGTCGTGGTCGCCTCGCTGGCCGTGCTGGCGCTCGACTTCCTGCTGACCGCCATGATGTTCAGCATCTAACCCCAAGCCACCATGCAACGCTCCAAACTAGACATCTGGGTCGGCCTGTTCGTGCTGATCGGCGCGGCCGCGCTGCTGTTCCTCGCGCTCAAGGCAGGCAACCTGCTGAGCCTGAACTTCCAGCGCACCTACGACATCACGGCCCGCTTCGACAACATCGGCGGTCTCAAGCCGCAGACCGCCGTGAAGAGTGCGGGCGTGGTGGTCGGCCGCGTCGAATCGATCACGTTCGACGACAAGACTTTCCAGGCGGCAGTGACATTGGCCTTGCAAAGCCGGTACAGTTTTCCCAAAGACAGTTCGTTCAAGGTCCTGACCAGCGGATTGCTGGGTGATCAATACATCGGCATCGAGGCCGGTGCCGATGCGCAGAACCTGAAGGCGGGCGATGTCGTCACCGACACCCAGTCGGCCGTGGTGCTCGAAAACCTGATCAGCCAGTTCCTCTACAGCAAGGCGGCCGATTCGGGTTCCTCGTCCAACGCGTCCAACCCGTCGACTCCGCCCAACCCGCCGCCCGCCAACCCGAACAAAAAATGAAACAAGGACCTCTTCCCGCCGCCGTTTCGAACCGGTCCGGCCTGGCCGGTGGACTGCGCGTCGGCTTCGGTGCCGGCCTGCTGCTGCTGGCGGCCGGCTGCGCCACCGGCCCGAACGCCAACCCGGCCGACCCGCTCGAGCCGCTCAACCGGCAGACCGCGCGCTTCAACGACAAGCTCGACGACATCGTGCTGCGTCCGGTGGCCACGGCCTACCACCGCGTACTGCCGTCGCCGGTGCGCACAGGTGTCACCAACTTCTTCGGCAACCTTTCGGACGTCTGGAGCTTCGTCAACAGCGTGGCGCAACTCAAGCTGCACAACAGCTTCGACGACTTCGTGCGGGTCAACGTCAACACCTTCTGGGGCATCGGCGGCCTGTTCGACGTCGCCACCCAGATCGGCCTGCAGCGCCACAGCGAGGACTTCGGCCAGACCCTCGGCCGCTGGGGCGTGCCGAGCGGCCCGTACCTGGTGCTGCCGCTGCTCGGCCCCTCGACCTTCCGCGACGCCGCGGCGCTGATCGTCGACGTCCACGGCGATCCGGTGAACTACGTCGACAACATCTCGCTGCGCAATTCGCTGTACGCGGTGCGGCTGGTCAACATCCGCTCGAACCTGCTGCAGGTGAGCGCGCTGCTCGACGACGCCGCGCTCGACCGCTACACGTTCACCCGCGATGCCTTCCTGCAGCGGCGCAATGCCGACGTGCACGACGGCGACCTGCAGGACGGCGCCGGCAATGTGCCGTCGGACGGCAGCGACGACGGCCAGTTGCCCAAGACGCCTTGAGGGCAGCCGGCGGCGCCGTCGACGGCAATCCCTCGCGGCGCCCGCCGACGACCGCGCCGGTCGGCGCTCTGGCAGGATGCAGCGTTGCAGGCTTTGCGGCTTCGCCAAACTTCAAGTAAAGGGATAGACCAGATGATCAAGATTCTCAATCGCCGGGCATTCGGACATTTCGCGCTGCTCGGCGCGCTCCTGGTGGGTGGTGCGCTCGCCATGGTGCGGCCGGCCCATGCCGCCGACGAGACGCCGGACGCCTTCGTCAAGCGCATCTCGACCGACGTGCTCGACACCATCAAGGCCGACAAGTCGATCAAGGCCGGCGACATCGGCAAGATCATGCAGCTGGTCGACACCAAGATCATGCCGAACGTCAACTTCCAGCGCATGACCGCCGCGGCGGTCGGCCCGGCCTGGCGCACCGCCACGCCGGAGCAGCAGCAGAAGCTGGAGCAGGAATTCGAGCAGCTGCTGGTGCGCACCTACGCCGGCGCGCTCAACCAGGTCAGCAACCAGACCGTCGACATCAAGCCCTTCCGCGGCTCGCCGACCGATTCCGACGTGCTGGTGCGCACCGAGATCACCGGCGGCAGCGGCGACCCGGTCCAGCTCGACTACCGCCTCGAGAAGTCGCCCGGTGCGGCCGGCGGCTGGAAGATCTACAACATCAACGTGCTCGGCGTCTGGCTGGTCGATACCTACCGCACCCAGTTCGCGCAGCAGATCAACGCCAAGGGCATCGACGGCCTGATCCAGGTGCTGGCGGCGCGCAACAAGAGCAACGGCAGCAACTGAGCGCGCGATGCTGGTCCTGCCTTCCCGCCTGACCCACGACGAGGCGCCGGCCTGCGTCTACATGCTGCAGCAGGGGCTCGAAGGCCAGGCCGAGACCGCCACCGTGGTCGACGCCAGCGCGCTGGTGCACTTCGATTCGTCGGCGCTGGCGGTGCTGCTGGAAGTGCGGCGCGAGTCGAGCGCCCGCGGCCGCGGCTTCGCGGTGAAGGGCCTCCCGGCGCGGCTGCGTGAGCTGGCGGCGCTCTACGGCGTGGCCGGACTGTTGCCCGCGGCACCCTGAAAACCGGCTGCCCGAATCGGTGCGACGCACCGATTTGGCCGCGACCCTTAAAATCGCGGCCCCCATGGCAGCCATCTCCTTCCAAGCGGTCTCCAAGACCTACCCCGCCTCGCGCCAGCAGAAAGCCCAGGGCAAGCCCGGGCTTCGCGCCGTCGACGACGTGACCTTCCAGATCGAGGAGGGCGAATTCTTCGGCCTGCTCGGGCCCAACGGCGCCGGCAAGACCACCCTGATCAGCATGCTGGCCGGCCTCTCGCGGCCGACCAGCGGTGCGATCGCGGTGCGCGGCTTCGACGTCCAGCGCGACTACGCGCAGGCCCGCCGGCAACTCGGCGTGGTGCCGCAGGAGCTGGTCTTCGACCCGTTCTTCAACGTGCGCGAGGCGCTGCGGATCCAGTCGGGCTACTTCGGCATCAAGAAGAACGACGACTGGATCGACGAACTGCTGCAGAGCCTCGGCCTGGCCGACAAGGCCAACGCCAACATGCGGCAACTCTCGGGCGGCATGAAGCGCCGGGTGCTGGTGGCCCAGGCGCTGGTGCACAAGCCGCCGGTGATCGTGCTGGACGAGCCGACCGCCGGCGTCGACGTCGAGCTGCGGCAGACGCTCTGGCAGTTCGTCGCCAAGCTCAACAAGCAGGGCAGCACCGTGCTGCTGACCACCCACTACCTGGAAGAGGCCGAAGCGCTGTGCCATCGCATCGCGATGTTGAAGCTCGGCCGGGTGATCGCGCTGGACCGCACCAGCGAGCTGCTGCGCTCGGCCGCCAGCAACGTCCTGCGCTTCAAGACCGACGGCCTGCTGCCCTGGGCGATCGCCCAGCACGCGCGCATCACCGGCCGCATCGTGCAGCTGCCGGCACAGAACGCGCTGGAAGTCGAGAAGCTGCTGGCCGCGATCCGCGAGGCCGGCCTCGACGTGGAAGACGTCGAGATGCGCAAGGCCGACCTGGAGGACGTCTTCATCGACCTGATGGCGGGCGAGCAGACGCCGCTGGAGGTGGCGAGATGAGCGCCGCGCCGGGCCGCCCCAAGCAAGCTCGCGCCCCCTCGGGGGGCAGCGAGGACACGAAGTGCCGAGCGTGGGGGCTCATATGATGATCTACGCGCTGGGGTGGCGAGCCCTCTTGTACAAGGAAACGATGCGCTTCTGGAAGGTCGGCTTCCAGACCGTCGGCGCGCCGGTGCTGACCGCGGTGCTCTACCTGATGGTCTTCGGCCATGCGCTGGAAGACCACGTGAAGGTCTACGGCACGGTCAGCTATACCGCCTTCCTGGTGCCGGGCCTGGTGATGATGAGCGTGCTGCAGAACGCCTTCGCCAACAGCTCGTCCTCGATCATCCAGAGCAAGATCATGGGCAGCATGGTGTTCGTGCTGCTGACGCCGCTGTCGCACTGGGGCTGGTTCCTGGCCTACGTCGGCTCGTCGGTGATCCGCGGCATCGCGGTCGGGCTGGGCGTCTTCGTGGTGACCGCGCTGTTCGCGCCGCCAACCTTCGCGGCGCCGCTGTGGATCGTGGTCTTCGCCTTCCTGGGCGCGGCCATCCTGGGCACGCTGGGGCTGATCGCCGGGCTCTGGGCCGAGAAGTTCGACCAGATGGCGATGTTCCAGAACTTCCTGATCATGCCGATGACCTTCCTGTCCGGCGTCTTCTATTCGGTCGGCTCGCTGTCGCCGGTGTGGCAGACGGTGAGTCACCTGAATCCGTTCTTCTACATGATCGACGGCTTCCGCTACGGCTTCTTCGGCGTGAGCGACGCCTCGCCCTGGCTGAGCCTGGCGATCGTCGGCGGTGCCTGGCTGGTGGTGAGCGCGATCGCGGTCCATCTGTTGCGCATCGGCTACAAAATCCGCGGTTGAATGACACGCCATGACCTCTGAAGAACTGCAATCCATCATCGAGGCGGGCCTGCCCTGCGCGCACATTTCCCTCGAAGGCGACGGCCGCCACTGGTACGCCACCATCGTTTCGGCCGAGTTCGAGGGCAAGCGCGCGATCCAGCGACACCAGCGCGTCTACGCCACCCTGGGTGCGAAAATGCACACCGACGAAGTGCATGCGCTTTCGATGAAAACCTTCACCCCCGCCGAATGGGCGGCCCAGGTTCCCTAGTTCCTTCTCGCTGGACTTTCGATGGACAAACTCCTGATTCGCGGCGGGCGCACGCTCCGCGGCGAAGTGCTCATTTCCGGCGCCAAGAATGCCGCGCTGCCCGAACTCTGCGCGGCCCTGCTGACCGACGAACCGGTCGTCCTGCGCAACGTGCCGCGCCTGAACGACGTCGCGACCATGCTCCGGCTGATCCAGAACATGGGCGTTCCGGCCGAACGCGACAACGACGGCACGGTGCGCATCCACGCCCGCACGCTGGCGCGCCCCGAAGCGCCGTATGAACTGGTCAAGACGATGCGCGCCTCGGTGCTGGCGCTGGGCCCGCTCCTGGCGCGCTTCGGCCGCGCCCGGGTGTCGCTGCCGGGCGGTTGCGCCATCGGCTCGCGGCCGGTCGACCAGCACATCAAGGGCCTGCAGGCGATGGGCGCCGAGATCCAGGTCGAGCACGGCTACATGATGGCCAGCCTCGGCGGCGGCCGCGAGCGGCTGCACGGCGCCCACATCACGACCGACATGGTGACCGTGACCGGCACCGAGAACTTCCTCATGGCGGCCGCGCTGGCCGAGGGCGAGACGGTGCTCGAGAACGCCGCCCAAGAACCCGAGATCGTCGACCTGGCCGAGATGCTGATCGCCATGGGCGCGAAGATCGAAGGCCACGGCACCAGCCACGTGCGCATCCAGGGCGTGCCCCGCCTGTCGGGCTGCAACCATCAGGTGGTGGCCGACCGGATCGAGGCTGGCACCTTCCTGTGCGCGGTGGCTGCCGCCGGCGGCGAGGCGCTGCTGCGCCACGGCCGCGCCGACCACCTCGAGGCGGTGATCGAGAAGCTGCGCGAGGCCGGCGCCGAAGTGAGCGCGGTCGAAGGCGGCATCCGGGTGCGGAGCAGCGGCCGGCTGAAGGCGCAAAGCTTCCGCACCACCGAATACCCGGGCTTCCCGACCGACATGCAGGCGCAGTTCATGGCGCTGAACGCGATCGCCGAGGGCAATTCCACCGTCACCGAGACCATCTTCGAGAACCGCTTCATGCACGTGGACGAGATGCTGCGCCTGGGCGCGCGCATCCATGCGGACGGCAAGGTGGCGGTGATCGAGGGCGTGCCGCAACTGTCCGGCGCCACCGTGATGGCGACCGACCTGCGGGCCTCGGCCAGCCTGGTGATCGCCGGCCTGGTGGCGGAGGGCGAGACCGTGGTCGACCGCATCTACCACCTGGACCGCGGCTACGACCGCATGGAAAGCAAGCTGCGCGGCCTCGGCGCCGACATCGAGCGCGTGCAAGGGCCGCCCGAGGTGCAGCCGTGATCACGCTGGCGCTGTCGAAGGGCCGGATCTTCGAGGAGACGATGCCGCTGCTGGCCGCCGCCGGCATCGAGGTCACCGAGGACCCGGAGAAATCACGCAAGCTGATCCTGGCGACCACGAACCCGGCGGTGCGCGTGGTGCTGGTGCGGGCCTCCGACGTGCCGACCTACGTGCAATACGGCGGCGCCGACCTCGGCGTGACCGGCCTGGATGTGCTCCTGGAGCACGGCAACCAGGGCCTCTACCAGCCGCTCGACCTGCGCATCGCCGCCTGCCGGCTGAGCGTCGCGGTGCGGGCCGACTACGACTACGCCTCGGCGGTGCGGCAGGGCTCGCGCCTGAAGGTGGCGACCAAGTACGTCGGCCTCGCGCGCGACTTCTTCGCCAGCAAGGGCGTGCACGTCGACCTGATCAAGCTCTACGGCAGCATGGAACTGGCGCCGCTGACCGGCCTGGCCGACGCGATCGTCGACCTGGTCTCGACCGGCAACACGCTCAAGGCCAATCACCTGGTCGAGGTCGAACGCATCATGGATATCAGCGCCCGGCTGGTGGTCAACCAGGCCGCGCTGAAGCTCAAGCGCGAGGCCATCCGCCGCATCGTCGACGCCTTCGCGGGCGCCATCCCGGCATGACGGTCAAGGCCACGCCGCTGCGGCTTTCCACTGCCGACGCCGGCTTCGAGGCCGAATTCCAGGCGCGCCTGCACTGGTCGGCCGAGGACGACGCGGCCATCGAGCAGGCGGTCGCTGGCATCCTCGACGACGTCAAGAAGCGCGGCGACGCCGCGCTGCTCGACTACACGCGCCGCTTCGACCGCCTCGACGCCGCCGGCATGGCCTCGCTCGAGCTGAGCGCCGCCGAGCTGAAGGCCGCCTTCGACGCCTTGCCGGCCGAGCAGCGCGACGCGCTCCAGACCGCCGCGGCCCGGGTGCGCAGCTACCACGAGGCCCAGAAGCGGGCCAGCGGCGAAAGCTGGAGCTACCGCGACGCCGACGGCACCCTGCTCGGCCAGAAGGTGACGCCGCTCGACCGGGTCGGCATCTACGTGCCAGGCGGCAAGGCCGCCTATCCGTCGAGCGTGCTCATGAACGCGATCCCGGCCCACGTGGCGGGTGTCGGCGAGATCCTGATGGTCGTGCCCACGCCGGGCGGCGAGAAGAATCCGCTGGTGCTGGCCGCCGCGCACGTGGCCGGCGTGAGCCGGGCCTTCACCCTCGGCGGCGCCCAGGCCGTGGCCGCGCTGGCCTACGGCACCGCGACGATTCCGGCGGTCGACAAGATCACCGGCCCCGGCAACGCCTACGTGGCGGCCGCCAAGCGCCGGGTCTTCGGCACGGTCGGCATCGACATGATCGCCGGCCCGAGCGAGATCCTGGTGCTGGCCGACGGCAGCACGCCGGCCGACTGGGTGGCGATGGACCTGTTCAGCCAGGCCGAGCACGACGAACTGGCCCAGAGCATCCTGCTGTGCCCCGACCTGGCCTACATCGAGCGGGTGCAGCAGGAGATCGACCGGCTGCTGCCGGCGATGCCGCGCGCCGCGATCATCGCCGCCTCGCTCAACGGCCGCGGCGCGCTGATCCACACGCGCAGCATGGAAGAGGCCTGCGCCATCAGCAACCGGATCGCGCCGGAGCACCTGGAAGTGAGCAGCGCCGAGCCGCACCGCTGGGAGCCGCTGCTGCGGCATGCCGGCGCGATCTTCCTCGGCGCCTTCACCAGCGAATCGCTGGGCGACTACTGCGCCGGCCCCAACCACGTGCTGCCGACCAGCGGCACCGCGCGCTTCAGCTCGCCGCTGGGCGTCTACGACTTCCAGAAGCGCTCCAGCCTGATCGAGGTCAGCGAAGCCGGTGCTCAGGTGCTGGGCCGGGTGGCGTCGGTGCTGGCGCATGGCGAAGGCCTGCATGCGCACGCGCGCGCGGCCGAGATGCGCCTCACCAGGAACTGAGAAGGAAAGCCGGTGGAACCCGAAGCCATGGACCTCAAGACCGGCACCCGGCATCCCTGGACGCTGGGCGAGAAGCTGCGCCGGGCGTCCTGGATCGCGGCCTGGTCGCTGGTCCGGCGCGGACCGCGGGCGCTGTCGCCGCTGCGCATCGCGGTGCTGCGGCTGTACGGCGCCAGGATCGGCCACACCACGCTGGTCCATACCGGCGTCAAGGTGCTGATGCCCTGGAACCTGCAGATCGGCGACCACACCGCGATCGGCGAGGGCGTCGAAATCTACAACTACGGCCAGGTGACGATCGGCCGCAACTGCGTGGTGTCGCAGCGGGTGTGGCTGTGCACCGGCACCCACGACTACAAGCGCCCCGACTTCCCGCTGATCTGGTTCGACATCACCGTCGGCGACGCGGTCTGGCTGGCGGCCGAGTGCTTCGTCGCCCCCGGCGTGACGATCGGCGACGCGGTCGTGGTCGGCGCGCGGGCGGTCGTCACGCGCGACCTCGAAGGCGGATTCATCTATGCGGGGAACCCATGTGTCCTGATCAAGCCACGCCGGCGCGACTAGCGCGGCCGCGTTTCCTCGGCCGGGCGGCCTTCGGCGCGGCGCTGCTGGCCTTCGGCGTCGCCGCCCACGCGATGAGCATCCGCGAGCTGCGCACTCTCGAGGCCAAGGAGAAGGACGGCAAGCCCTACGCCGGCTACTACCTGGTCGGCGTGATGGAAGGCCTGCGCGAAGCCAGCGACACCAACCAGCGCGCCGGCCAGAAGCCGCTCTTCTGCGTCAACGGCAAGAAGCTCGAGCCGGCGATGGCGCGCACCCTCTACCAGATCGAGCTGGCGCGCAACGGCGGCAGCTACGAGGCGGACATGCCGGTGCAGCTGGTGATGCTCGCCGCGCTGCGCAGCAACTACCGCTGCGGCCCCTGAACGACCGACCCCCGATGACCCTCTCGACACCCCCGGCCGCCCTCGGCCGCATCCGCGCCGACGTGCAGTCGATGCACGCCTACGCGGTGCAGGACTCCCGCGGCCTGATCAAGCTCGACGCGATGGAGAACCCGCATCGCCTGCCGCCGGCGCTGCAGGCCGCGCTGGGCGAGCGCCTGGGCGCGCTGGCGCTGAACCGCTATCCCGGCGACCGCACCGCCGACCTGCAGCGCGCGCTGGCCGCGCATGCCGGCATGCCCGAAGGCTTCGCGCTCATGCTGGGCAACGGCTCCGACGAGCTGATCTCGCTGCTGGCGATGGCCTGCGACCTGCCGGGCGCCGCGATCCTCGCGCCGCTGCCCGGTTTCGTGATGTACGCCATGAGCGCCCAGCTGCAGGGCCTGCGCTTCGTCGGGGTGCCGCTGACCGCCGACTTCGAGCTCGACCTCGATGCCATGCTGGCGGCGATCGAGCGCGAGCGCCCGGCCATCGTCTACCTGGCCTACCCGAACAACCCGACCGCCAACCTCTGGGACGACGCCGCGATCGAGCGCATCGTCGAGGCCCAAGGCGCGCAGGGCGGCCTGGTGGTCATCGACGAGGCCTACCAGCCCTTCGCCGGCCGCAGCTACATCGACCGCGTCGCCCGCCACGGCCACGTGCTCCTGATGCGCACCTTGAGCAAGTTCGGCCTGGCCGGCGTCCGCCTCGGCTACCTGATGGGCCCTGCGGCCCTGATCGCCGAGGTCGACAAGCTCCGCCCGCCCTACAACATCAGCGTGCTGAACTGCGAATGCGCGCTGTTCGCGCTGGAGCATGCCGAGGTGTTCGCCGAACAGGCCGCCGACATCCGGCGCGAGCGGGCGCGGCTCTTCGAGGGGCTGGCCCGGCTGCCGGGCGTGAAGACCTGGCCGAGCGAGGCCAACATGATCCTGGTCCGGGTGCCGGACGCGGGCCGCGCCTTCGACGGGATGCGCGAGCGCGGGGTGCTGGTCAAGAACGTTTCTAAAATGCACCCATTGCTCGCGAACTGCCTGCGCCTGACCGTCGGAACCGCCGACGAGAACACGCGGATGCTCGCCGCCCTCGAAGCCTCGCTATGAACACACCCATCGCTCCCGCCGAAGTCACCGCCGCCGCCGCCGGCGCGCGCACCGCGTCGGTCGAGCGCAACACCGCCGAAACCAAGATCAAGGTCAGCGTCAACCTCGACGGCACCGGCCGCGCCAGGCTCTCGACCGGCATCGGCTTCTTCGACCACATGCTCGACCAGATCGCCCGCCACGGCCTGATCGACCTCGAGATCGACTGCCAGGGCGACCTGCACATCGACGGCCACCACACGGTGGAGGACGTCGGCATCACGCTCGGCCAGGCGGTGGCCAAGGCGGTCGGCGACAAGAAGGGCATCCGCCGCTACGGCCACGCCTACGTGCCGCTCGACGAGGCGCTCAGCCGGGTGGTGATCGACTTCTCCGGCCGGCCCGGCCTGGTGATGCACGTGCCTTTCACCAGCGGCATGATCGGCGGCTTCGACAGCCAGCTGACCTACGAGTTCTTCCAGGGCTTCGTGAACCACGCCTTCGTCACGGTGCACATCGACAACCTCAAGGGCGTCAATGCGCACCACCAGTGCGAGACCGTGTTCAAGGCCTTCGCCCGCGCGCTGCGCGGCGCGCTGGAGCTCGATCCGCGCTCGGCGGGCGTGATTCCCTCGACCAAGGGGTCGCTCTGAGCCGTACCGCCAACACCGTCGCCGTCGTCGACTACGGCATGGGCAACCTGCGCTCGGTGTCGCAGGCGGTCCAGCATGCGGCCGACCAGGTCGGGGTCGAGGTGTTCGTCACCTCGGACCCCGAAACGGTGCGCCGCGCCACCCGCGTGGTGCTGCCGGGGCAGGGCGCGATGCCCGATTGCATGCGCGAGCTGGCGGATTCCGGCCTGCTCGAATCGGTGCTCGAGGCCGCGGCCAGCAAGCCGCTCTTCGGCGTCTGCGTCGGCATGCAGATGCTGCTGTCGCGCAGCGACGAAGGCCCGACCGACGGCCTCGGCCTGATCCCCGGCATGGTGCACAAGTTCGAGCTGGCCGGCCGGCTGCAGCCCGACGGCAGCCGCTTCAAGGTGCCGCAGATGGGCTGGAACCAGGTGCGCCAGGTCCGCCCGCATCCGGTCTGGCAGGGCGTGCCGGATGAGAGCTACTTCTATTTCGTCCACAGCTTCTACGCCCGGCCGGCCGATGCGGCCCACAGCGCCGGCGAGGCGGACTACGGCGAGCGCTTTACCGCCGCGCTCGCACGCGATAACATTTTTGCCACCCAGTTCCACCCGGAGAAGAGTGCGGACCACGGGCTGCAGCTTTATCGAAATTTCCTCCACTGGAATCCCTGACTCAGTGAATCCATCCGTTGTGCCAGCCGTCGCCGCGCCCGCAGCGTGCGCCGGAACCTGAGTACGATCCGCACCTTCCCCCCAACCCCTGTCGACCCGATTCGGTTCCCCGCGAATCCCCCTTCGTTTCTCACGCAATCCCGCACCATGCTCCTCATCCCCGCGATCGATCTCAAGGACGGCCATTGCGTCCGCCTCAAGCAAGGCGACATGGATCAGTCGACCACGTTCAGCGAAGACCCGGCCGCCATGGCGCGCAAGTGGCTGGCGGCGGGAGCCCGGCGACTGCACCTGGTCGACCTGAACGGCGCCTTCGCCGGCAAGCCGCAGAACCACGCGGCGATCAAGTCGATCCTGCGCGCGGTCGGCGACGAGATCCCGGTGCAGCTGGGCGGCGGCATCCGCGACCTCGACACCATCGAGCGCTACATCGACGACGGCCTGCGCTACGTGATCATCGGCACCGCCGCGGTCAAGAACCCGGGCTTCCTGAAGGACGCCTGCAGTGCCTTCGGCGGTCACATCATCGTCGGCCTCGACGCCAAGGACGGCAAGGTCGCCACCGACGGCTGGAGCAAGCTGACCGGGCACGAAGTCGTCGACATGGGCAAGAAGTTCGAGGACTACGGCGTCGAGTCGATCATCTACACCGACATCGGCCGCGACGGCATGCTCTCGGGCGTCAACATCGAGGCGACCGTCAAGCTGGCGCAGGCGCTGACCATCCCGGTGATCGCCTCGGGCGGTTTGTCCAACATGGCCGACATCGAGAAGCTCTGCGCGGTCGAATCCGACGGCATCGAGGGCGTCATCTGCGGCCGCGCCATCTACTCGGGCGACCTCGACTTCACCGCCGCCCAGGCGCGCGCGGACGAGCTGGCCGACCCGGCCTGAAACAGCGCGCCGCCCGCTATTCGGGCTTGACCGACATCGTCTGGATGATGGTGTCCAGCTGGGCGCTCATCGGCAGGTCGATGCTGGTGCCCGATGGCAGCTTGCTCAGGAACCAGCGTTCGTACTGCCGGCCGATCTCGCCGTCGGCCGCCAGCGACTGGAAGGTGTCGTTCACCACCTGCGCCATCTGCGGATCGCCCTTCCTGAACATCACGCCGTACGGGTCGTAGGACAGGAAGTCGCCGATCACCTGGTAGTCGGACGCGTGCTGGTCGCCGCCGCGGTCCTGCGCGATGAGGCCGTAGAGCAGCACGTCGTCGGTGGCGAAGGCTTCGGCCTTGCCCGACTTCACCAGCCCGAACGATTCCGCATGGTCGGCCGACACCAGCAGGTTGAGGTCGAGCTTGAACTTCTCCGACAGCTCGCGCATCGTCTTCTCGTTGGTGGTGCCGCGGGTGACCGCCACCGTCTTGCCCTGCAGGTCGCGGAAGGACTTGATCGGCGAATCCTTCTTCACCAGCAGCTTGGTGCCCGAGACGAACATGGTCGGCGAGAAGGCGACCCGCTTCTGCCGCTCCAGGTTGCTGGTGGTCGAGCCGCACTCGAGGTCGACCTGGCCGCTGGCCACCGCGTCGACCCGCGATTCGGCGGTCACCGGCACCCATTTCGTGGCCAGCGTCTTGTGCACTGCCTCGCCCATGGCGTCGACCAGCGCCTTGCACAGCTCGATCGAATAGCCGATCGGCTCGTTGCGCGCCGACAGGTACGAGAAGGGCACCGACGACTCGCGGTAGCCGACCACCACGGTGCCGCTGTCGCGCACCTTGGCCAGGGTGCCGGTCAGAGCGGCCGACGTCGACGGCGTCGGGTCGGACTGGGCCGCGGCGGGCGCCGCCACACCCAGCAGCAGCGCCGCGCACCCGAAGGCCGAAGCCAGGCGCAGGAATGGCAGCCTCATGCAAGCACCTCAGGCATGCGCCGGATGGGCCAGGCTGGCGGCCGCTTCCTCGTCCATGCTGCGCGCATTGGCCGCGGCGTCGTTGACCGACAGCAGCTCGCCTTCCCATTTGGCGACCACCGCGGTGGCGATCGAGTTGCCGACCGCGTTGGTGGCCGAGCGGCCCATGTCGAGGAAGGTGTCGACGCCCAGGATCAGCAGCAGGCCGGCCTCCGGGATGTTGAAGTGGTTGAGCGTCGCCGCGATCACCACCAGCGAGGCCCGCGGCACGCCGGCCATGCCCTTGGAGGTGAGCATCAGGATCAGCAACATCGTGATCTGCGTGCTGATCGGCATGTGGATGTCGTAGGCCTGGGCGATGAAGAGCACCGCGAAGGTGCAATACATCATCGAGCCGTCCAGGTTGAAGGAGTAGCCCATCGGCATCACGAAGCTGGAGATCTTGCGCTTGACCCCGAAGCGGTCGAGCGCGATCAGGATCTTCGGATAGGCCGCTTCCGAGCTGGCGGTGGCGAAGGACAGCAGGAAGGGCTCGCGGATCAGCTTCAGGAGCAGCAGCACCCGCGGCCCGAGGAAGATGAAGCCGGCCAGGCTCAGGATGACCCAGAGCAGGAAGAGGCTCAGGTAGAAGCTGCCCATGAAGACCGCGAACTTCATCAGGATGCCCAGCCCGTTGACCGCCACCGTGGCGGCCATGGCGGCCAGCACCGCCAGCGGCGCCAGCTTCATCACGTAGCCGGTGATCTTCAGCATGGCGTGCGACAGTTCGTCGATCGCGTTGACCAGCGTGCGGGCCTTCTCGCCGAGCGAGGCCAGCGCGACGCCGAAGAACATCGAGAAGACGACGATCTGCAGGATCTCGTTGTCGGCCATGGCCTCGACGAAGGACTTCGGCACCACGTGGCTGACGAAGTCCTTGAGCGTGAACTTGGAGGTCGCGAGGTTGGCCGAGGAGCCGATGTCCGGCAGCGGCAGCCCGAGGTTGTGGCCCGGCTCCAGCAGGTTGGCCATGACCAGGCCCAGGATCAGCGAGATGAGCGAGGCGGTGATGAACCAGCCCAGCGCCTTGCCGAACACCCGACCGACCGAGGCCGCGTCACCCATGTGCGCGATGCCGACCACCAGGGTCGAGAACACCAGCGGCCCGATCAGCATCTTGATGAGCCGCAGGAACACGTCCGACATGATCGAGATGTAGCCGGCGACCTCGGCCGCGCTCTTCTTGTCCGGGAAATTGATGAAGACCATGTAGCCGATCGCGATGCCGATCAGCATCGCGATCAGGATCCAGGCGGCGGGCGGCAATTTCCTTCTCATGGGAGCTCCTAGTCGGTTTTATGGTCTTCTCCGGCGGGCGCCCGGCAACGGGCTCCGCTTCCTTGGGAGATTTCAAGCGAAATCCGCGCCATCTGCAAATACATTCCGGACACAGTGCCGATATCTAGAATCGGTCCATGACCTACCAAGCTCTCGACTTCCGCGGCCAGCCCGCGGTCCGGCTGGCGCCGGCCGGCGGCGGCAGCGTCACCGTGGCCCTGCACGGCGGCCAGTTGCTCTCCTGGATCGACGCCGCCGGCGTCGAGCGGCTGTACCTCAGCCCGAGCGCCAAGTTCGACGGCAAGACCGCGATCCGCGGCGGCGTGCCGGTCTGCTGGCCGCAGTTCAACCAGCGCGGCCCGCTGCCCAAGCACGGCTTCGCCCGCAATGCCCAATGGCAGGTCGAGCCGGCCGACGCCGCCAGGCCCGACACGGTCGCCCTGGTGCTCGCCGACAACGAGGCGACCCGCGCCCTCTGGCCGCACGCCTTCCGGGCCCGGCTGGCGGTGACCCTGGCGCCGAAGGCGCTGCACATCGAGCTCGCGATCGACAACCCCGGCACCGAGCCCTTCTCGTTCACCGCCGCGCTGCACAACTACCTGCGGGTGGACGAGGTCACCGCGGTGCGGCTCGAAGGCCTCCAGGGCGCGCAGCGCTGGGATTCGCTGCTGGACCTGCGCGAGGTCGAAAGCGCCGAGGTGCCGGCCTTCGGCGTCGAATTCGACAGCGTCTTCGCCGCGCCCGCCCATCCGCTGCGGCTGGTGCAGCCCTCGGGCACGCTCGAGGTCACGCAAAGCCCCAGCTGCACCGAGACCGTAGTCTGGAACCCGGGCCCGGTGCTGGGCGCCAAGTTCGACGACATGCCGGCCGACGGCTGGCGCCAGATGCTTTGCGTCGAGGCCGCCCACATCGACGAGCCGGTCGAGCTGGCCGGCGGCGGCCGCTGGCAGGCTTGGCAGAATCTGGCCGTCCTCTGATTCCCCAACAAGCTTCTTCATGCTCGCCAAACGCATCATTCCCTGCCTCGACGTGACCGGCGGCCGCGTCGTCAAGGGCGTCAACTTCGTCGAGCTGCGCGATGCCGGCGACCCGGTCGAGATCGCCGCCCGCTACAACGCCCAGGGCGCCGACGAGCTGACCTTCCTCGACATCACCGCCACCAGCGACGGCCGCGACCTGATCCTGCCGATCATCGAGGCGGTGGCCTCGCAGGTCTTCATCCCGCTGACGGTCGGCGGCGGCGTGCGCACCGTGGCCGACGTGCGCCGGCTGCTCAATGCCGGCGCCGACAAGACCAGCTTCAACTCCGCCGCAATCGCCGATCCGCAGGTCATCGAGGACGCCTCGCAGAAATATGGCGCGCAGTGCATCGTGGTCGCGATCGACGCCAAGCGCCGCAGCCCCGAGGACGCCGCCAGCCGCGGCGCCGGCTGGGACGTCTACAGCCACGGCGGGCGCAAGAACACCGGCCTCGACGCGGTGCAATGGGCGGTCGAGATGGCCCGCCGCGGCGCCGGCGAGATCCTCCTGACCAGCATGGACCGCGACGGCACCAAGAGCGGTTTCGACCTGGCGCTGACCCGCGCGGTGAGCGACGCGGTCGGCGTGCCGGTGATCGCCTCCGGCGGCGTCGGCAGCCTGGAGCACCTGGCCGACGGCATCCAGACCGGCGGCGCCGACGCGGTGCTGGCGGCCAGCATCTTCCACTACGGCGAATTCACCGTCGGCCAGGCCAAGGCGCAGATGGCCGCCCGCGGCATCCCCGTAAGGCTTTGACCTTTGACCGACAATGCCGCGATGAATTGGCTCGATGAAGTGAAGTGGGACGCGAACGGCCTGGTGCCCGCGATCGCACAGGAACAAGGCAGCAACGACGTCCTGATGTTCGCCTGGATGGACCGTGAAGCGCTGGCCCGGACGGCCGAGACCGGCCGCGCCGTCTATTTCAGCCGCTCGCGGCAGAAGCTCTGGGCCAAGGGCGAGGAATCCGGCCACATCCAGCAGGTGCACGAGATCCGCATCGACTGCGACAACGACGTGGTGCTGCTGAAAGTCACGCAACTCGGCCACGAGCCCGGCATCGCCTGCCACACCGGCCGCCACAGCTGCTTCTTCAGCAAGTACGAAGACGGCCGCTGGGTCGCCGTCGAGCCGGTCCTGAAGGACCCGGCATCGATCTACGCCGCCACGAAATGAGCATCGACATCCGTACCGAAAGCGGCAATGCCGGCGACGCGCTGGCCCGCCTGGCCGCCGTCATCGAGAGCCGGCTGCCCGCACGCGGCGGCGACCCCGACAAGAGCTACGTGGCGCGCCTCTTGCAGCGCGGACCCGACGCCTTCCTCAAGAAGATCGGCGAGGAAGCCTGCGAGGTCGTGATGGCGGCCAAGGACGCCGACCACGGCGGCGACCGCGCCAAGGTGGTCGCCGAGGTGGCCGACCTGTGGTTCCACTGCATGGTGGCGCTGGCCCATTACGGCCTGGCGCCGGCCGACGTGGTGGCCGAGCTGGAGCGCCGGGAAGGCACCAGCGGCATCGAGGAAAAGGCACTTCGCAAGGCCCAGGCCCGCGAGGCCAGCAACGACTGAGGAGACGGCATGAACAACGACATCGTCACGGTCGAGCCCGACGACTCGCTCAAGACCTGGGGCTGGATCAGCTACATCCTGCATCTGGTGGTCGCGGTCGGTGCGGTGCTGCCGGGCGCGCAGGCCTCGATCGGGCTGCTGCTGATCGCCCTGATCATCGACCTGGTCAAGCGCTCGGACGCGGCCGGCACCTGGCAGGCCTCGCACTTCAGCTGGCGCATCCGCACGGTGCTGTGGGCCGGCGTGCTGTACGTGCTGACCTCCTGGCTCTGGCTGCTGTTCTTCGTGCCGGGCTGGATCGCCTGGGGCCTGATCTCGCTCTGGTTCCTCTATCGCATCGTCAAGGGCATGGTCGGCATGAACGCCGGCCGGCCGATGGAAAGCTGACATGACACACGACCCGAACTGCATCTTCTGCAAGATCGTCGAAGGCAAGATTCCCTCGCGCAAGGTCTACGAGGACGAGGACGTCTACGGCTTCCACGACATCGCGCCCTGGGCGCCGGTGCACTTCATGCTGATCCCCAAGCGCCACGTCGCGTCGATGGCCCAGGTCACGACCGACGACGCGGCGGTGCTCGGCAAGATCATGACCCTGGCGCCGAAGCTGGCCCTGGAGCAGGGCTGCCGGCCGTACCCGGACGGCGGCTTCCGGATCGTGGTCAACACCGGCAGCGACGGCGGCCAGGAAGTCCACCATCTCCATGTTCACGTCATGGGCGGCCCACGTCCGTGGTTTCGCGATATCCGTCCCCAGGAACGGCCCTTGCAGGGCGTCTAAAATCGCTGACATTCTTCAGGAGCAATTCCATGGGTTCACTTTCCATCTGGCACTGGCTGATCGTGCTGCTCGTCGTGGTGATGATCTTCGGCACCAAGAAGCTCCGCAACATGGGCTCCGACCTCGGCGGCGCCGTCAAGGGCTTCAAGGACGGCATGCGTGACGGCGCCACCGACGCGCCCGCCGGCCCCGCCGCGCAGGTGACCGGCAACACCGCCGCCGACAAGTCGACCATCGACGTCGAAGCGCGTCAGAAGTCCTGAGGCCGGCCGATCCGTGCTCGACCTCGGGATCTCGAAACTGGCATTGATCGGCGCGGTCGCGCTGATCGTCATCGGCCCCGAAAAGCTGCCGCGGGTGGCGCGCACCGTCGGCACCCTGCTCGGCAAGGCGCAGCGCTACGTCAATGACGTCAAGGCCGAGGTCAACCGGTCGATGGACCTCGACGAATTCCGCAAGATGAAGGACACGATGCAGGACGCGGCGCGCGAAGTGCATCAAAGCATCCAGTCCTCCGCCAGCGAGATCGAGAAGACCTTCACCGAGAGCGGGCAGATGCTTTCCGAGCTGTCCGAAAGCACGCCCGAGCCGACCTTTCCCCAATACAAGCACCCCCGCAAGAACTGGCGCCTGAAGCAGGGCGCCACGCCGCAGTGGTACAAGGCGCGCGCCGGCGTGCGCACCAAGGCGCTGTCGGGCGCCGCGCGCGTGGCCCGCTACCGCCCCCAAAAGATCAATTAGCCGCGACGAGGCGACCGGTCGCGCCCGACGCGTACCGGCTTCATGCCCGCGACGACCCCATGGCCGATCCCACCGACAAGAACAAAGAAGACGAACTGGCCGGCACCGAGCAGCCTTTCGTGGCGCACCTCATGGAGTTGCGCAACCGGCTGATCTACTGCATCTACGGCTTGGCGGTGGCGGTGGCGGTGCTGGCCATCTGGCCCGGCCCGAGCGGGCTGATCGACCTGATCGCGCACCCGATCCGGGCCCACATGCCGCCCGACACCAAGCTGATCGCGATTGGCGTCTTCTCGCCCTTCTTCGTGCCGATGGAGGTGCTGTTCATGACCGCGGTGCTGCTGGCGCTGCCCTGGCTGGTCTACCAGATATGGATGTTCGTGGCGCCCGGCCTCTACAGCCACGAGAAGCGCTTCGCGCTGCCGCTGATCTTCTTCGGCAGCCTCCTGGCCTATTGCGGCATCGCCTTCGTCCAGTTCTTCGTGCTGGACAAGATGTTCACCTTCATCCAGCGCTTCACGCCGGCCTCGGTCAACGCGACGCCAGACATCTCGTCCTACGTCGAGGCCATCCTGTCGCTCTACATCGCCTTCGCGGTCGCCTTCCAGGTGCCGATCGTGGTGATGCTGCTGGTGCGCTTCGAGCTCGTCACGGTCGAGAAGCTGCGCTCCTTCCGCGGCTACTTCATCGTGGTGGCCTTCGTGGTCGCCGCGGTGCTGACGCCGCCCGACGTGGTGTCGCAGCTGGCGCTGGCGGTGCCGATGGTGCTGCTCTACGAGATCGGCATCTTCGGCGCGCGCTACTTCGCGCGATTCACCAAGCCGCCGGAAGAGACCGCGGATTCGCCCCAGCAGCCCTGAGCGGCTGTTCCGACCCGGCGCCTACTCGGTGTCGTCTGCTGCCGGCACGCGCCGCGCCGGCACCCGCGGCCGGAGGCCCGGCGTCACGTCCAGCTCCAGCTTGTCGCTGCCGCGCTGAAGCGCGAAGCGGGTGGCCGCGCCCGGCTTCAGGCCGGCGACCGCGCCCAGCAGCTGCTGCACGTTGCCGATGCTCTTCTCGCCGACCTGCGTGATGACGTCGCCGGGCCGCACGCCGGCCTTGGCGGCCGGGCCGTTCTGCAGCACGCCGGTGATGATCACGCCGGCATCTGCCTTGACGCCGAAGGTCTCGGCCAGTTCGGGCGACAGGTCGTTCGGCTCGACGCCGATCCAGCCGCGGGTGACCTTGCCGGACTTCACGATGTCTTCCAGCACCTGCTTGGCGGTCGACACCGGAATGGCGAAGCCGATGCCCATGCTGCCGCCGCTGCGCGAGAAGATGGCGGTGTTGATGCCCTCGAGGTTGCCGTTGACGTCGATCAGCGCGCCGCCCGAATTGCCCGGGTTGATCGCCGCGTCGGTCTGGATGAAGTTCTCGAAGGTGTTGATGCCGAGCTGGTTGCGCCCGAGCGCCGAGACGATGCCGCTGGTCACCGTCTGGCCGACGCCGAAGGGATTGCCGATGGCCAGCACCTGGTCGCCGACCTCGAGCGCGTCGGAATTGCCCAGCACGATCACCGGCAGCTTGTCGAGCTCGACCTTGAGCACCGCCAGGTCGGTGTCGGGATCGGTGCCGATCACCTTGCCGGGCACGTGGCGGCCGTCGTTGAGCGCGACGTCGATCTCGTCGGCACCCTCGACCACGTGGTTGTTGGTGAGGATGTAGCCGTCGGTGCTGACGATCACGCCGCTGCCGAGGCCGACCTGCTGCTGGCCCGCGCCCTGGTCGCCGAAGAAGAACTTGAACCACGGGTCGTTGCTGCGCGGCGTCGGCTGCGCCGCCTTGCTGATGTTGATGCTCACCACCGCCGGCGCCGCCTTCTTCGCGGCGCCGCTCAGGCTGCCGCTGGCCGTGGCGGCGGCCGGCGTGGCGGGCGCTTCCAGCACCGAGACCACGCCGCCGAGGGACGCGCGACGGTTGAGCCATTCGGGCTTCAGCGTGGCGACGACGAAGTACGCCGCCAGCAGGACGGTCACGGCTTGGGCGAACAGCAGCCAGATGCGTTTCATGAGGGGAAAAAGGGCATTCGGAAAGGGCTTCGAAGCGCCGATTGTCCCTCAACGGATGGCTCACAATGGCGCGATGAGCACCACCCGCCACGAGCTGCTGCACGCCTTCGACCTGCTGCTGGCGCCCGATCGTTTCAAGGACTACGGCCCCAACGGCCTGCAGGTCGAGGGCCGCACGACGGTGCGCAAGATCGTCTCCGGCGTGACCGCGAGCCGGGCCTTGATCGAGGCCGCGATCCGCGCCGAGGCCGACGCGATCTTCGTGCACCACGGCCTTTTCTGGCGCGGCCAGGACGGCCGCGTGGTCGGCTGGATGCGTCAGCGCCTCGGCCTGCTGCTGGGCGACGACGTCAACCTCTTCGCCTACCACCTGCCGCTCGACGCCCATCCCGAACTGGGCAACAACGCGCAGCTCGGCCTGCGGCTGGGGCTGGTGGCGCATCCGGGCGCGGCCGGGCGCTTCGGCGAGCAGGAGCTGGGCTTCCTGGGCGGCCGCGAGCAGGGCGAGGCCTTCGAGAACGCGGCAGCGCTGTCCGCGCACGTCGAGCGGGTGCTCGGCCGGCCGGTGACGCGGGTCGACGGCGCGCCGCGGCCGATCCGCAACGTCGCCTGGTGCACCGGCGGCGCGCAGGGCTACTTCGAGGCCGCGATCGCGGCCGGCGCCGACGCCTTCATCACCGGCGAGATCTCGGAGCCGCAGGCCCACTACGCGCGCGAGACCGGCGTCGCCTTCCTGGCCTGCGGCCATCACGCGACCGAGCGCTACGGCGCGCCGGCGGTCGCGGCCCACGTGGCGGCGCAGCTCGGGCTGGCGCACGAGTTCATCGACATCGACAACCCGGCATGAGCAAGCATTCCTTGCCGCTGGCGATCACGCTCGGCGATCCCGCCGGCATCGGTCCCGAGATCATCGTCAAGGCCTTCCGCGATGCGCCCGAGTTGCTGCGCGGTGCCTTCGTGGCCGGCGACCTCGGGCTGCTGCGCGGCGCGGCGCAGGCGCTGGCGGCGCCCGGACGCCTGGCCCTGCCGGTGGCGCTGATCGAATCGGCGGCCGATTCGGCGTCGGTGCCCGCCGGCTGCATCCCTTTGCTGCAGGTGGTCGCGCCGCCCGACTCGGCGATTGCGCTCGGCCGGGTC
>NZ_LMUW01000048.1 GCF_009765735.1 Xenophilus sp. L33
CGGCCGCGCCGCCGCAAGTCGAGCCCGGCGCACCGGCGCCGGTCGCCGATCCGCCGCCCGGCGCGGTCGCGATCGGCAAGCTGCACGCGCGCCGGCTGCGCGAGATCCATCGCTCGGCCGGCTGGCCCTGCTGCGATGCGCTCGAGGTCGACCTGCTCGCCGCGGGCCTGCTGGAGCGGGTCCGATCGGCCTTCGGCCACGAGACCCTGCGCCTGACCGACGCCGGCATCGCCTGCCTGGCCGGCGCGCTGGCGGTCAACCGGAGCGCGTTGTCGAAGCACGAAGCGCTGGTCGAGCAGGTGGCCCGCGAGATGACCCGCAACGGCCGCCTGGCCTGGCGCGGCCTCAGCCTGCGCGCCCGGCTTCCCGCCATCGACGAGACGGACAAGCCGCGCTGGTGCATCGCCCGGCCCGACGTCTTCTCGATCCGCAACACCAGCGTCGAGGCATACGCGCAGCCGATCGTCCACGAAGTCAAGGTGCACCGCGCCGACCTGCTGAGCGACCTGCGCAAGCCCGACAAGCGCGCCGCCTACCTCGACCTCGGCGGCGAGTGCTGGTACGTGCTGGGCTGCGACGCCAAGGACAGGCCGATCGCCGAGCCGGACGAGATCCCGATGGAATGCGGCGTGCTGGTGGCGCGCCAGGGGCGACTGGTCGTCGCTCGCGCGGCGGTGCATCGCGCCTTGCCGCGGATGCCGTTCTCGGTGTGGATGGCGCTGGCGAAGGCGCAGCCCGTTGCGGGGCTGGACGAGGGGATGCAGGGGATGCTGGGGGAGAACGAGGCTGCCGGTCTGCTTCAGGAAAGTGTTTCGGGGCACTGAAGGAGACAACGTGCCCGAAGGCGTGCCTGGACACCCCCGACCTCCCTCGCCACAATCCGACCCAGCCAATTTCGGACCCATCGCAGGCGCCCTCAGCGGCCGTCGGCGGTCCGCCAGACAAAGACACGAGAAGGCCGCCCATGCATCGCGCACCAACCGCCGTCTGGATCGCCACGCTGGCCGCCGCCCTGGCCTGGAGCGCGCAGGCCCAGGCACAACTGGTGTTCATCGCCCGCCACGCCATCGGCCGGGTCCAACAGATGTCCCAGCAGCAGCAGGAATCGCCGAGCCAACAAGGAAACGGCGGCCTGGCCTACGACACCGCCGCCGTCATGGTCGAGGTGCCCGCGGACAAGGTCTACGCCGTCGCGTTGCGCAACCTCGGCGCGCAGCCGCAGTTGCGCATCACCAGCCAGGATCCGCAAAGCCGCGACATCCAGTTCACCAACGGCACCCAGATCGCCGGCATGCAGGTCAACCCGATGTCGCAGAAGCTGTCGCAGATCCTCATCACCGCCGCGCATTCGGGCAACGAGAACGTCTCAGCGGTCATCTTCGACCGCATCCTGGCGCTGTGCTCGGAGATGAAGGTGAAGTGTTCGAAGGAATGAGCAGGCGTCCGCGGAGCGCGTGAAGCGACAGCCGCAATCGCGGCCCGGCGGCCGCCGGCTCTTGCGAGCCGGGCTGGAAGGCGTCAGGCGGGCGGCTTGTCGCGGTTGTGAAAGGCTTGGGGGAGTGGAGCGGGTGAAGGGAATCGAACCCTCGTATGAAGCTTGGGAAGCTGCCGTTCTGCCATTGAACTACACCCGCGTTCTGCAGTGCCCAAGTATAGGGACGTTCAAACCGTCCAGCGTTCGGGCAAGCGAACAGATGTCGCGCGACGCCGGATCACCTCGGCGGCACGCCCACGGCCAAGGACGCCAGCGCCGTCGAGGACGAGATGAGCAAGTCCGACACCCCGCCGGGTCTGCGCTTGCACGCATTGATCGACGAGGAGTCATCGCACGCGCGTCTGACCCGTGCACCGACCCTCGAAACTCGCTTTGGATTTAGTCACGGCCGCCATCGGTAAGTCACGCCCACGAGCAATTGCCGCACCGAGCTCGCGCGGTTCTGGCCTTGCAGCAGTCCAGCGTCGAGCTCCAGCGCGGGTGAAGCTTTGTAGATCACACCCACCACTTTCGTGTTCTTCCACGACAGCTGATACGGATCCTCATCCGGATCGAGCCCGGCATCGAGGCAAAGGGTCCATCTGTCGTTCAAGGCATACAGGACTGCGGCCGACACGCGAGCGATGTTGGCGTGCGCGCTCGGAATGCCGGGGTCGGTCGAGTAGCCCAGGTTCGCCTGCACGGTCCAGGGCTGCAGATCGGCTTCGGCGACGAACAGCGCGTGTGCGGATGTTTTCGCCTGGCCCATGCCGTCGGCGCCGGAGGGCACGAGCAGCCCCGCTCGAACCGCCATCGAAAAAGGCGGCGCATCGAGAAAGCGCCACTTGAGATCCATGCCGGTATCGCCGAAGCGGCGTTCGCTGGAGTCCGGGCCATGGAGTGCCGACCAGGAAGGCTGGACGATCAGGTCGAGGTTCTCGAAAGCGCCGTAGGACAACTGAGGTTGAAGCGTCACTGCCCGGGCGTCGCCTTCCCGGGATTGCTCCAGGCCGATCTCCAACTCCGCGTTGCCGGCTTCCTGGGTGCCGGTGTCCTCGCTGATCAGCAGATGCGCTGCGACCGCACTTTTGAGCATGAACAGCGAGGTCGATGCGGTCCAGGCTGCCACCTTGCGGCACCAATGCAGCGCTGGAAGATCGTTTTGGGTTGTCGGCCGACTCATCGACGGGGCAGGATAGTCGTCGTGTGTGACGGTCCCGCGCATCGAAAGGGCTAAAGGTCGTGAAATTGCTGCCGATAACACCCTATGTCCGAACTTCAGACCAGCAGCGACGAAGACACGACGGTCACCGCGTTCTTCGGCCCGGTACGCCTCGACGAGGGCGCCGGACGATGGCGCGCCAAATGGGCCGCGGCGACGCTTTTCGGTGTGGTGGTGCTTCTGACGGTCGTGATATTGAGCGCGTGGTAACCAAACGGCTGATCTCGGCCCTTGGAAGGCGCTACCGCGAAGACGCTCGCACGACCCCGGTACCTGGCCGGCAAGGCGAAGCCTCCGGTCGACACCGCGCCAGTCATGGCAGCGGTCGGGGCTCGAAGAGGCGCGAGATGCCTTGCGCGACCATTCCGTACTGCGCGTTCAGGGGACTTTCCTGGGTTGTCGTCCATCCGTCCCTGGGAAAGGGCCAGTTGGCGTTGCTCGGCGGCTGGGCCTGGGCGCCCGCGGCCAGCATCCAGGCGGTCGCGGTGGTGGCGATGATTCGTCGGACTGTCGAACGATTCATGGGAAGCCTCGAGGTCTGCGGCGTGGAGGGACAAGCGCAAGGCTAGCCAGCGCGCCGCTGCCTTGCACGAAGCCGGATCCAGACCCATGGCAGGTGCGGGGCCTGTCATCGTGGTGCCATGCGTTGGTTGCTTCGCCGGCTCACGAGCAGCAGAATGAAATCTCCTGCTCCGGATTCGTGAGGTTTGCCATGCGCCGTTCATTCCTGCTGCTCGCCGCCGCCGCCGCCACTCTCGCTCCCTGGGCCGCATCCGCTCAGCAAGCAACCGCGGTTGCGCATGTCGTCGTCCAGGTCAGCGAAAGCGACCCTGCGCGCTGGAATTTGGCACTCACCAACGTTCGCAACATGCAGGACGACATGGGCGCCGACAAGGTCGCCATCGAGATCGTCGCCTATGGCCCCGGAATCGGCATGCTGAAGCGCGATGCGGAGACGAGCGCGCGCATCAGCGACCTGGTCAAGCGCGGTGTCGTCGTTCAGGCCTGCCAGAACACCATGCGCAATCAGAAACTGGAGCGCGCGGACATGAACCAGGACGTCGGATATGTACCGGCCGGCGTGGTCGAGATCGTCAAACGGCAGCAGGAGGGCTGGGCTTATCTGCGGCCGTGAGAGGGCAATCGATCTGTCATGGAACGGCGCACGGGCCGGAACCGATCAAGTAAGGTTCTACGCGTCCAGGGCAGCGTCCTCGCGATCAGGACGGAGCCCGACAAGGGGCCGATCGACGGGCGCCCCTGCATCGGGATTCTCGTCTTCGAAAAGCTTCGATAGGCGAACCCCCGAGGGTCGCGCACATCACCAGAGCCGCGCCAGCGGCAGCACCACACCGATGGATAGCAGATTCGCCGCCGGCCGCGGTCGGAAGGCTCGAGCGACGCCGAAGTCGAAGGTCAGGATCTTGCTGGGGCTGAATGTCAGTGCCGTCAGAAGCTGGACGCCGTTGTCTGCGCCGGCCTGGTGAGTCCCCGAGAGTTCTCCGAGGATCGCCCAGCGCTCGGACAGAGAAACTGTGAAAGCGCTGGCCCCGCCGAATTGAGTGCGAGAGCTGCCGGGATCGACGAAGCCGAGTTGAGTTGCGTTGAGATTCGCATCCATGTGCACCGGACCGAAGTCGGCGCTGTAGATCGTGTTCACTTCGTAGTCCGCCCGGCCGGTTCCGATGGTCTCCTTCGCAGTGGGTATCTTGGCGGTCAACTCCATGCCGAACGCATTCGCACTGTTCACGATCCAGGCGCGCTTGAGCGTGATGCTCGTGTCGCCCACGCCGTTGAATCTGCCGACTTCCCCGCCAGTCCAGACGTAGCCGTCTCCGCCGATGAGCAAGCCCCAGTCCTGGTTGAAGGCGAGCTTGAGCAGATAGGGCAGCGTGTTCCGTCGCGACTCGCCATCGTTCGCAGCCAAGCCGCCGAGTTCGAACTCCAGTTGACCCGGGTAGGGCAGCTGCGCCGGAGTCGAGACGGAGGGGCGGTAGGGCGTGATGGGTTGGAAGCCGGAATCGTCAGCGCGGGCCGCGAGACTCGCTGTCGCAGACAGCGCGCACACAAGGGCTTGTGCACGCCGGCGAGGGCGCATGACGGGAGTTTTCATCCGAGTGGGCGGTGGGCGCTGCGAGCGGCCATTCGTTGGCATGGTGCCTCGACGGTAGCAGACGAGGGTGCCCTTTCCCGGCCCTCCGGGCGTCGTCGGACTCGATCCGGTCCGTTCAGCGATCCGACCGCTCGACGACGACCTCGCTCACCTGGAGGACCGGCGCGATGTCGGTGTAGTTGGCGATGTCGCCCATGATCTCGGCGCCGTGCGTGTGCATGGCGGCCTGGAAGCCTTCGGCGGAATCGCAGATGAACGCGCACATCGCCACGAAGGCGGGCGGTGCACCGGGCACTCCGCCGGCCAGGCCTTTTTCGACGGTGTAGTAGGCGCAGGCGCTGCCCAGCCTCGCCTTCACCATCGGCATGTGCCGGTCGCTGTAATAGGCGTGGTCGAAGCGCGCGCCTTCGGTGAACGGATACATCACGTTGACCTTGATCATTCGAGTCTCCTTGCTTTGCAATGCAACGTTGGATGGATCAGCAGCCGTCGACGGCCACGAGACGGTCGACAGCAGCCGGCTGGCGCAGCGCCAGCAAGGGTGCGTATTCCGGTGAGGCGAACCAGTCCCGAATATGCTGCATCGAAGGAAATTCGATCAACACCATGCGGCTCGGCGTCCAGTCTCCTTCGAGCACCTCGACGTCGCCGCCGCGGACGATGAACTTGCCTTGGAATTTCTGAACCAGCGGCAACACCTGCGCCTTGTACCGGTCGTACGTCGCGTGATCGTGGATCTCGGTTTGAGCGATCAGGTAAGCGGCCATGGGCAATTCTCCTCGTGTCGGGAGTCGGAATTCAAGTGGACTCCTCACTGTCGCCGTTCGCTCGAAGCCTTGTCCTTAATTTTTCCTAATTCGCAGGCGCAAGCTCATCGGCGCATGGTCAAGCCTCCATGGGCTATCCGTAGTGCCCGCTTCCCACCGAACAGAACCACACCTGCGCAAACCATTGCTCGCCCTCGCGCTCGATGCCACTGAAGCTGATCGTGTCGCTGAAGCACGCCTTAATGACCGGGCGGTAGAGGATGCCGTAGGGCGGCGGCATGTTTCCGGGCGAACTGAGGCAGAGGTAGAGCACGCCGCGTTCGAGCTGGAGCATGCCGCGGGTCCACTCCTGGCCGTGGAAGTCCTTGTCGGACAGTTCGATCCCGCCGCGAAGTCTACGTTTCATCCTGACGCGCATGCGAGGCAGTTTACTGGATGAATATCCAGTATTTTCCGGACCCTCTCTTGGCGCCCCTCCGGCGCGCGTCGTCGTCTTCGCCTGTCACATCAACATCGCCAGTCAGGGCCTTGCCAGCGCCCGCAGCGCACGGTAAAGTTAGCCAAATGGATAACAATGCAGCAGCGCTGAGCGCGATCTTCCATGCGCTCGCGGACCCCACGCGCATGGCTGTCGTCCAGCGCCTCGGCAAGGGCTCCGCCACCGTCAGCGAGTTGGCCGAGCCCTTCGACATGGCGTTGCCGTCCTTCATGAAGCACATGGGTGTGCTGGAAGAGTCGGGCCTCGTTCGTTCGATGAAGAGCGGGCGCGTCCGAACGTGCACCTTGGAACACAAGAAGCTTGCGATCGCGGAACGCTGGTTCGGAAAGCAACGCGCGGCCTGGAAGAGCAGGTACGAAAACCTCGACGACCTTTTGACAACCCTCAACGGAGAAGACCATGAAAGCTGAACTTCAATTCGATTTCCTCGTAGACAAGGAAAAGAGCACGCTCACCGTCCGGCGAGAGTTCGCGGCGAAGCGCCAACTCGTCTGGGACTGCCATACGAAGAGCGAGTTGCTGGACCGTTGGTTCGCGCCGAAGCCTTTGACGACCAGGACCAGCCACATGGAATTCAAGGAAGGCGGCTACTGGCACTACGCCATGCTGATGCCTGACGGGCAGGCGTTCTGGAGCCGCCTGGACTACCAGACGATCGACCCGATCGATGGCTACACGGCGCTCGACGGCTTCTGCGACGAGGCCGGCATCGTCAATGCCGACATGCCCAGGGCGACCTGGGACGTCGTCTTCACCGACGCGAGCGGGCACACGCTGGTGACGACGTCGATTCAGTACGACTCGCCCGACGATGTGGAGAAGGTCATCGCCATGGGAATGAAGGAGGGCTTGGCCTCCACGCTCGAGCGGCTCGACGAACTGCTTGTCGTCCTGCATGACACGGGTCGGTGACCGCGGTCGGCCGGACGCCGAGTTGCCGCCGAACTACCTCGCGGCGAAGCCTACTTGGCGCCGTTCGCAGCGAAGGTCTCTTGCGCTTGCGCAGACTTCATGAACGCGACGAAAGCTTCGGCGGTATCGCGCTGCGGCGAGTTCGCCATGAGCACCGCGGTGTAGGAAAGCGTGGTCTGGAGATCGCCCGGCAGTGGGCCGAGAAGCTTGATGCCGGGCATGGTCGCGATGAGCGGAATCGTGCCCGCGACCAGATCGTTGCCGGTGCCTTTCAGCACCGGGTCGAAGATGCCGTTGGGTGTCGTGCGCACGATCTTCGGCTTGAGCGCTTCGGCGATGCCCAGCCTTTCGAGCGTGCCCGCGAACGCCTGTCCGGACTTGACGCTGTTGAAGACCAGCAAGTCTGCGCCGAGCAGCGTGGCCTTGAATTTCCCGACCGTCGAGATGTCGTAGGTCGGCGCGTCCTTGCGATTGCCGAGGCCGACGCCGACGTGGGCAATGATCGGTCTGTCCCCGGCACTCACCTTGCCCGACTTCGTCAGTTCGTCCGCGAAATCCGGCTGCACGATGACGACGTCGGCTGCCTCGCCACTCTCGATTCTCTTCTTCACTTCGGGCGAGGGATCGAAGACCAGGTTGACCCGATCGTGTGTCTGCCGCCGATAGAGATCGACGACCTGCGTCAGCGCGGGCTCCAGCGGGCTGTCGCACATGACCTTGATATCGGCCGCGCAAGCTGTCGTGGACAGCGCGCAGAGCGAGCCTGCCAGGCAGATGCTCAGGCTGATGCGTTTCGGTGATGCCTTCATCGCAGGACTCCTTCTCGCCGGTCCGACGACGGATCGTAGCGTTCTAGGCCTCTTGCCGCTCGACGGCTGCGATCGGCAACGTGAAGCGCAGGCTGGAGCCGCCGCCTTGACGGTTCTCCGCCCAGAGCCGGCCGCCGTGGGCCTCCACCAGGCTGCGCGAGATCGCCAGGCCCATGCCCAGTCCGCTCGCCTTGGTGGTGTAGAAGGAATCGAAGATCTGCTCGAGATGGTCCTGAGCGATTCCCGGACCTGTGTCGCTCACCGCGAATTCGACGATATCGGCGCTGCCGCGTGTTGCCGAGATCGTGATGCAACGGTCTTTGGGGTTGGCCTCCTCGACCGCGTCCATGCCGTTGGAGATCAGGTTCAGGAGGACCTGTTGCAGGTGCACCGGGTCGCCCCATACCGGCGGCAGGCCGTCCGCCACCTTCGTCATCAGCCTTACGCGGCGGACGGCGGCATCCGAACGCACCAGCGCGGCCACTTCCGACAACAGGGCATCGATGCCCAACGGCCGAAACTCGATTTCGCTGCGCCGAAGCATCGCTCGCATCCGATCGATGACGGCACCGGCGCGCTCGTCGTCGTCGAGGATGTCCGTCAGGACCTCCCGGATTTCCTGCATGTCCGTCTGCGGTGACTTCAGGAGCAGGAGGGCCGTCTCGGCGTTACGCATGATGGCGCCGAGAGGCTGATTGATCTCGTGCGCCAGGCCCGTGGCCAGGTGGCCCATGGCCGAAACACGCGCTGCGTGCGCCACGTCGAGTCGCAACTGGACCATCTGCTTCTCGATCTCCTTGCGTTCGGTGACGTCATTGCAGGCGCCTCGCATGCGCTGCGGTCGCCCGCGTTCGTCCAACTCGACGCGCCCTCTGGCCGAGACCCAGCGCACACGCGTGGTATCGCCGCCCGGATGGATTCGGAACTCCGTCTGGCAGTCGCTGGAAGTGCTTTGCGATGCCGAGAAGACTTCGCGTACCGCCGTCAGATCCATCGTGTCGACTCGCGACAGCAGGGCTTCGACATCTGGCGCCTCGGTGGGCGAGAAGCCGAATACGGTGCGCGCCCGCGGGTTGGTCCAGAGGCTGCGTGCCCCGAATTCGAACATCCAGGTGCCGACTTCCGCGGCTTCGGTTGCCAGCGCCATGCGTTTCCGGCTCTCGTGCAGGTCTTGCGCCAGTCGATTTGCGGCGAGCAGCTTGCCGCTGAGTTCGTAGGCCATCGCAATCACGATCGCCAGCGAGAAGAGGCTGATCGTGATCGGCATCCGGAGGACGCCTGTAAATACCAGCAGAGCCTGGATCGTTCCGGCCAGCGAGAAGAGCAGAAGGCCGCCGCCCACGGTCAGTGCTTCGCGCCTGGCGCCGCGGCGCCAGGCTCCAATGCTGGCGTCCACCAGGAAGATGACCAGCAGCGCCAATGACAACTCGTCGAGGGCGATCCACGGACTTGGCGTGCCGACGGCAATCGACGCGCGTTCGCCCAGGAACTCCAGTCGGTCGATGCTGCTGATCGTGCTCAGGTTCAGACTTTGCCCAGTCAGGAAGTTGGGCAAGAGGGAGGCTGTTCGCAGCGCGATCGCGGCATATCCGAGCCAACGGCGGCCGACATTGAAATAGCTGCTGATGAAGCCGACCACTGCCACGACCATTGCAAGGATCGGAACGTGAGCGAGCCGCATGGCCGCCGCATAGGCATCCGGCGTGCGCGCATGCAGCATCTGCATCTCGCTGAGGGCGAGGCAGGCGTTCGCGACGCACAGGAGAGAGAAGAAGAAGCTCGGCCAGGCCGAACGATCCCTCAGCCAGAGCGGCAGGTGGACGGCTGCGAGGGTCAGGCATGCGGCGCTGACCATCGCCCACAGCAAGGTGATCCAGCTCACCGTCATGGAAAGGTCAAGTCCAGACCGAACACCTTGCCGAGACCGAAGGTCAGGAGCGAAAGGCCCAGGAGCGACAGCGCGAAGACTGCGGCCACCTTGCCGCCCGCACGCAGCACCGCGCCCTTCTTCTCCTTTTCCTTTCCCTTCTTGCCTTGCTCATAGTGCCATTTGACGGCGAAGAACATGCCCGTGCCGAACACGAGAACCTTGAACGTGATGAAGACTACAGGAACCCAATCCATCATTCGACTATTTCCAGGGCGTTGCCCGACACCCTCCTGACGAGGCGGGCCACATTATCGCGGCGTCGAAGCGCCCGTTCACCGTTCGTGGTGCCTGGCTGCTCGCTTGGCTGAATGCCGCTGCCGGATCTCGTGCAAGGCCGGTTCTTCCCGGCTCACCGGTGCGAACGCGGCAGGCGTCGGCAAGGCATCCGCGGACGGCGAACTCGCCAGCCAGAAGCCGAGTTCCGGCGAGACCGGTCGTCCGGCTGCATCGAAGTAGCTGTTCTGCCAGTGGTCGTCGATGCCGAGCGAGGCCCAGGCCGTGTCGGGCTTCGTCGCCAGCCACCAGCGCCACGCGTAGTGGTCGTAGATGTCCAGCGCGTTGGCCGCATACGCTTCGGCGAGTGCGCGATGGCCCTTGATGATCGCCATGTTCTCGTCGTTGTTGTAGGACGCCTGGAAGCCGAGGTTGTGGCTGCCCGTGATGACCACGCAGCCGTCGGAGAAAGGATCGATCACGATGAACTTGCTGTGCGTCACCGCGAAACCGGCGCTGTTGAGTTCCTTTTCCCAGACGCCGATCGGGTCCTTGATGCCCTCGGCCGGAATCACCCGGTAGTCGACGGGAATGCGCTCGCCCGAAGGCAATGGCTTGCCCGTGCTGTCGCCCTTGGCATCGCCCTTGATGGCGATCGCGAAGTCCTCGGCCGCCCGGGCCACGGTCACCGTCCCGCGGACGAACAGCGACGGATTGGCCTTCTGAGCGGCTCCGATCGCGTCGATGACGCTCGGCTCACCGGGTTCGAAGGCCACGAAGAGCACCGCCTGCCGGGCTGCGGCGATCAGGTCGAACACTTCCTGCAGGTCCGGAGGCGTCGCTTCATGCACGTGCGACCTGGCTCGGGCCTTGGGCGTGTTCGGCGAGAACCACACATCGACGGTGGCGCTGCCGTCTTCGAGTTCGACGACGACCGGGCCGCCGCCATCGGCCGATCGCAGCGCCGCGTCCTGCTTGCCCTTGCCGTCACCCGCCTCGGTGTCGGCCTTCAGCGCATTCCAGTAGTCGAGGTAGGCCGCTGCGAGCTTGGGCGAACGGGCGATGACCGTGTTGTTCGATTGCGCGCACAACGCGCGATCGGTCCAGTTGGTCGAGCCGAACTGCACGGCCTTCGCGCCGCCCTCGTCGAGGATGGTGAACTTGTTGTGGCCGATGTGGCCGCCCGGCATCATCCGGTCGACGACCTGCACACCGGCGTCCTTGGCCTTCTGCCGCTCGGCCGCATAGGTGTCGTCGGTCTTCTCGCCGTCGACGGTGCCCGGCATGTTCGAGAGGATGAGATTGGCGCGGCCCGCCACCGCATCGAGCGAGGCGATCAGTTGCGTGTCCTCGAATTCATAGAGGCTGCACCACAGCTTGCCGGTGCCGGCGGCCGCCTCGAGCGGGAGCGCGGTCATGGCCTTCACCATGTCGCCCGCCAGGTCGATGCGCAGGCGATCGGTCGGGTCGGCGATGCGCCGCAGCAACTCGGTCTTCATCGCTTCAAGATCGCCATCGGAGTGGAGCGCCTTGGCGGTTGCCTGGGTCGCCAGGATGCCGCGGTTGAAATAGGCGGACAGCACACCGTAGGCGGGCGTCAGCTGCACGATGTTGGTGGTCAACGCGCCGATCGACATGGCGACCAACGCGCCGGGCTTGCCCGACATCGGGACGATGCGGTAGCGGTACGAACCGCCTCGCTTCGCGTAGACATCCTTCCAGTAGAACTTCTGGATCGGGTCCTGCGCGGTGGTCCGGTTCGCGCTGGCGTCCTGGCCGGGGAAGGTGGCGAGCGCAGGCAGGCATGTTTCGGTGCCGGCCTTCACGTCGATGCGATAGATCGCGAAGCCGAGACAGTCCTTGATCCGGCCGCCGAAGGTCCAGGCGGCGACCGCGATGTCGTTGTTGGAGAACGCGACGGCTTTCATGCAGGCTCCACGATGACGGGAAGGCCGTCTTTTACGCATCGCATGCGACAGCGCGGTGACCCTGCGCAGCCAATGTCGCGCGCTCAGGCTTCGAGGTCGCCGGCAAAGGTCTCGGGAGTCATCGGATCGGCCGTGCGGCCCCGTTCTCGAGTCAGTTTGCGGTCAGGCCGGCTTATGATCCAACAGCCAACAGCCGGAAACAAGCAAGCCATGCCGACTTGGGAATTCCACTTGCCATGGGACCGCGACGACCTCGTCGAGGAACTCGTTCAAGCTGCGGACAGCGTCGGCGTGAAGTGGCGCTACGCGCCGGTGACGCTTCAGGGCAGTCTCGTGATCGCCGCTTCTCCCACCAGGACCCAGGAGGCCGCCTTCGAACAGGCGCTGGCGGATGCCGGGCCCGAGTGGCGGGGCCGGATCGTCAAGCGCACGCTCTGAACCGTCGTGCGCGCATGGGTCGGTTCCGCTCAAGTGTTGGCGACCTTGCGCGCGATGAGTGCGTCCTTGGTTGCCGATGCCAACGACTCGAGCGAACGCACCTGTTCACTGTCGAGTTGACGCGCCTTGAAGTCGTAGACGCACAAGGTCCCCAGGGTGTGGCCATGGACGGCCAATCGGACCGCGGCGTAGAAGCGGATGAAGGGCATGCCGCGCACGAGCGGATGGTCCGAGAAGCGCCGGTCGTGCAAGGTGTCGGTGACGACCACCGTGTTCTCTGTCACGTCGAACAACACGTCCGAGAATGAGGTGTCTGCGGGCGATTCGGTGGCAGCGAATCCGACGCGGGACTTGAACCAGTCCCGGTCCTGGTCCAGGAAGCTGATCGTCGCGATCGGCGCCGCGAGCATTTCGCTGGCGCGGGTGGCGATGTCGTCGAAGATCTTTTCGGACGGCGAATCCAGGATGTCGAACATGCGCAGCAACGCGAGCCGATCCCTGTCATGACGCACGCTCACGTGAGATCGATCGATCTCCATGGCGTCGTAGGCCGGCCCCAGGCGGTCGTATTCGAACTTGATGACCGCATAGCATTCACATGCGCGCGCCTCCAGGGCGTGACGGTTGTCGACCGTGATCTTGCGGCGGCCGGAGGTGATCAGTCCCTCCTTTTGCAGCTGGGTCGCCGCCATGTTCACGCTGGCGCGGCGAACGCCCAGCGTGGCGGCAATCATTTCTTGCGTCGTCGCGATGGAGTCGCCCGGAAGGCGATCGAGCATGGTGAGGATCCACCGACAGAGTTGCTCGTCGATGGTGTGATGGCGGTTGCACACGGCGGTCTGCGCCATCTGCGCGACCAGCACCTGCGTGTAGCGCAACAGCAATTCGGTGACGCAGCCGCCTTGTCCGAACTCTTCCCTCAATTGCCCGGCGCTGAGCCGAAGCGCAGTCCCGCCGCACTGGACCATCGCGCAGCTGGCGGTCGTGCCGTCGCTCATCAGGCTCGACGTGCCGACGACGCCTTCGTTGCCGATGACGCAAAGCTCGGTCATGTCGCCGTCGGCCAGCACGTAGAGCAGCGACACCACCGCGGTCACCGGGAAATAGACGTATTCGCGGGGCCCGCGCGGCTCGTGCAGGACCTGGCCGAGCGTCAGGTCCACCCAGCGCAAGTCGTCCTGCCAGAGACCTGGTGCGATCCGGGTCAGGGTGTCCAATAGGTGATTGCTTCCGAGCGTGGCCTCGATTGCAATGGCAATGCTCCCGTCAACTCTGGAACACTACTACTTGTGACTGACGTTCGACTCGGCGATCAAGTTGTAGGCGCTTCAAGTCGAGCGCTTCACTGACAGGGTTTGCCCCGCTAGATTTTCTATCTGCCAAAAGGCAGAGCGTGGTCCACAAGAATTCATTGTCTTTCGAGCCAGTGCTTTTTAGAATGGTCCGACCAAGGCCCCGCACCGGCTGCGACACCCATCGCACAGCGCCATGTACCGCCGCGACCTTGCACCCGAGCTTCATCAGCCAGGAGCAGACAGTCATGAACGACACCGCGCGCACCCGAGCCTTGGCCCAAACCATCGCGAAGATTCATTGGTCCATTGCCTATGTGGGGCTGGACTCGATGTTGGAGCCCGGGGACTTGCAGTCTCCGACGCAGGCCGCCGAGATGTCGGCCGCCCTGGCACTGGTCGACGAAGCCCTGGCCGAGTTGCGCGCTGCCTACCGGCTGGTGCCGGCGGCCGCAGCGGCCTCAACTCGTCGCGTGCAGATTGCCGATGAGATCGAAGATCAATGACTGCGGTGCCTTGGACTGGACGCGACGCAGATCCTCGAGGAGCAATTCACGCGTCTTGAAGCCGGCGGCACTGCGGGCGATGGGGCCGCTGTCCTGGCCTTGCAGCACCCAATGCCAGAGGCCGGTGGCGCGCTCCTGCGAGATCTCGAATCCCGCTTCTCCGATTGCCTTTGCATCTCTCGTCTTTCTCAGACGCTCGCCAAACGCTTCGTACATTCATGGCCTCCTGTTTCGATACACAGAAGATGCCGCATCGGGTCTGCCCGGTTCTATCCGGCAGCGTACACAAACGCCATCGCACTCTGTACGGAATCGAACAGTCGATGAGCAGTCGGCCATGGGTCGATTTCATGCAGCGGCGGCCTTGACCGGCGCATTGAGCGGCGCATCGACCGGCAACCATTGCACCAGGCACCACGCCATTTCCGGCAGCAGGAACAGCCACAGCACCGGAGCGCCGGTGACGGCCAGGGCCCGGGCCATCCAGGTCGCGAAGAGGCCACGCGCGACTCCGTCGTAGCGGCCCATACGAAGGCTCGGCTGGCGCAGTCGCAATACCGACCAGACCATCACGAGGCTGCCCAGAAGACAGGCGATCAGCACGTGAAAGACGTCGAAGGCCGGCAGCATCGCGCCGCCCAGCGACTGGTTCATCGCCGAGAGTTGATCGCGCAGCAGCGCGAAGGTCCATGGGGTTGCGAAGGGCGCAGTGACCAACACGTCGTAGAGGGCGCTGGCGCGCACGATGCAGCGATAGCCGGAGGTCGAGAAAGAGGGCATGTGAGAGGGCTCTGAAGGGATCGAATTTGCATGGTCGACCCTGGAGTACGATCCAGGGTCAAGCACTTCGTCCCACGGACCGCCCATGCAAATCGGAGAACTTGCCAATGCCGTGGGCCTGAGCCGGGACGCCTTGCGCTTCTACGAGAAGCGCGGCCTCATCGCCTCGGTCCGTCGCGACAACGGCTATCGCGAGTACCCGCCGGAAGCTGTCGACTGGTTGCGCTACGTGCGCACGGCCCAATCGCTGGGTTTCACCCTGGCCGAGATCGAGGCCGATCTTCCGTTGCTCGCGGCGCCGGGAACGTCCGCGCCCCTGCTGCGCGAAGCCCTGCAGAAGAAGATCCGGAGCATCGACGAGCGCATCGAGGGTCTCTCGGCCTTGCGCCAGGAGATCTCACGGCGACTCGAAGAGGGCATGGCCACCTGTCCGCTCGCGCCCGGCGAGGCGTTCGCGAAAGCCTCCGGCTTGCCGGTTCAGTACGGCGCGTTGATCACCACGTAGGCGCCGTTCTGCGGCTGGTACCAGGTCGAGCCGCACTGCTGGTAGATCAGGCCGCCATAGTTGACCGGCACGCAACCGGCCGGCACCGTCCTGACCATCGACCCCACCACCGCAGATGTCACCGCCACTGTCGCGGTGACGGCCGCCGCCGTCGCGACCGGGTGGTAGTAGTCGTTGTCCCAGCCACCGTGGTAGCCATTGCGGCCGTTGTTGGCGACCACCACGTTGCGATTCACGTTGACGTTGTTGACGCTGGTGTTGCGCACGTTGTTGGCGCGCACGTCGCGGTTGGCGTTGTTGATTTGCGGCCGCGGGCCGCCGCCGCCGCCGGGGCGGCCGCCACCCATTCCGCCACCGCCCATGTGGCCACCGCCACCGCCCATGTGCCCGCCGCCGCCACCGGGGCGTGCGTCGGCGATCGGCGCGAACGCGACTGTCGAGATCACCAGGAAGGTCAGCGGCTTCAGCAATCGGCGGATCGTCGGGTTCATTCGAGACTCCTTCACTTGGCTTCCAGTTCGTGCAATTCGACCTTGGTCGCGCCCTTGGGCGGCGCGAAGGTGAAGACCGCGTCGTTGAAGCCCGGGCTCACGTTCCAGTTGATCAGGTGCACCGATTGCGGCCGCGCCTCGTCGGCGCGATTGATGATCACCAGCTTGCGCGGCAGCGGACGGCCGTCGGCGGTGATCCAGATCTGCCAGTCGTAGTCGCCTTGTCGGAAGGCGAAGTGATTGCAGAGGTCGTTGCCGATGAAGTCCTGGCCTGCATTCATCGCGGAATCGATCTTGTCGAGCGGGGCCGCGGCGGTGCCCCACAGGAACAGGTCGGACAGCGGGATCTCGATGTCGTAGCGTTCCTTCATCTTGGTGACCAGCTCATCGACGCTGCCGCCGAACTCGACGCTCGAGTAGTAGTTCTGCGCCGGCAGGAAGACCGTCGCGAGCTTGCCGTTGAAATAGATCTCGCGCTCGTTGCGGGCGCTGAACATGCGCGCCCGCAACCGGTTCGGGCGTTGCACGTCGATGTCGGCATGGGCGCTGTGCTGCAGCTTCTGACCATCGGCCAGCACCACTTCGCCGGTCAACTCGGTCGAGACGTGATAGCGCTTCAAGCTCTGCAGGAAGGCGCCCATGTCCTTCAGGGCCTGGATCGCGCCGGGGTTCACTGCATCGGCCGCCGTCGATGCAGTCGACCCGGCGGGCGCCGCGGACGGCATGGCCGCCGGCGGGGCAGCTCGCGCTGCGGGCGTCGCCGCGGCAGGCGCTGCAGTTGTCGTTGGCGGCTGTGACGTGCATGCCGCCAGGGCCACTGCCAGCAGTGTCCCGGCAATCAATGTGAACTTCATATCGGCATCCTCGAAAGAGTGCGACTTCGCCATCGGACCGGGTTGGAGCATTACCTCGATCGGTGGTTTGCGCAACTGAGGACTACCAATAAGCCCCAGCAGCCTCCTGTGTTGAAAAGTTCACACAAGGAGCGTTAGGCGATGTTACGAATGGAACCTTTGAGTTACATTCGTCAGGTGGCGGTCAGCACGGCCGAGCGCCGCGCAGATGGGTCGAGCAGACATCGAGACAAGCGTGCAGGTTTAGAAAGAATACTTTAGTATTCATTATGGTCATCGGCGAGGGTCACGTCTCCGTCAAATCCGGGGTCCAGCATCCGCGTCGGTTGTTCGAACAATGCAGTGAGGGATGGTGCGATGTCGGTGCGAAGCCATGACAATTTCCTGATCTTCGGGTCGCCGAAGATCGAGGAGGACGAGATCCGCGAAGTCGAAGCCGTGATGCGTTCCGGCTGGCTGGGCACCGGGCCGCGGGTGACCCGGTTCGAGAAGGCATTCGCGCAATACCGTGGCGCGCCGCATGCCGTGGCGTTGAACTCCTGTTCGGCTGCGCTCCATCTCTCGCTGCTGGCGTCGGGTGTCGGCCCGGGCGACGAAGTCATCACCACGCCGCTGACCTTCTGCGCGACGGCCAACGCCATCATTCATGCGGGCGCGACACCGGTGCTCGCGGACATCGATCCGCTCACGTCCAACATCGATCCCGAGCAGGTGCGCGCCAAGTTGACGCCGCGCACGCGAGCCATCGTCCCGGTGCACTTCGCGGGCAGGCCCTGCGACATGGACAGCTTGATGGCGATCGCGCGAGACCAGAACCTCAAGGTGATCGAGGACTGCGCGCACGCGATCGAAGCCGAGCACCGCGGCCGCAGTGTCGGCACCATCGGCGACTTCGGCTGCTTCTCGTTCTATGTGACCAAGAACGTCATCACCGGCGAGGGCGGCATGGTGCTCGCCCGCAACGAGGAAGACGCCTCGACCATCAAGGTGCTGGGCCTGCACGGCATGACCAAGGACGCGTGGAAGCGCTTCGGCGACGAAGGCTTCAAGCACTATCACGTCGTCGCGGCCGGCTTCAAATACAACATGATGGACTTGCAGGCCGCGATCGGCCTGAAGCAGTTGGAGAAGGTCGAGACGTACTGGCTGCGACGCAAGTCGATCTGGGACCGGTACATGAACGAGCTGGCCGACCTGCCGATCGGCTTGCCCGCGAGTCCGGAGTCCGACACCCGTCACGCGCATCACCTCTTCACCGTCGAGATCGACGAGGCGCGCTGCGGCATCGCGCGGGACGCCTTCCTCGACGCGATGACCGCGCAAGGCATCGGCATCGGGGTTCACTATCTTTCGCTCACCGAGCATCCGTACTACCAGGAAGCCTTCGGCTGGCGCCCGGAAGACATGCCTCACGCCACGCGGGTGGGCCGGCAGACGGTGTCGCTTCCGATCTCGGCGAAGTTGACCGACCAGGACGTCTCCGACGTCATTTCCGCGGTACGGCTGGTCCTGCCATAGCGGCTCGGAGACTGGCATGCCGTTCTCCATCCTCATCCCCGCGTATGCCCGACCGGAGCAACTCGGCGAGGCCCTCGCCAGCCTCGCCCGGCAGGAACGCCTGCTGATCGGCGAGATCATCATCGGCGACGACAGCCCGCAGGCCTACTGGCCGAAGAACCGTCAGGCCATCGCCGACAGTGGCCTCGCGCACCTCGTCGACTACGTGCCGAGCGATCCGCCCAAGGGCACCTATCCCAATCAGTGGTTCCTGGCGTCGAGGGCGAAGTTCGACCAGTTGCTCTTCCTGCACAACGACGACCTTCTTCATCCCGGCGGCTTGCGTGCGCTGGCCGATGCCTGTTCGGCCGAGACCGACCCGCGCGTGAAGCTGTGGTTCGGCACCCAGCAGATCATCGACGAGAACGGCGCGGTGAACGAGTCGGCCACGTCGCACTACGACAACTGGTACGGAAGACAAGGGCCGGCTGCGGCGCGACCGGCGTGGCAGTGGTGCCTGACCGAATCGATACCCTCGGATGCCTTCCTGGTGGAGCGGGCCACCTACCTGCAATACATGCGCGGCGAACGCGACGGCAACATCGGCGACTGGGCGTTCGCGGTGCGCCTGGCCAACGGCGGCAACTGGGCGCGCTTCGTCGGGCAGGTGGTCTCGAGCTACCGGGTTCAGACCGGCTCCGTCACGAACAGCGGCCGCGGCGTCGATTCGCATCGCTCCTTCGAATTCGCCCGCGAGTTGCAAGTGCCGCCGGAATTCGAAGCAGCGAGAGCGGACCGCTTCTACCGCCACATGCTGGTGGTGGCGAGTCGCTACGCGCGCGACGGCGAGCGCTTGAACGGATGGCGCGCCTTCTTCTCGTCGCACATTCCGTGGCGGCAGCGCATGAGTATCCGCGCGGCGAGGGTGATGGTGATGCTTTCGACGCCGCGGCCGCTTTGGCTGTGGGCCATGCGGTACAAGGATTAGCGGGCGGTTCGGGTCTCCAGCCTTGTTGACGGCGCGGAACTTGACGCCGTATTGTCGCTACCGGCCTTGCCGGCCTCTCGCCGCCGTTCTTGCAGTGCGCGATGCGGCAGCGTCCAGCCGGACTCATCGTCGAATGGTCTCGTGAAGGAGCCAGGATGAAGATCTTTCTATTCTCAGTGCTTGCGGCATTGGCGTGTTCGGCCCTCGCGCAACCGAAGGTCGTAGATGGTGTGCTGACTGACTCGAAAGGCATGACCCTATATGTCTGGGACAACGACCTGACAGTGCCTGGGAAGATTCAATGCGTGGGCGTCTGCGTGATGAGTTGGCCGCCCATGTTGGCAGGGCCCGCGGACACGCCTACTGGCGAGTACACGCTCATGGTTCGCGAGGATGGCAAGAAACAGTGGGCTTACAAGGGAAGGCCGCTGTACCTCTGGGTGAACGACAAGAAGCCCGGCGACCGAACGGGCGACGGCTTCCGTGCGGGGACCTGGCATCTGGTGCGGCCCTAGCGACCGTCGACTCGCGGCCAACTGCCGTCCTTGATCTGAATGTATCGGGCCGCCACTTTGGTGGGAGAAATCAATGCTGAAGCACACCATCATCTGCGCTGCGTGGGTCAACTTCGCAATTGCCAATGCTGCGTTGGCCCAGCAGGCGCCGCCGGCATCCGAGAAGACGATGCAGATCGAGGCCATGGTCAACAAGGCCGCGGCACTGCTCGACAGGGAAGGCAAGGCAGCGCTGCCTGCGTTCCGGGTCAAAGACTCCGAGTGGTACCACGGCGACTCCTACCTGTTCGTCTACGACCTGACTCGAATGTCCTGCTGAACCCCGCCTTTCCGTCCCGGGAGGGGACGAACGTTTTCGGAGAGAAGGACGCCAACGGAAAACTGTTCCAGGAAGCCATCGTCCAGACTGCCGCGGCGAAGGGCTCGGGATGGGTCAACTATGTGTTCCCGAAACCAGGGCAGACGCAACCATCTCAGAAATGGACCTACGTCAAGGCCGTCAAGATGGATGGGGTTCAAGGCCTCGTCGCATCGGGCTTCTATCCTTGACGGGTCGCACGGACATGCTCATTTCCAGACGGTCCGTGGTGTGCGGCCTGGGGCTTGTCGGCGTCGGTCTTGCCCAACGAAGCGGCGCGCAAGGATCACGGACCGAATTCCGAGTCGGCTACCAGAAGGCCGGCTTGCTCAGCGTCGCCAAGGCGCAGGGCGTCTTCGAGCGGAGGCTTGAGCAACTCGGAGTCGAAGGCGTGAAGTGGTCGGAGTTTGAACCTGGACCGGCAATGATGGACGCGATCAGTGCGGGTGCCGTTGATTTCGGGTGGCTCGGCGATGCGCCCGCCATCATCGCCCAGTCGGCGGGCGCGAAATTCGTCTACGCGGCATGCATGCCCGCTTCGCAACATGGGCTGCTGGTGCAGCAAGGATCCGGCCTGCGCTCTCTGGCGGACATTCAGGGCAAGAAGATCGCCTTTGCTCGCGGCACCAGCGCGCAGAGCGTCGTCCTGCGGCTGCTGGCCAAGGCGGGCCTGACCTACGCTGACATCGTGCCGGTCTATCTTTCGCCCAGGGACGCCTCGGTGGCGTTCTCGCGCGGGGAGGTGGATGCGTGGTTGATCTGGGACCCATTCTTTGCGCAGGCGGAACGAGTGCAGCAAGCCCGCGTGATCGCCACCACGAAAGGCATGGCAGGCCTCAACTCCGTCTACGTGGCAAATGCCGACTTCGCCGCGAAAGACTCCAAGGTCCTCGCCGCGGCCATCGATGAAGTGAGAAAGCTGACCGGATGGGCGGCGCGAAATCGCGAGCAGCTCGCGCAAGCGACTTCGGCCGCCATCGGCATCGATCTCGACGCGGAGCGTGTCGCGATAGGTCGCACCGAATTGGTCGAAAAACCCATCACGCCTGCGACAGTGGCCGAGTTGCAAGAAACCGCCGATGCCTTTCTCAGGATCGGGGTCATTTCCAGGCCAGTCGTCATTCACGACGCCGTCTGGTCGCCGCATGCTCGTTGACGGTAGCGAATCAATGCGACGGGACAGAAGTTTCTCAGGGCGCGTCGACCAACACCACCCCAGGCCCGAAGGCCGCGCGAACCTCCGCGAGCGCATGCTCGATCAACCGCATCGCAGTCTCGAAATCGACCGGCGGCATGCCCGGCACGGCATCGTGCGGGGCCAATGCAAAGTCCAGGCGTTCGCATGCAATCGCCCAGTGAAACCTGGCGACGGTGCGTGCCATGGCACATTCCGACGAGGACTTTTGCATTGTGAATTCGATCGTAGCGACTTTGCCGGTGGCCGCCAAGACGGTCGGCGGGGAGTTACACGATGCGATTCGCGATGCCGACGACGGCGTGCAGTCGATAGCGGGTAGTTACCCTATGCGGCCTTTGGAATTACCCAGCGCTTAATCGACGACACACCGCAGAGGAATCCTCTCCTCGGGCGAACCAGGGCATCTCATGGCATCGGAGATCGCGCCCGGAAGCAATCTGCTTCTGGACGCCCTGGCTCGCAATGCGCCCGGCCCCTGGCAAGGCGAGTTGCAACTCGTGGACCTGCCGCTCGGCAAGGTCCTGCACGAGCCCTATCTGGTCCGCGACCAGGTGTACTTTCCCGTCACCGCGATCGTCTCGATGCTCTACGTGCTCTCGGATGGCGACATGGCCGAGATCGCGGTCATCGGCAATGAAGGTGTCGTGGGCCTGTCGATGTTCATGGGCGATGGCAATTCGCCGAGCTGCGCGATGGTGCAATCCGCAGGCAGTGCCATCCGGCTCAAGGCCTCGGTCCTCAAGGACGAGTTCGTGCGCCGGGGCCAGGTCGGCCATCTGCTGCTGAGGTACACGCAGGCGTTGATCGCCCAGATGTCTCAGACAGCCGTGTGCAACCGCTACCACCCGGTCGAGCAGCACTTCTGTCGGTGGATCCTCCTGATGTTCGACCGGCATGCGGGCAACGAGATCGTCATGACGCAGGAGATGATCGGCGCGATGCTGGGCGTGCGCCGCGCCAGCGTCAACACGGCCGCGACCCAGCTGCAGAAGGACGGCCTGATCACCTATCGACGCGGCAGGATCACGCTGCTCGATCGCCCGGCGATGGAGGCGCGCGTCTGCGAGTGCTATGCGGTGGTGAAGGGCGAGTACGACCGCCTGACGCCGGCGCTGCTGAAGGCCTCCATCGAGGAGCCGCCCTGGAGCCTGCGCGCCGACGTGCAGCGCCTGGCCTTCCTGCGCCGCTTCGGCATCCTCGACTCGCCCTCCGAGGATGTCTTCGACGACATCGCCCGCCAGGCGAGCGACGCCTTGGGCGTGCCGATCGCGATGATCAGCTTCCTCGACGAGAAGCGAGACTGGTTCAAGGCCTGCATCGGCTACGCCGCGACCGAGTCGCCTGCGGAGACCTCCTTTTGCGACGTCTTCTTCCGCATGAACGAGAACACGCTGGTGGTGGAGAACACGCTGGAGGACCGACGCTTCTCGGCGCATCCGTTCGTGCGCGGCATGCCTTTCATCCGCTTCTACGCCGCGGTGCGCCTGGTCGCCGAAGGCCACACGCTGGGCACCTTGTGCGTCTACGACTTCAAGGCGCGGCGGCTCGCGCGGGAACAGGTGCAGGCCCTGGAGTCGCTGGCCGGCGCGACGCTCGACGCGCTCAGGTCACGCGGCGCGAAGGTCTGACGGACCCGCCTCAGCAGCCGGCTTCGGCGATGGCGGCGGCCTCCTGCAGGAAGGTCGACACCGGCACGGTCGGGATGCGCGCGTTCAGCGGCACCGAGACGTCGTATTTCTCGACCACGACCAGGCCGGAATGCGGCATGACCAGGATCCACTGACCGAAGAGTCCCCAGGCCAGATAGGCGTCTTGCAGCGGCGAGCCGGCGGCCGCCTCGGGCACCCACCACATCATCCCGTAGCCGACGCCGCGCATGGCGGCGTGCGGCGGGTGCATCTGCGCGGGCGGCGTGACCTGCGTCGTGATGGTCCGCACCCAATCGGCCGGCACCAGCGTGCGTCCGTCCCAGCGGCCGCCGGCGAGCATCAGTTCGCCCACCTTGGCCATGTCGCGCGCCGAGAGACGGAACGCGTAGGCGAGATGCGTCGACCGGCTGGCGTCCCCGCCGTAGTGCTGGCTCGCGCGACGGAAGTCCTCCAGGGCCAGCGGCCGCGCGATGTCCTCGTCGAAGGCGTCGTAGATGTCGCGACCGGTGCGCTGGACGTAGATCGCGCCGGCGGCGTTGAAGTCCCAGTTGTTGTAGATGAAGTAGCTGCCCGGCTGCTGCGAACCGCGTGGCGGCTCGGCGGCCGAATCGTCGCCGCCGTTCGCGGCCGGGTGGTAGACACCGGAGCGCGACTCGATCAGGTCGCGCACGCGCGCCTTCCGCTCGATCGGCAGCAAGCCGCCGATGTCGTCGAAGCGCAGGTCGTCGAGCGTGGCGTCGAGCGAAATGCGACCGTCCTCGACGGGCCGGCCATAGAGCATCGCCAGCAGGCTCTTGCGGATGGATGCGATCCGCGTCGCCCGGTCGATGGGCCCTTCGCTGAACACGACCTGGTCGCCGCGCACCACCAGCAATGTGGTCATCGGTTGCCCGTGCAGGCGCTCGCGCAGCGCCACGAGATGGCTCCGGCAGGTGGCCGGCTGCGTGACCTGGCCGTCGCTGCGCCAGTGAGAGGAGGGTGGAATCGGCGGCGCCGGCGTCGGCAGCGGTGGCGGCGTGCTGCAACCGCTGAGAACGGCAAGGGCCGACAGGGCGAAGCGGCCCGCGACATCCGTTCGCCGAGGCGGCCGGCGGTACATCCGGTCCGGCCCCGGATCAGCGGTCCAGGGCGGGCTCTTCGATCGAGAGCACTTCCAGGCAGACATCGTCGCTCAGCACCGCGAAGTGCTTCACCTGCGGCGCGCAGTGCACGCCGCCGCTGGATTGTTCGAGCCAGTCCAGGAATTTCGAACTGCGCGTGATCAGCACGTTGTGGCCGCCGATCACCACGCCGTCGTTCCAGTATTCCAAGAGGCTTGCTTCGTGGACCACGCGCACGGCCAGGGGCGCCTCGAACACCAGTTGCACCTGCACTTGGCGCGACGCGTCCGGCCGATGCAGTTCGACCCACAGCGGGCCGTCGGCGCGGTGCTCGATGGCGCCGATCCGATACCTGCATTCAGGCAATGCGCCATCCGCGTTCCACGGAAGAAAATCGATCGTGCTCATCTGGTCCTCGGCCTTGCTCGGCATTCATGCTCGTCGGAGGCGAAGTATGAACGACGGCTTCGGCGCAGCGGCCGGGATTAGGATTCAACCCATGCAAGCGTGCACTAAGTCTCTGCTCCCGGTCGCTGCGATGATCCTCTTCGCACCGATCACCGCCTGGGCGACCGACGCCACCGATTGCGCCGCCGGCGACGGCACCTTGCTCTCGGGTGTCGTCGTCGCGGCGCCGACCTTCGCACCGGGCCGGCCGTTGCAGGGCATCCCGCTCAGCCACACCCACATCCGCATCCGCGGCGACGCGGACGGCAAGACCTACGACCTCGCGGTCGACGATGTCTTCGCCTCGGGCTTCCGGCCGCAAGAGGACGTCGTGCCGCCGCCGCTCAGCGCGATCGCCGTCGGCCAGCATCTGCAGGCCTGCGGGCTGCCCTATGCCGGCGGCATGCACTGGGTGCACACCAATTGCGGCGACACGCCGACCCCGCAGGACCCGAACGGCTGGTTGAAGGTGGTCGATGCGGCCGGCGTTCCCGGGCCCAACCTCGAAGGCAGCCAGACCTACTGCTACCTGTGGCCGAAGAACGCATCGGCGGGGCACCGCCAGCGTCGCCAGCGGGTGCCCGAGGCTCCCTGAGAGAACCCGACAGCAACCGGGCGCGCAAGCTCAATGCGCGGCCGCCACCTCGTCCATCGTCCCCAGCAGCGCGACCATCGCCTGCCGGCAGGCCGCGAGGTCGACCTGCCTGGCGCGCAACGCGTCGAGCGCGCGGTCGATGGCCTTGTCGACGCGGTGCCAGTCGGCGGCCGAGCGCGGCTTCAGACCCGCCTCGGCATCGTCCCAGGCGGTCTCCAGGTCCTTGATGCGCGCCTTGGCGGCCGCGGCGTTGCCTGCGTCGACCAGGGCCGCGGTGTCCTGGGCGATCGCGCGGAAGTTCGAGAGGTCGCCGAGGCGCGCGGCGCTGGCCGCCTGCGCCGTCTGCAGCGGTGCGATGGCGCCGGCGATGGCACCGGTGATGGCGAAGGGGCCGAGCAGGCCGGCGCTCAGGATGAAGTGGCGAAGTGCGGATCGATTGCGGCGTGTCATGGGACGAAGGTTCCAGGGTGAGGTGAAAGGAAAGAGGGGATTCATTTCAGGCGCGTCTGCCGCATGGCCTGGATGCGGCGTTCGATGCGCGCGGGTCGGCCGGTCATCCAGCCGACCAGGCCGACGATGGCGAAGAGAAAGACGATGCTGGTCGGGACAGTGCCCCAGCCCAGTCCGCCGTAGCTCGGCGATTGCGAGAGCAGGTCGCCGAGCGAAGCACCGAGCGGGCGCGTCAGCACATAGGCGATCCAGAACATCGGCACGGGCGGCGCGCCGATGCGCCAGGCCAGCGCGCTCGCCGCGATCAGCGCGGCGCAGAGGCCCACGCCCAGCGTGAAGCCCATGCCCAGCGCCTCGGTGGCCAGATCGCCGGCGGCGGTGCCGAGTGCGAAGGTCAGGAGGATCGCCGCCCAGTAGAAGAGCTCGCGCCGCCGGGTGGTGATGCTGTGGATCGACAGCGTGCCCTCCGAGCGATACCAGGCGGCGAAGACGAGGCCCAGCGCCAGCGCGAAGACGCCGGTGCTCAGGTAGAGGCTGACCTCGAGGCCATCGGTCAGCGCGTCGGTGACCTGCGTGCCGACCACGCTCAGCAGCACCACGGTGAGCCAGTAGATCGCGGGCACGTAGCGATCGCGGTTCAACTGCATCAGCAGCGCGCACAGCAGCAGCGCGGCGGTGATCGCCCCGGTCAGCAGGGTGCCGAGGCCGGCGTGCACCGCCAGGTAGTCGGCGCCCGTTTCGCCGACGGTGGTCGAGAGGATCTTGACCGCCCAGAAGGCCAGGCCGATCTCGGGCACCTTGCTGCGATCGAAGCGGCGTTCGATCCACCGCGGTCGGGTCGTTTCGATGGCGGCATTGCGGTCATTGGCGGCGTCATGCATGGCGTCGATTCCTCGGGCTCGGTCTTCGGGGTGTCGCGCTCCGTGAGCGGCGACGACGTGCATGAAGGCTATTCGCCGCCGACTTATCGATCGCTTAACGCAGGCGTCGATTTCGGCCGTTCGCTCGTGCTCGTGCCGACGTCACGAATGCTGACCGGAGCATGACCTGGAGACCCCGCGCGCACCCTCGTAAGTCCTATCTCGATGGCGCCCCGAGCCTTGTTTCATTTACCTACAATTTAGTCCATAAGTATTCGAGACAAGGAGCCCGCGATGCTCTCTCCAGTCCTCTCCCGCGCTGCCGTCGACCCCCGCGTGCAGCCCTGCGGCTTGATCGAGGCGGCCGATCCCGCCAAGTGGTCGGGCATCGATTCGCAGTCCTTCGCCTTCCGCCACAAGCTCGGCGACCTGCCGTTGTTCGAGCTGCCGCGGCTGGCTGCGTTGTCCGAGAAAGTGTTCGACCGGATCGATTACGGCCGCTACTTCGACGCCGACGAGATGAAGCTCGGCAAGCCCGAGCTGAAGCGCCGACTGCGCAATGCGATCGAGGGCGTGGGGCAGTCGCGGCGCTGGCTGGCGCTGCACTTCGTCAACGAGATGGACCCCGAATACGACGCGGTGCTGCAAGGCCTGCTGGCCGACGTCGAGCACATGGTCGGCCAGCCGATCCGCCAGCGCATGAGCTGGGCGGCGATGACGGTCTTCATGAATTCGCCCGGCCTCGCGGTGCCCTACCACTTCGACCACGAGACCAACTTCCTGCTGCAGGTCCACGGCGAGAAGGACCTGAGCCTGTACCCGTGCAACGACCGCTGGGTGCTGCCGGAGACCGACGTCGAGGATTTCTATCGCCACAACCCGATCGCCACGCGCTACCGCGACGAGGTCGAGCGCACCGTGACCCACTATCAGCTGCTGCCGGGTGTCGGCGTGCACCATCCGCCGCTGGCACCGCATCGCATCAAGAACGGCGACCAGGTGTCGATCAGCGTCTCGTTCTATTACACGATGCCCGAGACCGAATACCGCGCCCGGGTGCACCAGGTCAACTTCCTGCTGCGCAAGCTGGGCCTGCAGCCGCGGCCGCCGGGCCAGTCGGCGCTGGTGGACGATGCCAAGAACCGCTTCATCCGGATGCTGTCGAAGCCGCATCCGCGCACGCACGACGAAGCCCTCTACTCGGGCATCGAGCGGCTCACCGCTCCGGCGCGGATCGCCAGGAAGATGCTGCACCGCGCGCCGCATCGCGCGATGGGCTGAGCAGCGAGCCACATCGGCTCACTTCGGATCGCCGTCGAAGACGTAGACGTCGTAGGTTTCGTCCGAGCAGCAGGCGCGGTCGAAGCGCTCGATGCGGCGCGTGGCCGCCAGGAAGCGGGCGACCTGCTCCGGCGTGGTCGACAGGATCCAGTTGTAGCCCTCGGTGAACTCCTCGGCGGGGGCGTCCGGATCGATCCGGTCCATCAGCAGGATGACCACCGGCTGGTGCGTGGCTTCATGCAACTGGCGCACCTCGCGCAGGATGTCGTCGAGCGTCAGCGTGAGCAGTCCGTTCTTCGAGAACAGCACGATGCGGCCGTAGCGATGCTCGCGCAGCAGGTAGGTGGCATTGGGCATGTAGTAGCCCAGCGGCTCGACCAGGTAGTCGGGGTCGCCGACGATCGTGGCCTGCGCCAGTTCGGGATGCCGCCCGATCAGCAAGCCCAGGTCGCGGCTGCGGCTTTCGGGCGGCTCGCCGGACGCGATGTGCGCGATCTTGTAGAGGCCCGCGACCGCCTGCAACACCAGCAGCAGCCCGAAGCAGGCCAGGCCGAACTGGTGGATGCGGCGCTGCCAGGGGCCCGGTCGCCATGCCTGCCGGAGGGCGGCGATGCCGTCGATCCAGTAGAGGCTCACCAGGAACACGATCCACAGCCCCTGGTGCCTGAAGCCGCCGGGATAGACCACCGCGAACAGGCAGGACAGGCCGAGCAGCGCCAGGCAGGCCGCGATCCAGGCGGGCGGCCGGCGCAGCAGGCCGAGCGTGGCGCCGCCCAGCAGCGCCGATGCGAGTGCGTCACGCACCAGCGGGTAGTGCGCCTTCCAGGCCGCGGGCAGCAGCGCGCCGAAGAGCGAGTTGAGTTCGAAGTAGCGCAGCACGTCCGGGAAGTTCGGACCGGGCAGCAGCAGGGCGCGCAGCACCACGCCCGCGAGCGGCTGGCCGGCGGTCGGCGACACCGCGGCATCGTTGGAAGGCGCATAGACGGTCAGCGCGCAGAGCGCGACGCCGACGAGCGCGAGCCCCGCGTTCCAGGCGAAGTTGCGCAAGGCCGGACGGCGCTCCGGGCCCGGGTCGGTGGCCAGGTCGAGCAGCCAGAACAGCAGGAAGGCGCCGACCAGCAACGCCGAGTGCACATTGCAGTTGGCCAGCAGGCCCAGCACCAGCCCGAGCCAGAGGCCGCGGCCGCGACAGCGGTCGTAGAGCGCCGCGAAGACGAACATCAGCAGCATGCTGATGCCGTAGTTGCGCGCCACCACCGAATACTCGTAGCCGACGATCCGCGAGAACAGGATCAGCGCCACCACCGGCCAGCCGAAAGGCGAGCGCCAGGCCAGCAGCAGCGCCGCCGCGATCGAGACGGCGATGGCGACCACGGGCAGGACCTTCTGCGTCGGCACCAGCCAGTAGGCACCCCGCAGCATCAGGTGCCAGAGCCCCGGATGGCCGTCGCTCAGGTGGCGCAGCATCGCCGCCGGGCTGTCGCCGTACAGGGCCAGCCCGAGGGCGCGGACCTCGTCGCGCCAGACCACATGGTTGAACGCCATGAAGACCACCGCCGCCAGCCACACGAGCAGAACCCAGGCCATTCGCCTGCGCTCGGCGGCACCGGCCACGGCAGCCGCAGGGCCGGCGCTGCCCTGTCCGTCGAGGAAGAGGCGCTCAGCTTGCGGCATACGGGCAATGCAGTGGGTCGGACATTCGGGTTCCTGTCATCGGTCGGAGGGTGAAGCACGGAACGGTCCCGCCAAGGGTAGCCGCATACCCTTGCGGCAAAATGTCGCGATGACCCAGCGAGCAGCGGAGCAGGTGCGCAAGGACCCGGAAGGACCGGAAGGCCCGGCGTCGGGCCGTCCGTTCCCCTGGCGCTCGCTCGCCTTGCTGGTGGTCGGACTGGGCCTGGCCGGCGTCGCCGCCATCTGGCAGCAGCGCTACAACGAGGACCTGGCGCAGAGCCGCTTCGACACCCTGGCCCGGCGCACCGCCGAGCAGATCGTGGCGCGCATGCACAGCTACGAGTACGGCATGCACAGCGCCCGTGCGTCGGTCATCGCCGCGGGCGGCGAGAACGGCATCACCCGGCTTCGCTTCGCGCAGTCGAGCGCCTCGCGCGACCTGACCAAGGAATTCCCGGGCGCGATCGGCTTCGGCTTCGTGCGGCGGGTGCCGGCCGCGCGCGAGGCGGCCTTCGTCGCCGCTGCCCGCCAGGACGGCAAGCCCGACTTCCGCCTGCACCAGATCGGGCCGAACGACGGCGAGCGCTACGTCATCCAGTATTTCGAGCCTTCCGACTCCAACACGCCGGCGATCGGCCTGGACATCGCGTCGGAGCCGCGCCGGCGCGACGCCGCCGAGCGCGCGATGCGCACCGGCGAGGCGGCGTTGAGCGCGCCGCTGACCCTGGACCGCAAGGAAGGCCCGGTCGACCATTCCTTCCTGCTGCTCGACCCGGTCTACAAGGCCGACGACGAGCTGCCGCGGCTGCAGCAGCGGCATCGCGATTCGGCCGCCGCGCGCGGCACGCCGGAGCAGACGGTCGGCTGGATCTACACGCCGCTGATCATCGAGGAAGTGCTCAAGGGCTTCGACTTCCAGGACGGCCAGATCGCGCTCAGCCTGGTCGACGTCACCGACGGCAAGTCGCTGCCCTTCTTCCGCTCGCCGGTGCAGCCCGCCGGCGGTGCCGGCGCGTTGTCGAGCGTGCTGCCGCTGTCGCTCTACGGCCGCGACTGGCAGGTGGGCGTCGAGGCGATGCCGCTCTTCTGGCAGCAGCTCAACCTGCGCAGCCCGTGGGAGGTCTTCGGCTTCGGCGCCGTGCTGGCGGCGCTCCTGGCGATGCTCTCGCAGATCGAGCAGTCGGTGCAGCAGCGCACCCGCCAGGCCGGCGAGCAGCGCTCGCGGCTGGCGGCGATCGTCACCAGCTCGAACGACGCGATCGTCGGCTGCGGCCTCGACGGCCGCATCACCGACTGGAACGCCGCGGCCACCAAGATCTTCGGCTACGGCGCCGACGAGGCCGTCGGCCGCCGCACGTCCGAGCTGCTGATGCCGTCGGACTACGCGCACGAGGAAGAGAAGCTGCTGCGGCACATCGCCGAAGGCCGCGCCGTGGCCGCCTTCGAGACCTTCCGGCGGCGCAACGACGGCACGCCCGTGCCGGTCTCGGTGGCGGCGGCGCCGATCCGCTCGGCCGACGGCCAGGTGATCGGCGCGGCCCAGACGGTGCGCGACATCACGCACGAGCGCACCAGCAAGGCGCGCATCCTGGAGCTGAATGCCAGCCTGGAGCACCAGGTGGTCGAGCGCACCGCCGAGCTGGCCGCGCTGTCGCGGCGCGAGCGGGCGATCCTGGTCGACGCCGCGAGCGCGATCATCGTCACCGACGTGCATGGCGTGGTGACCGTCTTCAACCCGGCCGCGGAGGCGCTGCTCGGCTACACGGCCGCCGAGGTGGTCGACAAGGTCGAGATGAACCGCTTCCACGACGCGGCCGAGGTCCATGCGCGCTCCGAGGCGCTGTCGGCCGAGCTGGGGCGTCCGCTCGAGGTCGGCGAGGTCTTCGCGCCGGCGCCGGGCGCCGAGCGCGGCCGGCCGCGCGAATGGACCTACGTGCGCAAGGACGGCAGCCGGGTCGCGGTGCACCTGAACGTCAGCCCCTTGCGCGACGAGCGCGACACGGTGGTCGGCTTCATCGCCGTCGGCTCCGACCTGTCGGAACGCAAGCAGGCCGAGGACCAGCTGGAAAGCCTCAACCTGGCGCTCAACAAGCGCAGCGCCCAGGCCGAATCGGCCAGCCGCGCGAAGACCGAGTTCCTGGCCATCATGAGCCACGAGATCCGCTCGCCGCTGAACGCGGTGATCGGCCTCTCGTACCTGCTGCGCCAGACCTCGCTGGACGAATCGCAGCGCAGCTACCTGCAGAAGATCGACACCGCCACCCAGGCGCTGCGCAGCGTCATCGACGACGTGCTGGACATCTCGAAGATCGAGGCCGGCGAGATGACGCTCGAGGAGGCCGGCTTCGATCTGCACGAGATGCTCGACACGGTGGTCTCGATGAGCGCGGTCGGCGCGAGCGAGAAGGGCGTCTCGGTGCTGCTGGAGCTGCCCGAGGCGCTGCCCACGCACCTGCGCGGCGACCTCGTGCGGATCCGGCAGATCCTGCTCAACCTGATGAGCAACGCGGTCAAGTTCACCGCGCGCGGTTCGGTGCGGCTGAACGTGCAGTGGGCGGCGGCCTTGCCGGGGCAGGCGCCGCCGCAGCCGGGACAGCCGAAGCGGGCGCGCCTGCGCTTCGCGGTGGTCGACACCGGCATCGGCATCGAGCCGGAGGTGCTGCAGCGCCTCTTCAAGCCCTTCACCCAGGCCGATTCGTCGACCACGCGGCGCTACGGCGGCACCGGTCTGGGGCTGTCGATCGTGCGCCAGCTCACCGAGCTGATGGGCGGCGAGATCGGCGTCTTCAGCACGCCCGGCCAGGGCAGCGAATTCTGGGTCGTGCTGCCGCTGGCGATCGACACCGAGCCGCCGGCCCGGCCGGCTGTGCGCACATCGGGTGCAACGGGCGCGGCGGGCGCCGCCGTTGCGGCCACGGCTGGCTCGCAAGCCCTGCCGGAGGTGCGGGTGCTGGTGGTGGACGACAGCCCGGTCAACCTGCTGATCTGCCAGCACATCCTGGAGCGCGAGGGCGCGACGGTGAGCACCGCGCGCGACGGCCGGGAAGCGGTCGAGCGCCTGCGCGCCGACCCTTCGGGCTTCGACCTGGTGCTGATGGACGTGCACATGCCGGGCCTGGACGGCAACGCCGCCACCCGGCTGATCCGCGGCGAGCTGGGCCTGCGCTCGCTGCCGGTCGTCGCCCTGACCGCCAGCGGCCTGGTGGCCGAACGCCAGGGCGCCTTCGAGGCCGGCATGAACGATTTCATCGGCAAGCCTTTCGACGCCGAGCGCCTGGTCCGCACCGTGGTGCGCGGCGTCGAGCGCGGGCTCGGCCGGCAGGCCGCGGCGCTCAGCACCGACGGCGGCTGAGCCCCGCTGCGGGGTCGGCGAAAGGCCCCAAACCTATAATCGAATGTTCAGCCAAATCAAGCAGTTAGGCGGGATCGAAGCCTTGCCGCCTCTCCAGAAGCCTCCAAAGACTCCATGAGCCAGCCCACTTTCAGCGTCGCCGACATCCGCAAGACCTTCCTCGATTTCTTCGCCACCAAGGGGCATACGGTGGTGCCTTCGAGTTCGCTCGTGCCGGGCAACGACCCGACCCTGATGTTCACCAACTCGGGCATGGTGCAGTTCAAGGACGTGTTCCTCGGTGAAGACAAGCGCCCGTATGTACGCGCCGCGTCGGTGCAGGCGTGCCTGCGGGCTGGCGGCAAGCACAACGACCTCGAGAACGTCGGCTACACCGCGCGCCACCACACCTTCTTCGAGATGCTGGGCAACTGGAGCTTCGGCGACTACTTCAAGCGCGAGTCGCTCACCTGGGGCTGGGAGCTGCTGACCCAGGTCTTCAAGCTGCCGGCGGAGCGGCTGCTGGCCACCGTCTACCACGAGGACGACGAGGCCTACGACATCTGGACGAAGGAGATCGGCCTGCCGCCCGAGCGCGTGATCCGCATCGGCGACAACAAGGGCGGCAAGTACAAGTCGGACAACTTCTGGATGATGGCCGACACCGGCCCCTGCGGCCCCTGCAGCGAGATCTTCTACGACCACGGCCCCGAAATCCCGGGCGGCCCGCCTGGCAGCCCGGACGAAGACGGCGACCGCTTCATCGAGATCTGGAACCACGTGTTCATGCAGTTCGACATGAAGGACGACGGCAGCGTGGTCCGCCTGCCGGCGCCCTGCGTCGATACCGGCATGGGCCTGGAGCGGCTGTCGGCGATCCTGCAGCACGTGCACAGCAACTACGAGATCGACATCTTCGACGCGCTGATCAAGGCGGCCTCGCGCGAGACCGGCGAGAAGGATCTCGGCAACAAGAGCCTGCGGGTCATCGCCGACCACATCCGCGCCACCGCCTTCCTGGTGGCCGACGGCGTGATCCCGTCGAACGAGGGCCGCGGCTACGTGCAGCGCCGCATCGTGCGCCGCGCGATCCGCCACGGCTACAAGCTGGGCCAGAAGAAGCCCTTCTTCCACAAGCTGGTGCCCGACCTGGTGGCGCTGATGGGCGAGGCCTATCCGAAGCTGCGCGCCGACGAGCGCCGGATCACCGACACGCTCAAGGCCGAGGAAGAGCGCTTCTTCGAGACGCTCGCCAACGGCATGGAGATCCTCGACGCCGCCTTGGCCGGCGATGCCAAGGTGCTGCCCGGCGAGGTCGCGTTCAAGCTGCACGACACCTACGGCTTCCCGCTCGACCTTTCGGCCGACGTCTGCCGCGAGCGCGGCGTGGCGGTCGACGAGGCCGGCTTCGATGCCGCCATGGAAAAGCAGAAGGCCGCCGGCCGCGCCGCCGGCAAGTTCAAGATGGAGCGGGCGGTCGACTACAGCGGCGCCGGCAACGTCTTCACCGGCTACGAGGTGCTGGAGCAGCCGGCCAGGGTGGTCGCGCTCTACTTCGAGGGCGCGCCGGTGCAGCAACTGGCCGAAGGCCAGCCCGGCATCGTGGTGCTCGACAGCACGCCCTTCTACGCCGAGAGCGGCGGCCAGGTCGGCGACCAGGGCGTGCTGGCGGCCGAGGGCGTGCAGTTCGGCGTCGACGACACCCAGAAGATCAAAGCCGACGTCTACGGCCACCACGGCACGCAGACGCAGGGCACGCTCAAGGTCGGCGATGCGGTCACGGCCCGCGTCGACACCGAGCGCCGCGCCGCCACCATGCGCAACCACAGCGTCACCCACCTGATGCACAAGGCGCTGCGCGAGGTGCTGGGAGGCCACGTGCAGCAGAAGGGCTCGCTGGTCGACGCCGACAAGACGCGCTTCGACTTCGCCCACAACGCGGCGGTGACGGCCGAGCAGGTGGTCGAGATCGAACGCCGCGTCAACGCCGAGATCCTCGCCAACCAGCCGACCCAGGCCCGCGTGATGGACATGGAATCGGCCCAGAAGACCGGCGCCGTGATGCTCTTCGGCGAGAAGTACGGCGAGACGGTGCGGGTGCTCGATATCGGCACGAGCCGCGAGCTGTGCGGCGGCACCCACGTCACGCGCACCGGCGACATCGGCCTCTTCAAGGTCACGAGCGAAGGCGGCGTCGCCGCCGGCGTGCGCCGCATCGAGGCGGTGACCGGCGCCAACGCGCTGGCCTACCTGCAGCAACTGGAGTCGACGGTGCACAGCGCCGCAGCGACGCTCAAGACGCCGGCCGCCGAGCTGCAGGGCCGGCTCGCGCAGGTGCTGGAGCAGGTGCGTTCGCTCGAACGCGAGGTCGGTGCGCTCAAGGGCAAGCTGGCTTCTTCCAAGGGCGACGAGCTGCTGGCGCAGGCGGTCGAGGTCGGCGGCCTGAAGGTCCTGGCCGCCCAGCTCGACGGCGCCGACGCCAAGACGCTGCGCGACACCATGGACAAGCTCAAGGACAAGCTCAAGAGCGCCGCGATCGTGCTGGCCGCGGTCGACGGCGCCAAGGTGCAGATCGCTGCCGGCGTCACCCCCGACGCCATGGGCCGCATCAAGGCCGGCGAGCTGGTCAACTTCGTGGCCCAGCAGGTCGGCGGCAAGGGCGGCGGCAAGCCCGACATGGCGATGGCCGGCGGCACCGATCCGGCCGGCCTGCCGGCCGCGCTGAAGTCGGTGCAGGGCTGGGTCGCCGAGCGCGCCGCCCGATGAAGGCGTCGCGATGAGCGACGCCGCGTCGACTGCGTCGTCACCGACCGTCGACATCCTCGTCATGGGTGCCGGCAGCGTCGGCTGCTTCATCGGCGGCAGCCTGGCGGCCGCGGGTGTGCGCGTGGCCTTCGTCGGCCGTCCGCGGGTGTTGGACGAACTGGCCTCGCACGGCCTCACCGTGAGCGACCTCGAAGGCCGCAGCCAGCAATTGCCGCCATCGGGGCTGCGGCTGTCGTCCGAGGTGCCGGGTGGCCTGCGGCCCGCGCTGGTGCTGCTGGCGGTCAAGAGCGGTGCCACCGCCGAGGCCGCCGCGGAGCTGGCGGCGGCGCTGCCGGCGGGCACCGCGGTGCTGTCGCTGCAGAACGGCATCTCGAACGCGGCGGTGGCTGCCGCCGCCGCGCCGAGCCTGCGCGTGCTGCCGGCCATGGTGCCCTACAACATCGCCGCCATCGGGCCGGGCGCTTTCCACCGCGGCACGCTGGGTCGGCTGGCGGCGCAGGACGATCCGGCGCTGCGGCCATGGCTGTCGGTCTTCGACCGCGCCGGCGTGCCGCTCGACCTGCATGCCGACCTGCTGCCGGTGCAATGGGGCAAGCTGCTGTTCAACCTCAACAACCCGGTGAATGCGCTGTCGGGCCTGCCGCTGCGCGACGAGTTGCTGGAGCGCGGCTACCGCCTGTGCCTGGCCGCGCTGATCGAGGAGGCGCTGGGTGCGCTCGAAAAGGCCGGCATCGTGCCGGCGCAGCTCGGCGCGGTGGCGCCGCGGCGGCTGGTGTCGATCCTGCGGCTGCCGTCGCCGCTGTTCCGGCTGGTCGCCGCGAAGATGCTGCGCATCGATCCGAAGGCGCGCTCCAGCATGGCCGACGACCTGGCGCTCGGCCGCCGCACCGAGATCGACGTGCTGTCGGGCGAGGTCGTACGGCTGGCGCAGGCCCACGGCGGCACGGCGCCGCTGAATGCCAGGATGGTCGAGCTGGTCGAGGCCTGGCCCGAACGCCGGCAGCCCTGGCCGGCATCGCAATTGCGTGGCACGCTGGGTCTCTAGCGAAAAGTCCAAACAACAAGGGTCGCTCATGCATGTCCTGGTCCTCGGCAGCGGCGTCATCGGCACCACGATCGCCTACAACCTCGCGAAGGCCGGCCACCAGGTCACGGTGCTCGACCGGCAGCCGGCCCCGGCGCTCGAGACCAGCTACGCCAATGCCGGCGAGGTCTCGCCCGGCTACTCCTCGCCCTGGGCCGGACCGGGCGTGCCGCTGAAGGCGGTGAAGTGGCTCCTGATGCAGCACAGCCCGCTGGTCATCAAGCCGATGCTGGACCCCGCCATGTGGCTCTGGGGCCTGGCGATGCTGCGCAATTGCACCCAGGCGCGCTACGAGATCAACAAGGGCCGCATGGTGCGGCTGGCCGAATACAGCCGCGACTGCCTGGTGCAGCTGCGCGCCGACACCGGCATCCGCTACGACGAACGCGCGCTCGGCACCCTGCAGCTGTTCCGGACGCAAAAGCAGCTCGACGGCGCGGCCAACGACATCGCGATCCTCGAGTCCTACGGCGTGCCCTACCAGCTGCTCGACCGCGACGGCTGCATCCGCTGGGAGCCGGCGCTGGCGGCGGTGCGCAACAAGTTCGTCGGCGGCCTGCGGCTGCCGGGCGGCGAGACCGGCGACTGCTTCCTCTTCACCCAGCGGCTCGCCAAGCTGGCCGAAGCGGCGGGGGTGCAGTTCCGCTTCGGCGTGAACAGCCTCGGCTTCGCCAGCGACAACGCCGGCGTCGCCGCGGTCCATACCGATGCCGGGCCCTTCGAGGCCGACCGCTACGTGGTGGCGCTGGGCAGCTACTCGCCCGAGCTGGTCAAGCCGCTGGACATCCGGCTGCCGGTCTATCCGGTGAAGGGCTTCTCGCTGACCCTGCCGATCACCGACGCCTCGAAGGCACCCGAATCGACCGTGATGGACGAGACCTTCAAGGTCGCGGTCACGCGCCTGGGCAACCGCATCCGGGTCGGCGGCACCGCGCAGCTGTCGGGCTTCGACCTGGCGCTCGACCGCCGCCGGCGCGACACGCTGGAGCACGTCGTCGGCGACCTGTTCCCGCGCGGTGCACGCGCCAGCGGCGGCGAATTCTGGACCGGCCTGCGACCGATGACACCCGACGGCACGCCGATCATCGGCAAGACGCGGGTGCGCAACCTGCTGCTGGCCACCGGCCACGGCACGCTCGGCTGGACCATGGCGGCCGGCACCGGGCGGGTGCTCTGCGACATCGTCTCGGAGCGCGAGCCCGAGATCGACCTCGAAGGCCTGGGCGTCGAACGCTACGGTTGAGCGGGCGCCACGCTGGCACCCTGGATGCCGTGCCGCCTCAGGGCCTCGGCGAGGAAGCCGCTCGCCTTCATCTCCTCGACGAACGCCGCCAGCGCCGCGGCCGCCTGCGCACCGCGCGAGGCCGGCGTGCCCATGGCCTGCTGGATGACCATGAAGCGGCCCGGCAGCAGCCTGAGCCCTGCGTCGGCCGTGGCTTCAGCCTCCAGCACCTGGCGGATGCCGGCCGCCACCTCGGCCTCGCCGGCGCGCAGGCTGCGCATCACGCCCGGCGCGCCCTGCACGCGGATGATCTCGGCCGCGCTGATCTCGCGCGTGAGGAAGAGGTCGTAGGCGCTGCCGGTGCCGACCGCGATGCGCTGGCCGGCGTGGTCGACCGCCTCGTTGTCCTGGATCGGGGAGGCGGCCGGCACCAGGTAGCTGCCTTCGATCAGCACGTAGGGCGCGGTGAAGGCCAGGCCCTGGCTGCGTGCCGGATCGATCGCGAAGAAGCCGATGTCGGCCTCTTCGGCGCGCACCGCGTCGACCGAGGCGGCCGCCTTCTCGAAGACCACCAGTTCCAGCGCCACGCCCAGCCGATCGGCGAAGGCCCGCGCCAGGTCGATCGAGACGCCGGCCGGCTCGCCGCTGGCCGGATCGCGGTTCGCGAGGATCGGGTTGCCCAGGTTGATGGAGGCGCGCAGCGCGCCGGTCGGCGTGAAGGCCGCGATCACCGCGGCGGAAAAGGTGGTGCGCGTGGTGCTCATGGCCGGCCATTCTGCCGCAGCAGGCGGCCGGCGGAGGTGTCCGTCAGGCGATCGCCGCGACCCGTCCCTTGCGGTAGAGCACAAGCGTCGCCACCAGGCCGCAGATCGCCGCCACGCTGAGCCAGTAGGCGGGCGCGGCCTTGTCGGATGTCAGCTCGATCAGCCAGGTCGACATCGCCGGCGTGAAGCCGCCGAAGATCGCGGTGGCCAGGCTGTAGGCGAGCGAGAAGCCGACCACCCGCACCTCGACCGGCATCACCTCGGTGAGGGCGACCACCATCGCGCCGTTGTACATGCCGAAGAGGAACGAGAACCACAGCAGCACGTCGAGCAGCCGGCCGAAGCTCGGCTCGGCGGCCAGCCAGTGCATGGTCGGATAGGCGGTGAAGATGGCCAGGATGGTGACCGCCAGCAGCAGGGGCTTGCGGCCGATGCGGTCCGACAGCGCACCGCCGATCGGCAGCCAGATGAAGTTGGTGATGGCCACGAGCAAGGTCACGATCAGGCTGTCGCGCGACGTCAGGTGCAGCACGGTGCGGCCGAAGGTCGGCGTGTAGACCGTGATCAGGTAGAAGGTCGTGGTGGTCATCGCCACCAGCATCGCGCCGGCCAGCACGGTGCGCCAGTTGCGCGCCATCGAGGCGAAGACCTCGCGGGTGCTCGGATGGTGGGCGCGGGCCTGGAAGGCCTCGGTCTCCTGCAGCGAGCGGCGCAGCAGGAAGATCACCGGGATGATCGAGCAGCCGACGAAGAACGGGATGCGCCAGCCCCACGCGGCCAGCGCGCCCGGGTCCATCACTTCGTTGAGCCCGAAGCCCAGCGCCGCCGCCAGCACGATCGACAGCTGCTGGCTGGCCGATTGCCACGACGTGTAGAAGCCCTTGTGGCCCGGCGTCGCCATCTCGGCCAGGTAGACCGAGACGCCGCCCAGTTCCGCGCCCGCCGAGAAGCCCTGCAGCAGCCGCCCGATCAGCACCAGCGCCGGCGCGAGCAACCCGATGGTCGCGTAGCCGGGCACGAAGGCGATCAGCACGGTGCCGCTGGCCATGATCGCCAGGGTCACGATCAGGCCTTGCCGGCGGCCGACCTTGTCGATGTAGGCGCCCAGCAGGATGGCGCCGAGCGGCCGCATCAGGAAGCCGGCGCCGAAGACCGCGAAGGTCAGCATCAGCGAGGCGAATTCGCTGTCGGTCGGGAAGAAGGTCTTCGAGATGTTGGTGGCGTAGAAGCCGAACAGGAAGAAGTCGAACTGCTCGAGGAAGTTGCCGCTGGTGACCCGCAGCACGGTGCCGATCTTCGAGCCGATGTTTTGCGGCGCTTCCTGGCCGGGGGCCAGTGTGGCGGTGTTCATGAATTCTCCTGGGGGAATGAGGGCCTCATCGGCGCGGGTATGCCGATCGTAGAGAGAGAAGCCCTGGTTCCGCCACCCGGGCGCTCGGGGTTTGTCCCGACCGTCCGAGTCAGGTCATGGTCAGGCAATCGGGCGGCCATCGCGAGGCGCCCCTTGCGGCCGGCCTCAGGTCTTGTAGCTCGGGTCGAGCCGGTCGAGCTTGCGGATCAGCGACGGCCACACGAAGGAGCCGCCCATGCCGCCGGTCTGCACCTTCATCGCGTGGCCCACGCCTTCGACGATGCGCGGGTCGACCTGGGTCAGTTCGCCGCCGCCGGATTGCGCCGCGAGCTGGATCTGGCAGGTGCTCTCGAAGGTGTACATGCTGAGGAAGGCGTCGGCGATCGACTTGCCGACGGTCAGCAGGCCGTGGTTGCGCAGCATGAGGAAATTGCAGTGGCCGAGGTCGTTCTGCAGCCGCGGCTTCTCGTCGTCGCGCACCGCGACGCCTTCGTAGCCGTGGTAGGCCAGCGAGGCCAGCACGAAGGTCGACTGCTGGCTGATCGGCAGGATGCCTTCCTTCTGCGCGCTGACGCCGACGCCGGCGCGGGTGTGGGTGTGCAGCACGCACTGGATGTCTTCGCGCGCCGCGTGGATCGCGCTGTGGATCACGAAGCCGGCCGGGTTCACCGGATAGGGCGAGTCGATGATCTTGTTGCACTCCTGGTCGATCTTGACCAGGCTCGAGGCGGTGATCTCGTCGAACATCAGGCCGTACGGGTTGATCAGGAAGTGATGCTCCGGGCCGGGCACGCGCGCGGTGATGTGCGTGAAGATGAGGTCGCTCCAGCCATAGAGGGCGACCAGCCTGTAGCAGGCGGCGAGGTCGACCCGCAGCTGCCACTCTTCGGCGCTGACGATTTTCTGGATTTCGGCTTGGGTGCTGGCGTTCATTCGTGGGCTCCTGTCTCGGGGGAAGTGGGTTCAGGCGGCGGCCGTCTCGGGATGCACGACCGGCTTGTAGATCGACTGGCGCGGCTGCGCCATCACGCGGCGAAGCATCGGCTCGAATTCGACGATCGGCAAGGTCTCGGCCTTCGGGTCGAAGGCCGGGTTGTCGTAGAGCTCGCAGAACTCGGCGGTGCGCTCGAAGTTCGGATGGCTGCGGAAGCCCTCGCGCATGTCGCGGTCCAGCCCGATGTGATGGAAGAAGTAGTGGCCCTGGAAGATGCCGTGGTGGGCCACCATCCAGTGGTTCTCCTCGGTCACGAAGGGCTTCAGGATCGCCGCGGCGATGTCCGGGTGATTCATGGTGCCGAGCGTGTCGCCGATGTCGTGCAGCAGAGCGCAGACCACGTATTCCTCGTCGCGGCCGTCGCGCAGCGCGCGGGTGGCGGTCTGCAGCGAATGGCTGTAGCGGTCGATCGGGAAGCCGCCGTAGTCGCCTTCCAGGATCTGCAGGTGCTTGATGACCCGTTCGGGCAGCTTCATCGCGAAGGGCATGAATTCGCCGCTGATGGCCTGCCAGTCTTCCTTGGTGCTGTCCTGCATGCGGACGAAATTCGCTCGGGCGTTCATCGTGTGTGTCTTTCGTGGGGTGCAAAGACTTTAGACCCGCGCCGGTCGCTCAACTGTCAAAAAATTGACAATAGAGGGCTCTGGTAAACCCCCGGATGCATTCTCGAACATGGCCGCCTCGCAACCTCTGCCTCCTCATGTGTCGGCCGCGCACCGCGCCGCCATGGAGGCCAATCCGTGGTTCGCCTCGATCCCGACGGCACAGCGCGAGGCCCTGCTCGGCGCCTCCGAGCTGATGCACCTGCGGCGCGGCGCCATGGTGTTCCGCCAGGGCGATCCGGTGCATGCGGCCGGCGCCGGCTTCTTCGGGCTGGCGGCCGGCACGATCAAGATCTCGACCCTGCGCCAGGACGGCCGCGAGGCGATCCTGGCGGTGCTCGAGCCGGGCAACTGGTTCGGCGAGATCAGCCTGATCGACGGCTCGCCGCGCACCCACGACGCCACCGCCCTGAGCGCGCTCGACCTGTTGGTCGTGCCCTTCGACGCCTTCGCGCGGCAGATGCAGGGCGCGCCTTTCGCCCATGCGATCGCCGGCCTGCTGGCGGCGCGCGTGCGCGGCCTCTATGCGCTCATGGAAGACGCCACCCTGCGCGGCCTGCGCGCCCGGATCGCCCGCCGCCTCCTGACCCTGGCGCGCGGCGACGCGACCCAGTCGCAGGTGTCTCGCGCCGTGCTGACCCTGCCGCAGGAGGCGCTGGCGATGATGCTCGGCGTGACCCGGCAGACCTTGTCGAAGGAGCTCAACGCGCTGGCGAAGGAGGGCGTGATCGGCCTCGGCTACGGGCGCATCGAACTGCTGGCGCCGCAGAAACTGAAGCTGCTGGGCAGCGCGGTCTGAACAAGGCGGGAATCGTTGCTGACCGATTGGTCAGCCGGCGCGACATCCGATTGCCATAATCTGTAACTTTGTATTTAACTTGTGGCTTTTTGCACAGGCTCAAAGCGGCCGGCGCTGTCAACATTCTTCCTGAGCCGGAATCGATCCGGACGGAAGAAATGAAGCAAACGACACCCGAACTCGCCCTGTTGGAAAGCGCTTTGGTCGCCATCGAGAAAGTGCTCGCGCACGCCGAGGCCGGCTTGCAAGGAAACCTCTATCGGGGGCCGACCGCCAACGTGCCGCTGGAGGCGCTCGGCATGAACGGGTCGATCGAGGGCGAGGGCTACCGGGCCAGCGCGGCGCATTCGGCGATCCACATCTGCCTGAGTTCGGCCGCGGCGCTGGTCGACGTCAGCCAGGCCATGATGACCCGCCACGGCCCGCGCAGCGCGCAGGAACTCGAGCAGGAGTGGCATGCGCTGGTCACCCACACCAAGATGGCCAGCCGCTCGGCCTACCGCGCGGCGCTGATCATGGCTTCGCAGATGAACGTGCTGCAGGCGCAGCGCAGCGCGACGCCGGACATCGAGGCGCCGTTCAGCCTGACGCACTGAGCCGCGCGCTCCGCGCGGCCGCGGCGCGCCCGACGCGCTTCAGGTCCGCTCGAAGACGACGTCCCAGACGCCGTGGCCGAGCTTGATGCCGCGGTTCTCGAACTTGGTCAGCGGCCGGTAGACCGGCTTGGGCGCGAAGTCGGTCGCGGTGTTGCGCAGCAGCGGCTCGTGGCGCAGCACCTCCAGCATCTGCTCGGCGTAGGGCTGCCAGTCGGTGGCGCAATGCAGGTAGCCGCCGGCGCGCAGCCGCGCGGCCAGCTGGTGCACCAGCGGCGGCTGGATCAGGCGGCGCTTGTTGTGGCGCTTCTTGTGCCACGGATCCGGGAAGAACACGTGCACGCCGGCCAGCGTGGCGGGCGCCAGCATGTGGTCGATCACGTCGACCGCGTCATGGGCGCAGATGCGGATGTTCTGCAGGCCCAGCTCGCCGATCCGCTTGAGCAGCGCCCCGACGCCGGGCTCGTGCACCTCGCAGCAGAGGAAATTCTTCTCCGGCATCAGCGCCGCGATGAAGGCGGTGGCTTCGCCCATGCCGAAGCCGATCTCGAGGATGGTCGGCGCCGGGCGGCCGAAGGCGATCTCGAAGTCGAGCGGCGCCGGCCGGTAGGGCAGCAGGAACTGCGGCCCGAATTCGTCGTAGGCACGCGCCTGGCCGTCGGTGGTGCGGCCGCCGCGCTTGACGAAGCTCTTCAGGCGGCGGTGCAGCGGATGGTTTTCGCCGGTGGCTTCGGTGGTGGCGGCGGCGGGGATGCCGCCGATCACGGGCGCGGTGGTCGGCGGGTCCGCCGGGGCTGGTTCAGGGAGTGACGTCACGGCCGCGGATTGTAGAGATCGCGCCAGGCGGGGACCCAGGCGGCCAGCGCTTGCGGGATCGATGCAGCGGCTCCCGCGCCTTGCGCGCCTTGCGCGCCTTCAGGCAGCCCGAGCACCCGCGCCGCCGCCCGCAGCGCCGCCAGCGCCTCGGCTGGCGTGCCGGTCGCCAGCGGCTCGGCGCCGTTCTGCTTGGAGAGCTTGTCGCCGTCGGCGCCGAGCACCAGCGGCGCGTGCAGGTAGCTCGGCGTCGGCAGGCCGAGCGCGCGCTGCAGCAGGATCTGGCGCGCGGTGTTGTCGGCCAGGTCGGCGCCGCGCACCACGTCGGTCACGCCTTGCGCGGCATCGTCGACCACCACTGCCAGTTGATAGGCCCAGGGCCCGTCCGCGCGCTGGAGCACGAAGTCGCCGACCTCGCGGCCGACCTGCTGCTGCTGGGGGCCGAGGCGGCGGTCGGTCCAGTGCAAGGTCTGCAGCCCATGGGCCTGCTCGAAGCGGGTGGTCGCGAAGCGCCAGGCGCGCGCCGGCTTGCCGTGCAGACCGTCGCGGCAGGTGCCGGGATAGACGCGCTCGCCGTGCCGCGCGTGGACCACGCCGCTTGCTGCCAGCGCTTCGTCGATGTCCTTGCGCGAACAGCCGCAGGGGTAGGCCCAGTGCGCGCTCGTCAGTTGCGCCAGCGCCGCTTCGTAGAGCGTGCCGCGCTGCGATTGCCAGGTGGGCGCTTCGTCAGGCTGCAGGCCGCAAGCGGCCAGTTGGGCGAGGATGCGTTCGCCCAGTCCGGGCTGGCAGCGTTCGGTGTCGGCGTCCTCGATGCGCACCAGCCAACGGGCTTGCGGGCCACGAGCCCGGACGTCGAGCCAGCTGGCCAGGGCCGCCACCAGCGAGCCGGCGTGCAGCGGGCCGGTGGGCGAGGGTGCGAACCGGCCGATCCGGGGCATGGACCGTCAGAGGGCTTTCAGCGCCAGCGTGAGGCCCGATAGGAAGGCGTCCTCGACCCGGTGCCCCATGCACCAGTCGCCGGCCACGCCCAGCCGCAGCCGGGCGTCCCACAGGTGCGGCTTGCCGAGCGGCACCTGGGTCTGCGCCTCGGGCCAGCAGCGCGCCTGCGCGTGCGAAGGCTCGGCCCGGACGCCGGTGATCTCGGAAAAGGCGCGCAGCAACTTGGCCTCGACCCGCGCGGCGTCGTCGCGCAGATGCTCCTGCGACCAGGCGGCGCTCGCCTGCAAGGTCCAGCGCTCGACCGGATCGCGCCCCGGCTTGGACGATTCGCGCGCCAGCCAGGCGACCCGGTGGTGCGTGCTGCGCGCGGCGTTCCATTGGGGCCCGAGGTGCGACAGGGTCGGCTGGTTGGCCTGCGGGAAGGCGATCATCAAGGTCCAGCAGGGCGCGATGCGCACCGGCGCGATCTTGCTGGCGAGGGCCGGCGCGAGGTCGCCGGCCAGCAGCTCGCGGGTGCGGGCGGGCGGCACCGCCAGCAGCACCGCGTCGAAGCCGGAATAGACGTGCTGCGACTCGTCGTCGCCGCTGCTGCGCAATTGCCAGCGCTTGGGGTCGAGGGCGTCGGGCTCGATGCGGGTCACGCGGGTCTGCGTCACCAGCGCATCGCCCAACGGCGCGGCCCAGTGCGCGACCAGGGCGTCCATGCCGGGCTGGGCCACCCAGTGCGGCTCGAGCGCCGGCAGCGCGGCCTCCGCCACCCGGCCATGCGCATCGAGCACGCGCACGAGATTGGCGCTCCAGGGCTTGCAGATGGCGGGTGTGGCCTCCAGCACCTGGGCGAAACGCGGGTCGCGCACGGTGAAATATTGGGCGCCGCTGTCGAAGCTGCCGAAGGGCGTCGGCACGCTGGCCATGCGGCCGCCGACGCGGGCCTCGCGTTCGAAGACGCTCACGCGATGGCCGGCCTGCTGCAAGGTGCGGGCGCAGGCCACGCCCGCGATGCCGGCGCCGATGACGGCGTAGTGGCGGGTCGAAGGGGTTCGGTGACGGTCGGCGACAGGACGCAGTTGCATGTCGGTCTCTCTTTTTCTGGGTGGCGATGCAGCCACTCTAACCGCTCGCTTCAGCGTCCCCGATGGCGTTCGAGCAGTGCGCGCCGGGTGCCCTCGTGCTCGAAGCGTTCGAGCCACCAGCTCAGCGCCCGCCCCGGGCCGGTGGCGCTGCGGGTGCGCCAGGCCAGGTGCATGGTGCCGAGCGGCTCGACCCGCTCGGTGCGGCGCGTGACCAGGCGGCCTGCCTCGATGTAAGGGCGCGCCATCGGCTCGGGCAGGAAGCCGCCGCCCAGGCCGTGCAGTTGCGCGGCCAGCTTGGCCTGCATGGTCGGCACGGTCAGCACGTCCTGGCCGCCGACCAGGTTGACCGTCATGCTCGGCCCGGCGCGCGAGGAGTCGGCCGCGGCCACGGCGCGATGCTGGCGCAGCACGTCGTCGCTGAGCGGCTCGGGCGCGCGCGCCAGCGGATGGTGCGGCGCCACCGCATAGACGAAGGCCAGTTCGCCGATCAGCCGGCTGCGGATGCCGGTCGCTGTGAAGGCCAAGCTGGCGGCATCGAGCACCGCGCCGACCGCCAGATCGGCCTCGCCGCTGGTCAGCGCCTCGATAGTGCCGAGCAGGGTCTCGTCGCGCAGCTTGAGCCGGGTCGGCGGATCGAGCGCGTAGAAGGCGCCGACCAGGTCGAGCATCGGATCGCGGGCGATCACGCTGTCGACCGCGATCGTGAGCATCGGCTCCCAGCCGGTGGCCACCCGGCGCACCCGGTTGGCCACCGCGTCGATCTCGCCCAGCAGCCGGCCCGATTCGCGCAGCAGTTCGACGCCGGCCTCGGTCACCTTGGCCTGGCGGCCGCTGCGGTCGAACAGCAGCACGTCGAGCGCGTCCTCGATCTGTCGCACCCGGTAGCTGAGCGCGCTCGGCACCAGCCCCAACGTGCGTGCCGCGGCGGCGAAGCTGCCGGTGCTGGCGACCGTCTGGAGCATCGACAGGGCGTCGGGCGTGAGGGCTTCGCGCGGGGTCATCGGCCTTCCGATCGTCAAAAAATTTGAATGATGCCATCAAATCCGGGCACTTTTCGCGCACGGGTCGGGGCCTAAAGTCCTGCACATCCGCTGCGCACAGGGCGCGGCATCCCAAGGGCCCTCGAAGGAGGGCTGGAGTCCAAGCGATGTTGCAAGTCCGTAAATCCCAGGAACGCGGTTATGCCGATCACGGCTGGCTGCGCTCCTTCCACAGCTTTTCCTTTGCCGGTTACTACGACCCCGAACACATGGGTTTCGGCAACCTGCGCGTGATCAACGAAGACCGGGTCGCCGCCGGCGCCGGCTTCGGCACCCATGGCCACAAGGACATGGAAATCATCAGCTACGTGCTCTCGGGCGAACTGGCGCACAAGGACAGCATGGGCAACGTGGAATCGATCCCGCCCGGCGACGTCCAGCGCATGAGCGCCGGCCGCGGCGTGATGCACAGCGAGTTCAACCACAAGGCCGACGAGACCACCCACTTCCTGCAGATCTGGATCGAGCCGAACGTGCGCGGCATCGCGCCGGGCTACGAGCAGAAGAATTTCGCCGCCGAGGAAAAGCGCGGCCGGCTGCGGCTGGTCGCCTCGCCCGACGGCGCCGACAATTCGGTCACCGTGCATGCCGACGCGCGCCTCTATGCGGGGCTGCTCGACGGCGAAGAGAAGGCCGCGCTGAAGCTCGATCCGAAGCGCAAGAGCTACGTGCACCTGGTGCGCGGCGAGCTCGAGGTCAACGGCAGCAAGCTGGCCGGCGGCGACGCCGCGTTGCTGGAAGGCGAATCGGAACTGACGCTGAACCACGGCAAGGATGCCGAGGTGCTGGTGTTCGATCTGGCCGCCTGATTTTTCTATTTTTTCAACCGAGGAGTTCAACCATGTCCACCACCACTGCAAGCGGCTACCCCGCGACGACCACCACCGGCACCCTGCAAGACACCCTGGCGCTCGTCGGCCGGATCCTGGTCGCGACCCTGTTCGTGCCCGCCGGCTTCGGCAAGCTGATGGGCTTTGCCGGCACCGTCGGCTACATCACCTCGGCGGGCCTGCCGATGCCGCAGGTCGCGGCGGTGGTCGCGATCCTGGTCGAGCTCGGCGTCGGCCTGTGCTTCCTGTTCGGCTTCAAGACCCGCGCCGCCGCGCTGGTGCTCGCGGTCTTCACGCTCGCCACGGCCGTCTTCTTCCACAACTACTGGGCCATGCCGCCGGAGAAGGTGCAGATGATGCAGATCAACTTCTTCAAGAACCTCGCGATTGCCGGTGGCCTGCTTTCGTTCGCGGTGATGGGCGCGGGTCGGTTCAGCATCGACAGGAAATAAGCTCGCCCCCCTTGCCCGCACTGCGTGCGGGCGCCCACCCCCCTGCCGGGGGGCAACACCTGAGGCCCGGCAAAGCCGGTTCCTCGGTGTTCCGCGAAGGAAGGCCTCGCTGCGCGGCCTTACGATCGAGGGCTGTTTGATTTCCTTGGATCCGTGAGATGGCCGACATCGTTGTAGTTTTTCATTCCGGCTACGGCCACACCCAGCGCATCGCGCAGGCAGTTGCCGACGGCGCCGGCGCCGAGCTGCTGGCGATCGATGCCGACGGCAACCTGCCGGAAGGCGGCTGGGAGCTGCTGGCGGCAGCCGATGCGATCGTCATGGGCACGCCGACCTACATGGGCGGCCCGAGCTGGCAGTTCAAGAAGTTCGCCGACGCCTCGTCCAAGGTCTGGTACACGCAGGGCTGGCGCGACAAGCTCTTCGCCGGCTTCACCAACAGCGCCACCATGAACGGCGACAAGAACGCCACCCTGACCTGGCTCTGGCACCTGGCGATGCAGCACGCCGGCCAGTGGGTCGGCCTTGGCATCCTGCCGAGCAACAGCAAGGCGGCGACCCGCGATTCGATCAACTACGTCGGTGGCTACACCGGCCTGCTCACCACATCGCCTTCCGACGCCAGCCCGGCCGAGATGGCCCGCGGCGACTTCGACACCGCCCGCGCCTTCGGCGAACGGGTGGCCGAAGTGGCAAGATCGCGCGCCTAGCGTTCGCCAGCCCCAGGAGACCGACCATGACCGCACCGCTGCTGCTCCAACCGCACGACAAGGACCTGGGCGGCGGCTTCAAGGTGCGGCGCCTCCTGCCGGCGGCGCGCCAGCGCTCGGTCGGACCCTTCGTCTTCTTCGACCACTTCGGGCCGGCTACCGAGGTGCCCGGCGCGCAGCACGACGTGCGGCCGCATCCGCACATCGGTCTGGCCACGGTCACCTATCTTTTCGAGGGCGCGATGATGCATCGCGACAGCCTGGGCAGCGTGCAGGAGATCCGCCCCGGCGCGATCAACTGGATGACCGCCGGCCGAGGCATCGTCCACTCGGAGCGCAAGCCGGAAGACCGGCGCCAATCGACCTACGTCAACCACGGGCTTCAGCTCTGGGCGGCACTGCCGCTGGCCCACGAGGAAACGGAGCCGAGCTTCGCGCACGTCGCCGCGGCCGACCTCCCGTCCTGCGTCGAACAGGGCGCGCAGGTGCGGGTGCTGGTCGGCGAGGCCTTCGGGCTGCGCTCGCCGGTGGCGACGTTGTCGCAGACGGTCTACCTCGACGTCACGCTCGCGGCCGGCGCGCGCTTCGAGCTGCCGGCGCTGGCGCGCGAACTGGCGGTCTATCCGGTCGACGGCGACCTGTCGATCGACGGCGAGGCGGTGGTCCGCCACAGCATGGCGATCCTGCCGGAGGGGCAGGGCGCGGTGCTGGCCGCGCCGGACGCGGTGCGGCTGGTGGTGATCGGCGGCGAGCCGCTTGACGGTCCGCGCTACATCACCTGGAACTTCGTCTCTAGCCGGCGCGAGCGGATTCTCGAGGCCGGCGCGGACTGGAAGGCGCAGCGCATGGGCCAGGTGCCCGGCGAGACCGAATTCATTCCGCTGCCGGGCCATCCCTTCGAGGTGCAGGCGCCGGACACCGGCAGCACGCCGGTCTGAGCCTTCGTCTTATCGCTTGATCGCGAGGTCCGGGTCTTCCGCGGCCCGGGCGCTGCTGTCGCGGCCGCGCGGGCTCAGGTCCGGCGCCAGCGCCTGGCGGCCGTCGAAGACGAAGCATTCGCCATGGAAGTGCGCGCCGCCGACTTCCTCGAAATACTTGAGGATGCCGCCTTCGAGCTGCAGCACGCCGTCCAGGCCGGCTTCGCGCATCAGGATCGCGGCCTTCTCGCAGCGGATGCCGCCGGTGCAGAAGCTGACGACCGTCTTGTCCTCCAACTGCTGCCGGTGCGCCTTGAGCGCCTCCGGGAATTCGGTGAACTTGCCGATGCGCCAGTCGATCGCGTCGTCGAAGGTGCCGTGGTCGACCTCGAAGGTGTTGCGGGTGTCGAGCAGCGCCAGCGGCTTGCCGGCATCGTCGTGGCCCTGGTCGAGCCAGCGCTTGAGCGTGGCCGCATCCACGCCCGGCGCGCGGCCGGCGGCCGGCTGGATCGCCGGATGGTCCATGCGGATGATCTCGCGCTTGAGCTTCACCAGCATGCGGCGAAAAGGCTGCGTCGGAGACCAGCTGTCCTTCGTGTCCAGGTCGGCGAAGCGCGAGTCGGCGCGCAGTTCCGAAAGAAAGGTTCGCACCGCCTCCGGCGCACCGGCGAGGAACAGGTTGATGCCTTCCGGCGCCAGCAGGATCGTGCCTTTCAGCGCCAGCGCGTGCGTGCGCTCGCGCAGCCGTTCGCGCAGCGCGGCGCCGTCGTCGATGCCGACGAACTTGTAGGCGGCGATGTTGAGGATTTCTGTCACGGGGCGCGATTGTAGGGACGGCCCCACCACATCGTGGAGCCGCTGTTTTCTACAATGGCCGGATGTTCGTTCACCTGCGCCTGCACACCGAGTTTTCCGTCGTCGACGGCACCAATCGCATCGACGAGGTCGTCAAGGCCGCGGCCGCCGACCGCCAGCCGGCGTTGGCGATCACCGACCTGAACAACCTGTTCGGCGGCGTCAAGTTCTACAAGGAAGCGCGCGGCAAGGGCGTCAAGCCGCTGCTCGGCGCGGAGGTCTTCCTCGAAGGCCTCGGCAGCGAGCCGGGCGCGCTGACCCGCGTGCTGCTGCTGGTGCAGAACAAGGAAGGCTACCTGCACCTGTCGGAGCTGCTGGCGCGGGCCTGGACCCAGAACGTCGGCCGCGGCCAGTCGCAGGCGGCCTGCAAGCTGGCCTGGCTGCAGGAGCTGCAGGGCGGGCTGATCCTGCTGTCGGGTGCGCAGGCCGGCCCGTTGGGCGCGGCGTTGCTGCAGGGCCATGCCCAGCGCGCGGCCGAGGTCGCGCTGCAGCTGGCGGCGCTCTTTCCGCACCGCTTCTATATCGAGCTGCAGCGCGCCGGCCGGCCCGACGACGAGCCGTACGTGGTGGCCGCGGTGCAACTGGCAGCCCGCCTCGGCCTGCCGGTGGTCGCGACCCATCCGGTGCAGTTCGCGACCGCCGACGACTACGAGGCGCACGAGGCGCGCGTCTGCATCTCCGAGGGCGAGATCCTGGGCAATCCGCGCCGGGTGCGCAAGTTCACCCACGAGCAGTATTTCAAGTCGGCCGCCGAGATGGCGGCGCTCTTCGGCGACGTGCCGAGCGCGCTGGCCAACTCGGTCGAGATCGCCAAGCGCTGCAACCTGACGCTGGTGCTCGGCAAGCCGCAGCTGCCCAACTTTCCGACGCCCGACGGCATGCCGATCGACGCCTATTTCCGGGTCGCCTCCTTCGAGGGCCTGGAAGAACGGCTGGCGCACCTGTATCCCGACGCCGCGAAGCGAGACGCCGAGCGGCCGCGCTATGTCGAGCGGCTGGAATTCGAGATCGCCACGATCCTGAAGATGGGCTTCCCGGGCTACTTCCTGATCGTGGGCGACTTCATCAACTGGGCCAAGAAGAACGGCTGCCCGGTCGGTCCGGGCCGCGGCTCGGGCGCCGGCTCGCTGGTCGCCTATTCGCTGAAGATCACCGACCTCGATCCGCTGGAATACAAGCTGCTCTTCGAGCGCTTCCTGAACCCGGAGCGGGTGTCGATGCCCGACTTCGACATCGACTTCTGCCAGGGCAACCGCGACCGGGTCATCGACTACGTCAAGGACAAGTACGGCCGCGACGCGGTCAGCCAGATCGCCACCTTCGGCACCATGGCCGCGCGCGCCGCGATCCGCGACGTCGGCCGCGTGCTCGACATGAGCTACATGTTCTGCGACGGCATCAGCAAGCTGATCCCGAACAAGCCGGGCCAGCCGGTCACGCTGCAATACCCGCCGTCGCCCAAGCCCGAGGGCGACAAGAACAACTACGCGATCGAGATGGAGCCGCAGTTGGCGGCCCGCATCGAGCGCGAGGAAGAAGTGCGCATGCTGGTCGAGCTGGCGCAGAAGCTCGAAGGCATGACCCGCAACATCGGCATGCACGCCGGCGGCGTGCTGATCGCGCCCGGCAAGCTCACCGACTTCACGCCGCTCTACCAACAGCCCGGCAGCGACTCGGCGGTGAGCCAGTACGACAAGGACGACGTCGAGGCGGTCGGGCTGGTCAAGTTCGACTTCCTGGGCCTGGCCACGCTGACCATCCTGGAGATCGCCAAGGACTTCATCGTGGCGCGCCACAAGGGCCAGGAAGGCTTCGCGTACGAGAACATCAAGCTCGACGATCCGCACACCTACAAGCTCTTCTCCGAAGGCAAGACCGAGGCGGTGTTCCAGTTCGAATCGCGCGGCATGCAGGGCATGCTGAAGGACGCGCGGCCGACGCGCCTCGAAGACCTGATCGCGCTCAACGCGCTCTACCGCCCGGGCCCGATGGACCTGATCCCGAGCTTCGTGGCGCGCAAGCACGGCCGCGAGCCGGTGGAGTATCCGCATCCGCTGGTGGAGGAGATGCTCTCGGAGACCTACGGGATCATGGTCTACCAGGAACAGGTGATGCAGACCGCGCAGATCCTGGGCGGCTATTCGCTCGGCGGTGCCGACCTCTTGCGCCGCGCGATGGGCAAGAAGAAGGCCGAGGAGATGGCCGAGCACCGCGAGATCTTCCGCAAGGGCGCGGCGGTCAACGGCATCGACCAGCGCAAGGCCGACGAGATCTTCGACCTGATGGAGAAGTTCGCGGGCTACGGCTTCAACAAGTCGCACGCCGCCGCCTATTCGCTGCTGGCGTACCACACCGGCTGGCTCAAGGTCCACTACACCGCCGAATTCTTCTGCGCCAACATGACGGTGGAAATGGACGACACCGACAAGCTCAAGGTGCTGTTCGAAGACGCGCAGAAGAACTTCGGCATCACCTTCGAGCCGCCGGACGTCAATCGCGGCCACTACCGCTTCGAGCCTGTCGACGACCGTTCGATCCGCTACGGGCTGGGCGCGGTCAAGGGCTCGGGGCAGCTGGCGGTCGAGGCGATCGTCAAGGCGCGCGAGGAGGGCGGACCGTTCAAGAGCCTGTTCGACTTCTGCGTGCGGGTCGACCGGCAGCGCATCAACAAGCGCACGGTCGAGGCGCTGATCAAGGCCGGTGCCTTCGACTCGCTGCAGCAGAACCGCGCCGCGCTGATCGCATCGCTCGAACGCGCCTTCGAATTCGCCAACGCGACCGATGCCAACGCGGCGCAGGTCGACATCTTCGGCGACAGCGAGCACGGCTCCGCGACGCAGGAGCCCGAACTGGTCGCCGCCACGCCCTGGGGCGTGAAGGAAAGGCTGACCTACGAGAAGACCGCGGTCGGCTTCTACCTGTCGGGGCACCTGTTCGACGAGGTCGAGCACGAGGTGCGGCGCTTCTGCAAGCGCGAGATCGACGAGCTGCTCGACAGCCGCGAGCAGCAGGTGATCGCCGGCATCGTCAGCGACTACCGCGTCATCAACGGCCAGCGCGGCCGGTTGGCGATCTTCAAGCTGGACGACAAGTCCGCCTCGATCGAGGCCACCGCCGACGAGGCGCTCTTCAACGCCAACCGCAATGTGCTCAAGGACGACGAACTGGTGATCGTCAGCGGCCGGCTGCAGCCCGGTCGCGGCGGCTTCGAGGCGCGCTTCCAGGTGCAGCAGGTGTGGGACCTGGCGACCGCACGCTGCCGCTTCGGCAAGTTCCTGCGGGTGGCGGTCAACGGCAAGGCGCCGGACATCGCACGCCTCGTGAAGGACTTCCCGCCGCGCACCGAGCAGAGCGAGCACGGCGAACTGCGCCAGGGCCTGGCGGTGCGACTGTCGATGGCCCGCGCGGGCGCGCAGGTCGAGCTGCAGCTGGGCGAGCGCGCGAAGTTCTTCCCGACCGACGCGGCCCTGGCCAGCTGGATGGCGCAGGCCGAGGCGGGCCGCGCCGCGGTGGTCTACGAGTAGCTACAGCGCCCGCGTCGCGCGCAACCGGCGCGCGACTGCCTTGCCGGTATCGACGATGTGCTTGTGCAGCAAGGCGCCGGCACCCTCGACGTCCCGCCGTTCGCACAACTTCAGCAGTTGCCGATGTTCCCGTTGCGAGGCGGGCACATGGCCGTTCGCGTCGCTGACCAGCCGGAAGTAGCGGTCGAAGCCGAGCCGCAGGGTGCGCACCAGCGCCAGCGTGCGTTCGAGGCCGGCCGCGCGGTAGAGCGTGTCGTGGAAGGCGGCGTTGAGGCGGATGACTTCCTCCGGCGCCTCGGCCGCCTCCAGCTCGACCAAGCAGTCGCGCGCCGCCGCGAGATCCTCCGGCGTCATGCGCGGCAGCGCGTGGGCCAGCGCCTGCACCTCGATCGCGCTGCGCAGGCGCACCAGCTCGTCCGCGTCCTCCAGCGTGAGTTCGGCCACGCTGACGCCGCGCCGCGGCTCGGCGCGCAGGAAGCCCTGCACCTCCAGCTCGCGGAAGGCCTCGCGCACGATGGTCTGGCTGACGCCGAGCCGTGTCGCGACTTCTTCCTGCATCACGCGGGTGCCGCCGCCAAGCTCGCCGCTCAGGATCGATTCGCGCAGGTCGTCGGCAACGGCCTGCGAGGCGGAGGGCGGGCCGCCTTCGGGATATCGGGTGCGCGGACGCCGGGAATGTCGAACGGTGCTCATTTAACGATTATCGATAATGTGCCATCATAGCGGCCTTCTTGAAGGAAACCGCAATGAACCGCTGGATCACATTCGACTGCTACGGCACGCTCATCGACTGGCGCACGGGCATGAGGAATTCGCTCGACATGATCGCGCCCGGCCACGGCGCCGCGCTGCTGGAACTGCATCGCAGGATCGAAGGGCAGATCGAGATGCACGAGCCCTACCGGCCCTACCGCGAGGTGCTGGCCGAGTCGGTGCGCCGCATGTGCGCCGAACGCGGCGCGGCGATCCGCTCGGGCGACGAGCAGGTGCTCGCAGCCACCCTGGCCTACTGGCCGCTCTACGCGGACACCAACGCGGCGCTGAAGGCGCTCAAGGCGCAGGGCTGGAAGCTGGCGATCCTCTCCAACGTCGACCGCGACCTCATTGTCGGCACCTTGCGGCACTTCGAGGTGCCCTTCGACCTGGTGATCACCGCCGAGGACGTGCGCTCCTACAAGCCGGCGCCGGCCCATGCGCAGCGCTTCCTCGACATCACCGGCGTGGCCGCCGGCGACTGGCTCTACGCCGCCGTGAGCCTGCAGTACGACCTGGTGGAAGGGCAGCGCATGGGCGCGCAATGCGCCTGGATCAACCGCGACCGCGAGAGCGCGGCCGACACCGGCTTCCTGCGTGGCAACCTGGCGGGCATGAAGGACCTGCCGGCGCTCGCGGCCACGCTTTGAACCTGGGCGCCCGGCGTCAGTCGCGGCGCGGCCGCTGCAGCGTGAAGCGCTCGAAGGGCAGCAGCTGGCCGTCGGGGCCGGTGACGTCGTAGTAGGTCACCTGGATCCGCGTGAGGTCGCCCGGATGGCGGCCGGGATCCAGGTCGAAGGCGGCGAAGCCGTACGAGCGCGCGGCGTTGCGAACCGCCGACCACGGTGCGTCCTCGGTGACGTAGATCGGCGGACGCTTGCCGGTGGTGGCGTTGCGCTCGCCGACGCCGGTGATCACCCGGCAGCAGGGCGGGTTGAAGAACAGCTGGTTCGAAGGCGCCGAGGTGCCGCCGCCGCCGATCACCATGTGCACCGTGCCCTTGGTGGTATCGATCACCTCGGTGCCGGTGGCGGTCGGGATCGGCGTCAGCGTCTGGTTGGCCTGCCGGCCGCGGATCGGGTGCGAGCGCTCGTAGTGGTGCTCGTGGCCGCAGACCACCAGGTCGACGCCGTACTGGTCGAACAGCGGCAGCCATTCCTCGCGGATGCCGAGGTCGGCGCCGTTGAACTTGTCGGCGGTCGAGATCGCCACCTGGTGCATGCACACCACCAGCCAGTCGATGCCGCGGTCGGCGCGCGCGGCCGCCAGCTGCTTCTCGAGCCACGCCTTCTGCGCGCCCTTGGAGTAGCCGCGCACGTAGGAGTCGCCGCCGTCCTGGTAGGTGACGTCGTCGTTGGCGATCGCCACCACGCGCATCGAGCCGGCGGTGAAGGCGTACCAGAGGCCGCGTGTGGTGTCGTCCTGGCCGTCGGCGGGCGGCAGGCTGAAGTAGGTCTGGTAGGCGCGGTAGCCGATCGGCCCGTTGCCCAGTTCGTTCTCGTGGTTGCCGGGCGAGGGCATCCACGGGCGGTTGCGGGCGCTGCGGGTGTTGTTGTTCCAGAAGTCCGACCAGGTGCGCACCCGGTCCTGCGCCAGGTTGGCGTAGCAGAGGTCGCCGTTGAAGAGATGGAAGAGCGGGCGCAGGCGCTCCACGCCGAGCACCGTGTCGCCGGCCGCGGGCGAGCCGAGGTTGTCGTTGACGTAGGTCTGCGCGGCCAGCGTGACGCCGGCCGGCGGCGTGAAGAGCTTGCCGAGGGTCGGCGTGCCCTGGTCGCCGAAGCTGGTGAAGCGCAGCGGATGGCGTCCGCGCGGCGAGGTGCGGAAGGTGCCGAACTGCGGCGCTGCGCCATCGTGCAGGGCCGCGTAGAGGTAGGCGGTGTCGGCCTTCAGGCCTTCGATGCGCGCGTGCCAGGCATGCACCGTCTGCCCCGACTTGCCGTCGACGTAGCTGGTCTCCCTGGCGGCCACGGTCTTCTCCAGACGGCCATCGGGCCGGCCGAGCAGTACGCGCGGCCGCTGCACCGGCTGCAGGCTGTGCCACGAGACGACCATCTCGGACGAGGCGTCGGCGCCGAACTGCAGGTGCAGGCCGGTCACCGGCGGCGTCGTCAGCGCGTCGGCAGCGCCCTCGCGCAAGCTCGGCGGCGGCACGATGGCTTCGGCGCCGGCCTGGCGCGCCATCAGCAGCGCGCCGGTGCCGATGCCGGCGGCGGCGAGCAGGCGGCGGCGGCCGATGTCGAGGGAGTCTTCGTCGTGGGAGGCGGTCATGGTCTTGTGTGGAACAAAACGCGCGACGCTAGCAGGGGACTGTGACAGTGGCGTTGCCTCGGGTGCGGCCGCCACCCGAGGCAGCGGCCTCAGCGCTTGGGCTGCAGCACCACCACCAGCGACGGGAAGATGCGCCCGTCGATGTCGCGCGGCAGCTTGTCGGTCTTGCGCAGGCCGCGCTCGGCGGCGTCGTCCCAGCTCGCGTTGCCGCTGCCCTTGAGCAGCTTGACGTTGACGATGGTGCCGTCCGGCGCGAGGCTCACGGCGAACTCGGCGGTCGGGTTGCCGCTCACCGTGTCCGCATCCGGATAGACGATGTTCGGCCGCACCACCGCGGCGATGCGCGCCGCGTAGCCGCCCGATGGCCCGGACGAGCGCGCCGCGGTGCCGGTCGAGCTTTCGTCGCCGGTGCCGGCCATCGCCTGCATGCGCTTGAGCGTGGCCGCGCGGTCTGCCGCGGCCTGTGCGGCGGCCTTGGCGTCGGCTTCCTTCTTCTTCGCGGCATCGGCGGCGGCCTTGTCGGCGGCCGCCTTGGCATCGGCCTGCTGCTGCTGCTTCTTGGCGTCGGCGAGCTTCTTCTGTTCCTCGGCCTTGCGCTCGGCTTCTTCCTCGGCGCGCTCCTTGGCCTCGGCGTCGCGCTTGTCCTGCGAGGCCTTCCTGGCGGCGTCGAGCTTCTTCTGCTGGGCCTGTTGCGCGGCCAGGTCGCGCTCCTGCTGTTCCTTCTGGGCCTGCAGCTGCTTCTCGCGCTCCAGCGCGATGTCGGGTGCGCGCGGCGGCGGTGGTGTCGGCGGGGTCACCGCCTGCGGTGGCGGGGGTGGAGGAGGCGGCGGTGGTGGTGGTGCGGGCACCGGTGTCGGCACGGGCGGGACCGGCACCGGCGCGACGGCGCGCGGCGCGGCCTGCTGCACGGTCGAGGACCACAGCTCGGCCTCGACCGCGTCGTCCTCGGCTTCGCGCTTCCAGCTCACGCCCCAGGTCAGGGCCGCGATCAGCAGCGCGTGGGCGAGCAGCGCGAAGAGCACCGCGCGCGGTGTGCCGCGCTGCGGCGGCGGGGCGAATTCAGGCCGGTCGGCGGCGAGCGACATGCGTCAGCAGTCCGCTCGGTTCGTGGCACCGGTCATGCGGCCGCTCACTTGGCACCCGTGGTCTGGACCGACAGGCCGACCCGGTCGATGCCGGCCCGCTTGAGCTGGTTCATCGCGTTCACCACGGTCTCGTACTTGACGGTCTTGTCGGCGCTGATGACCACCGGGCGGTCGGCGTCGCCGCCTTGCGCCTGCTTGGCCGCCTGGCCGATCTGCTTCATCGGGATCGAGGTGCCGCCGCTGCCGGTGGACGGGTCCTTCTTGATCTGGATCTCGTCGTCGCTCTTGATCACGATCTCGACCGGCTTGTCGGGCTGCTTGTTGGCCTTGTCGACGCTCGGCAGGTTGATCACGCTCGGCGTGATCAGCGGCGCCGTGACCATGAAGATGATCAGCAGCACCAGCATCACGTCGATGAACGGGACCATGTTGATCTCGTTGATCGTGCGGCGGCCGCGGCCGCGGGAGGACATGGCTGGCATGGCGAGCTCCGCTCAGCGGCCGGTGGCCGTGGCGCTGACGGTCGCCGGGTTCACGTGGGCCGTCAGGTTGCGCTGCAGGATGTTCGAGAACTCCTCGATGAAGGTCTCGAGCGCGATCGCGATCTTGTCGATCTCGCGGGCGAAGCGGTTGTAGGCGACCACGGCCGGGATCGCGGCGAAGAGGCCGATGGCGGTGGCGACCAGCGCCTCGGCGATGCCGGGCGCGACGGTCGAGAGCGTCACCTGCGCCAGTGCCGCGAGGCCGGTGAAGGCATGCATGATCCCCCAGACCGTGCCGAACAGGCCGACGTAGGGCGAGACCGAGCCGACCGTCGCGAGGAACGAGAGGTTCTGCTCGATCGCGTCCAGCTCGCGCTGGAAGCTGGCGCGCATCGCGCGGCGGGCGCCGTCGAGCAGGGTGCCGGTGTCGGACACATGGCGTTCGCGCAGCTTCTGGTATTCGCGCATGCCGGAGGCGAAGATGCGTTCCATGGGGCCCGCGAACTTGGCGTTCTGCGCGGCCGACGAGAACAGCTCGTTCAGGCTGGTGCCCGACCAGAATTCGCGCTCGAATTCATCGTTCAGGGCGCGCGTGCGCTTCAACGAGAAGAACTTGCGGAAGATCGCCGCCCAGCTGGCGACGGAAACCACGATCAGCAGCAGCACCACCAGTTGCACTGGCAGGCTCGCGTGGATCAGGAGGGAAATGATCGAGAGTTCTTGTGGATTCATGGCTTGAGAGGTTGAGACATGGAGCCCGCATGGCGCTCAAGGGTTCCCGAAACTTGGGGCGGGATGCGCGAGGGCCGCAGGCGGATCGCATCGACCCAACCGATACGGATGGTGCCTTCGCACAAAAGGACTTCAGGGGCATTCTCACCCTGGTCCGATGCGGACAGCACCCGCTGGTCGATTATCAACGACGCCGATCCGATCTGGCGCAGCTCGGCGGTGACCCGCAGCTGGTCGTCCAGGCGCGCCGGGCGGTGGTACTTCAGCTGCGTCTCGCTGACCACGAAGATGCCGCCGGTCTCCTCGCGCAGCCGGCTCTGGCTGATGCCGAGCGAGCGCAGCCATTCGGTGCGCGCGCGCTCCATGAACTTCAGGTAGTTGGCATAGAACACGATGCCGCCGGCATCGGTGTCCTCCCAGTAGACGCGGATGTCGAGCGCAAAGCTCATGCGTTCACTGCGGCGCTCACACCGTGGTTCGCCCAGGCCCGCAGCCGCGCCACCGACTCTTCCAGCTGCGCCATCGAACTGGCGGTCGAGAAGCGCACGAAGCGCCCGGTCTCGGCGCTGCCGAAGTCGCGGCCCGGCGTGATCGCCACGTGGGCCTCCTTCATCGCCTCGAAGGCGAAGTCCCAGCTGCCCGAGATGCCGAGCCGCTCGGCGAAGTCGGTGCAGTCGGCCCAGGCGTAGAAGGCGCCGTCGGGCATGACCGGCACGCGCAGGCCGAGCGCATCGAGCTGTGGGATGAACCAGTCGCGGCGGGCCTTGAACTGCGCGCGGCGGCGTTCGTATTCGGCGATGCTGTCGGCCTCGAAGCAGGCCAGCGCCGCGTATTGCGAGACGGTGCTCGCGCAGATGAAGAGGTTCTGCGCCAGCCGCTCGACCACCGGCACCAGCGCATCGGGCACCACCAGCCAGCCGAGCCGCCAGCCGGTCATGTTGAAGTACTTGCTGAAGCTGTTGATGCTGATGACCTGGTCGTCGATGCCGAGCGCGCTCTGGCCGAAGGCCTCGTCGTACGAGAGGCCCAGGTAGATCTCGTCGACCATCGTGATGCCGCCGCGCCGGCTCACCGCCTCGTGGATGCGGCGCAGCTCGTCGTGGGCGATCGAGGTGCCGGTCGGGTTGGACGGCGAGGCCAGCAGCACGCCGCGGGTGCGCGGGCCCCAGGCGGCCTCGACCTGCGGTGCGCTCAGCTGGAAGCGCTCGGCCGCGCCGGTCGGCAGCAGCACCGCGCGGCCGTCGGCCGCGGTGACGAAGTGGCGGTTGCAGGCGTAGCTCGGATCGGGCAGCAGCATCTCGTCGCCGGCGTCGATCAGGGCCAGGCAGGCCAGCTGCAAGGCGGCCGAAGCGCCGGCGGTGACGACGATGCGCCGTGCCGGCACCTCGATGCCGAAGCGCTGCCGGTACCACTCGCTGATGCGCTCGCGCAGCGGCTCGAGGCCCGTGGCCTGCGTGTAGTGCGTGGCGCCGGCGCGGATCGAACGCAGCGCGGCTTCCTGCACCAGCGGCGGCGCGGTGAAGTCGGGCTCGCCGATGTTCAGGAAGATCATCGGCCGGTCGGTGGCCTGCACCTCGCGCGCGATCTTCTGGGCCGCCTTGGCGACCTCCATCACGTAGAAGGGCTCGATGCGCTCGGCGCGCTGCGAGATCCTCACGGCTTGGCCTTGCCGCTGGCCCGGTCGGCCTCGACCTCGGCCGGCCGCAACTGCGGCGCCAGGCCGTTGAGCACCGCGTTGACGTACTTGTGGCCGTCGGTGCCGCCGAATTCCTTGGCCAGCTCGATGCATTCGTTGAGCACCACGCGCCAGGGCACGTCCAGGCAATGCTTGAACTCGTAGGCGCCGATCCACATCACGCCGTGCTCGATCGGCGAGATCTCCTCCAGCTTGCGGTCCAGGAGCGGCACGATCAGCGCGTCGAGCTCGGCCGCGCCTTCGATCGAGCCGTGCAGCAGCGCGTCGTAGTGCGCGGCGTCGGCCTTGTGGAAGCCGGCCAGGTCGCGGGTGAACTGGTCGATGGAGGCGGCGTCGTTGCGCCCGACCAGGTGCTGGTAGAGCGCCTGCAGCGCGAACTCGCGGGCCCGGCTGCGGTTCGACTTGGCCGAGGCCTTGCGCGCGCCGGTGCTGGTGAGGCCGGTGCGGGACTGGCGCGGCTTGGCCTTGTCGCCGGTTGCTTTGGTGGTGTCTTCGGTCATGAAAGGTTGCCGAGCAAGCGCGCCATCTCGACCGCGACGCGGGCGGCGTCGCGGCCCTTGTCGGTCTGGCGCGCCACGGCTTGTTCGAGGTTCTCGGTGGTGAGGATGGCGTTGGCGATCGGCAGCCGGTAGTCGAGCGCGACCCGGCTCACGCTGGCGCCCGATTCGTTGGCCACCAGTTCGAAGTGGTAGGTCTCGCCGCGGATGATGCAGCCGAGCGCGACCAGCGCGTGATAGCCCCCACGCTCGGCCAGCGCCTGCAGGGCGATCGGGACCTCGAGCGCCCCGGGCACCTGCAGGAGGTCGATGTCGGATTCGGCCACGCCCAGCGCGGCCAGCTCGGCCCGGCAGGCGGCGGCCAGCGCGCCGGTGATGTCCTCGTTGAAGCGCGCCTGCACGATGCCGATGCGCAGGCCCGTGCCGTCGAGCGCGATGCTGCCCTGGTTCGCTTGCTGCATCAGCGGCTCCGTCCTGCGTGTTCGTCGTTCATTCTTCGTCCTTGGAGATGTAGCCGGCGATCTCGAGACCGTAGCCCGCCGCCATGCTGGGCATCCGGCGCGGCGTGCCGAGCAGGTTCATGCGGTGCACGCCGCATTCGCGCAGGATCTGCGCGCCGATCCCGTAGCTGCGCAGGTCCATGCGGCCGCGCTCGGGCGCCTGCGCCGGCCGCGCGGTGCCGTCGAACTGCGAGAGCAGGTCGGCGCCGGTCTCGCCGCAATTGAGCAGCACCGCCACGCCCTTGCCCTGTTCGGCCAGGTGCGCCAGGCTGGCGTCGAGGCTCCACGAATGCAGCGCCCGGTTGCGCTCCAGCGCGTCGAGCACCGACAGCGGCTCGTGCACCCGCACGTCGACCACGTCGCCCGGCTTCCAGCTGCCGCGCACCAGCGCCAGGTGCACGCCGTGGCTCGGCTTGTCGGTGAAGGCATGGGCGGTGAACGGGCCCCAGGCGGTGTCGATCTCGCGGCTGCCGACCTTCTCGACCAGCGATTCGGTGCGGCTGCGGTGCTCGATCAGCGCGGCGATGGTGCCGATCTTCAGGCCGTGCTCGGCCGCGAACAGCTGCAGGTCGGGCAGCCGGGCCATGGTGCCGTCCTCGTTCATGACCTCGCAGATCACCGAGGCCGGCGAGCAGCCGGCCATCGCGGCGAGGTCGCAGCCGGCCTCGGTATGGCCGGCGCGCATCAGCACGCCGCCGTCGACCGCCTGCAGCGGGAAGATGTGGCCGGGCTGCACCAGATCGGTGGCGAGCGCGTTCGGCGCCACCGCGGCCTGCACGGTGCGCGAGCGGTCGGCCGCAGAGATGCCGGTGGTCACGCCCTCGGCCGCCTCGATCGAGACGGTGAAGGCGGTCGCGTGCTTGGCGCCGTTGCGGGCCACCATCGGCGGCAGTTGCAGCCGCTCGCACATCTCGCGCGACAGGGTCAGGCAGATCAGGCCGCGCGCATGGCGAGCCATGAAGTTGATCGCCTCGGGCGTGACGTGGTCGGCGGCCAGCACGATGTCGCCTTCGTTCTCGCGGTCTTCCTCGTCGACCAGGATGACCATGCGGCCGGCGCGCATCTCGGCCACGATGTCCTCGACCGGGGAGATGGCGGCGGGCGCGATGCCGCCGCGCGGCGCGCCGATCGGTGTGACGGATGCGTTCATGGGAGCTTGTCTTTCTGGGGCGGGGCGATGGCGCCGGCCTGGAGCATGCGCTCCACGTAGCGGGCCACGGTGTCGATTTCGAGATTCACGGCGCTGCCTTCGCGCAGGCTGCCGAGCGAGGTGTTGTCGACCGTGTGGGGAATGAGGTTGATGCTGATCTCGGCGCCATCGGCCACGTCGCGCACGCTGTTGACCGTGAGGCTGACGCCATTGACCGTGATCGAGCCCTTGTAGGCGAGGAAGCGGGCCAGTGCCGGCGGCGCCAGCACGCGCAGTTCCCAGCTCTCGCCGACCTGCGCGAAATGGCTGACCCGGCCGATGCCGTCGACGTGGCCGGACACGATGTGGCCGCCCAGCCGGTCGCTGGCGCGCAGCGCCTTCTCGAGGTTGACGCGGGTTTCGGGCTCGGCCAGGCCCGCGGTCTTGTCGAGCGACTCGGCCGAGATGTCGATGGTGAAGAGCCGCTGGGCCGGGTCCAGCGTGGTGACGGTCATGCAGGCGCCGTTGAGCGCGATGCTGTCGCCGAGGCCGACGTCGTCGAGATAACCGTCGGGCACCGCGATGCTGAGCCGCTTGCCGTGGGAGGAAGAACTGCCGAGGTCGTGGACGGCGGCGATGCGCCCCACGCCGGTGATGATTCCGGTGAACATCGCCGCATTTTCGCAGAGAAGCGGAGCCGCCCCGGATTCAGTCCCCAAAGCGGTCCCGGCCGGTCACCCGGGCGACGATCCGCAGGTCGGTGCCGATCGGTTCGAAGGACCGGAATTCGAGGGTCTTCACGTCGGCGAGCGAGGTCAGCGGGCCGCCGACATAGGGCCCGCTGGCGATCCCCATGCCGTCGCCGATGAATTTCGGCGCCAGGTACAGCAGCAGTTCGTCGACCAGGCCTTCGCGCAGCAGCGAGCCGTTCAGCTTGTGGCCGGCCTCGACGTGCAGTTCGTTGACTTCGCGCCGCGCCAGGTCGCGCAGCAGGTCGGCCAGCTCGACCTTGCCTTGCGCGTTCGGCAGGCAGGTGATGGTGGCGCCGCGGGCCTCGAGCGCGCGGGCCTTGGCCTCGTCGCGGGCGGCCGCGTAGATCCAGACCTCGCGTTCGACCTCGAACAGGCGCGCCGCAGGCGGCGTCTGCAGCCGGCTGTCGACGATCACCAGCGGCGGCTGGCGGGTGGCGGGCACCAGCCGGACGTCCAGCCGCGGGTCGTCCTCGATCACGGTGCCGACGCCGGTCAGGATCGCGCCGGCGCGGGCCCGCCAGGCATGGCCGTCGGTGCGCGCGGCCTCGCCGGTGATCCACTGGCTGACACCGTTCTCGAGCGCGGTCCTGCCGTCGAGCGAGGCGGCGGCCTTGAGCCGGACCCAGGGCGTCTCGCGCACCATGCGGCTCAGGAAGCCGATATTGATCTCGCGCGCGGCCTCGGCTTCCAGCCCCGACTCGACCACGACGCCGGCCGCCCGCAGCCGTTCGAAGCCGCGGCCGCCGACCAGCGGATTCGGATCGGCCAGCGAGGCCACCACGCGGGCGACGCCGGCCTGCACCAGTGCGTCGCAGCAGGGACCGGTGCGGCCGTGGTGGGAGCAGGGTTCGAGCGTGACGAAGGCGGTCGCGCCGCGGGTCGAATGGCCGCGCGCCGCCGCATCGCGCAAGGCCATCACTTCGGCATGGGCGTCTCCAACGCGCTGGGTCCGGCCGAGCCCGATCACCCGGCCGTCCGGCCCGAGCAGCACGCAGCCAACGGCCGGATTGGGCGGCGCGGTGACCATCGCGCCGCGCGCTTGCGCCAGGGCGAGCGCCATCGCCTGGTCGTCGGTCAGCGGCGTGGTGGGCAGGTCGGAGGCATCGGTGCTCAGGATCGGCTTTCAGCGGTTCCAGCACTCCGCCTTGAGATCGTCCGAAGCGCTGGGAGAAAGAAGCCCCCGAAGGCCCGTGTGATCGAAGGTGTAGCCGCCGCATTTGTCGCCGGCCTGGGCGTCCCGGGGAAGGGCGGTCAAAGTGTAGCCGTTGCCTTCGCGATCGTCGGGCCGATAGTCGATGTCGTAGCTGTGCGAGGGCACGCGCTGCAAGGCGTCGGGGAATTGCGCGACATCTTGCGGATAGCTGCCGCTGGCGGTCGCGACCTGTTCGAGCCAGTGGGCCGCCTGCATGAGCGCGGTCCGGGCTTCCGCGCGACGTGCGCGACGGACATGCTCCTGGTAGCTCGGCAAGGCGATGGCAGCCAGGACCGCGGCGACGGTGAGGACGAGGAGGGCTTCGATGAGGGTGAAGCCGGCGGCGGCCCGGCGCGTGGCGGCCGCTGGCTTTTGCGTGGCCGCGAGTAGGTTCATTGCAATTGCCGCCAACTCGGGCGCCGCATCACCTTGCCCAGCGGCAGTCGCTCCGGCGGCGCCGGCAGGCCGGGCGCGGCAACCTCGAACCGGCGCCCGCCCAGGTGCAGCGTGGCGCTCGATCCGGCTTCGGTCCGCGACGGCTGCCCGCCGGGCATCACCGGCGCCAGCGCGTAGATCGGCGACTTCGGTGCCGAGCCGTCGAAGAGGTCGACCGTCAGCCGAAAGCGTCGGCCCGCGCCGAACCAGCGCTCGTCGGCGTCCGAAGACGGCAGCACGCTCCAGACGTCGACCAGGTCACCCTCGAACCAGCCCGGGTTCTGCAGCACCCGTTCGCGCGCCAGCGGCAGGTCGACGAACCAGCCTCGGCGCGCGGCCTCGGCGCCGGGTTTGCGAACGACACCAAGCGCATGACCCGGCACCGCCTCGATCGTGCGTGGCGCGAGCCGGCTGCGATCGCCGATCGGGCCGCTGCCTTCGCCCGACTTCGGCGTCGCTCCGCGGCGGGCGGGCGTGTCGTCGTGCAGGCCGTAGACCGTCTGCACCTGCGCATCGAGGCGGTCGGCGGCGTCGAGAAGGCGTCCGGTGCCGAAGGCCAGCATCAGGCCGCCCTTCGGATGCGCCTTCCAGACCGGTGCCACGGTGATGGGCTGCGGCCGTCCGTTGCCGTCATGGGCCGAAAAGAAAGGCCGCCCGCCGAACGAAACCCGCCACGCGGCCGCGTGCTCGGCCCCGAGGTCGAACTTCCAGAAGCGCCCGAGCAGGTCGCCGGCATACGCCACGTCCGAAATGCCGTCGCCGTCGAGGTCGACCAGGCGGGGCGGCGCCAGCCCGTTGCCCTGGCCGACCGCGCCATCGGTGGCGATCTTGCGCAGTTCACGGGCGCCGTCGAGATACTGGATCAGCAGCACGGCGCGACCGTCGGCGCTGTGGTCGCCGTTGCCCATCACCAGCGCCCAGCGGCCGTCGTTGAGCCGCGTGATCTGCCGGCTGGTCGCGACAGTGCCCGGTTCCAGCACCGGTTCGCCGCGGATGCGCCCGATGTCGGGGTCCATGCCGGCGTCCGCGGTGCGGTCGAGCACGACCAGCCGATCGGCCTCGCGCGCCGAGAAGCGCCGCGGGTCGGTGACGTCGAGCACGAAGTAGCCGCGGCCGCCGGCGCCGAGGAAGCCCGCCAGATAACTGCGCCAGGGTTCGTCGGACGCGTCGGTCGCCACGTCGCCGACCAGCGGCGAGCCTTCGACGAAGTGGCTGAACGGGCGGCCGGGCGCGGTCTGGCCGGCGATGCGGTCGTGCACGCCCTCGGGTACGTAGGCGATCCTCTCTTCGCCGGTCGCGGCGTCGAAGCCGTGCAGCATGCCGTCGCCGGCGCCGACGTAGAGCATCGACGGGCGATCGAGGTGGCGGACCTTGAAGGCACGGTAGCCATCACCGAGGTGGCTGCCGGAAGGCGCCCCGGGCGCCAGCCAGAGCCTGGAATTCACGATCGCGCCGAGCCGCGACGCGCGGGTACGGAACGGGCCGGGCGGTGCTGTCGCCTGCTCCTGGCTGCGGTCGCCGCGCAGGTAGGCCAGGCGTTGCCTTGCCAGCGCATCGGCCGCGGGACTGGTGTCGCGCCGGCCGTCGATGGTTTCGAGCGCCTGCCGCTGGCCCTCGGAAAGCGCGTCCCACTCCCAGGCGATGCCGGTCGACCCCTGCGCCGACAAGACCAGCCGGCGATCGGGCCAGTCGCCGGCATGGGCGTCCAGGAGGTCAGCGGCCGTACGCGCGGGCGGACCTCCCCAGAGCCCTTCGGTCGTCGGCTTCCCATCTCGCAAAAGGTAGCCGGTCACCCATCCGCTGCCGTCGGCCAGCGCGTGGCCCGCGACGAAGAGTGCGGGCGGCGCGCCCGCGGCGGGTGGACCCACGACCAGCGAAGTCGTCTCGGCGGACACCGGCAAGCCCACAATGCCCAGGAACGCGAGCACGACGACCGAGGTTCGGCGCTTCATGAGCGCCGCTTCTTCCAGACCAGCGTGGTCTGCAGCACCGTGCGGGTCGACGGCTTGAATCCCTGGGCCAGTGCGGTGATGCGGTAGATGAAGGGCGCGTCGGCGTCCGGGGCCAGGTCTTCCGCGCGGCCGCCTTCGTTCGCGGCGCTCATGTCGTAGGCGAGCAGCTCGACCCAATACCAGCCGTGTGAACCGCGGGCCACCGCCACCTTCTTCATGGCCTCCAGCGACGCCTTGTCGTCCCAGAAGCGTGGCGGCAGGTGGTCGGGCACGCAGATGCCCGCGGCGCAGGAAGGACGCAAGGGTGCCAGTGCCGCCTGCAGGTCGAGGAATTCGCGCAGGTCGGTGGGAAAGGACACCTGTCCTGACGCTACATCGAGAAGGCCGCCCTGCCGGCAATCGGCAGCGAAGCAAGGCGAGCCGTCCGCGCCTTCACCCTGGATGTCCGACTCCGCGGCGCGCAGCAAGGCGTGGGCGGTCTCGAAGGCACGCTGCTGCTCGCTGTCGATGCCGGCCGTCATCTCGCCGATCCGCGCACCGCGCGCCGCCAGGGTCGCAAGCAACGTGGCCAGCAGCAGCACCACCAGGACGATCAGCAAGGAGACGCCCCGCTGGCGAATCGCAGTTCCTTTCATCCCGCGGCCCGCACGCTGAACACATTGCGAAAGACCAGGTGCACATGGCCCTTGCGTGCCTTCGGCTTCCCGCCGCATCCCTGATGGACGCTCCCGAGATCCGGTCCACGCTCGTTGCCGCGTAGCACGAGGCAGACCTCGACCGCCCGGACCGCGGCCCAGAGGCCGAGCGCGTCGACCTCGCGCGCCTCGAGCACCCGGACGCCGCCGCCGGTGTCGACCCGGTAGTCGATCCGCAACTCGGCCACGTTGCCGATCACCGGCTGCTTCTGCTTCAGCCCGGCGCAGGTCAACTGGGCCTGGGCGTTGACCTCGAAGCGGCCTTCGACCCGCGGACTGCCGTCGACCCGGCTTCCGGTGCAGTCGTATTGCCAGTGCGCGGGCGAGGTCGTTACCGCATCGGTCACTGGCCACGGCGCGAAGACCACCGCCAGCACGTCGTGGCTGCCGGCCTTCGCGGCGCCCCCGACGAGCGGCGCGCCGGATTCGCCCAGGCCGAGCGGCTCGCCGAAGGCGTGCAGCCCGCTGGCCGGGTCGGGCGTCGGATCCTGCGCGCCCGCCTGCCGGACGTGGCTGCCGATCAGGTGCATCGCATAGGAAGCCTGCTGCTGCAACTGCCCGAGGTCGGCGACGCTGGCCGCAGCACCGCGCGACATCAGCAGGCCGGAGAAAGCCGCCAGCCCGACCATCGAGGCGATGGCCATGCCGATCAGCAGCTCGACCAGGCCGAGCCCCCGCTGGCTGCGCCGCGTTCGCGGCCGGTGCGCGTCAAGGCTGGACATGGCCGCGGTGGCAGGTGAAGCCTTCAGGGCAGCGCGCGACGCCATCGGGGCCGTCGATGCCGGGTCCGCCGCCGCGCGCGGTCCAGCCCACGACGACCCCGAGCCGCCGATCGCCGGCGTCGAAGACCCGCGCCTGTCCGAGCGGCAGGACGTCGGCCACCGCCTGCTTCCACAGCGCCAGGTCGCGCCGTGCCAGGGCGGCGCCGTCGCAGGTGCGGCTGCGGCAGTCCGGGGCCGCGGGCCGGGCGTTCCAGTCGGCCTGGTAGATCGCCCATTGCGCCTGCGCATCGGGATGCGCCCGGAGCCGCTCTCCCAGGTCGTCCACCAGCCGCACCGCCTGGGCGCGGTGGACCGCGGCCTGCGCTTGCGCCAAGGTGCGCAGCTGCGCACCGAGCAGGCCGAGGACGCCCAGCGCCAGGACAGCGATCGCCACCAGCGACTCCAGCAAGGCGAAGCCGTGCGCGCGAAGCGGCTTCAGCATGTCTCGCTCCCGTCCAGCGTGCGCAGGCGGCCGCCGGACGACACGCAGACCACCTGCGCGTTCGCCTTGCCGCTGCTGCCGGCGGTGCGCAGCCGGACGCTGAAACCCTGGCTCTGCACGAAGCGTCCCCATCGATTCACCGAGAGCATCGGCGCGGGTTGCGCCATGTGCATCCGCACCTCGACCCCTTCGGGCGCCGGCCAGACCTGGAGCGGCAGTTCGCCCGCATCGAGGGGCGCGTCGACCGCGACGCGCCAGCCGCAGCTCCAGTCGGCGGCGTCCCGGCCGGCGCAGGCCGCGCTCTCGTTCCGGCGCAGCAGCACCTGCCCGCCGCGGCGCAGCGCCTCCGCCCGCGCCAGGTAGATCGCGTTGCCGATGTCCTGCGCTGCGGCGCGCAGCCGCTGGCGCTCGATCAGGCCGGCGAAGCCCGGCAGCGCCAGGCCGGCGAGGAGCGCTGCGATCGCGAGCACCACCGCCTGTTCGATGCTGGTGAAGCCTGAAGCAGAGGGGGAAAGGGCATCGGTGGCGGACATGTGGCCACGGATGCTAGGAGTGGACTCCGACCCGGCAGCCGCACCAGTGCCAGGTGGCAGTCCATTGCCGATGGCCGGGCGGATCGACGACCCACTCGACGATTCGCCAGGAATGTCCGGCGAATCTATGGCTTCAGATGTCGCGCAGCAGCTGCCGGAACTCGTCCACGTCCTCGAAGCTGCGGTAGACCGACGCGAAGCGCACGTAGGCGACCTTGTCGAGGCGCTTGAGCTCGCGCATGACCAGTTCGCCGAGCTTGCTGGTCTCGATCTCGCGCAACCCGCTGGACAGCAGCTTCTGCTCGATGCGCAGCAGCGCGTTGTCGATCTGCTCGATCGACACCGGCCGCTTGCGCAGCGCCAGCATCATCGAGGCGCGCACCTTCGCGGTCTCGAAGTCGGTCCGGCTGCCGTCCTTCTTGACCACGACCGGAAAGTTGACGTCCGGCCGCTCGTAGGTGGTGAAGCGCTTTTCGCAGGTCGCGCACTGGCGCCGGCGCCGCACGAAGTCGCCGTCCTCCGACACCCGGGTCTCGACGACCTGGGTTTCGAGGTGGCCGCAGAACGGGCACTTCATGCTGCGCGAAACGTCACTTGTAGACGGGGAAACGGCTCGTGAGCGCGTGCACCTTGGCGCGGACCGCCTCGATGTTCGCCGCGTCGCGCGGGTTCTCCAGCACGTCGGCGATCAGGTGGGCGGTGGCGCGCGCCTCCTCGTCCTTGAAGCCGCGGGTGGTCATCGCCGGGGTGCCGATGCGCACGCCGCTGGTGACCATCGGCTTTTCCGGGTCGTTCGGGATCGCGTTCTTGTTGATCGTCATGTGGGCCGCGCCCAGCACCGACTCGGCTTCCTTGCCGGTGATGCCCTTGGCGCGCAGGTCGACCAGCATCACGTGGCTCTCGGTGCGGCCGCTGACGATGCGCAGGCCTCGCTCGGTCAACGTTTCGGCGACGACGCGCGCGTTGGTCACGACCTGCTGCTGGTAGGCCTTGAATTCCGGCGACAGCGCTTCCTTGAAGGCCACCGCCTTGGCCGCGATCACGTGCATCAGCGGGCCGCCCTGCAGGCCGGGGAAGATGGCGCTGTTGATCGCCTTCTCGTGCTGCGCCTTCATCAGGATGATGCCGCCGCGCGGGCCGCGCAGGCTCTTGTGGGTGGTGGAAGTGACGATGTCGGCGTGCGGCACCGGGTTCGGGTAGACGCCCGCGGCCACCAGGCCGGCGTAGTGGGCGATGTCGACCATGAAGATCGCGCCGATGTCCTTGGCCACCTTGGCGAAGCGTTCGAAGTCGATGCGCAGCGAATAGGCCGAGGCGCCGGCGATGATCAGCTTGGGCAGATGCTCGTGGGCCTTGCGCTCCATCGCGTCGTAGTCGATGGCTTCGTTGGCGTCCAGGCCGTAGCTCACGACGTTGAACCACTTGCCGCTCATGTTGAGTGGCATGCCGTGGGTCAGGTGGCCGCCTTCGGCCAGGCTCATGCCCATGATGGTGTCGCCCGGCTTCAGGAAGGCCAGCATCACGGCCTCGTTGGCCGAGGCGCCGCAATGCGGCTGCACGTTGGCGGCGTCGGCGCCGAAGATCTGCTTGACCCGGTCGATCGCCAGCTGCTCGGCGATGTCGACGAATTCGCAGCCGCCGTAGTAGCGCTTGCCCGGGTAGCCTTCGGCGTACTTGTTGGTGAGCTGCGAGCCCTGGGCGGCCATGACGGCCGGCGAGGCGTAGTTTTCGCTCGCGATCAGCTCGATGTGCTCTTCCTGGCGGCGGTGCTCGGCCTGGATGGCGGCGAAGATTTCAGGATCGGTCTGTTCGACCAGGATGTCGCGGTGGTACATGGCAGTCCTTCATGACGATGGACCTTGTTCGTCGACCAAACAAGGGCTGCCCAGGCGAACGGCTGAACGCCTGCCGGTTGGACCGGAGGCGGCACGCTTCCCAGTGGTGTTCCACGTCAGCGCAATGCACCTGAAAAGGGTTGCGCCTATCGCCAGTCGCGTGCTGCCCGAGTGTAGCTGACGCCGGCCTTCAGCGGCCCGGCGGACCGGGATCAGGAGTCCGAAAGGAGGGCGATCTGCTGCGGATCGGCCGCGGCCGGCTTCGGCGGCGCGGCCTTGACCAGGGTCGGCGCCACGACCGGCGGCGGATGGCCGGCCACGACCTGGCGCAGGCGCTCGGTCTCGGCCATCACCTTGCCGGCGTAGCCGCCGTCGTCGCTCTGGTTGGCGGCGCCGACGTAGTAGCGCAGGCCGCCTTCGAGCGAACCGGCGCGGGCGATGCATTCCTGCAGCACCTTGACGCCGACCCGCATGTTGGTCACCGGGTCGAAGGCGGTCAGGGTGCCGCCGGCGCTCTCGTACTTCTCGCCGTGGACGCGGGTCATGACCTGCATCAGGCCCTGGGCGCCGACGCCGCTCTGGGCGAAGGGGTTGAAGCTGGATTCGACCGCCATGATCGCCAGGATCAGCGCCGGGTCGAGCTTGTTCTTGTGGCCCAGGTCGAAAGCCTCGGCGACCAGCGCGCTCAGCGGCTCGGCGGCGACGCGGTATTTCTTGCTGAGCCAGTAGGCGACGGCGGCCTGCTGTTTGGGCAGTTCCTGCGGGCTGGCCGCGGTGGTGCGCTCGATCGCGGTCGGGTCCAACTCGGCGGCCACTTCAGGCGCCGGCGCAGCGACGGCCACGACAGGCTTGCGGGATTCCAGCCAGCTCATCAACTCGTCCTCGCCGGTCTGGCGCAGGTCCGGACGGGCCAGCAGTGCCAGCGCGGCGAAGACGATCGTCAGGCCGAGCAGCGCGAACCCGTTGTGGGTGATCTGGAAAAATCCGTCGACGACATCGGACACGAAAGTCCGAAGTCCCCGGGTTGTGGCATCTAGGGCCTCATTCATCGCTCTTCCCTTTCAGTGCGGCCCCCGCACGCGACGCCGCGAGGGCGAAGCCGGAGGCAACGACGCTTGGATGGTCATCAGGTCCGCGCGGAGAGGAGAGAGAGCGCGGCCGCCTGATCAAAGCAAAGCCGACAAGGTGGTCGGCGGCGGTAATCGGTGAGGTGCCGTCCGCGATGGGGCGGCAGGGCACGGCGCATTCTAGGAGGCGCTAAATACCCGGTCAAGAATAACAAATCCAGTTTTTATGCTAGTAACTCTTCCGAAACGTATGAATAAGTTCTCGGATTTCTGCAGATTTCAGCGGATTTGTGGAAGTCGTAAACCCGGATTGCATTCCTGGGCGCCGAGGCCTAATCTGACGCTGCCTGATTTTTCAGGCATTCACCGAGATCCATGCAATCCGACGAAGCATCTTCCGAGGATTCGGCGATCGAGGCCCCTCGGCAGCAATCTCTTGCTGCCCGCATGACCGGAACGAAACAACTTCCGGCCAGGCGAAAAGATGGCATGGGTGTCACGCCCGCCATCGAGCCCGGCATCCGACCCAGGTCGAATCGCCGGGCTTTCTCTTGTTAGGGCGCGCTGACCGTTTGGGGCACACTTCGCGTCGATGACTCCCGCTTCGCTGAAACAGAACAAATGGGTGCGCCGGCTGGTGCTGGCGCTGCTGATCCTTCTGGTCCTCTGGGTCCTGGGCTGGGCGCTGGTGCCGCCGATCGCCCGCAGCCAGCTGCAGAAGATCGCCAGCGAGAAGCTCGGCCGCCAGGTCACCGTCGGCAAGATCGACTTCAAGCCCTGGACGCTGGAGCTGACCCTGAACGACCTGCGCATCGCCACGGCCGACGGCAGCCGGCCGCAGCTCTTCATCAAGCGCATCTACGCCGATGGCGAGATGCAGTCGCTGTTCCGCCTCGCGCCGGTGGTCGACGCGGTGCGCATCGAGGCGCCGGCGATCGTGCTGACGCGGATGGCCGACGGCCACTACGACATCGACGACATCCTGGCGCGCTTCAAGCCCGCGCCCGGCGCGCCGGAGCCGGCGCCTTCCAAGCCGGCGCAGTTCGCCATCTACAACATCGAGATCTCCGACGGCGCCTTCGACTTCGTCGACGAGACGGTCAAGCGCACTCACACCCTGCGCGAATTCAACCTGGGCGTGCCGTTCCTGAGCAACCTGGCGTCCAAGCGCGAGATCAAGACCGAGCCGAAGCTGGCTTTCGTGCTGAACGGCAGCAAGTTCGAGACCACCGCAGCCTCGACCCCGTTCGCCGACAACCGCAAGACCGACGCGCAGCTGAATTTCGAGGGCCTCGACCTGGTGCCTTTCCTGGGCTACATCCCGGGCGGGCTGCCGGTGGTCCTGAAGGGCGGCAAGCTCGACGCCGCGCTCAAGCTCGACTTCGAGCAGGCCGCCGGCGCGGGCCTGCGCATCACCGGACAGGTCGGGCTGCAGGGCGTCAAGATGGACGACGCCAAGGGCCGCGACCTGCTCGGCTTCGAGTCGCTCAAGGTCGGCCTGGCCGATGTCCGGCCGCTGGAAGGCGTGATCCACCTGGGCGAAGTGGCGCTGGCCGCGCCGCAGCTGGTGGTGGCCCGCGACGCCGCCGGCCAGCTCAACCTGATGTCGACCGACCGCGCCACCGGCGCCACCGAGAAGGTGGTCGCGCTGCCGGCACCGGCGCCGGAACCGAAGCCGGAGGTGTCGCGCCCGGTGGTGGCGGCCGCCGTGAACGCCGCGGCGGCGCCCGAATGGAAGGTCGAGGTCGACAAGGTCGCGCTGACCGACGGCTCGGTCGGCTGGCACGACCAGACGACCCAGCCCGCCGCCGCGGTCGAGGTCAAGCAGCTGGCGGTCGAGGTGCAGTCGGTGACCTGGCCGATCGTCCGGCCGGCCACCTTCAGCGGCTCGAGCAACATCGCCGGCGCCAGCCTGAAGTTCAGCGGGGAGGGCACCGACAAGGCCGCCACCGTCAAGACCGAGCTGGCCGGGCTGCCGCTGTCGCTGGCCGCGCCGTACCTGGCCCAGAGCCTGGAGCCGACCCTGGACGGCAAGCTGAGCGGCCAGGTGGATGTCGAATGGGCCCAGCCCGACCTCAAGCTGAAGGCCCACAGCGTGGTCGCCGACGGCCTGGCGCTGACCCAGGACAAGACCGCGCTGGCCAGCGTCGGGCGCTTCGAGATCGCCGACGCGAACGTCGACCTGAGCCAGCACACGCTGGCGATCGGCTCCTTCACCGCCAACGGCCCGAAGGTGCGGGTGGAGCGCGACAAGGAGAAGCACTGGATGTTCGAGCGCTGGCTGAAGGCGCCGGCCGGCGGCAGCCAGGGCGCCAGCCCCGACGCCAAGGTGGCAGCGCCCAAGGCGCCGGGCGCCGGCAAGGTGGCGCCGACGGCGGCCGAGGCCAAGCCCTGGACCTTGTCGGTCGGCACGGTGCTGGTCGACAACGGCGCGCTTTCGTATGCCGACAACGCCAGCGCGACGCCGGTAGCGGTCGAGCTGACCGCGCTGCGGCTGGAAGCCCAGAAGATCACGCCGGACACCGCCACCGTCTCGCCGCTGAAGCTGTCGGGGCGGATCGCCTCCGGCGGGCGCGCCGATCCGGGTCATTTCGAATACGACGGCAACGTGGTGCTCAAGCCGCTGGCGGCCGAGGGCAAGCTGGACGTCGGCTCCTTCCCGGCCCATGCCTTCAAGGCCTACTACGCCGAGGCGCTCAACATCGACATCCGGCGCGCCTTCGCCAGTTACAAGGGCAGCGTCAAGTTCGCGACCACCGCGGCCGGGCCGAAGATCCACTTGGCCGGCGACAGCGCGCTCGACGACTTCCGCGCCAACAGCGTGGTCCTGACCCAGGCGCCGGGGCTCTCGACCAACAACCAACTGCTGAGCTGGAAGACGCTGGGCCTGCGCGGCCTGCAGGTCGACGTGGCGCCGAACGCGCCGCTCACCCTCGACGTGCGCGAAACCACGCTGAGCGACTTCTTCGCCCGGATCATCATCGACCCGACCGGCCGGCTGAACCTGCTGTACCTGGTCAAGCGCTCGCCGCAGGAGCAGGCGGCCGACGCCGCGCCGGTCGAGGTGGACGCCAAGCGCAGCCTGGGCGGCACCAACACCACCACCGCGGTGCCCAAGGGCGCCCGGCCGGCGGCCCCGCCGTCGCAGGGCGAGAAGCCGCCCGGCCAACTGATGGCGGTCGCGCCCGAAGCCGCGCCAGCGCCCCAGCCCGCCGCGCCTGCGGCACCGCCGGCGTCCAGCGGCCCGGCCCCGGTGATCACCTTCGGCCCGATGAAGCTGATCAACGGCCGCATCGATTTCTCCGACCTGTTCATCAAGCCCAACTATTCGGCCGACCTGACCGAGCTGAACGGCACCTTGAGCGCGTTCTCGTCGAAGCCGCAGGGCGACAAGCCGGCGCTGGCCGACCTGACGCTCAACGGCAAGGCGCAGCAGACCGCGTCGCTCGAGATCAGCGGGCAGCTCAATCCGCTGGCGCGGCCGCTGGAGCTGAACATCACGGCGAAGATGCACGACCTGGACCTGCCGCCGCTCTCGCCCTACACGATCCGCTTCGCCGGCCACGGCATCGAGCGCGGCAAGCTGAGCATGGACGTCACCTACAAGATCGCCCCCGACGGCAGCTTGACCGCCCAGAACAAGCTGGTGCTCAACCAGCTGCAGTTCGGCGACGAGGTGCAGGGCGCGCCGGCCAGCCTGCCGGTGCGGCTGGCGGTGGCGCTGCTGTCCGACCGCAATGGCGTGATCGACGTCGACCTGCCCCTGCGCGGCTCGATCAACGACCCGCAGTTCAGCATCGGCCCGCTGATCCTGAAGGCGATCGTCAACCTGATCGTCAAGGCGGCGACCGCGCCCTTCGCGCTCCTGACCGGCGGCTTCGGCGGCGGCGGTGGCGAGTCCAGCGCGATCGTCTTTCCGTCCGGCAGCTCGGAACTGTCGCCGGATGCCAGGCAGAGCCTCGACAAGGTGGCCAAGGCGCTGGACGACCGTCCGGCATTGCAGATGACCGTGGTCGGCACCGCCAGCCTCGAGCAGGAACGTGATGCCTACCAGCACCAGCAGCTGCGGGCGCTGGCCTATGCCGAGAAGCGCCGGGTCGCGCTGCGCGCCAACCCGGAAGCCACCGACATCCCGCCGGTCACCGACGCCGAATACCCGGCGCTGCTGGCCGCGGTCTACAAGCGCGCCGACATCAAGAAGCCGCGCAACGTGGTGGGCCTGGCCAAGGACCTGCCGGTGCCGGACATGGAAGCGCTGCTGCTGCCGGGCATTCCGGTCGACGAGGAAGCCATGCGAAAGCTGGCGGTCGAGCGCGGCGCGGTGGTGCGCGACTACCTGCTGGCGCAGAAGCTGCCGAGCGAGCGGCTCTTCCTCGGGGCGGTGCAAACCAAGGCCGAAGGCGCCGACTGGAAACCCAGCGCCGACCTCAAACTGGCGACCCGCTGACCCCGGTTTCCCAAGTCGGTGAAAATGCGAGGGTTGCGCCGGCCATTGCCGGCGCCTTCGCTTTTCATTTCCCATTCAGACAAACGACATTCGCGCAGTGACTTCCACTTCCTCCAAGACTCACGACATCCCGGCTCTCGACGCCCTGACCGGCGGTGCCTTCACCGCGCCCACCTCGGGCGAGCGTGCCCAGCGCATCCGTGACTGGCTGGCGGGCAACCCCGCCACGGATCAGATGCAGGACGTGTTCCGGGAGCTGAGCGGGCGCGACAAGGGCGCGGCGCGCCTCCTGCGCGAGAAGCTCGACGAAATCAAGCGCGCCAAGGGCCAGGAGGCGATCGCCGCCGAATGGGCCCAGAAGGCCGAAGCGCTGCTGGCCACGCCCAAGCTCAACATCGCCGATGCACTGGCCTGGCAGCGCGACGCCGCCAAGGCCGGCGCACCGCTGTCGCGCGAGCCGCTGGCCGGCTTCAAGGCCCGGCTGGCCGAGCGGGTGAAGGGCATCGAGGACCTGCAGCACCGCGCCCAGGTGCACCGCGAGGCCGCGGTGCTGCTGGCGCAGCGCTTCGAGGTGCTGTCGACCAAGAGCTGGCGCGATGCCCAGGCGGTCGAGGAGGCGCTGCGCGCCGACGTCGCCCACTGGCAGCAGCAGGCCGCCGAGATCGCGGCCGACGCCAACTGGAGCAGCCTGGACGCCCGCTTCGCGCCCCAGCTGGAAGCCTCCAAGGCGCAGCTGCTGGTGGTGTCGGATGCCTTCAACGGCGCGCTCGCGCTGGCCGTCGCCGCCGCGGCCGATGCCGCGGCGCCACTGCCGCCGGTGCCGGTCTGGGCCGACGAACTGCGCGTTGCCCGCGGCGGCGCGCCCGA
>NZ_LMUW01000049.1:0-100094 GCF_009765735.1 Xenophilus sp. L33
CTCCGACCTCGGCCTCGCCGGCACCGAACTGCCCGAAGCGCTGGAGGGCCATGCGGCGACCGCGCTGGCGCGCCGGGTCGCCTCGCTGGCGCTGGTCGCCTGCGGCCTGCGCCCGGACGAGGCGCAGGCACAACTCGAGCTGCCGCTGATCGGGCTGGTCAGCGCGCCCCAGGCGTCGCCGACGCTCGCGGGCGAGACCGTCGCCGCCGATGCCGCCGACCTGTGCATCCGCATGCTGTCGAGCGGCCAGCCGCACCGCGCGCTGCCGGCCACCGGCTCGGTCTGCACCGCGGTGGCACTGCGCATGCCCGGCACCGTGGTGCAGCGGCTCGCTCGGCCGGCGCGGGCCGGCGAGCCATCGCGCCTGGCCATGCCTTCGGGTGTGCTGGTGGTCGATGCCGACGTCGCCGTGGAAGATGGCGAGCCGCTCGCGCGAAGCGGCACGCTCTACCGGACCGCGCGACGACTCTTCGACGGCTCGGTCTGCTACTGAACGGTCAGCGCTGGATCAGCACCTGCTGGATCGAGCGGACCTCGTCGTAGCGCTGCTGCAGCACCGTCTGGATCTCGCTCTTCTGCAGCACCACGCCCAGGTCCAGCGAGCCGGCCGGGTTGGCCGGATCGGCCGAATCGCGCACCTCGAAGGGTGACGGCGTGCTGGCCATCAGCTTGGCGATGCACAGGGTGTCGGCCAGCGTCTCGGGCGGCACCATGATGTAGCCGCGCCATTGCCCGTCGATCGCCTCGACCACCTCGTCGGGCACCTGCAGCGCCGCGAGCAGGCGCCGCGCGCCGACCGCGAGCACCGAGGAAGCCGCTTCCTCGTGCGTCGCCTGCACCTTCCCGACGACGCCGGCGACGTCGGGGCCGGTGAGGTCGACCACCTCGGAGGACTTCGACAGCAGGTAGAAGCCGGCGATCTCGTGGACGATGCCGACGAACATCGCGGTCTCCGGCGACGCCCGGGTGAAGCGGCGCGCGATCACCGAGGCCAGGGCCGCCACTTCGACGCTGTGCTGCCACAGGCGGTTCACCGACGGCTGGTTGACCTTCGCCGCCGAGTCGGCCAGCTGGCGCACCGCCGCCGCGCTGGCCACGGCCCTCAGCATGCCGAGCCCGACCAGGTTGAGCGCGTCGCGCACGCTGGTGACGCTGGTGCCGCGGTTGTAGGCGGCGCTGTTGGCCATCGACACCAGCTTGGCCGCGATCAGCGGTTCGCCCTGCGCCAGGTTGGCCGCTTCCTCGAGCGTGCAGGCGTCGCTGCTGGCCCGCTCGATCAGGCGGACCAGCCCCGACGACGACGTGAGGAAATTGAGCGAGTCACCCGTGAGGCCGACGAATACCCGCTCGGCGATCTGGTCGCCGAGCGATGCCTTGTGAAACGCCAACTTCATCTGGTTTCCTTTTCTTTCCTGGGGTGAGGACCCGAAATCGATTCAAGCTTTGTGCCCGGCTGCCGAAAAGGCAGGAGTGTCGGACAAGGACGCCCACGCGGCAAAGACGTGGCGCCAACGACATCACGACCCGGGGAATTATCTATGCTTGGATTTTGGATCGGATTGGCGCTGTTCGGCTTCGTGGCCACGTGGGGGCTGTTGCGCCGGCCCCTCGCCAAGTTCTCGATGGAGCCGTGGCTGCCGGCCGCGCGCGGCGCGGGTCCCGTCATCGACGAGCCGCCCGCGACGCCTGCAACGCCCGCCGCGCCGACGGCCGAGGCCCCGGCGCCCGCGACGAGCGACGCTACCGTGGCGCCCGCAGCGCCGGCAGAGGCCCCACCGGTCGACACCACGCCGCGGCCCATGCCGCTGGCGCTGGAAAACTTCACGCTGCGCCAGTCCAGCGCGCTGCCGCACGAACGGCTGACCTGGACGCTCGAGCGGCTGCGCGAGATCCCGCATCCGCCCAGCGCGCTGCACCGCATGAGCTCGCTCGACTTCGTGGGCAAGTCGACCTCGGCCGAACTGGCGGACGTGGTGATGAGCGAGCCGCTGGTGGCCGCCCGGGTGATGGCGCGGGTGCATTCGCCGGTCTACGGCCTGCGGCAGTCGGTCGAGACGCTCGGCCAGGCGATCACCTTCATCGGCACCACGTCGGTGCGCAACATCTGCATGCGCTATCTGCTGGAGGAGTGCTTCAAGACCGAGAGCGGCCACATCCGCAAGATCTTCGAGGCGCTCAGCGAGGCCAGCACGCTGGCGAGCGAACTCTGCCTGAAGCTGGCGCGGCAGATCCAGCTGCCCGACGCGCCGGCCCTGATGACCCGCGTGCTGCTCTCCTACACCGGCCACCTGGCGGCCACGGTGCTGCAGGTCGACCGCCGCGGCGGCACGTCGCGCACCCATGCGGTGTCGCTGCTGAGCCGCTGCTACGGCCAGCAGCAGGAGATCGGCCTGCCCGGCGCCGAGATCGGCACGCTGCTGATGCGCGAATGGAAGCTGCCCAAGTCGATGACCGACGACGTGGCGCTGCTCGACCGGGTGCTGGTGACGCCGGTCGAGATGAGCCCGCCGGACCAGGCGGCCGAACTGGCCCTCGGCTACCTGTGCTGCCGGCTGGCCGACCGCATCATCGCGGGGCAGATCGCCGACACCCGCGAGATCGACGTCCTGATGGCGCAGGACCCGGACTTCCATCACCTGCCCGGCTACCTGGCGCTGCCGGCGCTGGCCGGCCTGCGCGAAGCGCTGCTGATGCACGACGCCTGACGAGGCTCAGCGTCGACGGCCGCGGCCCGCGGCGGTGGATGCCTCCGGCCTGGTGAAGATGCCCGCCGTCGCGATCGTGACGCGCCGGCGCGCCGCCGGCTGATCGTCGCCGAAGCGGTCGACGCCCCACGACAAGGTCGTGACCAGCTCGAAGACTTCCTCGGGCGTCACCGACTTCGATGCCGCGCCGTCCTGTTGCGCCGCCTTCAGGAGCACGCGGGTCTGCGCGATGAGCCGCGCATTGGCCGGGTTCATCGACGACTCCGGATCGCTTCTCGCGGAGGCGACGCAATACGGCAGGTCATGCCAGATGCGCAGCTGCCAGGCCAGTTGCAGCAGCCACTCCACCAGCGCCTCGCGCGGCGCCAGCGTTTGCGAGAGCTGCCCGGCCTCGTCGATGGAGGCCACGATGTTGGCCTCCATGACCGCGGCGAGCAGGTCGTCGCGGGTCGGGAAGTTGCGGTAGAGCGTCGCGTTGCCGACGCCGGCACGCACCGCGATGCCGTCGAGCGACGCCAGCACGCCCTCTTCCTCGAAGGTCTCGCGCGCGGCCACCAGGATGGCGTCGCGATTGCGCTGGGCATCGGCGCGCATCGCGCGAGGCGCCTTCACTGGAGAACCGCTGACGGCCGGCATCGCATCCTTTTTGACAAAGTGGGGAATATCCCCATATATTCCTGATTCGGGGAGACTCCCCGTTTCAACAGGAGAATACATGAAGCCATCCCTCGACGGCAGGACGGTACTGGTCACGGGCGCCAACGGCGGCATCGGCGAGCAGTTCGTGCGGCAGGCGCTGGAACGCGGCGCCCGCAAGGTGTTCGCAGCGGCCCGCAAGCCGAAGCACTGGGGCGATGCGCGGATCGTTCCCCTCGCGCTGGACATCACCAACGCCGAGGACATCGCCCGCGCCGTGGCCGCGGCGCCCGACGTCGACCTGCTGATCAACAACGCCGGCATCGCACCCGAGGGCGACTCCATCCTGGGGCCCGGCGACCCGCTTCGGGCGATCTTCGAGACCAACTTCTTCGGCACGCTCGCGCTCTCGAATGCCTTCGCACCGGTGCTGGCGGCCCACGGCGGCGGCACGATGCTGAACATCCTGTCGGCGGCGGCCTGGCTCAGCGTGCCCACCGGCTACGCCGCGTCGAAGGCGGCGCTGTGGTCCGCGACCAATGCGCTGCGCGCGGCCCTGAAGGGCCAGGGCACGCAGGTGATCGGCCTGCTCGTCGGCATGGTCGACACGCCGATGACCGCGCGCTGGGAATTCCCGAAGGTCAGCGCCGCGAGCGTCGTCCAGAAGGCCTACGACGGCATCGCGGACGGCGCGCTGGAGATCCTCGCCGACGACGCCTCGGTCGACCTCAAGTCGCGGCTGGCCACCCGCGGCGAGGCGCTCTACCCGTGGATGGACGAGCAACTGCAGGGCTTCGTGGCCTGAGCCGCTTCGCTCAGCGCTTCCTGGTCGCGGTCGGCTTCGCCGTCGCGGCGGCCGGCGGCAGCGCGACAGCGGCAGGCGCGACCGGCACGCCCGCCTGACGCGGCCTGAAGTTCATCGCCACCTGCCCCGAAGCCGCGGCCCGCACCACGCGATGGATGAAGTCGAGCTTGCGCACCACCGGCTCGACGATGATGAACGGATAGCTGTCGTGCGCGCCCAGGCTGCGGTCCATCGCGTTGATGAACTGCGACACCGGCAGCCACTGGTCGACCACGGTGCGCTGGATCGATTCGGCGCCCGGGTCGATCGCGGCGGCCGCCAGCGGCGGCCCGCCCGGCGACGCGAAATCCAGCCGCATGCCCCAGGACGCCGCGGTCTCCAGGCCGTCGACCATGTGCAGGTAGTGCGACCAGGTCTCGGCCCAGTCTTCCCACGGATGCGCGCTGGCATAGACGCTGATGAAGCGCTGCGGCCAGTCCATCGGCGGCCCCGCATAGTGCTGCTTGAGCGCCTCTGCGTAGTCGGCGCGTTCGTCGCCGAAGAGGCTGCGGTATTCGTCGATCCACGGCGTGCCGCGCACCAGGCGGTCCCAGTAGTAGTGGCCGATCTCGTGCCGGAAATGACCGAGCAGCGTGCGATAGGGCTCGTGCATCGTCATGCGGATGCGCTCGCGCTGCGCATCGTCGGCCTCGACGATGTTGAGCGTGATGACGCCGTCGTCGTGGCCGGTGAGCACCCGCACCTCGGGGTCCACCTCCTCCAGGAACTCGAACGAAAGGCCGTTGGCCGGATCCTCCAGCTTGTTCGGCACCGGCAGCACCAGTTCGATCAGCGTGTAGAAGAGCCGCCGCTTGGCCTGCTCCAGCGACGCCCAGAAGCCATGGTTCTCGGGCTTGGCCAGCTCCGGAATGGTGTGCGTGGTGCGGCACGACATGCAGTGCGAATGCCGACCCTGCGCCGGCACCATCCAGTTGCAGACCTCGGCCTGCCGGTTGACGCAGGGCCGGTAGGCGGTGCCCGGCTCGCCGAGCCGGCGCCAGGCGCCTTCGGGCAAGGGCTCGAAGGCCAGCATGCGCTGCTCCTCGGGCGCGTAGCCCAGGGTCGCGCCGCAGTTCTCGCAGCGCAGGTTCTCGAAGAAGACGCGGTTGGCGCACCGGGAGCAGATCAGCGATTTCATGGGGTCCGTCCATCGGTGTGGGGGCAACCATTAACGCACGATCCGTTCCTGCCGCCGCACCGGCGGCCGCGCACGGCGGTCAGACCGACGCGCTGGCGCGCAGCCGCACCGGGATCGATTTCGCCGCCGGCACCTTGCTGCCTTCGGCATGGTGCGCCAGCGGCACCAGCGGGTTGCATTCCGGGTAGTAGCCCGCCAGGCAGCCGGGCGGAATGTCGTAGGGCGTGAGCCGCATGCGGTCGACGCGGCGCTCCCGGCCGTCGTCCACCGCCGTCGTGATGTCGACCAGCGTGCCCTCGACGAAGCCGAGCCGCTCCATGTCTGCCCGGTTCATGAACACCACGCGCCGTGTTCCATAGACCCCGCGGAAGCGGTCGTCTAGGCTGTAGACGGTGGTGTTGAACTGGTCGTCGCCGCGCATCGTCATCAGGCGCAGCACGTCGGGGCCGGCCTCGGGCGTGTCGGGATCGGCCACCAGGCCCTGGTAGCCGAGGAAGGTGGCCTTGCCGCTCTCGGTCTTCCAGACCCGCTCGCGCGCGGGGATCGGCCGGTGGAAGCCGCCCGGCTCGGTGAAGCGCTTGTTGAAGTCGCGGAAGATCTCGGGGTAGGTCGCCTCGATCGCGTCGCGCACGAGCGCGTAGTCGCCGACCCAGGCCTGCCATGGCACCTTGGGGTTCGGCGGCAAGGTGGCTTGCGCGATGCCGGCGACGATCGCGGCCTCGGCCCGCAAGGTCTCGGCCGCGGGTTCGGCCATGCCCCTGGAGGCATGCATGAAGCCGGTCGAGTCCTCCACCGACACCAGCTGCTCGCCGGTGGCCTGCCGGTCGATCTCGATCCGGCCCAGGCACGGCAGCAAGTACGACACCTCGCCATGCACCAGGTGGCTGCGGTTGAGCTTGGTGGCGATCTGCACCGTCAGGCGCAGGCGCTGCCAGGCGTCCTCGATGCGCGCGGTGTCCGGCACGGCGCGCACGAAGTTGCCGCCCAGGCCGATGAAGGCGCGCACCGTGCCGGCCAGCACGCCTTCGCAGGCCTCGACCGTGTTGAGCCCCTTCTTGCGCGGCGGCTCGAAGCCGTAGAGCGCGGCCAGCTTGTCCAGCGGCACCAGCTCGGGCTTCTCGCTGATGCCGACGGTGCGCTGGCCCTGCACGTTCGAATGGCCGCGCACCGGACAGATGCCGGCGCCCGGCCGGCCGATGTGGCCGCCGAGCAGCAGCAGGTTCGACACCATCTGCACGTTCTGCACGCCCTTGCGATGCTGGGTCAGGCCCATGCCGTAGACCGCGATCACCGACTTCGCCTTCGCGAACGTATCGGCCGCCTGCTCCAGGTCGGTGCGCGAAAGGCCCGACTCGCGCTCGATCGCATCCCAGCCGGTCTCGCGCATCGCGGTGGCGAAGGCCTCGAAGCCGGTGGTGTGCTCGGCGATGAAGGCGGTGTCGAGCACGCGCCGGGTGCCCTCGCTCAGCGCCCGGTCGTCGGTCGCGATCAGCGCCTTGCACATGCCGGTGAGCGCGGCCAGGTCGCCGCCGATCTTCACCTGGAGGTACTGGGTGCTGATCTGCGTCTCGGCCGGCGTCAGCATGTCGATAGGCGACTGCGGATTGGCGAAGGCCACCAGGCCGCGTTCGCGCAGCGGATTGAAGGTGACGATCGGCACGCCGCGCTTGCGGGCGTCCTGCAGCGGGTGCAGCATGCGCGGGCTGTTGACGCCGACGTTCTGGCCGAAGAAGAAGATCGCGTCGGCCTGGTCGAAGTCGTCGAGCGTGACGGTGCCGACCGGCACGCCGATGGTCTTGGGCAGCGCCACGGACGTGCTCTCGTGGCACATGTTGGAGCTGTCCGGGAGGTTGTTGTTGCCGTAGAGGCGCGCCAGCAGCTGGTACATGTAGCTGGCCTCGAGCGAGGCCCGGCCCGAGGCATAGAACACCACCGACTCCGGATCCTGCGCGCGCAAGGCGCGCAGCTCGGCGCCGATGTGGTCGAAGGCTTCCTGCCAGTCGACTTCGAGATATCTGTCGCTTTCCGCATCCCAGCGCATCGGCACGGTCAAACGGCCGCCCGCTTCCAGCTCGTGGTCGCCCCAGGTGGCCAGCTCGCTCACGGTGTGCGCGAGGAAGAAGTCGGCCGGCATCCGCTTGCTGGTCAGCTCCCAGGCCGTGGCCTTGGCGCCGTTCTCGCAGAACTCCGCCGCATGCGGCTTCTTCGGCTTGGCCCAGGCGCAGCTGACGCAGGCGAAGCCGTCGCTCTTGTTCTGGTGCCAGAGCGCCCGCGCACCGAGGATCGGGATGTGCTCGCGCGCCAGGTAGGTGCTGACGGCCTTCAGTGAACCCCAGCCGCCGGCGGGGCGGTCGTAGGTCTCGAATTTCGGTGCTTCGCTCATGGACGGATGTTGGGTCGCGCTGTCGAGGCCGGCGGTGCGCGCAAGGCGCGTGCGCGTGTAGGAGGTACGTGCAGGGTGGGATGACGCAGGCGCGCAACGTCCATGTTGCAAGGTTGTTCAAGCCTGCTTAGGGCGAGCTGTGCGACGGCCGAGTCCCACAAGCCCTGCTGACGCTAGCCGACGCCCGCCGGCCGGCCCGCCGCCCACCATCGGGCGATCATGACTCCCAGCATGACTCGCAGCCCATGACGACCGATACGCACGCCCTGCGCCGCCATCCCTGGTGGACCGGCTTCGGCATCGTGGTGCTGGCGCTGGTCGCGCTCGTCGTGCTCTTCGACTGGAACTGGGTGCGGCCGCCGATCGAGCGCTACATCTCGAAGAAGACCGAGCGCGAGTTCCGCATGTCCGACCTGCACGTCAAGCTCGGCCTGACGCCGACCATCCGCATGCGCGACGTGTATTTCGGCAACCCGCCGTGGGCGCAGGAAAAGGCGATGGCGCAGATCAAGCAGCTCGAATTCTCGGTCTCGCTGATGGACCTGCCCGACAAGATCCTGATCCCGCGGGTGGCGCTGACCCAGCCGAACTTCGACTTCGAGCGGCTGCCCGACAACCGCAAGAACTGGATCATCGCGGAGCCCGACGCGACCCGGCCGAGCAAGCTGCGCATCAGCACGCTGTCGGTGGACAACGGGCGCCTGCGCTATGCCGACCACGGCATGCCCTTCGAGCTGGACGTGCTGGCCAGCACCTTCGACCCGGCCAGCCAGGCCAAGGTGAAGGACGCCAAGGCCAAGCCCGAGAACAACCGCTACACCACGCAATACACCTTCAAGGGCACCTACCACGGCGCGGGTTTCAGCGGCTCAGCGCTCACGGGCGAGGTGCTGAGCTTCCAGGAATCGGGCGTGCCCTTCCCGCTCAAGGGCAGCTTGGTCGCCGGCACGACCAAGGTCGACGTCGAAGGCACGATCGCCGACGCGGCAAACATCTCGGCGATCGACACACGGCTTCGCATCGAAGGCAAGACGCTGGCGAACCTCTACCCCTTCCTGCTGCTGCCGCTGCCGGCCTCGCCGCCCTACCAGCTTCAGGGCCACCTCGTGCTGGACGGCAAGCACTACACGATGGACGACCTGGTCGGCAAGATCGGCTCGACCGATGTCACCGGCAAGGGCTCCTATGTGGAGAAGGAACCGCGGCCGCTGTTGACTGCCGAGCTGCACAGCAAGCTGCTCAAGGTGGCCGACCTCGGGCCGCTGGTCGGGGTGCAGACCAAGGAAACCGACGGCAAGCCGGCCGCATCGCAGGCCGACACCAGCAACCGCCCCGCCGCCAAGGCCAGCGAGCAGGCCACCTCGACCGACCATCTGCTGCCCTCAGGCACCTTCGACGGCAGCCGCCTTCAGAAGATCGATGCCGACGTCACGCTGGTCGCGGCGCGCCTGGAGGTGCCGAACGCGCTGCCGCTGGAAAGCATCAACGCCGCCCTGCACCTGCACGACTCGGTGCTGAAACTGGCGCCGCTCGACTTCGGCTTCGCCGGCGGCACCATTGCCTCCAATGTCACCCTCGATGCGCGCAAGCCCACCCTGCAGTCGCAAGTCGACCTGCAGCTGCAGGGCGTGCACTTCGACCAGCTGGTGCCCAAGAGCAAGACGCTGGCCAACGGCGCGGGCCGGGTCGGCGCGGTCATGCAGCTCAAGGGCAGCGGCAACTCGATCGCCGACGCCGCCGCCGTGGCCGACGGCCGCATCGCGGTGACCATCGCCAACGGCCGCATCTCCAACCTGCTCGATGCCGCCAGCGGCCTCAACGGCGGCAAGATCATCGAGCTGCTGGTGAGCGGCGACAAGGACATCCAGGTCAATTGCGGCGGCATCGCCTTCGACGTCAAGGACGGCCGCGGCACCTCCAGGCTCTTCGTGGTCGACACCGAGCAGACGCAGATCCTCGGCACCGGCTGGTTCGACCTGGGCAAGGAACGCTTCGACATGACCGTCGCGCCCAAGCCCAAGCATGTCGGCCTGCTGTCGCTGCGCACGCCGGTGCGGGTCTACGGCAGCTTCAAGCAGCCCGACTACCAGATCGACAAGGGCCCGCTGCTGGCCCGCGCCGGCGGCGCCGTCGCGCTGGCTGCCGCGGCGCCCTTCGCTGCGCTGCTGCCGCTGGTCGAGACCGGCCCGGGCCAGACCACCAACTGCAGCGCCGTCGAGCAGCAGGTCGGCACCGCCGCCAAGGAAGCCACGATGACACCGAAGCGCACCCGGTAGACGCAACCGGGCCGGCCGGCCAAACTGTTAGGCTCGGCGCCGCCCTCGTCACTGGAACTTCGATGGAATCGACCTTGCACGAATCCGCAGCCTTCGTCTCCCGCCTGCTGGAAGCGGCGACGCTGCTGCTGCTCCTCGCCGGCGCGGTGCTGGCCTTCAAGAACCTGGTGGTCGGCCTGTCCCGCGGCGTGAAGACCGACGACGTCGTGCTCAACGTCTGGCAGGGCTTCTCGCGCTGGCTGATGGTGGGACTGGAATTCCTGGTCGCCGCAGACCTGGTGTCGACCGTGGTGTCGCCGACCTGGGACGAACTGGGCCGGTTGGCCACCATCGCGGCGATCCGTACCCTGCTCGGCTATTTCCTCGGCAGGGACCTGGAAGCGGCCCGCCGCATCGCGCGGGAGAACGCGGAGATGGCGGCGCAGCTCGCGGAACGCAAGCTGCCCTGAGAGCCTCTTTCGGCTACGCCGGATCCGCCGCCGCTGCGGTCGCCACCGGCCGGGAGGCCTTCGCCGCCGCACCCGGCTTGCGGATCAGCAGCACCAGCACCGCCGCCAGCAGGCAGGCCGCGCCCGCGGTGTAGAGCGCCGGGTTGTAGGTCAGGAGCATCGTGCGGGCCAGGCCGCCGCCGTAGGCCGCCACGGCCGCGCCGAGCTGGTGGCCGGCGAAGATCCAGCCGAAGGCCAGGCCCACCTTGGCCGGGCCGAAGGAGGCGCCGGCGAGCTTGACCGTCGGTGGCACGGTGGCGATCCAGTCGAGGCCGTAGAACATCGCGAAGAGGCTGAGGCCGTAGATCGTGAACTGCGAATGCGGCAGCCAGAAGAGCGACAGGCCGCGCAGGCCGTAATACCAGAAGAGCAGCTTTCGGTTGTCGTAGCGGTCCGAGAGCCAGCCGGACATGATCGTGCCGACGAAGTCGAAGGCGCCCATCATCGCCAGCACCGAGGCCGCGGGCACCGCCGACAGGCCGTTGTCGCCGCACAGCGAGATGAAGTGGGTCTGCACCAATCCGTTGGTGCTCAGGCCGCAGATGAAGAAGGTACCGAACAGCACCCAGAAGGTCTTGTTGGTCGAGAACTCCTTGAGCACCAGGAAGGGCGTGCGGAAGGTCATCGGCGCGGCCGCTGGAGCCGCGGCGGCAGGCTTCAACGCCGGCACCTCGCCGAAGGGCAGCAGGCCGAGGTCCTGCGGCCGGTTGCGCATGAACAGCAGCGCCAGCACGCCGAGCGCGATGCTGCCGACGAACACCGGCACCGTGGCCGAGCGCCAGCCCCAGTGCTCGATCATCCAGGCCGCGAACGGCAGGAAGGCCAGCTGGCCGGTGGCCGAACTGGCGCTCAGCATGCCGATCACCAGACCGCGCCGGGCCACGAACCAGCGGTTCGCGACCACCGCGCCGAGCACCAGCGCGGTCATGCCGGTGCCGAGGCCGAGCATCAGGCTCCAGAGGATGAAGAGATGCCACAGCTGCGTGGCCTGGGTGACCAGCGCCATGCCCCCGCCGACCAGCGCCAGGCCGGTGCAGATGACGGCACGCAGGCCGTACTTCTCCATCAGCACCGCGGCAAAGGGCCCCATCAGGCCGAACAGCGCGAAGCGCACCGCGAGCGCCGAGGAGATCTGCTCGGTGGTCCAGCCGAACTCCTTGCCCAGCGGCTGCATCATCGCGCCCGGCAGGCCGAGCGCGGCCGACATGGTGAGCATCGTCAGGAAGGTGATGCCGGCGACCACCCAGCCGTAGTGGACGCCGCGGCGCATCAGCCAGTCGGACAACTTTTGAGCAAACATGAAGCGGTTCCCGAAGGTTCTTGAAAAGGGTTGGTTCGGCAGGAAAGGAATCAGGCGTCCGGATCGGCCTTGCCGGTGTCCGGGCCGAGCAGTTCGAGCGACTCGTCGATCAGCGCGTGCAGCGCCAGCACCCGCTCGGGGCCCATCTGCGTGTTGAGCGATCGCTGGGCCTGGCGCCAGTAGCGCAGGGCCTCCTCACGCTTGGCCTCGCCGGCGGCCGTGACCGCCACCAGGTGGCTGCGCGCATTGGCGCCCGGCCTGACCTCGATCCAGCCGGCCTCGATCAGCGGCTGGAGGTTGCGGCTCAGGGTCGAGGCGGTCATCTTCATGGCGCGGGCCAGGTCGACCGGCTTCACCGGCCCCAGCCGTGCGGTGTTGCTGAGCAATGAATACTGGCTGTTGCGCAGGCCCGCCCGCGACACCTCGGCGTCGTAGTGCTGGGTGAGGCGGCGCATCAACTGGCGCACCTTGGCATCGGTGCAGCCGTGGATTCGGGATTCGTTGGACATCGGGGCGCGATTGTAGCAGTGATTGATGCATATGCAACGATTACATTGCAACCTTAGGATGTCTTCATCATCTTGTCTGTCGTCGAAGAACAAAGAGCGCGGCTCGCGAACTCGCATGGATCTGAAACAGCTCGAGTATTTCATCCAGGTCGCCGAACTTGGCAGCTTCACCCGCGCCGCCGAATACCTCGGTGTGGCGCAGTCGGCTCTCAGTCGCCATGTGCGCAAGCTGGAGGTCGAGCTTCGCCAGAATCTTCTGCACCGTGACGGCCGCGGGGCGGTTCCGACCATTGCAGGCAAACGGCTGTTGGCGCATGGCCGGGCAATCCTGCTGCAGATTCAACGTGCCACCGAGGACATGTCCCAGAACCGGGACACGCCGGTCGGCCACGTGGTCGTCGGCTTGCCGCATTCGCTCGGGCGGATTCTTACCGTGCCTTTCGTGCTCGAGTTCAAGCGTGAATTTCCGCTCGCGACCTTGAGCATCACCGAAGGTTTGACGATCCACCTGCATGAATGGCTGACAAGCAGCCGATTGGACCTGGCGCTGCTGCACGATCCGACGCCATCCTCCGCGCTCGAAACGGTTCCCATTCAGCGCGACGAGCTGTTCTTGCTGAGTCCGGCCAAGTCGCGGCCACGCAGGAAATCGGTCTCGTTGGACGAGCTCGCGTCGATCCCGCTCATCCTTCCACGACCTCCGCATCCCTTGCGGATGCTCATCGAGACTCGCCTTGCCAACATCGGAAAGCGGCCCGTGGTGACGCTCGAGATCGACGCCGTCCCTGCGATCGCCGACCTTGTCGCGCAGGACGTGGGCTTCGCCGTGGTGACCAGGAATGCAGCAAGGGTCGCGGGCGAAGCCGAGAGGTTCCATTTCAGCCGGATCGTCGCCCCCGACCTGGGAAGCACCCTTGTGCTCGCACGCTCGGCCGAGCGCCCCGCTACCGCGTTGACGTTGCGCGTGCACGCGCTGCTTCGGGAATTCGTGCCGCTTCATCTGCAGCGGGCAAACCCCTAGACGTTATCTCGGCAACGACTTTCAGCTATTCCGGTTTTGCCGTTTACGCGGGACGTCGAGGTTTCTACATTCGAATGCGAGGCAGCGTCGGGCGCTGCCGGAGCCGAAGAGTCGCTACCGATCCGAAGCGAGGGGCACATGGAGAATTCTCGATGTCAATTGGTTTCAGAATCCTGAGCCGGGTCCGGCTCGTGGACCGCGCTCTGGTGGAGCGCTATCGGGCCGTCCCCGTAGCGACGGTCAGCGATTCGATGGCGCGCATGAGCGCCAGCGGATCGGGTCTGCGTCCCATGTATGCCGGCGGCACGATGGCCGGGCCGGCGTTGACGGTCAAGGCCCGCCCGGGCGACAACCTCATGGTGCACAAGGCGTTGGACATGGCCGAGCCTGGCGACATCGTCGTGGTCGATGCCGCTGGCGATCTGACCAATGCGCTGATCGGGGAGCTGATGGTGGCGCATGCGAGCCAAAGGGGAATCGGCGGCATCGTGATTCATGGCGCCGTCCGGGACAGTGCGGCCCTTCGGCAAGGAAGCTTTCCGATATTCGCCGCCGGCATCACGCACCGGGGCCCTTACAAGGATGGTCCCGGCGAGATCAACGTGCCCATCGCGATCGAAGGCATGGTGATCGAACCTGGGGATCTTGTCGTCGGCGACGCGGACGGGCTCGTCTGTGTGCCCTTCGACGACGCCGCCGCTGTATTGGTCGCCGCCGAGCACAAGTTCCAGGCCGAGCAAAAGCAGATGGAGAAGATCGCGACGGGCACCAACGACCGAAGCTGGGTCGACGACACCCTGCGGCGCCTGGGCTGCGAGATCGCCCCATAGACCACAAGCCGTTCAGGTGCCTTTTTATGATCATCACAGACTCGCAGATCCATCTTTGGGAAGCCCATCGTCCGGAGCGACCCTGGCCCGCCGAAGAAGTAGGCAGCAAGGTGTTCGTCGCGGCCCCCGGAGCCCGCCCGCACCGCGAAGAGCCGCTCGGCGCGGAAGAAATGGTGGGCATGATGAATGCCGTGGGCGTGACCCGCGCCGTGATCGTCCCGCCTTCGCCGGCAGGCGATCGAAACGACACGGCCCTCGAGGCGGTCGCTCGCTACCCGACGCGCTACGGCATCATGGGCCGCTTCAACCCTGTCGCGCCCAACGCCCGAGACAGCCTGCAATCCTGGCTGAGGCAACCCGGGATGCTGGGCATCCGGATGACCTTCCACAAGCCCCAATGGTCGTCCTGGCTCACGGACGGCTCGCTCGACTGGTTCTGGGGCGACTGCGAGCGACTCGGGATTCCGGTGATGGCGCTGTTGCCCGGGCGCTTGGACACCGTGCCGGCCATCGCACAGCGATACCCGGGCCTTACCTTGATGCTGGACCACATGGCAAGGCGCAGTGCGGCGCGCGACGACGACTGCTTCTCCGACCTCGACGAGCTTCTGGCCCTGGCCCGATTCCCCAATGTTTCGATCAAGGCTTCATCGGCACCGTGCTACAGCACGCAGCCCTTTCCCTTCGCCAATCTCACGCCATACCTGCACCGCATCTTCGACGCGTTCGGCCCGCGGCGAACGATGTGGGGGTCGGATGTCACTCGCTTGCAATGCACCTACGCCGAGTGTGTTCAGCACTTCCTCGGACATCTCGACTTTCTGCGAGGCAACGACCTGGAATGGGTCATGGGCAAGGCCATCGCAGCGCTCCTGAATTGGCCCGAACCGACAACTGTTCCCGGTCCCTGCGCGACGGAGCACGCATGACTCGCCGCGCGCTCTCGCTCGCCTTCATTGCTTTTGCAGCCGTTTGCGCCGGCGTTTTCGCAGGGCCGTCATTCGCGGCACCATCGGTCGACAACTATCCGAGCAAGCCGATCAGGTTGGTGGTGCCGTTTCCAGCCGGCGGGGCGGTGGACATCCTGGCTCGTCTGATCGGACAGCAACTGACGCTGCAGATGGGCCAACCCGTGATCGTCGAGAACCGACCCGGCGCCAACGGGAACGTGGCGACGGAGGCGATGGCCAAGGCTCCGGCGGACGGCTACAACCTGCTGATCGCGGGCAACGGGTTGGCAACCAACACGGCGCTGTATCCCGATGCCGGCTACGACATGATGCGCGACCTCGCGCCCGTGGCCTATGTCGGCTATGCGCCGCTCATCATGGTCGTGCCGGCCGAGTCCCGCGCGCATTCGCTCCAGGACATCATCGACCAGGCCCGAAAGACGCCCGGCTCAGTGACATTCGCCTCGGCTGGCAACGGCAGTGCCGCGCATCTGGGCTCCGAGCTGCTCAACTTCACTGCCAAGATCGACATGTTGCATGTGCCCTACAAGGGCGGCGCGCCTGCGATCGTGGACCTCATCGGCAACCGGGTGTCCTTCATGTTGCTCGATCCGCCGCAATCGATGCCGCAGATCAGGTCCGGAAAGCTGCGTGCCCTGGTCGTCGGCAGCCCCAAGCGATTCGACCTGCTGCCCGATGTTCCAACCACCGCCGAAGCCGGCTATCCGCAACTCGAGACCACCGTCTGGTGGGGCGTCGTTGCCCCGGCAGGGACGCCCGCACCGATCGTGGCCAAGCTCAACGCCGAGATCGACAAGGCCCTCAAGCTGCCAGCGGTCGATGGTCGACTGGCGGATCTGGGAGTGACCCCTCAACCGGAATCCGTGACGCAATTCGACGGCTATCTGCGCAGCGAGATCGCCAAGTGGCAGGCCGTGGTCAAGCGTGCGGGGATCCGAGGCGACTGACGGCGCTTCGGCATCGAATTCGCGACGCCGAGCAAACCGAGCTACGGGCGCCCGTAGAGCCGTTCGGGGTTGTCGACGAGGATCATCTGGCGGGTAGCGGCATCGGGAATCCATTCGCCGATCAGATCCACCAGATCGCCGTCGTTCGGCATGCCTCTGCCCATCTTCATGACGTGGGGCCAGTTCGATCCCCACAGCAGGCGCTCTGGCGCGTGGCGAACCAGCGCACGCGCAAACGGGGTGACCGCGGCAAAAGGGTAGTCCTCACGCGTGCAGAAACCCGGGTTGGAGAGCATGACCCAGACGCGACCGGTATCGAGAAGCTCCAGCAGCGCCGTGAAGCCGGGGTGATCGAGCCCCTGCGTCGCGTCGAATCGACCGAAATGATCGATGACGATGGTGTTCGGCAACGCGAGGAAAAGCGCCTTCTCCGCATCCAGTCCGCCGGGCGTGAAGGTGAGGAATTCCAGATGCAGGTCGGCGTCGGCAAGCTTGCGTGCGATGTCGGGTGAAGGCTTGGGCAAGTGGGCGTAGGCAGGCCCTCCGGCGAAGCGGGCGCCACGCAGTCCCTGCTCGCGCAGCGATGCAAGGGCGGCGGGTCGAATGTCGGGTTCGACATACGTGACGCCGCGAAACCGCTTCGGATAGCGTGCCAGCGTTTCGAGCAGGTAGCGGTTGTCGCTGCCGTAGCCGGCGCCGTTGACGATCACCGCCTTGTCGATCCCCAGGAAGTCGTGCTGCGCGATGATCCTCTCGGGCAGCGCCGGCTCGGATCGGTACGGATTAAGGGGATGAAACGGGTACTCCTGCGCCGGCCCATACACGTGTATCAGGCAATCCCAGGCGCCTTTCGGCAGTTGGAGCGTCGGCTTGCGTGGATGAGGATCGGGCGGGTCGGTGAGAGGCTTCGGATCGTCGGACATGGGATGGAACTCGCTCAGTCGTTGAGTGAAATATGGGCCTTCTCGGCCACAGTCTTCCAGCGTGCGGATTCGGTTCGCACCATGGAGTCGAATTGCGCGGGAGTCATCGGCTGGTGACTCATGCTTCCCGCGACCAGTTGCTTCTTGCCTTCCGGACTGGCGAAATAGGCCAGCACCTCATGGTTGATTTTTTCCACCACGTCGGCAGGCGTGCCGGCAGGAGCGAAAAGACCGATCCACGAGCCGATCTCGAAGCCGGGCATGCCCTGCTCGGCGAGCGTCGGGACCTCGGGCAATGCGGGCGATCGGACGGCGTCGAGCGTCGCGATGGCCTTGAGTTCGCCGCCTCGAACCAGCGGGATCGCCACGGGTGCCGTGAGCATGTTGAACGAAACGACACCGCCGACCAGGTCGGGGATCGAGGAACCGTCTCCCTTGTAGGGAACGTGCACGATGTCTGTTTGGGTACCCAGCTTGAAATACTCGCCACCCATGTGGTTGAGCGTGCCGTTGCCGGCGCTCGCATAGCTCAGCTTGCCGGGCTGAGCCTTGGCTGCCGCAACCAGTTCGGGCCCGGTGTTGAAGGGCTGAGACTTGCCTGCGACCAGCACGAACGGAAAGCGTGCGGCCATGACGACCGGCACGAACGCCTTCAGAGGATCCAGACGAACCGGCTTGCGAACGTTGGGCTCGAGCGTGATGGCGCCGCTGGCCGACACGAACAAGGTGTAGCCATCCGCGGGACTCGACATCACGTAGCGGGCTGCAATGGCGCCATTCGCACCGGCCCGGTTGTCGACGATGAAGGGCTGGCCCAGCTGAATGGTCAGCGCCTTTCCGATCAGTCGCGCGACGAGATCCGCGGCGCCTCCGGGCGCAAACCCCACGACGAGATGGACGGGCTTGTTGGGGTATCCGTCTGCCCAGCTCGGCCCGATGCACGAAATGCCGACGGCAATGGCGCAGGCGATACGAAAGCCCACGAAGCGGTGGGAAAAGATCGAATGCATTTCGTCTCCTGGTGACCCGACAGGCCCAATGCGCACTTTGAAACGATGAATGGTAGGTGTTCAAAGGGATATCAAGAAGATCAGTCGAGAGCTAGCTGAAATGCGGATGCGAGATAGCTCTGCGAAGTCGCTGGGTGCTTGCCGGACAATCACGAACGACACGCCAAACTCGCCATGAAGTCGCGCATCCGCTCCCTCCTCCCAGCCCTCATCTACGCCGCCACGGGATTGGCACACGCAGCAGCGACCGACGCACCCGCCTGCGACACCGCAGCCTCGACCGCCTGCTTCTTCTCCTTCCAACCCCGCAGCGCCAGCGGCGCCCTGCACTTCTACGCCTCGCGCGATCCCGCTCCCGATGCGGCAGCCTCGGGCGCCGCGCCGACCTCCGCGCTCATCGCCATCCACGGCCATTCGCACGACGCCGACAAGACCTTCGACGCCGCGCTGAAGACCGTCCGGCAAGCCGGCGCGCTCGACTCGACCCTGGTCGTCGCGCCGCTGTTCCAGGTCGCGCCGGCACGCGCGGGCCGCTGCAGCACCGCCGGCGTGCCCGAGGCCAGGGAAGGCGACCTCCTGTGGACCTGCACGTCGTGGGCCGAAGGCGGCGCCGCCGTCAACGACGCAGCGCTGACCTCGTTCGCGGCGCTCGACGCGCTGGTGGCACGACTCGTGGCGCGCTGGCCGAGTGTGCACACCGTCACGGTCGCCGGCTTCTCGGCGGGGGCGCAGATGGTGCAGCATTCGATCGGCTTCGCCAACGTGCCGGCAGGCGCCAAGGTCACGCTGCGCTACGTGGTGGCGGACCCGGGCACCTGGCTCTACTTCGACCCTGGCCGACCCCAGCCGGCCGACGCCGGCAGTTGCCCCGAGCAGAACCGCTGGAAGTACGGCACCGACGGCCTGCCCGCCGCCCTCGGCCGCAGCGCGGCCGACGCCCGCGCGCGCTATGCCGCGGCCGAGATCCACTATCTGGAAGGCGCGCTCGACGACGATGCCGCACGAGGCACCGCCTACCGGGTGCTCGACAGGTCCTGCGGCGCGCAGGCCCAAGGGCCTTACCGCCTGCAGCGCGGCCTGGCCTATGCCGCGTACGACCGCACGCTGCTCGCGCCCGAGCGCCAGCGGCAGGTCGTGGTCGTGCCGGGTTGCGCGCACGACGTGGCCTGCGTGTTCCCGTCCGACGCGGCCCGCGCGCTGCTGGTGCCACCGCGCTGAACCGATCGGCTGCGCGCATGCAGGCCGGGCCGGAGCAGAATCCGCGACCATGAAGTCGCCGCCCCTCGCACGGATCTCGCCGCCCGAGCTGAACAGCCTGATGTCGCTGCTCGACGTCGAGGTCGTGGCCCTCTCCGAATGCCTGGTCGATGCGGGGTTCTGGCTGCAGCTCGACGGCCACCCGGCGCCGGGCATCCACTACATCCTGAAAGGCAGCGGCCGCATGTCGCTGCGCGGCGGACCGAGCTTCGACTTCGCGCCGCACACGCTGATCGTCGTGCCGCCGGACTGCCCGCTCACGATGGAGTGCGCGCCCGAAGACCACTCGGCCAAGCCCATCGAGGGGCAGCAGCGATCGAGGCTGGTCGATTCGGTCAAGCGCTTCCACGCGGGCAGCGATGCCGAAGAACCGCAGGCCGTGATGATCTGCGGCTTCTTCAAGGCGCACTACGGCGCGGCCACCGGCCTGTTCGAGACGCTCGCCGCACCCATCGTCGAGCAGTTCGCACCCAAGGACCGGCTCGACGACAAGCTGAGGTCCGCCTTCGAGGAGTTGCTGGCGCAGGAAATCGGCGCCGGCGCGATGAGCGCCGCGCTGCTCAAGCAGGTGCTGGTGGCCCTGCTGCGCCGCTCGATGGCCTCGATCGACACCTGGGTCGAGCGTTTCGCGCTGCTCAGCGACCCGGCCATCGCGCGCGCCTTCGCCGCGATGGTGGCGCACCCCGGCGCGGCGCATTCGATCGAGAGCCTCGCCGAGAGCGCCTTCCTCAGCCGCTCCGCGTTCATGGCGCGCTTTTCGCAAGTGGTCGGCCGTTCGCCGATGGCGGTGCTGCGCGACCTGCGCATGCGGCAGGCGGCGGCGCAACTGAGTGCCGGCGCGAGCGTCGACGCCGTCGTGCGCAACGCCGGCTATGCGAGCCGCAGCAGCTTCGTGCGGACCTTCCGGCAAGCGCACGGCACCGACCCGAGCGCCTGGCGCGAGACGCGATCGGCCGGCGGCTGAGGCGCGTTGTTTTGCCGGACTGCAGGACCACGATTCGGGACTCCCTGCACGGCGATCGCTCCTAGGATCGAGTCCACCCGATTCAATCCTTCGAAGGACGTACATGCTGAGAAACATCGATCCCCTGCTGACCCCCGACCTGTTGCACGCGCTGTGCGCCATGGGCCATGGCGACGAGATCGCCGTCGTCGACGCGCACTACCCGGCCGATGCCGCCGGCCGCGCCTCGTCGGTCGGCAAGGCGCTGCGCATCGACGGCGCGGATTCCGCGCGCGCCATCAAGGCGATCCTCTCCGTGCTTCCGCTCGACAGCTTCGTCGAGAGCCCGGCGCAACGCATGATGGTCGACGGCCAACCCGACGAATGGCCCCACGTGCAGCGCGAAGCCCAGCACGAAGTCGACCGAGGCAACGGCAAGCCGACACCGATGACCGCCGTGCCCCGCAAGACCTACTACGAACGCGCCCGCCAGGCGTACGCGGTGGTCATCACCGGCGAGACGCGCGGCTGGGGCTGCTTCATCTTCAAGAAGGGCCTGGACGTCACGCCCGACGTGCCGTCGAGCGAAGGCCGTGCCCACATCTCCAGCTACCTTGCACGAGGCGACCTGCCATGAACTGCTTTTACAAGACCATCGACTCGCCCATCGGCCGGCTCAAGCTGGTCGCGCGCGGCCAGCGGCTGGCGGCCATTCTCTGGGAGCATGAACGGGAAGGCCGGGTACCGCTCGGGCCGATGACCGAAGACGCCGAGCACCCGGGCCTGGTCGAGGCGGCACGCCAGCTGCACGAATACTTCGACGGCCGACGCAGCCGATTCGATCTGGAACTGGACTTCGCCGGCACCACCTTCCAGTGCAATGGTATGGGCGGCGCTGCTGACGATCCCCTTCGGCGAACCCCGCAGCTACGGCGAGATCGCCGAGCAGATCGGCCACGCCAAGGCCGCGCGTGCCGTCGGTGCCGCCAACGGGCGCAACCCGATCGCGATCGTCGCGCCCTGCCACCGCGTGATCGGCGCCAGCGGCGACCTCACGGGCTTCGCGGGCGGCCTGCGTGCCAAGCAGGCGCTGCTCACCATCGAGGGTCACGACCCGAAGCCGGCCAGGCGGCCGCATGCCTATCCCTATCGTGAGCAGATGGCGGCGCCGCTGCCACGCCCATTCCCGCAGGCGGATCAACGAGGACTTTCATGAACCACACTCCCCGCAACATCGGCGTTTCCCGTCACATCGGCACGTACAGCGACGCCGTCGAGGTCACGCGCAGCCCGCGCTGGCTCTACACGGCGGGCACGCCGGGCATGCATCCGGACGGTCACCTGCCGGAAGGCATCGAGGCCCAGTCGCGGCAGGCCTGGGACAACGTCAAGGCGGTGCTGGCGAAGGCCGGCATGGGCCTCGAGGACATCGTGAAGGTCAACACCACGCTCACGCGTGCCGACGCCATCCCCGCCTATGCCAAGGTGCGGGCCGAGACGATGGGCGAGTTGCGGCCCGCCTTCATGCTGCAGATCGTCGAGCAGCTGATCAAGCCGGAGCTCCTCGTCGAGATCGAGGTCGTGGCCGCCAATGCGTAGCGCGGCAGTCCCCCATGCGGGTGCCCCCACGCCGAACCCGCCCATGCACCTGTCGGCAGAATGCGTCGCACCCCATCGAAAGGACACCATGCCCGACATCCCCTACAAGAGCGCGCTCATCGTCGGCGCGGGGCCCGGCATCAGCGCCTCGCTGACCCGGCAGCTGCGCGCGGCCGGCATCCCGGTCGTGATCGCGGCGCGCAACGTCGACAAGCTGGCCGCGCTGGTCGCGGAGTCGGGCGCCATCGCACTGCCGGTGGACGCCACGCAGCCCGCAGAGGTCGAACGGCTCTTCGCCGAGACCGAGGCCCGCATCGGCGCACCGGAGATCGTGGTCTACAACGCCAGCGGCCGCGTGCGAGGACCGATCGCGGAACTCGATGCCGCGCAAGTCGAACGGGCCGTGGCGGTGACCGCGCTCGGCGCCTTCTACACGGTGCAGCAGGCGGCCCGCCGCATGGTGCCGGCCGGCAAGGGCGCGATCGTGCTGACCGGCGCGACCGCGGGCGTGAAGGGCTTCGCGCTCTCCGCGCCTTTCGCCATGGGCAAGTTCGCGTTGCGGGGGCTGGCGCAGAGCGCGGCGCGCGAACTGATGCCCAAGGGCATCCACGTGGCACACATCGTGGTCGACGGCGGCGTGCGTGCGGCGCACCGGCCCGTGCCCGCGGACCAGCCGGACAGCCTGCTCGACCCCGATGCGATCGCGCAGTCCTGCATCGACCTGCTGCGCCAGCATCGCAGCGCCTGGACCACGGAGCTGGAAATCAGGCCCTGGGTCGAGAAGTTCTAGGGCCTCGCTTGGGCCACGTCGCGCCGCGTCGCGAAGCGCTCAGGCGTTGCGAACCTCGACCGTGACGTGCGACAAGGCGCCGAGCGGCGCCACCCGCTCGCGGTAGAAGTCCGGCGTGCGGTCGCGCGCGGTATCGATGGCCAGCACCGCGCCGAGGTGCCCCGGCCCGAGCCGCCAGAGATGCAGGTCGGTCAGGCGGTCGCCGTCGGCCGCCTTCGCAAGGCGGCCCACACGGGTCACAGGGATTCGACCCGCCGTTTTTTCGCCGCCTTGGCAAAGTGCGCATGCAGCTTGTCGAGGTGGTCGGACATCAGCATCGCCGCCTTGTCGGCATCGCGCGCGCGCAGGCAGCGCAGGATCTGTCGATGGGTCCGGACCGTGGTCGCACGCGGCTGCACCTGGTGGCGGGCCAGCAGCTTGAGCACCAGGTCGGTCAGCGAGCCCACCAGCAGTTGCATCACCTCGTTGTGTGTGGCCTCCGCGAGCAATCGGTAGAAGTTGAGCAGCTGCACGCGGCGCTCCTCCAGACGGCCTTCGAGCGTCAGCGCCTCGGTGCGGTCGATGCTTTGCTCGAGCAGGTCGAAATCAGCCTCCGTGCCACGCGCAGCGGCCAGCCGCACCACCGCGCCCTGCACGATGGTCCGGCTCTCGGTCAGGCTGTCGATGCTGACGCCGCCCATGCACAGCAGGTCGTCGAGCGAACGGGTGACCTGGGTCGCATCGGCGCGCGCGATGTAGGTGCCGCCCTTGACGCCTTTGCGCAACTCGACCACGCCACCGCGCTCCAGGCTGCGCAGCGCCTCGCGCACCGCGGCGCGCGAGGCGCCGAAGCTCTCGGCCAGGTCGCGTTCGGAGGGGAGCTTGTCGCCGGTCTTCAGTTCGCCCCGGGCCAGCCGGGCGCGGACCTCGTCGCAGATGCTCTCGAAGACGCGCGGCGGCGCCGTCATTCCGCGACGACCCCGGCGGCCTTGATCATGGCGCCGGTGGTCCGGGTCTCTTCCTGGATGGTGTCGCGCAACTGGCTGCCGTCGCCGGCGACCACGCTCAGGCCGCGGGCGGCGACCTGCTCCTCGACGAAGCCGGGATCGGCCAGCACCGCCTGGACCGCCTTGCGGATCTCGTCGACCACCGCGGCCGGCGTTCCCGCCGGCGCGAAGAGCCCGTACCAGATCGAGATCTTGGCGTAGGGAAAGCCTTGCTCGGTGGTGGTCGGAACGTCGGGGAACTGGCTCACCCGCGCATCGCCCGCGACCGCGATCGGCTTGACCTTGCCGGTCTGGATGAAGGGAAGCACCACGCCAGCGCTGGCACTGCCCAGCTGCACGTCGCCGGCCGCCACCGCGGTGAGGTTGGGCGTGATGCCGTTGTAGGGGATGTGGGTCAGCTTGATCTTCTCGTTCTCGTCGATGACCGAGAACAGCAGATGCGGCTGGCTGCCATTGCCGTAGGAGCCGTAGTTGATCGTGCCCGGCTTCGCCTTCGCGAGCGCGACGATGTCCTTGAGCGACTTCGCCGGCAGCTGCGCGTTGGCCACGATGACCTGGTCGGCCTTCACCATCATCGTGATCGGCGCGAAGCTCCTGTCGATGTCGTAGGGCAGGCTCTTGTAGAGGAAGCGGTTGCCGACCATCGTCTGGTTCACCGTCGCCAGCAGCGTGTAGCCGTCGGCGGGCGCACGCGCCACGTAGGCCGCGCCGATGAGCGAACCCGCGCCGGTCTTGTTCTCGACCACCACCGACTGGTTCCAGCGCTGCGAGAGCTTCACGCCCATCGCACGCATCAGCACGTCGATGCCGCCGCCGGGCGCGAAGGGGACGATCACCGTCACCGGCTTCGATGGATAGGCCTGCGCCGCGGCGCCGTGATGCAGCCCCAGCAGCGCGATGGCCATGCCGAGCGCCTTCAACAGATGCTTCATCGTCGATGCCTCCTCAATAGGGCCGCGGCGCCTGGCGTTCGCATTCCCGGACTTCGAGCGTCATCGAACCGATCGATTCGATCTCGATGCGCACCCGGTCGCCCGGCGCGATCGGGCCGACGCCGTCCGGCGTGCCGCTGGCGATGACGTCGCCCGGCTGCAGCGGCAGCACCGACGACACCAGCTCGATCAACTCGGCGATGCCGACGATCATCTCGCTGGTATCGGCCTGCTGGCGCAGTTCGTCGTTGACCCACAGGCGATTGGCCAGTGCGCCCGGATCGGCCACCGCGTCGGCGGTCACGATGTACGGGCCCATCGGCGTAAAGGTCTCGAAGGACTTGCGCATCGAGCGCTCTTCTTCCGCCACGCCGGGTTCGATGCGCATGGTGGCGTCGATCAGGCAGGCATAGCCGAAGACGTACGACATGGCCTCCTCGCGCGGCACGTTGCGCGCGGCGCGGCCGATGACCACCGCCAGCTCCGACTCGTGGTCGAAGCGCCGGCTCGATCCGCGCGGCAGCAGGATCGGCTCGCCCGCGCCCGACAGCGAACCCGGCGCCTTCAGGAAGAAGCCCTGCTCGCGCGCGCTGCGACCGGCCTTGGTCACGGTGCGCGCGCCCAGCTCGCCGATGTGCTTGCGGTAGTTGGCCGGCGCCGCGAAGACGTGCTGCGGCGCCGGGTTGGGCGCGAGCAGGCGGACCTCCTGCAGCGGCCGCGCCGCGCCGCGTCGCGCCGGGTCGGCGAAGACCGCGGCCATCTCGTCCCAATGCGCGATCAGCCAGTTCACGCGCTGCCGCGGCAGCGCGTCGAGGAAGGCGGGGAGCGCCGCGGTCATGTCGAAGACCTGCCGGTCCTCGACGATGCCGACGCGCAGGTCGTCGAACGAGGCGATCTTCATGCGGGCCTTTCTTCGCGGTAGTAGCCCAGCGCTTCCATCGCCGGGAAATCGTTGACCTGGAACAGCACCGCCTCCTGGTCGGCCGAGCGATTGAGGTGCTCGTGCAGCGCCCACGGCCGCACCGTCATGAAGTCGCCGCGGCTCCATTCGTAGGGCACGCCGTCGACGATGGTCGTGCCCTCGCCCTGAACGACGTAGTAGAGCTTGCTGCCGGTGTGGCGGCGCGGCTTGCAGTGCACGCCCGGGCGGATCATCTGCAGCCGCATGCCCATGGTCTTCATCGCCGGGCCGCCGGTGACCGGGTTGCGGTATTCGAGGATCACGTCGTCGCATGGGTCGGGCTCCAGCCCGGCGGCCTGCCGCAGGGCGCTCATCGCGGTCTCGCGGGAATAGACCAGGAGCGGGTTGTGGGCCAGCGAAGGCGGCCGGCCCGGCGGGCTCATGAGGCCGCTGCCGTACTGGCGGAAGGACCGGTCGGGCACCGGGCCGACAGGCCGCTGCAGCTCCTTGGAGCCTTCGAAGAAGGTCGCGTGCATCGCCTGCATCAGCGAGATGTCGAGCACGTCCAGCCAGATCATCGGCGTGTCGCCGCGGTATTCGTGGTCGTGCCACATCATCCCGGGCGTCAGCACCAGGTCGCCCTCGTTCATCGCGTAGCGTTCGCCCTCGACCGTGGTGGTGGCGCCGTTGCCGTGCATGATGAAGCGGAAGGCGTTGGCCGTATGGCGGTGGGCGCTCGCGATCTCGCCGGGCAGGATCACCTGGATCGAGGCCCAGAAGGTGTGGGTAGTGCCGAAGGCCAGGCCCGGATTGGCCAGCCGCAAGGTGCGGCGCTGGCCGCCAGCCTCCAGGCTGAGCTGCTGTCCGAGCCGCTCCAGCAGCGGCTCGAGGTCCTTCCAGCGCCACAGCACGGTCTCCACCGAAGACTCCGGCACGCGCGTGAAGAGCGGCGGATCGTCCGGCTGGTGCACCCGGCAATGGAAGCGCGCCAGGTCCTCCTTCAGGGCGCGGCGCGCGTCGGCGTCCTGCATCGTCTGGAGCTCGGCCATCTCAGTTCTCCTGGTCGGCGGCCAGCGCCGGTTCGGGGTCGCTTGCCGCGTCGGTCGCGGCGCCGCGCACCGTGTCGATCAGCGCCGCCGGGTCGTCGGGCAAGGCGTCGGCCCGCCATGCGACCTGTCCGTCGGGCCGCACCAGCACCAGCCGCCGCTCGTACAGCGCCTCGGCTTCCTCGTTCAGGATGTCGACCACCTCGAAGGGCAGGCCGGCGCGCGCCGCCTCGGCCGCCAGCGCATCGACCGACGGCGGCGCGGCGCCGAAACGCAGCAGCACGAAGCCGCGGCCGAAGAGGTCGATGATGGAACGGCCCTCGGCCAGCCAGACGTGCGGTGCGCGCGAGCCGGGTCGGGCGGTCGGTGCGTAGCTGGAGACCTCGTCGGGCGGACGCGGCGTGCCGTCCGGCACCACGATCGGCGAGCCCTCGTAGACGTAGCCGAGATGGATGCCCATCGAGAACCATTCGCGCCGCATCATCTCGGTGTAGCGGGCGCCGTAGTCGCGGCGCGCGGCTTCCATCTCGGGATTGTCCTGCTCGAACACCGCCGCATCGGGCCTGAGCACGCGCGGCGAGAGCATGCGCTTGAGGTTCTCGCCGGCCTCGCCGACGTTGCGCACCGCGACCGGCCGCTGCTCGGTCTCGTAGCTGGCCAGCAATTGCGGGCCACCCCAGCCCTCGAGCGTGCCGGCCAGCTTCCACGACAGGTTGACCACGTCGAGCAGCCCGGTGTTCATGCCGAAGCCGCCGGTCGGCGAAGTGAGGTGCGCCGCGTCGCCGGCGATGAAGACACGGCCCTTGCCGTATTCACGTGCCACCAGCTGCCGCCGCACCCAGGGCAGCATCGACAGGATCTCGAAGTCGAAGGGCTTGCCGATCGCCCGCACGATCGCGCGCCGCGCCTCGTCCTCGCCGAGCGTGCGCATCTGGTCGTCGCCGATCAGTGAGAAGCGCCATTGGTCGCGGCCGTTGATCGCCACCAGCGTGGCCCAGGTGCCTTCGGGGCCGATGAAGATGTAGCGGTAGGCCGGCGCCTTGTCGTGGAGCTGCTCGAGCCCCTCGCAGCGGAAGATGACGTTGGTGGTGTAGGTGAGGACGGCGTCGCCTTCCATCTCGATGCCCAGGCCGCGCCGCACCTGGCTGGCGCCGCCGTCGCAGCCGACCAGGTAGGCAGCCTCGATCTCGCGCAACGCGCCGCTCGCGAGATCGCGCACACGGGCCAGCACATGGTCGCCGCGGTCGTCGAAGGACTCCAGCTCGGTCTCGAAGCGCAGCCGCACCTCGGGTGAACGCTCGGCGAAGCGCCGCAGCACCGGATCGAAGAAGTTCTGCGGGCAGCGCTCGCGCTTTTGCGGGCTCTGCCGCGGCGGCTTCTCCTGGCTCGGGGGCACGAAGGGCTCGCGGCCGAATTCGTAGCCGTTGAGGTTGGTGACCCAGGCGCAATCCTGCGGATAGTCGCGGTTGTAGCCGGCGCCCTCGACCCAGGGCACGATGCCCCAGCGCCGGCAGAACTCCATCGACCGGATGCCCACCATGTCCATCTTGGGCTGGCCGATGCTGCCGTCGCCCCGCTCCAGCAGCATGCAGGTGGTGCCGCGCCACCCGAGGTCGCCCGCCAGGGCCAGGCCGACCGGCCCGCCGCCCACGATCAATATTCCGGTCTTGTCTCGCATCGTCGTCCCCGGCTCATGCCTGCCCGCTTGGTCTGACCAACTTGGTCGGACCAATTCTAGGAAGGGCCAATCGGCCTGTCAACGATGCTTGCGACGGGTCATGGGCCCGCGAATCCGCCCTGCTTCCTGGCATTGCACATCAGCGACCGCACCAGCGGCGCGATGTCGGCCGCCTTGACGCAATAGCGCGGATGGCCGTGCTGGACCGTGTGCATCGGCATCTTCGGCTCGGCGGCGTCGTCGGGCGTCTGCACGATGCCCACGCCGCCCGCTGCCTCGATGTCCAGCATGCCCTGCGCGCCGTCCCGGGTGTCGCCGCTGAGGATGATCCCGATGACCCGGCGGCCGTAGGCCGCCGCCGCCGAGGCGAACAGCCGGTTGATCGAGGGCCGCGCACCGTCGAAGGCGCTGCCGTCGTCGACCTTGAGCAGGCCGCCGGCGCCGACGACCAGGTGCCGGTGCGGCGGCGACAGGTAGATGCGCCGCGGCTCGAGGATCTCGTCCGGCTCGGGGTACGACACCGACACCGGCGAATAGCCACGCAGCATCTCCAGCACGCTGGTCGGCGGCATCGACTGCGCGGCGAGGGCCACCAGCACGGTGGCCGGCAGCTCGCAGGGCCAGTCCTTCGCGATCTTCACCATGCCGGTGACGCCGCCGAGTGCCGCGCCGACGACCACGATGTGCTGACCCTGGTCGATCTTCATTCCTCTGTCGCTCCCGAATCTCATGTCTGCTCCGATGTGTGGATGCATCGAATCTAGAAGCTCGGGGTCGATCTTCGCGTCCATGCATCGCACGACCCGGGTCCGGGGCACGGTGGCCGCCGTGACATTGATCACTCTCTCGGAGGCAATGCTCGCAGCTGAATGACTTAGGTTTAGTTCGGCGAGTCGGCAGCGCGTCTCAATCGGTCGGATTGCCGCTGGCCGCGTCGAGCAGGCGGGCCACGATCGAGGCCGACATCTCCAGGCGCTTGAGCTTCAGGTCGTCGAGCTGCGCATTCGGCGCCATGCTGAAGCAGCACAGCGTGCCGTAGACGCTGCCGTCCCGCAGGCGCACCGGCACACCGGCGTGCGCGCCCATCGAGCCGATCGCCTCGGGCAGTGCGAGTTGCGCGCGCACGGCCTGCACGTCGTTGATGACGGGGGGCAGGCTGCCGTCGACCACGCGCTGGCAGAGGCTTTCGTCGAGGGGATGCGAATCGCCGGGCTGTACCAGGTTGCCGACGGGTCCGTCGACCGCGTCGACATGGCGGAACACCCGCCGCCCTTCGACGAATTCGGCCACGAACGCCACGTCCATGTGCAGTTCGCTGCGGATCAGCCGAAGCAGGTCCTGCAACGCCTCGTCGATTCGGGCATCCGCCAGATCGGGTGTGGCGATCAGCAGATCGGGTGCCATCGGTGGGCCGGGCGGGGTCATGGCCCGTTGTACGAAGTCGGCAGACCCATGTCTGTCCGATACCGTACGCACGAGCGGTCAATGACGTCCCGACAACACCACCGCGGCCACCGAGACCGACACCAGCATCGCGCAGACCGATCCGATGAACCAGACCACGGTCTTCTTGTAGGTCGCCTCGTCGTCGTCGGCCACCAGCATCGCGCGGTAGAGCGTGTAGATCTGCACGAGGATCGGAACGATGAGCACGACGAGCGCGAACACCGACCGGGCCGTCCAGTCGCCGGGTGCCTCGAACGCCCAGTAGCGCACGAAGGACAGCGAGAAGCCGATGATGACCGTGATCGCGGTGATCGCGCCTTCGCGATAGCCGGGCGGCAACGGCTTGCGTCCTCCGCTGCCCGGTGGCTGCAGCGGTTCGACGGACGGCGGCGCTTTGCGTTCATCGCTCATGGCGGGATACCGATCGGCTCGAAGGGGAGCGCGAATGATATCGGCTCGCCTTTCGTGCAGCGTGACAGGACCCGCCCAGGACGCCCAGACGCCTAGGCGGCGTCCGGCAGTGCGGCCCCGATGCGCCGGCTCTCGCGCAGCGGCCGCTGGCGCCGGCGCCAGGTGCGCAGCACGCCGCGCGCCGCGCTGGCCAGCGCCCCTTCGAGCGCACTGCGCCAGTCGCGCGCCACCGAGGTGATGACCACCTGGCCGGCGCCGTCGGTGCTCAACACCAGCCGGCAGCGCTTGTCGACGCCGCCGCGCGGGCCGTTGACGTCGAAGAACTGGACCTTGGCGCGCGGCACCAGCCAGCTGAAGCGCCGGAAGGCGAAGCGGATCCGTTCGTCGGCCAGTTGGCGCAGTCCGGCGGCATCGCGGCTGCGGGTCTCGAAGATCACTTGCATGTCGAATTCCCCTTGTGCTGTCGAAGATGGGTTGCGTGGTACTCAGCCGTGATGCCTGTCCCAGTGGCAGGCCGCGCCATGGCGGTCCCACGGTTCGACCAGGATCCATTCGCCGGCCGGCACCATCAGCACGTCGCCGACGTGCAGCACGATGTCGTCGCAAGGCGCCTGCTCGGAGAGGTAGCGGGTGACCCAGAGGCGGCCCCGAAAGACCTCCAGCGAGGCGGTGGCGCGTGCCTGCAGCGTGATCACCTGGCCGAAGTCGAGCCAGTAGCTTCCCGGCGGAATCGGCGGCTCGTACGCGGTCTCTGGCTTCGCGCGCGGCACGTGGAAGGTCGGCACGGGATGGAAGGAACTGGCATTGAAACGGTACATCGCGGACTCCTTGGTTTGAATCGCGGCGCGGTCGTCGAACCCGCCACGAGATCGACTGTAGGAAGCCCGTCCGACAGCCGGCCGCGCGGCAGATTACAAATCTGTCACGTCGCGACCGCGAAGGCGATCTCGGTCCAGCCATCGGCCGAGCGGGCGGCGGTGCTGCCGCCGTGCATGCGCGCGACCGCGGCGACGATCGCCAGCCCGAGGCCATGGTGATCCGCCGATCCCGGCCGCGACGCCTCGGCCCGGAAGAAGCGCTTGAAGATGAGCGGCAGCAGCTCCGGCGGAATCGCCTCGCCGCGGTTGCGCACGCGGATCCAGCACAGCGCCTTCTCGGCATCGTTGACGGCCTCGACGACGACCTCGATCGCGCCGCCCGGCGTCGCGTAGCGGATCGCATTGCCGACCAGGTTGGAGATCGCGCGCCGCACCAGCGGCACGTCGACCTTCGCGTCGGCATGGCCGTGCACCTCGATGCGCAGCCCGGCGCGCTCCATCTCGATCTCGTGGAATGCGGCGACCGCGTGGACCTCCTGCGCCAGGTCGACCCGGCGCGCGCGCCGGGCCACGCCGCCCGCATCCGCGTGCGAGAGGAAGAGCATGTCGGCCACGATCGACGACAGGCGGCGCACGTCCTCCAGGTTCGCTTCGATCGCGTCGAGCAGTTGCTCGGCGCCACGCGGATGCGCCAGTTCGGTCTCCATGCCGGTGATCAGGTTGGCCAGCGGCGTGCGCAGTTCGTGCGCGACGTCGGCGTTGAAGGCTTCCAGTTGGCGATAGGCCTCTTCGGCGCGGACGAGCAGTTCGTTGAATTGCCCGATCCACGGCGACATCTCGCCCGGGTAGCGCGAGGCGTCGATCCGGCGCCCCGGAAAGGCCGGGCCGGTGGATGCGGTCTCCGCCGCCAACGCGCCCAGGGGCCGCAGGCCGCGGCGCACCAGCCGGGCGCCGCTCGCCGAGATCAGCATCGCGCCGACCAGCACCACGTAGACGAGGCTCAGTGCGAGGCCGCGCAGCTGCTCGTCGTCTTCCCTCGCATCGATGCCGATGCGCAGGCTGGCCGCGCCGCTGTCGCCGGCCATCGGCAGGGTCTGCTGCATCCAGACCCAGCGCGGCTCGGCGCGCGACGGCGTCCTGTCGTAGAGGAGCCGGTCGCCCAGCGCCAGCACGACGGCGGTGTCGTCGTGCGCGCGCGCGAAGTCGTCGAGCTTGTCGCGCAGCGACGTGTCGCGGCTGTCGGTGCGCGACTGCGCGGCCCAGTCGCGAATGATGTCGGCGTATTGCGCGAGATGCCGCTGCTGGCGCACCGAGAAGCTGTGGGCATCGATCGCATAGATCGCCAGGCAGATGAGGCCGAGGCCGGCGATGCCCTGGACCGCGAACCACAGGGTCAGCTGCCTGCGGATCGTGCCCCGCGTCACTGTCGGTCTTCCGCCCGGCTCTCGAGCACGTAGCCCATGCCGCGCACCGTGTGGATCAGCTTGTCGGGAAAGGCGTCGTCGATCTTGGCGCGCAGGCGGCGCACCGTCACCTCGACCACGTTGGTCTCGCTGTCGAAGTTCATGCCCCAGACCTGCTCGGCCAGCACCGTGCGCGCGAGCACCTGGCCCTGGCGCTTGAGCATCAGCGCCAGCAGCGAGAACTCCTTGGCGGTGAGGTCCAGGCGCTGGCCGTCGCGCGACGCCTTGCGGGTCGTCAGGTCGATCTCGAGGCCCTTGTGCGCGTAGCGAGTGGTCTCCTGGAGCTGACCGCGGCGCAGCAGCGCCTGCAGCCGCGCCAGCAGCTCCGAGAAGGCGAAGGGCTTGCCCAGGTAGTCGTCCGCGCCGCTCTGCAGGCCGCGCACCCGGTCTTCGACATCGGAGCGGGCCGTGAGCATCAGCACCGGCAGCGACTTGACCTGGCGCACCGCGCGCAGCACCTCGAAGCCGTCGAGCCCGGGCAGCATGACGTCGAGAACCATGGCGCCGTAGTCGCCTTGGATCGCCAGGTCGCGGCCCTGGATGCCGGTGACAGCCAGGTCGACCACGAAGCCGCTCTCGGAGAGCCCGCGCTGCAGGTACTGGCCGAGCTTGGGCTCGTCCTCGACGACCAGGATTCGCACGTTGTGGGGATGGTTGAAGGGCAGGTATCGGAGCAACAAATGTACGGCGAAGCCATTCGCGCCGCCATGGCAGAGGCTTCGTGGCTTTCGGCCTGCGCGATTTTCCTGTCACGGAACCCAGGAAATTCCCCATACCCGCACCCCGTTCGCAGGTCCAGACTTTTGCACCACCCGAAGAAAAGTCAGGAGACGACCATGGCAGACGACCCGAAGAAGACCGGCTTGGACCGCAAGCTCATCTCCCTGAACGAGGCGCACGAGGTGCGCAGCTGGACCGTCCGGTTCCATTGCACCGAGGCCGAATTGCGCGAGGCGGTGGCCAAGGTGGGCCACTCGGTGGAGAAGGTCCAGGAATACTTGCACAGGTAGCGCCATGATTCCCGGCACTGCGACTCACTTCGAGTACCGCGGGTGGATCGTCCGGCTGGAGGTGACCGGCGCCGGCGGTGAATTCGCCGGCCGCGCGGAGCTGGCACACGACGGCAAGCTGCAGACCACCGTGACCCTCGACAGCCCGCGGGCGGACGCATCCAGCGCGCGTTGGGCGCTCGATTCGAAGGCGCGCGACTTCATCGACGCCTGGAAGGGACGGCCGCGCGCGGGGCCTTCGGGCTTCCAGGAACTCTGAGGCCGCGACAGAACCGCTAGCCCCGGCCCGCGATCACGAAGTCGGTGAAGTGGGTCAGCGTCTCGCGCATGTGGGCGCGGCGCGCCTTCAGGCCTGGCATCTGCAAGCCGAGCGGGCCGTCGACGAGCAGGAAGGCCAGCCCGTGCACCTGCGCCCACAAGGTGCTCGCCAGGCTGTCGCTGTAGTCGCCGTGGAAGACCACTTGCACCAGGCGCACGAGCTGGTCGTACGCCAGCTTGGACGCGGCCATCGCTTCCGGGAAGCGGGTCGCGTCGCACAGTTCCGGGCGGAACATGATGCGAAACACGCCCGGGTGCTCGATCGCGAAACCCACGTAGGCCTCGCCCGCGGCCAGCAGCGCGGCATGCCGGCCAACGCGCTCTGCGCGGTCGTTGGCCAGCGACATGCGGTGAGCCATCTGCTCGAAGCCGCGGGCCACCAGGCTGGCGAGGATGGTCTCGCGATCGGCGAAATGGTGGTACGGCGCCTGGTGCGTGACGCCGGTGCGCCGCGCCACTTCCCGCATGCTCAAGGCCGACAGGCCTTCGCTCTCGAGCAGCTCCTCGCTGGCGTCGAGGATGCGCTGGCGAAGGTCGGGTGCGGGTGCGGGTATTGGTGCGGGTGCGACCGTGCGGGTCTTGCGCGCGGGTCGAGTGGTCACGGCGATTCCAGGTTGACTTGACAGTGTCTAGTGTAGCGGCTATCTTTCGCCACATCGACTTGACACTGTCTAGTCAAACACGCGAAACCGCTGAAAGGATCCCGCCATGACCCGCAATGAACGCCTCACCGCCAGCCTCGATGGCGACTTCGTCGTCTTCCTCATCGGCGCGCGCATCAACAAGCCATGGCGGGTCGACAAGTGGCTGCCGGTGGCGCGCGCCATGCCGCGCATGCTCAAGGAACTGGCGCAGCAACCCGAGCTGGGCCTGCTGCATGCCGAGATGTGGTTCTCGCGCACGCTGATCCTGGTGCAGTACTGGCGCTCGATGGACCAGCTGATGGCCTACGCCAAGAGCAAGGAGCGCGAGCATCTGCCGGCCTGGCGCGACTTCAATCGCGCGGTAGGCACCGACGGTTCGGTCGGCATCTGGCACGAGACCTATGCGGCCTCGCCGGGCTCGCACGAGAACATCTACGTGAACATGCCGCCCTTCGGCCTCGGCAAGGCCGGCACCCTGCACAAGGCGGTCGGCCGCCGGCAATCGGCGGGCGGCCGCCTCCAGCCTGCAGACGCACCGGCACCTGCAGAGGTCGAGGAATCGACGGTGTAGCGAACGCGCCGGCGCTTGGCCTTCAACCGTGCCAGGCGCCCTTGGCCCAGGCCCAGTTGCCGTTCTCCGGGCGCCAGACCCAGTGGCCGGGCACCCAGTAGCTGTGCATCGCGGGCGGCGGCGACATCTGCTCGACGATGACGGTGGGCATCGGGGGCACCGCCTGGTGCACCCAGTGGCCGGTCGCCCAGGACCAGTCGTTGCCGGCCCAGCGCCAGTGCCCCGGCACCCAGTTCCAGCCCGGCCCGGGCGCGGGTCCGCGGTCTTCGTGCACCGGCGGCGGCATGTAGCGGATCTGCTGCTGTTGCGGCGGCGGCGGCGCGGGGCGTTCGACCACCTGCTCGCGCACCACGACGCGCTGCGGCGGCGGTGGCGGCGCGGCGCAGCCGGTGAGGGCCAAGGCCGCGATCGACGCCGCGGCGAAGGTCCAGGCGCCGAAGGTCTTGTTGCGTTGAATCGTGCGATTCATGTCAGTCATGTGGGATGTGCCTCTGGTTCGAATGGAAGGGGACGCCTCGAATCAACGCATCGGCACCCCATCCAGCTGACCGCAGCGGCCTCACTTCTTGTCGGCAGGCGCTTGCGGCGCAGGTGTCGCCGTTTGGGCGTTGGCGTTGGTCTGTGCCTGTGCCTGTGCTTGTGCCTTCTGCTTCTTGGCCGCTTCGTGATGGCCGATGGCACAGCCGCCGGCCGCACCGAGCACCGCATGGTCGCCGGCGACGTGGCCCGCCACGCCGCCCACCGCGGCACCCTCCAGGCAGCCCTTCGCGCTCGCCGCGCCACTGGCCAGTGCACCAGTCAGTGCGAATGACACCACCACCAGGCCCATGAGCTTGTTCTTCATGATCGACTCCATCGTTGTTGCGGGAACTTCCCCGTGCAGCCCATGCTACGCAGCGCCGGCTCGCGACACCGGGAACGACGACGGCTTCGCGGGTAGGCCGCGACGCCGTCGAGGCGTGCGGCTTCAGCAGATCGCGTGGCGGTCGCCGCCGCGCAGCGCGTCGCTGAGCCGCATGAAGGCGTCGAGAACCTGATCGAATTCGTCAGACACGAGTTGCGGGAAGTGATGTTCGGAACGAATCACCTTGCGCTCGCCGCCACCGAGCGCCGCGACCGTGTCGGCGGTGGCCTCGAAGGCCGGGCTCCAGCCGCCGGTGACCACCAGCAGCGGCAGTCGCGCGCGCTGGACCACGCGCAGCTCGCGCTCCAGCACCCGCTTGGACGGCAGCTTGAGCCGGGTGATGGCGCGGCCCATGCGCTCCAACTCGGCCGCATCGGAGCCGCCGCGAATCTCCGGCGGGATGTGCAGCAGCTGCGCGAAGCGCCGCGCCCGCGCTTCGGCCGAGCCCGAGAACAGCATCACCTTCATCATCTGCAGGCCGAAGCGACGCACGCTCGGGTCGCGCATCGCCATCTTCTGCATGCCGGGCTCGATCAGCGTCAGCGAATGGACCGCCTCGGGTCGGCGCGCGGCGGCAGCCAGCGCGACGCAGCCGCCGAAGGAATGGCCGACCAGGTGCGCACCGTCGCCGAGCAATTCGGCCACCCATTCGCCATCGGCCTCGGCATCGTCGGGTCGCCCGGGCGAAGGGCTGCGGCCATGGCCGGGCCGGTCCGGCGCGATCAGCTGCCAGCCGCGATCGGCCAGGGCTTGCTGGGCGGCGAAGTGGCGGTCGCCGCCGACCCGGCTGCCCTGCGCGCCGCCGTGCACCAGGACGACCGTCGGGCCGCTGCGGCCCCAGCGCGTGAGATGGATCGAAGCGCGGATCGAATCGGCTTGCATGACGGCCTCCCGATGCACCGGCTCGGGACGAGCCAGTCGAGCCGCATTCTCAGGGCAACGGCGGCGGCGCGATGTCGGCCACCGGCTGCAGCCGGCGCCGTTCGACGAAGGCCAGGCGCAGGCGCTCGATGCCGGCGTCCTTGATCCGCAGGCCCTCCAGCGCGGCCAGGGTGGCCTCGAAGTAGGCCGAGCAGGTGCCGAGCCGGCCTTGCCCGGTGGCGATGAAGCCGACGATCTCGGCCGCGGTCAGCGCGCGGGCGTAGCGCGGATGGCGGCGGTTGGCCACGAAGGTCAGGGCCCGCACCGGCTGCTTGTCGACCAGGGCGCCGACCCAGCGCGCATCGTAGGCGCCGGTGAGCATCTCGCGGCGCCAGAGCAGGCCGAGTTCGTGCCGCACGTCGGCGGCGGCGATCCGGAACAGCATGCCGTTGCAGGCGCCGCCGCGGTCGAGCGCCAGCATCAGGCCGGGCTTCTCGGGCGTGCCGCGCGCCATGTGCAGCCAGAGGCAGAAGCGGCGGCTCCAGCCGTTGACCCGGCCCTTGACCGCCTCGGCGTAATGAAAGGCGGGGTTCCACATCAGGGAGCCGTAGCCGAAGAGCCAGATGTCGTCGCTGCCGTTCCAGTCGCGCAACGTGTCCTCGACCGAGGCGTCGAGCTCGGCATCGCTGCGCATCACGGTGCCGGCCGGGGCGTTGGCGCGGATCGCCGCCAGCATCGAGCCATCGACGAGGCTGTCGCGGGTGAAGCCTGTTTCGGACGGCGGCCGGGCGGACAGGGGCGGCTGGATGGGCACCATGGAAGTGGTTCTCGGCTCCGGGATTCTGGCGCAAACGGGTCCCGATCCATCAAGCAAATCCCGGGCCGGCGTGAAACCGTGCGCGCTTTTCGCGCGCGGATCGACGCCCGGCGTCGGGACGGACGCCACAGGCAGCCGGTCCCGCGCGCGACACGCTAGGGGCATTCCACTAGGCACGCGGCCCCACCGGCCGTTGACCGCCCATTCCCCGCTGTCTATAGTCCGTCGCTTGAGACAACGATCGTTCAGTTAACGATCACAATCTAAAAAACCATCCAATGACCGAGTTCTGGACACAGGGGACGCAGCTGGCGCTCCAAGGGGTATCGATCGGCGCGATCTACAGCCTGGTCGCGCTCGGCCTGGTGCTCAGCTACAAGGCCACCGAGGTGCTCAACTTCGCGCAGGGCGACCTGGTCATGCTGTCGGCCTTCCTCGGCTGGTGGCTGATCGCCGACGTCGGCCTCGGCTTCTGGGTGGCGCTGCCCTGCGTGGTGCTGCTGGCCGCCGGCGCCAGCTACGCGCTGGAGGCGCGCATCATGCGGCGCATCGTCGGCCAGCCGCAGTTCGCCGGCGTGATCCTGACGATCGGCATCTCCTTCATGATCCGCGGCGCGGTCAGCATGGTCTTCGGGCCCGAATCGCGCACTTACGCCACGCCCTGGACCGACCAGACCTTGCGCCTGGGCGGCGTCGCCGTGGGCGAGCTGAACCTGGTGATCCTGGCGGCCGCGCTCGGCGTCACCGCCCTGCTCTTCGTCTTCCTGCGCCGCACCTCGCTCGGCGTGGCGGTGCAGGCGGCCTCGCAGAACCAGCTGGCGGCCTACCTCGCCGGCGTGCGGGTCAAGCGCCTGAATTCGCTGGTCTGGGGCATCTCGGGCGGCATCGCCGCGGTCTGCGGGCTGCTGCTGGCGCCGATCACGCTGGTCGACCTGGGGCTCTCGTCGGTGCTGCTGAAGGCGCTCGCCGCGCTGGTGCTCGGCGGCTTCGGCAGCGTGCCGGGCGCGATCCTCGGCGGCCTGCTGCTCGGGCTGGTGGAGCAGTTCTCGGGCGTCTTCCTGCCCGACGGCTTCAAGGACGTGATGCCCTACCTGGTGCTCATCGCAGTGCTGGTGCTGCGCCCGCACGGCCTTCTCGGCGACAGCCACGGACGGCGGGTCTGATGGCCTACCTGACCGACTACGGCCAGGGCCGCGCGCTGGTGCGCGGGCCGCGCCAGCGCGCCGGCCTCGCCGCCTCGGCCGTGCTGCTGGCGCTGCTGCCCTTCGTGCTGCCGGGCTACTACGTGGGCGAGCTGAGCTTCATCCTGATCATGTGCGTGGCCAGCCTCGGGCTGATGGTGCTGACCGGCTTCACCGGCCAGGTCTCGCTCGGGCAGGCGGCCTTCGTCGCCATCGGGGCCTACGCCCATGCGCTGCTCCTGACGCAGGGCGTGCCGCTGGTGCTGTCGCTGCTGTGCGCCGGCGCGATCGCCGGCCTGGCCGGGCTGCTGATCGGGCTGCCGGCGATCCGGGTCTCGGGCCTGCACCTGGCGATGGTGACGCTCGCCTTCTCGATCGTCACCGAGCATGCGATCGGCCGCTGGACCTCGCTCACCGGCGGCAGCAGCGGCCTGGCGGTGCCCGACCCGACGCTCTTCGGCTTCAACCTCGGCGGCACCCGCGCCTTCTACTTCCTGTGCCTGGCGGTGCTGGTGCTGGTGCTGCTCGGCCTCCTGAACCTGATGCGTTCGGCCACCGGCCGCGCGCTGGTCGGCGTGCGCGACTCCGAGGCCGCGGCGCAGGGCCTGGGCATCGCGGTGGCCCGCTACAAGGTGCTGGCCTTCGTGATCTCGGCGGTCATCTCCGGCTTCGCCGGCGGGCTCCTGGCGCACCAGACGCAGTTCATCACGCCCGAGGGCTTCGGCCTGTCGCTGTCCCTGCAGCTGGTGCTGATGGTCTTCATCGGCGGCATGGGCAGCCTGCGCGGCGCGATCCTCGGCGCGGTGCTGATCGGCCTGCTGCCTTCCTTCATCTCGTGGATCAAGCCTTTCCTGCCGGCGCGCATCGGCGGCTCCTTCGGCCTGGAGATGTTCGTCTACGGCGCGGTGCTGACGCTCTTCGTGCTGCTGGAGCCGCGCGGGCTCAACGGCCGCTGGCTCAAGTTCAGCGCCTTCGTCTCCAGCTTCCCGCTCTACCGCCGCGGCACCTACAAGCGCACCAAGGCCTACATGCAGTCGGAGCGCTACCGGTGAGCGGCCCGCCCTTCTTCGAGGTCGAGCGGCTGAGCCTGGCCTTCGGCGGCGTCAAGGCGGTGCGCGACGTCAGCTTCGAGGTCACGCGCGGCGAGGTGTTCGCGATCATCGGTCCCAACGGCGCCGGCAAGACCTCGCTCTTCAACCTGGTCACGCGGGTCTTCGACGCCAGCGCCGGCGACGTGCGCATCGAGGGCCGCTCGATCGCGCGGGTCGCACGCCACGACGTGGTGCGCCACGGCATCGCGCGCACCTTCCAGAACATCGAGCTCTTCGAAGGCGCGACGGTGCTCGACAACCTGCTGCTCGGTCGCCATCGCGCACCGCACGGCGGTTTCTTCGCGCAGCTCTTCAACATGCCCTCGGTGCGGCGCGCCGAGACGCTCACGCGCGAGCGCATCGAGGACGTGATCGAGCTGCTCGAACTGGCGCCCTACCGCGACCAGCGGGTGGCCGGCCTGCCCTACGGGGTGCGCAAGGTGGTCGAGCTGGCGCGGGCGCTGGCCGCAGAGCCCCGACTGCTGCTGCTCGACGAACCGGCTTCCGGCCTCAATCCGGAAGAGACGCACGAGCTCGGCTACTGGATCGAGGACATCCAGCGCGAACTCGGCATCACGGTGGTGATGGTCGAGCACGACATGTCGCTGGTCTCGGCGGTGGCCGACCGGGTGCTGGTGATGGAGCAAGGGCAGGTGCTGACCATCGGCACGCCGGCCGAAGTGCAGAGCGACCCGCGGGTCATCGCGGCCTATCTCGGCGCATGACCTGGAGCCTGAACCCATGAGCGCATTGCTTTCCGTCTCCAGCATCGAGACCTGGTACGGCCCGGTGAACGCGATCCGCGGCGTCAGCCTGGAGGTGCAGCCGGGCCGCATCGTCACCGTGCTTGGCGCCAACGGCGCCGGCAAGACGACACTGCTCAACACCATCGCCGGCGTGATCGATCCGGCCAAGGGCAGCGTCGTCTTCGAGGGCCGGCCGATCCACGGGCTGGACGCCGACGAGGTCTGCCGCCGCGGCCTGGTGCTGGTGCCCGAGGGCCGCCAGCTCTTTCCCTTCCTCACCGTGGCCGAGAACCTGGCGATGGGCGCCTTCGCGCGCAAGCGCGGCGACCCGCAGGTGGCGCGCGACCTCGAGCGGGTCTACCAGTGGTTCCCGCGGCTGGCCGAGCGCCGCGGCCAGCAGGCCGGACTGCTGTCCGGCGGCGAGCAGCAGATGGTCGCGATCGGCCGGGCCTTCATGAGCCAGCCGCGGCTGCTGCTGCTCGACGAGCCATCGCTCGGCCTCTCGCCGCTCCTGACCAAGGAGATCTTCGCGATCGTGCGGCAGATCAACCGCGAGACCGGCACCGCGGTGCTGGTGGTCGAGCAGAACGCATCGATCGCGCTGGCCACCGCCGACGACGGCTACATCGTCGAGCTGGGCCGGGTGGTCGCCGCCGACACCTGCGCCAACCTGTCGATGAAGGCCGACGTCAAGGAGTTCTACCTGGGCGCCGCCGCACCCAAGGACGCCGATCCGGCCCGCGCCGGCCTCCGCCGCACCGCGCGCCGCAAGAGCTGGCGCTGAGCTTCTTCCATCCAGACAACCACTCCAGGAGACTCGCAATGAACATCCGCCGACGCACCGTCCTCTCCGGCGCCCTGTCCAGCACCCTCGCCGGCCTCGCGCCCGCGCTCTTCACCGGCAGCGCGCGCGCCGCCGGCGTCAGCGACAAGGAACTGCTGCTGGGCACGCACCTCGACCTCTCCGGCCCGGTCGCGGTGGCGATCCCGCCGGTGCGCAACGGCCTGGAGATGCGCATCGCCGAAGCCAACGAGGCGGGCGGCATCCAGGGCCGCAAGATCCGCCTGGTGGTGGAAGACAACGCCAGCCAGCCGGCGCAGGCGGTGCGCGCGGTCGACAAGCTGCTCAAGAAGGACGAGGTCTTCGCGATGCTCTGTCCCTTCGGTTCCGGCGCCAATGTCGCCACCGCCAAGCGGGTGCTCGACGCCGGCGTGCTGGTCTTCGCGCCCTACGGCGCCTCGGCGCTGATCCGCCAGGCCGCCGGCGACAACCCGCTGCTCTTCACCACCAACCTCGACTACGACACCACCACCGCGGCCGGCGTGCGCTGGGCGATCGCGCAGCTCGGCAGCAAGAAGGTCGGGCTGATCTACCAGGAAGGCTCCTTCGGCGAGCTGGTCGGCAAGGGCGTGAAGGCGGCGCTGAGCGGCCGCAACATGACGCTCGCGGCCGAGGCCAGCTACAAGGTCGGCGACATCGACTTCTCCTCGCAGGTGGCGCGCATGAAGGCGGCCGGCGTCGACCTGGTGGTGGGTGCGACCACCACCCGCGAGACGGTCGCGGTGTCGGCCGAGATCAAGAAGCTGGCCTGGACCGAGGCGAAGTTCCTCACCGCCAGCCCGGGGCGCGCCGGCATCACGATCGACGTCGGCAAGGCCTCGGTCGAAGGCCTCTACGGCGTCGGCAGCTGGAAGATCACGCCGCCCGACCAATGGAGCGCCAAGGACAAGGCCTGGGTCGAAAGCTACCGCCGTCGCTTCAATGCCGAGCCGAACGACACCTCGATGCTGTTCTACGACTATGCCGACTGGTTCCTGCAGGAAGTCAACAACGTCGGCCGCGACCTCACGGTCGAGAAGCTGGCGCAGGCGCTGGCGAAGTCGAAGTTCAAGGGCATGGCCTCCTACGACACCCAGCACTTCGAGCACAACCACATCGCGCCGGAATGGATCCGTGTCGAGCAGGTGGCGAACGGCCAATGGGTCGGCCGCTCCGAGGTCATCGATCCGGCCCGGCAGGCGACGTGATGGCGCAGCTGCCGCACGCCAGCCTGCCGCAGTGGTGGCGCGACGCCTGCCGCGAACGCGGCGCCCAGCCGGCGCTGAGGCAGAAGCGGCGCGGCCTCTGGACCACCTCGAGCTGGGCCGACTGGTATGCGCGTTCGCGCGCGCTGGGCCTGGCGCTGGCTGCGCGCGGACTGCAGCCGGGCGAGGTGGTGTCGCTGCTGTCGGAGAACCGGGTCGAGTGGCTGGTGGCCGACCTCGCGGTGCAGGCGGTCGGCGGCATCGCCCACGGCCTCTATCCGAGCACCTCGGCCGCGGAACTGGCGCGCGTGCTGGGCGACGCCGGAACGCGCGTGCTGGTGGTCGACGGCGCGGCCCAGCTGGGCAAGTGGCTGGAGGTGCGCGCGCGATGTCCGTCGCTGCGGCAGGTGGTGGTGATGGACCCGCGCGGCCTGCGCGACTTCGCCGACCCGCAGGTGATCGGCCTGGCCGCCTTGATGGCCGAAGGCGAGGCACTCGCCGCCAGCGACGCCGGGGCCTTCGAGCGTGCGATCGATGCCGGTGTCGCCGAGCAGCCGGCGATGCTGGTGTCGTCCGCCGGCAGCACCGGGCCGGCCGGCCTCTCGATGATCCGCCAGCGTGGCGTGCTGCAGCAGATGCGCACCGCGCCGCGCTGGCTCGAGATCGACGCCGGCGAGCGCAGTCTGTCGCTGGTCTCGCTGGCCCATTCCGGCGAACGCATGCTGGCCATCGGTGCGCCGCTGGCCACCGGCTGCATCGTGCACTTTCCCGAAAGCCGCGCCACGGTGCTCAACGACCTGCGCGAGGTCGCGCCGCAACTGGTCTTCGCGACGCCGCGCTTCTGGCGCCAGCTGCAGCAGCGCATCGAGCTCGCGATGCGCGGCTCGATCCCGCTGGCGCGCCGCGCCTATGGCCGGGCGCTGGCGCGGCGCGGCGGCTGGCTCGGCCGCGCCGCCCTGCACAACCTGCGCCGATCGCTCGGGCTGCAGCACATGCGCATGGCGATCAGCGGCGGCGCGGCGCTCGACGATGCGCAGGTCGACTGGTATGCCGCGCTGGAGGTGCCGCTCTTCGACGCCTACGGACTGGCACAGACCGCGGGCTTCTGCAGCGTGACGCGCATGCATCGCGCGAATGCGTCGCAAGGACACGGCACGCCGTTGCGGCTCGACGAGAACGGCCAGGTGCTGGTGCGCGGTGCCGGGCTGGTGGCCGAGGCCTGGGGGCAAGGCCCGGCGCATGCCGACGCGAGCGAAGCCGAAGGCTGGTTCGCCACGGGCGACCACGGCACGCAGGACGCCGACGGCCGCGTCCGGATCCTCGGCCGGCTGGGTTCGGCCGGTGCGCCCAGCATCGCCGAACGCGCATTGCGGCAGAGGAGCTTCATCGCGGATGCGCTGGTCTTCGATGCCGGCGTGGCGATCGTCGCGCTGGACGAGGAACGGGTGGGCCATCACGCCCAGGAGCATCAGCTGGCATTCACCGACCCGGCGAGCCTGGCACGCCACCCGGGGGTCGTGGCCTGCATCGCGGCCGAGGTCGAGGCGGTGAACCGGGCCCTGCCCGCATCGCAGCGGGTGCACGCCTTCCGCATCATCGAGCGCTCGCTGTCGGAAGAGGACGAGGAACTGGCGCCGACGCTGCAGCTGCGCCGGCATGCGGTGGAGCGGCTCTACGCGCCGCTCATTGCAGAGAGGCGCGGCGGCTAGGACCTACCAGCGCTCGTTCCAGGGCCTGAGGTCGAGCTCGTAGGTCCAGGCGTCGCGCGGCTGGTTGTGCAGGAACCAGTAGTTCTCGGCGATGTGCTCCGGGTTCAGGATGCCGTCCTGGTCCTTGGTGGCGTACTTCTCGGGGAAGTTGGTGCGGATGAACTCGGTGTCGATCGAGCCGTCGACCACCACGTGCGCGACGTGCACGTTCTTCGGACCCAGCTCGCGCGCCATGCTCTGCGACAGCGCCCGCAGCGCGTGCTTGGCACCGGCGAAGGCCGAGAAGGTTGCGGCGCCGCGCAAGGCCGCGGTGGCGCCGGTGAAGATCACCGTGCCGCGGCCGCGCGCGCTCATGCGGCGCGCGGCTTCACGGCCGTTCAGGAAGCCGCTGAAGCAGGCCATCTCCCAGATCTTGAAATACTTGCGCGCGGTCTCGTCGACCACGGTCGACGGCACGTTGGCGCCGATGTTGAAGACCAGCACCTCGACCGGACCGATCTCGGCCTCGATCCGGTCCCACAACGCGATCACCTGTTCTTCCTTGCGGGCGTCGGAGCCGAAGGCGACGGCCTTGCCGCCGGCAGCCTCGATGCTCTGCACCAGCGGCTGCAGCTTCTCGGCGTCGCGGCGGGTGACGCAGGCGGTGTAGCCGCCAGCGGCGAAGCGCTTGGCGATCGCACCGCCGGTGGAGTCACCGGCGCCGATCACGAGCGCCACCTTGGCGCGGGGAGTTTCCGAGGTCATGTCGTCTCCTTTGAAAAACGGTCGTTAGGTCATTGGACGTTAAGCGAGGGCGCCGGCGCTGTCAATCGAAGCAGCCGCGCTCGCTGGCACATCGGGGACCTCAGGACAGGTGCGTCTTGTCGATCGAGCGGCGGGTCGACGCCAGGATCTCCTGGCGGGTGCGGTCGCTCTCGACGATGCGCGCCATGACGAGCGCGCCGACGCACTGGGCCATCACCGCCCAGGCCGCGTCGGGGTCGTCGCCGAGCCGGCTGCTCCAGCTCTTGTGCACCTTCTTGAGCGAACGCTCGACCACCGTCTTGATGGCCGGCTCGGCGCGCGCGATCTCGGCGCCGAGCGTGGGCAGCACGCAGCCGGTTTCTGGGTGCAGCGCATGGGCGCTGCTGAGGTAGCTGCGCAGGCACTTGGCGACATGGTCGGGCGGCGAATCGGGCGTGCCGGCGAGCATGTCGTTGCTGTTCTCGAGTTCGCGCTCGACCAGGGCGGCGAACAGCTCGTTCTTCGAGCCGAAGTGGCTGTAGAACGCACCGCCCGTGAGACCGACCGCGGCCATCAGGGTGTCGACGCCGGTGCTCGCGAAGCCGTCCTTCTTGACGATCGCGCGGCTGCTCTCGAGCAGCTTCTCGCGGGTTTCCTGCTTGTGGTTGCTGGCGTAGCGCATCGATGACTCCTGGGCTCAGGGTTTCCCCGTTGACATGGGCATGCACCTTAACATATCGTCCGTTTGCCAAACGATCGTTTATCTAATAAGGAAAGTCGCATCCATGAGCCGGCAGGTGGAATTCTTCTTCGACGTCGGCAGCCCCGCGTCCTATCTCGCGTGGACCCAGTTGCCCGCGCTGTGCGCCGAGGCGGGCGCCACGCTGGTCCATCGGCCGATGCTGCTCGGCGGCGTCTTCCAGGCCACCGGCAACGCCTCGCCGGCCGCAGTGCCGGTCAAGGGCGCCTACAGCCGCGTCGACCTCGGCCGCTACGCCAGGCGCTATGGCGTGCCGCTGCAACAAAACCCGCACTTCCCCATCATCACGCTGATGCTGATGCGCGCCGCCACCGGCGTGCAGATGCGCACGCCCGAGCGCTTCCAGGACTTCCTGCGCACCGTCTTCACAGGCCTCTGGGTCGATGCGCTCGACCTCAACCAGCCCGCGATCACCGCCTCGGTGCTGGCAGGCGGCGGCTTCGATCCGGCGGCCATCCTCGCGCTGGCCAACGACCCCGAAGTCAAGGCGCAGTTGCGCGCGACCACCGACGAGGCGGTCGCCCGCAAGGTCTTCGGCGCGCCGACCATGTTCGTCGGCGACCAGATGTTCTTCGGCCAGGACCGGCTCGACTTCGTGCGCGAAGCGCTCGCCTGAGCCCGCGCGCCACACCAGAAAGCTCAAGAGACACCCCATGCAAGCACGCCCCTGGCATTCGAGCTACCCGATCGGCATGCCGCACGAAGCGCCGATCGAACCCGGCCTCACCCTGCCCGAATTGATGCAGCGCAGCTTCGAGCGCTTCCCGGAGCAGGTCGCCTTCACCTGCGGCGAAGCGGGCCTGCGCTACCGCGAACTGGCGCAGCATTCGCTCGCCTTCGCGGCGTACCTGCAAGGCCTCGGCCTCGCACCCGGCGACCGCATCGCGCTGATGCTGCCCAACAGCCTGGTGTATCCGGTGGCGCTGGTCGCGGCCCTGCGTGCCGGCCTGGTGGTGGTGAGCGTGAATCCGCTCTACACCGCGCGCGAACTGGCCTATCAGTTGCAGGACTCCGGCGCCCGCGCGATCGTCACCACCGAGGCGGTGCTGCCGCTGCTGGCCCCGCTGCGCGCCGAGCTGCCCCTGGCGCACGTGGTCTTCGCGAACGCCGACGAACTGCAGCCGGCCGGCGCGCACTGGCCGCTCGCGCGCGACGCCGAGCCGAGCGACGGCGCCGTGCCCTTCGGCCGCGCACTGGCGCTCGGCGAGGGCCGGCCATTCGCTGCGCCGCGCATCGCGACCACCGACGTCGCCTTCCTGCAATACACCGGCGGCACCACCGGCGTCGCCAAGGGCGCCGCCCTCAGCCAGGCCAACATGGTCGCCAGCACGGTGCAGATGCTGACCTGGCTCGACAGCATCTTCCCGCCCGGCAACTGCTCGTGCGTGACGCCGCTGCCGCTCTATCACATCTATCCGATCAACGTCGCGCTGATGCTCTTCTCGCGCGGCGGCACCAACCGCCTCCTGGCCAACGCGCGCGACATCTCGACCGTGCTGGCCGAGTTCCGGCGCGCGACCTTCAGCATCCTGATCGGGGTCAACACGCTCTTCAACGGGCTGCTCGCGAGCGGCGGCCTGCGCCGGGAGGACTTCGCCGGCACTGGCACCGTGATCGGCGCCGGCGCCACCATCCAGCAGGCGGTGGCCGAGCGCTGGAAGGCCGCCACCGGCGTGCCGATCCGCGAAGGCTACGGCCTGACCGAATGCTCGCCCTGCGTGGCCTTCAACGTGCTGGGCGGCGCCGACTGGACCGGCAGCATCGGCGTGCCGATGCCTTCGACCGACGTCAGGCTGATCGACGAGCAAGGCCGCGAAGTGCCGGTCGGCGAACGCGGCGAGCTCTGCATCAAGGGCCCGCAGGTGTTCTCCGGCTACTGGCAGCGGCCCGAAGACAGCGCCCGCGCCTTCACCGCCGACGGCTGGTTCCGCACCGGCGACGTCGTGACCATGGATGCGCGCGGCTTCCTCTACGTGGTCGACCGGCTGAAGGACATGATCCTGGTGTCGGGCTTCAACGTCTATCCGAACGAGATCGAGGCGGTGGTCGCGCTGATGCCCTCGGTGCTCGAATCGGCCTGCATCGGGATCCCCGACGATCGCTCGGGCGAGGTGCCGCACCTGTTCGTGGTGCCCAGGGACGAGACCCTCACCGCCGCACAGGTCGAAGCGCACTGCCGCGCCAACCTCACCGCCTACAAGGTGCCGCGGCGCGTCAGCTTCGTCGACGCGCTGCCGAAGTCGGCGGTGGGCAAGATCCTGCGCAAGGAATTGCGCACCTTGCAGCCGGCGGCGTGATGAGCGCCTACGCGCCGCCGCTGCGCGACCTGCGCTTCGTGCTCGACGAACTGCTGGCGGTGCCCGCGCTGCTGCAGCGCTGCGGCCGCGGTGAACTGGACGCCGACACCATCGACCAGGTGCTCGAAGGCGCGGGCCGCTTCGCGGCCGAGGTCATCGCGCCGCTCAACGCCGGCGGCGACCGGCAAGGCTGCAGCATGCCGCGGCCGGGCGAGGTCCGCACACCCGACGGCTTCCCGGACGCCTACCGTTCCTTCGTCGACGCCGGCTGGACCGGCCTCGGCTGCAGCACCGACTTCGGCGGGCAGGCCCTGCCGCTCGCGATCGGCAGCGCGGTCAACGAGATGCTGAGCGGCGCCAACATGGCTTGGGCCGCCTATCCGGGCATGTCGCATGCCGCCTACCTGTGCATCGAGGCCAACGGCAGCGATGCGCAGAAGGCGCTCTACCTGCCGCGCATCGCGAGCGGCGACTGGGCCGGCACCATGTGCCTGACCGAACCCCACTGCGGCACCGACCTCGGCCTGCTGCGCACGCGCGCGCTGGCGGCCGCCGACGGCAGCTACCGGATCACCGGCAGCAAGATCTTCATCTCGGGTGGCGAGCAGGACCTCACCGGCAACATCGTCCACCTGGTGCTGGCGCGGCTCGAGGATGCGCCGCCGGGCGTGAAGGGCATCTCGCTCTTCGTGGTGCCCAAGCGGCTGCCCGATGCGGAGGGCCAACCCGGCGCGCGCAACCCGGTCCACTGCAGCGGCATCGAGCAGAAGATGGGCATCCACGGCAACGCCACCTGCACGCTGGACTTCGATGCGGCGACCGGCTGGCTGCTGGGCCAGCCGAACCAGGGGCTGGCGGCGATGTTCGTGATGATGAACCACGCGCGGGTCGCCGTCGGCGTCAATGCGGTCGGGCTGATGGAAGCGGCGCGCCAGAAGTCGCTGGCCTATGCCAGGGAGCGCGAGCAGGGCCGTGCGGCCGTGCGCATCGGCGGCGCGGCCGACCCGATCATCGCGCACGCCGACGTACGGCGGATGCTGCTGACGCAGAAGGCCTGGGTCGAGGGCGCGCGGGCGCTGGCGCTCTGGGCGACCACGCTGATCGACAGCCAGCACCTCGACCCCGATGCCGCGGAACGCCACCGCGCCGGCCAGCTGCTCGCGATCGCCACGCCGGTGGTGAAGGCCTTCTGCAGCGACCTGGCGGTCGAGTCGATCGGGCTGGCGATGCAATGCTTCGGCGGCCACGGCTACATCCGCGACAACGGCGTCGAGCAGCACCTGCGCGACGCCCGCATCATTCCGCTCTACGAAGGCACCAACGGCGTGCAGGCGATGGACCTGCTGGACCGCAAGGTGATCGCGGATGGCGGTCGCGGGCTCGACGTGCTCCTGGGCTGCATCGACGACTGGGTCGCTTCGCAGGCGCAGGTGCCCGCGCTGCGCGAGTTCTGCCTGCCGCTCTCCGCGCTGGCGGCCGAGCTGCGCGCGGTGACGGCGGCGGTGCTGGCCGAATCCGAGACGGATCCCCAGGCGATCGGCGCGGCGGCCGCGCCCTACCTGCGGCTGGTCGGGCATCTGCTGCTGGCGTGGATGTGGGCGCGCATGGCGGCGCTGTCGATCGATCGCATCGCGCGCGACGGCGGCGAGCCGATCCATGCCGCCAAGCTGGCGACCGCGCGCTTCTACGTCGAGCGGCTGCTGCCGGAGGTGCAGGCGCGCTGCGCGGAAATCCGCGCCGGCGCCGCCAGCCTCACCGCGCTGCCGGCCGAGCTGTTCTGAGCCGGCGCTGCCGCACCGCCGAGGCCAGGCCTTCGAGCACCGGCACCGTCTGCGCGAAGCCGATGCAGGCGTCGGTGATCGAGACGCCGCGCGCCAGCGGCTTGCCGGGCACCAGGTCCTGCCGGCCTTCTTCCAGGTGGCTCTCGATCATCAGGCCGGTGATGCGCGCGTCGCCGGCCGCGATCTGCGCGGCCACTTCGGCGGCCACCACGATCTGGCGCTGGTGCTGCTTGCTGCTGTTGCCGTGCGACACGTCGATCATCACCTGCGGCCTGAGGCCGTTGGCGACGAGTGCGTCGCAGCTGGCGGCGACGTCGGCGGCGCTGTAGTTGGGCGCCTTGCCGCCGCGCAGGATCACGTGGCAGTCGTCGTTGCCGCGGGTCTCGAAGATCGCGGCCATGCCCATCTTGGTCATGCCCATGAAGGCGTGCGGCGCCCGCGCCGCGAGGATCGCGTCGGCCGCCACCTTGACGCTGCCGTCGGTGCCGTTCTTGAAGCCGACCGGGCAGCTCAGGCCCGACGCCAGCTGGCGGTGGCTCTGGCTCTCGGTGGTGCGCGCGCCGATCGCGCCCCAGGCGATCAGGTCGGCGATGAACTGCGGGCTCAGCAGGTCGAGGAATTCGGTGCCGGTCGGCAGGCCCAGCGTGGTCAGCTCCAGCAGCAGCCGTCGCGCCCGCTCCAGGCCTTCGTTGATCGCAAAGCTGCCGTCGAGGTGCGGGTCGTTGATGTAGCCCTTCCAGCCGACCGTGGTGCGCGGCTTCTCGAAGTAGGCGCGCATCACGATCAGCAGGTCGTCCTGCAGCCGGTCGGCGACCTGCTTCAGCCGCTGCGCATAGTCGATCGCCTGTTCGTGGTCGTGGATCGAGCACGGGCCGACCACCACCACCAGCCGGTCGTCGCGGCCGTGCAGCACGTCGGCGATCGCTGAACGGCTGCTCTCGACCAGCGCGAGCGTGTTGTCGCGCACCGGCACCCGCTCCTGCAGCAGCGCCGGCGTCATCAGCGGGCGCACCGCGCCGATGCGCACGTCGTCGATGCGGGTGGTGTCGAGGGTGCTGTCGCGCGAGCCGACTTCGGCGTCGTGGAAGGGGTCGTCGAGTGAGGGCATGTGTGTCTCGGTCTGTCCGTCAGGCGCCGGAGCGGGCGGTGGCTCGCCGCTTCGCAGCGCGGCGTGCGGGCGATGGGGCGGGCGCGACCGTCGAAGCGGGCGCGACCGGCAACGGCCGGTGCGCATCGAAGCGCGCCGCGATGAAGGCGCGCAGGCGCTCGTGGAAAGGCGGCGCCGAGCGACCGGCCAGGCGCACCAGGCCGAAGCGGGAGTCGACGCCATCGACATCGAGGCGCAGCGCGGCCAGCCGGCCGCTCTCGATCAGCTCGCGGCCGCAGGCGAGCACGCCCAGCACGACCGCATCGCTGCGGAGCGCCACTTCCAGCAGGCTGGCGACGTCCTCGCACAGGAGCCGGATCAGCTCGTCCGGATGCGCGCCGGGGCCGAAGGCGGTGACCATGCGGCGCACCACTTCCTCGCTCCAGTGCGTGCTGGCGATCGGGTAGGCGCGCAGGTCGTCGAAGCGAACCTGGCCGCCGCGCCGGACCAGCGGATGGTCCGGCCGGCACATCAGGCCGGCGGGCAGGTCGGCGAGATGGTCGATGTGCAGGTCCGGCGTCGGCAGCACCGATCGCAGGTCGACCACCAGGGCGTCGAGCCGGCGTTCGCGCAGGCGCGCCACCTGCTCCTCCACCGGCCCGCGCGACAGGCTGAACTGCAGGCGGGGGAACTGGTTGGCGACGAAGGCCAGCATCTCGACGTTCAGCAGCGCGGCCGGCGTGGCGCCGATGCCGAGCCGGAAGCGGCCGCTCTCGCCCTGTGCATGCACCGACACGCAGCGCGCCAGTTCGTCGGCATCGACCACCACGTGCCGTGCGTGGTCGAGCACCGCCTCGCCGACCGCGGTCAGTTCGGCCCGCTTGCCGATGCGGTCGACCAGCGTCGCGCCGAGGTCCTGCTCCAGCGCCGCGATGCTGCGGCTCAGCGCCGACTGGGTCAGGTTGCAGAGGCTGGCCGCGCGGGTGAAGGAGCGCGCCTCGGCGAGCGCCACGAAGTGCCTGAACTGCCGGATCGTCGCCGAGGAGTTCATGGGGTCACCGGAGGAAGGCCGCACCGTCGATTCATGGGTCGACGATGTTGCCACAGCCGGGTGGGCGGCTGGGCGGTCACGCCTTGAAAAAGACTCGAATCGCCTGCTGCGTCAATTGATGTCGAAGACTCCGACGATCTTCCAATGACCGTTCACTTTTTTCAGTTGCACCGCCACCTTGGTCGAGAGATCCCGGTCCTGAAGACTGGCCACCACGGTGGCCTCGTTCCCAATCCGCTCAGTGGCCCGCACGGAGATGTTGTCGGCCCAAGTGTCCGAGAAGTCCTGTGCCTTGATGAAATAGTCGCTGTCGAGCGACTGGGCCTTGGCCCATGCGATGAGCTTGCGGTGCAAGTCCTTGGCAATGAATTGGTCTATGGCCTGCTTTCCGTCGTCCAGCGGTTCTTGCATTGCTACCAGTTCCTTCATATACCACTGGTAGAACTTCAATGTGGCGGCCTCTTCGGGCAGCGGGTCCCTTGCAAAGGAAGACAAAGCCGATGCGGCCAGTGCAAGGCCGACGATCCATTTCTTGGCGGCCACTTCCGGCGCCATTCCGCCGTAGGCGGCGCACTTGCTCCTGCTGTTCGCCCCGGCATTTTCTCTCAGTGCAGCGACGGTTTTGTCCAGATCCCAACTCATGTTCCCCTCCTTCAGAAAGCCCAATGGCTTCGGCTGAAGGATGGTCCGCGCCGGACTCGATCATTGGCATGAGAAGAATCTGAGTCTTGCAGCGCGCGAGTCGAAACCCGACGCGCCCGTCTTCAAGCCACGACGCGGGTCGAAGGCTTCGATTTCTCACCTGCTGTCGCCCGCATCGACCGCAACTCGTCGATCCGCTCCGCCAGGTACGTGGCGTCCCGCGCCACCCCCGAGAAGCGCCCCGAGCCCCAGGTGTGCAGCCACGGCAGGCCGAGGAAGTAGAGGCCGGGCACGCCGGTCACGCCGCGCAGGTGCACCGGCTCGCCGCGGCCGTTGAAGACCGGGGCGTCGACCCAGGCGAAGTCGGGCAGGAAGCCGATGCACCAGACCACGCTGGTGATGCCGGAGGCGCGCAGGCCGAGCGTGGTGCGCTCCTCCTTCGGCTCCCAGACCGGCTGGTAGACCTCGCCCGGCGGCGCCTCGATGCCGTTGGCGGCGATGTAGCGGTCGATCGAGGCGTTGATGCCGTTGAAGATGCCGTCGGCGTGGTCGAGGTGCGCGCGCAGGTTGGGCTGGAACTGCAGGGTGTCGCCGTCGAGGCCGGTCATCAGGCCGTACAGCTCCATGCCCTCGGCGGCGAAGCGGCGCAGGTCGATGTCGCGGCCGCCGTCGCGGCCGGTGACGTAGTGGTTGGTGTTGTCTCGCACGCCTTCGCGCAGCGGATGCTGGGTCACCGGCATGTCGTAGTAGTTCATGTCGGCCAGCCAGTCGACCACGTCCTTGCCGCGGTAGAAGCGCGCGCAGCGCGGCGCGTTGCCGGTGGCCAGGTAGACCTTGCGGCCGGCCAGGTGCAGGTCCTCTGCGATCTGCGCGCCCGACTGGCCGCAGCCGACCACCAGCACCGCGCCTTCGGGCAGCTGCGCCGGGTTGCGGTATTGCGCCGAGTGGTATTGGGCGATGGACGGCGGCAGCCGCTCGGCCATGCGCGGCACCACCGGCTTGTGATAGCCGCCCGAGGCCACCACCACCTGGTCGGCGGTGAAGTTGCCGGCGCTGGTCTCGACCGCGTAGCGGTCCGACTCGCCGGTGCGCGAGACCTTCTCGACCGACACGCCCTCGATCGCCGGCGCCTGCACGTGCTCGACGAAGCCGGCCAGCCAGGCGTTGATCTCGTCCTTGACCATGAAGCCGTGCGGATCGGTGCCCTGGTAGGACCAGCCCGGCAGGTTGCATTGCCAGTTGGGCGTGACCAGGCAGAAGGAATCCCAGCGCTGGGTGCGCCAGCTGTGCACCAGGTGGCGCTTCTCGATCACGAGGTGGTCGATGCCGCGCTGCTGCAGGCAGTGGCTGAGCGACAGGCCGGACTGGCCGCCGCCGACGATGATGACGCTGTAGTGGGTGGGTCGGGTGTTCATGGAAAAGCCTCCGGGAGTGCCGGTGTGGTGTGAAGTCAATCGAAGCGCAGGACGGTGACCTGCGGATCGGGCCTGGATTCGAAGCGGCTCGCGATGGCCTCGATTTCCGCGAGTTGGTCCATCGCCTGGGAGCAGGCGAAGCCGTACTTGGCGCGCACCCGCTCGGAGGCGATGCCGAGCGCCTCGCGGGTGCGGGCCACGAAGTCGTCGAGCGCATAGGCCTGGCCGGGCAGCAGGAAGTCCTGCACCACCAGCGAGGGCGAGTAGCAACGGGTCTCGCTGCTGTCGGGCCAGCGGACGTGGAAATGCATGACGGGCACGGAGCGCTCCTTCAGGTCGTGACGCAGTCTTCGAGCCGCGCGCGCTGGGCGCGGGCGAGCCCTTGCCGGTACAGGTGGATGTGGCGGGCAGCGCTGGCCGGCCAGCTGAAGCGCTCGGCCAGTCGCGCCGCGGAGGCGGCGATGCGGTGCGGATCGCGCACCGCAATCGCGGTGTGCACCGCGTCGGCGATCGATGCCGCATCGAGCGGATCGGCCCAGTGCACCTCGCCGTCGCGCAGGTATTCGGTGAAGGGGGCGATGCGCGAGACCACCACCGGCGCGCCGCTGGCCAGCGCCTCCAGCACCACCAGCCCGAAGCCTTCGTTGAGCGAAGGCATGGCGACCGCGTCGGCCAGCCGGTAGAGCGCGGGCATCTCCGCATCGGCCAGCGTGCCGGTGAGCACGATCGGCTGGCCCTGACCGATGGCGAGGCCGGCCGCCGCGGCGGTCGCTGCGAAGTCGCGCTGGTACTGCGCATGGTCGAGCAGGCTGGCGCCGCCGGCGATCACCAGTTGCGCCTCGGGCGACTGCGCCCGGAAGCGGATGAAGGCCTGCAGCAGGCGCAGCGTGTTCTTGCGTTCCTCGACGCCGCCGACCGCCAGCAGCACCGGCGCGCCCCTGCGCACGCCGAGCCGCCGCGCCAGCACGGCGTCGGCCGCCTCGGGCGCGGGACCGAAGCGCTCGGCGTCGATGCCGTTGGCCACTTCCTCCACCACCGCGCCGTGTTCGCCCGCCAGCTTGTCGCGCCAGAGCCGGCTCACGCAGAACAGCTGGCTCGCGCTGCGCCAGCCGCGCGCCTGCCAGGCCATCAACTGCGGCGCCTCGAAATGCTCCAGGTGATGCACCGTGCGGACGAAGCCGTCGATCAGGCCTTGCGCCTGCAGGTCGGCCAGCGCATTGGCGCCGATCGGGTCCTGTGCATGCAGCACGTCGAAATGCGCACGCGGGCGCAGCGCGGCGATCGTGCTGCGGAAGGCCTCGATGCGCGTGCCGACCATCTCGACCATGTCGCGCGGCGCCGGCGCGGCCGGCACCATGCAGGTGGCGCAGCGCACCGGCCGGAAGAATTCCTGGCCCTTCGATGCCGGCGCGAACACGGTCACCCGATGGCCGGCGTCGTGCAGCGCATGGGCCAGCTCCAGCGTGTGGACCACGCCGCCGCGCGGATTCACCGAATGGGTCAGGAGGCCGATGCGCAGCGGCCGCGGCGCGACGTCACGCATGGAGCGCCTGCGCTTCGGCAGCCTCGCAGATGAAGGCGTCGCGGTTCAGGTCCCACAGCAGTTCGCGCTCGCCGCCCTGCCGCAGGTTCAGGGTGCGCGAGTCGTCGACCTCGCCGATCACGCCGCAGGCGATGTCGCGGGCGGCGAAGCGGGTCAGCACCTCGCCGAGCCGGTCGGGCCGCACGCTGAGGATGAAGCCGAAGCTCGGGAAGGCGCTGAGCCAGCGCAGGAGGTTGGTGCCTTCGGGCCGCGGGATCGCGTCGAGGTCGATGGTGGCGCCGGCCTGCGAGCATTCGAGCAGCATCAGCGCGGTGCCGATGGCGCCGGCCATGCTGATGTCCTTGGCCGCGTCGCAGAGGCCCGCCTCGGCCAGGGTCGGCAGCAGTTCGAGGTCGGCGCGCAGGCGCGCCGCCGGTGCGTGGCTGGAGGCGTCCCAGAACGGGAACGGGTCCTGGAAGGCGCCGCGCAGGTCGACCGCCATCACCAGCAGGTCGCCGGGCCGGGCGGAGAAGCTGGTGAGCAGCTTGCGCGCGCGGCCGAGGATCGCCACCGCCAGTTGCGGGCGCAGGCTGCGCTGGTTGCTGTGGCCGCCGACGATCGGCACGCCGTACTTGGCGGCCGCCTCGGCCATGCCGGCCAGCATCTGGTCGGCATGCTGCATGCCGGCGCTCCAGATGGCGTCGACCACCGCGGTCGGGCGGCCGCCCATCGCGTAGATGTCGCTGACGTTGACCATCACGCCCGAGTAGCCGGCGAAGCGCGGCATGCGCTCGATGAAGTCTTCCACCAGGCCCTCGATCGCGAACAGCAGGTAGCCGCCCTGCCCGTCCAGGATCGCCGCGCAGTCGTCCCCGACCGGCACCGCCTGCGCCAGGTCGGCGGCGCCGCCGGGCAGGCCGTGGCCAAGCGCGGCGACCACCGCGCTGATGTCCTTCTTGTGCGCGAAGCCGCGGCTCTCGCGCAGCGCGTCGGCGATGTCCGAGAGGCTCATTTCACGCTCCTCGCGCGCGAGACGAAGCCGCTGGCGGCGTCGTGGCAGGGTGGATAGAAGTCGAGCGAGGCCTGCATCTCGGTGTGCGGCCGGCCGTGGATCGACAGCTCGGCGAGGCTTCGCCAATGCAGCTTGTGGAAGAGCGGCACGTTCTGCGACTGCACGTGCGCCAGGAAGGTGTGGCAGCCCTGCGCATTGGCACGCGACACCGCCAGCCGGATCAGGGTCGCGCCCAGGTGGCCCTGGCTGCGGAAAGCCGGGTGCACCGCCAGCCGCGAGCCCCACCACAGGCCGGGCTCGGGCTGGTGGATGCGCACCGTGCCGACCAACTGGTCGGGCATGCCGCCGATGCAGGCCATCGCGACCAGCAGTTGCGCGCGCTCGTCGATCGCGTCGCGGTCGTCGCCGGCGAACAGGCCCTGCTCGATGCAGAAGACCGCGCGGCGCAGCGCGAAGGCCTCGTCACGCTCCCATTGCTGCGCGGCTTCGCGCACCAGGAACTCGACCGGCGCATAGACCGCGACCGGCTCGTCCAGATCGTCGATGCAGCTCATTTCGCGCTCCTTCGCTTCAGGACTCGTAGACCGACAGCGACGAGCAGGCGCCGCACTTGCCGCAGCCGGCCTTGATGTCGGCCGAGCGCAGCCGGGCCGCCGACACGCTCTGCCCGAGCGGCTCGAGGATCGACTTCATGAACTCGGGCGACGGGGCCGGATGGTCTTCGAGCGGCGTGCCGCTGATCGGCACGAAGGGCACCACGAAGGGATAGACGCCGATCGCCAGCAGCTGGTCGCAGATCTGCAGGATCTCCTCGCGGCTGTCGCCCAGCCCGGCCAGGATGTAGGTGCTGACCTGGCCGCGGCCGAAGACGCCGACCGCCGCCTCGAAGGCGCTCATGTAGCGCGACACCGGCACCGTCGCCTTGCCCGGCATGATGCGTTCGCGCACGGCCTGCGACACCACCTCCAGGTGCATGCCGAGCGTGTCGATGCCGGCTGCGTGCATTCGGTGGAACCACTGGTCGTCGTCCGGCGGCTCGCACTGGCCCTGGATCGGGATGTCGACCGCGGCCTTGATCGCGAAGGCGCTCTCGCACAGGATGGCGGCGCCGCGGTCGGTGGCGTTCGGCGTGCCGGTGGTCATGACCATGTGCTTGACGCCGTCGAGCAGCACCGCGGCGCGGGCCACCTCGGCCAGTTGCTCCGGCGTCTTGCGGGCGATGGTGCGGCCGGCCGCCAGCGACTGGCCGATCGCGCAGAACTTGCAGCTCTTCTTCCGGCTCTCGTAGCGGATGCAGGTCTGCAGCACCGTGGTGGCCAGCACGTCGGCGCCGTGCAGGGTCGCGATGTGCGAATAGGGCACGCCGTCGAAGGTCTGCATCCGGTAGAAGCGCGGCTGCTTCGGGAAGCTGATGTTCGCGATCGGGATGCTGCCGCGCATCACCCGGCTCACGCCTTGCGCGTCGGGCGCCTCGGCGGTGAAGGGCGAGCTCCAGGCGGTCGAGGTGTGGACCGGCACCATGATCGTGTGGCCGTCGACCGTGACCGCCTTGTGGTCCGACGGCCCGGCGCCGCCGCGCCGGCTCGAAGCGCCCGCGCTCGGATCAACCAGCCGCAACCCGAAGGACTGCAACTCGGTCATCAACTGCCGGCTGGACGGGATCGTGGTGGGGTTCATGGCGGGTGCTCCGGAGGTCGGTGGAAGGGGTGTCCGCGGCCGGCATCGGCAGCGTGGTGCTGGCAGGGCGTTCGTTGATCGCCAGGGAAAGGAGTTCGGGCCGGGCGTAGTGGCCGACCGAATCCATCATTCGCTTGCGCTTGGTGATCAGCGCCATGTCGAGGTCGGCGATCAGCATGCCTTCGCCCTCGGTCAGCGGTGGCGCCAGGTGCTTGCCTTCGGGCGAGACGATCGCGGTGTGGCAGCCGCCGCGCAGCGCCTTCTGCAGGCCGGCGTCGGGGGTGATCGCCTGGATCTGCGCATCGGTCAGCCAGCCGGTGGCGTTGATCACGAAGCAGCCCGACTCCAGCGCGTGATGGCGGATGGTGACTTCCATCTGCTCGGCGAAGATCGGGCCCACCAGCGAGCCCGGGAACTGCGCGCAGTGGATCTCCTCGTGCTGCGCCATCAGCGCGTAGCGGGCCAGCGGGTTGTAGTGCTCCCAGCAGGCCAGCGCGCCGACGCGGCCGACCCGCGTGTCGACCACCTTGAGGCCGGCGCCGTCGCCCTGGCCCCAGACCATGCGCTCGTGGTAGGTCGGCGTGATCTTGCGGCGCTTGAGCACCATGCTGCCGTCGGCGTCGAAGACCAGCTGCGTGTTGTAGAGGCTGCCGTGGTCGCGCTCGTTGACGCCGAGCACCACCACGACGCCGCGGGCACGGGCCCGCTCGGCGACGGCCAGGGTCACCGGCCCCGGCACCGCCACCGCCCGCTCCATCAGCCGGATGTGGGCCGGCCCCTGCAGCACCGGCGGCTGCACGAAGGAGAAGTACGGGTAGTAGGGCACGAAGGTCTCGGGAAAGACCACGATCTGCGCGCCCTTGGAAGCGGCCTCGTCGATCGCCTCGCAGACCCGGTTCAAGGTGCCGTCGGGCGCCTCGAAGTCCGGCGCGATCTGGACCGCGGCGGCACGGACGATGCGGGAAGTTCCGGAGGTGGTCATGGCCGCCTCTCGCCTCACAGGGTCCAGGTGTCGAGGATGAAGGCGTTGGCCTTGCGGTGCAGCAGGATGATGTCCAGCACGTCGAGCGGGTTGATCGGCTTGATGCCTTCGATCAGCGCGCCTTCGCCGTGGCCGTAAAGCGCCTGCAGCGCGAAGCGGCAGGCGTAGACCTTGCCGCCCTCTTCCATGAACTTCGTGATCTGCTTGTTGAAGTTCTGGTGGCCCGGGAAGGCCTCGTCGCCGAGCGTCGGGAAGCCGCGCTGAACGCCCAGCGTCACGCCCGGGCCGTACAGCAGGATGGAGGTCTCGAAGCCCTTGCGCTTCAGGCGTGTCGCCTGCAGCAGGTTGACGAAGCCGATCGAGCCTTCGAAGGCCACGGTGTGGAAGGTGACCAGCGCTTTCTCGCCGGGCTCGGCCTTCACGTCCTCGAAGACCTTCTCTTCGTAGTCGACCAGGTGTTCGCCGGACACGTTCTTGGGTTTGGTGACGATGGGCATTGAATGACTCCGATGGTGAAAGATTGAATGGATGGGTTGCGCGCCCTTTTCATTCGCATGCGATGTGCCAGCCGCGCGGCGCCCGGATGCGATCAATGCGCGATCAATGCGCCTGCACGCCATCCGCGGCACCGAAAATTTTTTTGGCGGCCTCTTCCGACGGGCTCCAGCAGCGGTTCGGACGCGGTTTTCGCACTCGATCGATGCGTTTTCGATGCGATCAATGCACCCGATCAAGGGTCGTTCATGCACGCGATCCATGCATCCAGGGCCTGGCGCGACGTCCGGCGGCCGGCATGCTTCATGCATTCATTCGACGGCATCGATGCAATCAATGGATGCGATCAACTCAAGGCCACCCACCATGGACAAGAACACCCAGCGCTGGCAGAAGCGCCTCGAGGCCAGCGACCGGCCGGCCTACCTGCTCCTGGCCGACCTGCTCGGCGAGGACATCCGCACCGGCCGCCTCACGGCGCGCGACAAGCTGCCGACCCTGCGCGACCTGGCGGCCGACCTGCGGCTGAACTACACGACGGTCGCCCGCGGCTATGCCGAGGCCCGCAAGCGCGGCCTGATCGACTCGCGCGCCGGCACCGGCACCTTCATCCGCGGCACCAGCCCGGCGGTGCCGCTGCGTGGCGGCAGCGGCGCCGAGATGACCATGAACCTGCCGCCGGAGCCGCAGGACGCCGCCCTGCTGGAGCGCATGCACGAGAGCGCCGCCCGCCTGATGGGCGAGACCGACCTCTACAGCCTGCTGCGCTACCAGGACTTCGGCGGTTCGGCGCGCGACCGCGAGGCCGCCATGGCCTGGCTGCGCCCGCGGGTGCCGGACTGCACCATCGACCAGATGCTGGTCTGCCCCGGCATCCACAGCGTGCTGGCCGCGCTGTTCTCGCAGCTGGCGCGCCCGGGCGAGCTGATCTGCGTCGAGGCGCTGACCTACCCCGGCGTGAAGGCGATCGCGACCCAGCTGGGCATCCAGCTGCATGCGCTGCCGCTGGACGAGGAAGGACCGATGGGCGAATCCTTCGAGCACGCCTGCAAGACGCTCAAGCCGAAGGCGCTCTACATCAACCCCACGTTGAACAACCCGACCACCGCGACCGTCTCGCGGGCCCGGCGCGAGGCCCTGGCGGACATCGCGCTGCGCTTCGCGATCCCGATCATCGAGGACGACGCCTATGCGCTGCTGCCGCGCCAGATGCCGCCCACGCTCGCGACCCTGGCCCCCGACCTCACCTACTACATCACCGGCTTCTCGAAGACGCTGGGCGCGGGCCTGCGCAACGCTTACGTGCGCTCACCGAGCGCGCGGCAGTCGCAGCGGCTGGCCGGCGCGCTGCGCGCCACCACCGTGATGGCCTCGCCGATCACCAACGCGCTGTCGACCCTGTGGGTCGAGGACGGCACCGCCGAGTCGATGCTGCAGGCGGTGCGCAACGAATCCAACGCCCGCCAGGTGCTGGCGCTCAAGCACCTGGGGCCCTACGGCGTGGTGGCGCCGAGCGACTGCTTCCATCTCTGGCTGCCGCTCAGCTCGGCCTGGAGCATGGTCGAGTTCGCATCCTTCCTGCGCACCCGCAACGTCGGCGTGGTCGCCAGCGTGGCCTTCTCGACCGACAGCATGCCGCCGGAGGCGGTACGGATCTGCCTGGGTGGCCCGATGTCACGCGACGAATGCGACGACGCGCTGCGGCTGATCGCGGACACGCTGGCGCACCCGATGCATCCGCACGCGACGGTGATGTGAGGGCTTCCCCGGCTCAGGCCACGAGGCCGAGCGCCCGCTCGATCGGCGGCACCTCGCGCGCATCCGGTTCCCAGCCCTGCGGCACGAACCAGGCGCGCTGCGCCGCCAGCAGCGCCGCCGCCGCATCCAGCACCCGGGCCTCGATGCGATGCCGCACCGGCGCCTCAGCCTCGGCCGCGGTGCGCACCAGCGCGACCGCGATGCCGGCCAGCCGCCGCGTCGCCTCTTGCAGCGCCGGCAGGCGCGCGCCGGGCGAGTCGTACAGGCGCTGGCCCTCGGCGATCGCGCCGTCGAAAGCCTGGGCGATCGCGGGCGAGACGCTGGCGGCGTCGGCCGCCAGCGCACGCGCCAGGTCCAGGTAGTGGCGCAGCTCGAAGCGGTTGCGGTCGTAGGCCAGGTCGTTGCGCTCGACGAAGAGCTTCAGGTACTTCGCGACCAGCCGGGCCTGCTCGCCGGCCAGCGGATGGGTCGGATCGACCGCGCCGATGACCACCTCGTCCATCGCCCGGGCGGCGGCGCGCAATGCATTCAGGGTGTGGTCGGCCATCAGTGAACCTCCGCCAGCGCGCGGCGCATGTCTTCGGCGATCGTGTAGACGATGCCCTCGATCCAGGTCAGCAGCACGTCCTGGTGCGAACGGCCCAGCCGCGCCACCCGGTAGGCGGTGCCCAGCGAGGACGCGATCAGCTGGTAGCCGTTCAGGATGCGGTAGTAGCGCAGCTTGTCGGCGTCGACCTTCAGCCCCGAGGCCCGCTCGTAGCCGGCGTAGAAGTCGGCCAGCGGCACCAGGCCCGACACCAGGAAGGTCTTGCCGTCCTCGGCGTAGTGGCCGAAGAGCGGCAGCGTGATCCAGGCCAGGTCGCGATGGCGGTCGCCGACGTAGCCGCGCTCCCAGTCGAGCCAGGCGGTGATCTTGCCGCTCGGCTCGTCGAACAGGAAGTTGCCGGCCCGGTAGTCGCCGTGCAGGATGCTGGCGTGGTCGAGCGTCGGCGGGTGGCGCGCCAGCCAGTTGGCCGCGACTTCCATGAAGGGCAGTTCCTCGCCGCGGTCTTCTTCCCAGATGCGCCGTGCGCGGTTGAGCTGCCAGAGAGCCGTCTCGGTGCTGCCGACCGCCGGGATGTCGAAGGCGCTCAGGTCGCGGCCGCGGAAGTCGAAGGTGTGGATCGTCGCCAGGTGCTCGACGAACTGCCGGCCGAGGATCGGCCGCAGCCGCGCGCCGAAGTCGCTGCCGACGCCGCCGACCCGGCCCTCGACCGCGCTCGGCTTGGTCACGCCCTTGGCGAAGGCGTAGATGAGCGAGGGCTCCGGGAACCATTCGCCCTCGGCGTCGACCCAGTAGACCCGCGGCACCGGCAGCGTGCCGGCGAAGGCGCCCAGCAACTGCGACTCGCGCCGCCGGCTGGTGGCGCTGAGCGACTCCTGCGGCTCCATGCGGATCACCATCGGCGTCTCGGTGGCGGCGCCGAGCGCGGGGTCGGTCCAGTGCAGCACGAAGGCCAGCTGGATCTTCGAGCCGCCGCCGGACATCCAGCGCAACTGCCGCACCTCGAAGCCGCCTTCCACATGCACCCGCAGGAAGCGGTCGATGCAGGCGGCGAAGTCGGCCAGCGACAGCGTGCCGGCGCGCGGCATCGAACGCCGCTGCTGCTTGCGGGTGAGCATCGCGTCGAATTCGCGCTCGGTGGGATAGCGCTCGCGCATCGCCTCGATGAAGACGGCGTCGGGCGCGTCGCGCTGGGCGTCTCCGACCTCGAGCACGCGGCGCAGCTGCTCGACGCCGGGGTCGATCCGGGCTTGGGTGGCCTGCATCGCATTCACCTCCGTGTCAGTGGCCGAGCACCGGGCCGCCGGCGCGCGGCGTGCCGGCGGCGCCCGGGTCCGGCCGCACCACCGCCAGCACCAGGATGCAGCCGAAGACCAGCAGGCCCGAGATGACGTAGAGCCCGGCGGTGAGCGAGCCGGTGGCGTCGCTGATCGCGCCGACCATCGTCGGCGAGACGAAGCCGGCGAGGTTGCCGACCGAGTTGATCAGCGCGATGCCGCCGGCCGCCGCGACGCTGGTGAGCAGCCGGGTCGGCAGGGTCCAGAAGATCGGCGACATGGTGAGGATCGCGGAGGTCGCGACCGAGAACAGCGCGATCGCCGCCACCAGGCTCGTGACCTGCGTGGTGAGCAGCAGCGACACCACGCCGACGACGCCGCAGGTGACGATGTGCCAGCGCCGCTCCATCTTGCGGTCCGAGTGACCGGCGATGACGATCATCGAGATCGCGGCGCACAGGTATGGGATCGCGATCAGCAGCCCCAGCTGCCAGGCCGGCAGGTTGCTCGCCGCGGTGAGCTTCTTGATCAGCGTGGGCAGCCAGAAGCTGATCAGGTAGGCGCCGGAGGCGGTCGTGAAGTAGATCGCGCACAGCGCGTAGACCCGTGGGTCGCGCAGCGCGCCGGCGAAGGACAGGTGCGTCTGCGTCGCATGCTCCACGTCGGCGGCCAGCGCGCGCTGGATGGCGGCCTTCTCGCCGTCGTCGAGCCAGGCGGCATCCGCCGGCCGGTCGGCCAGTACGCGGAACACCATGAGACCCAGCACGATCGCCGGCAGCCCCTCGAGCAGGAACATCCATTGCCAGCCCGCCATGCCGCCCAGGCCTTCGGTGAACGACAGGATCGCGCCCGAGATCGGCGCGCCGATCAGCCCCGAGATCGCCACGCCCGAGATGATCAGCGCGATGATCCGGCCGCGCCGCTGCGACGGATACCAGTAGGTGAAGTACAGGACGATGCCGGGCAGGAAGCCGGCCTCGAAGGCGCCGAGCAGGAAGCGCAGCAGGTAGAAGCTCCATTCCGAATGCACGAAGACCATCGCCGAGGAGGTCAGCCCCCACAGCACCATGATCCGCTGCAGGGTGCGGCGCGCGCCGATCCGATGCATCAGCAGGTTGCTCGGCACCTCGAACAGGAAGTAGCCGATGAAGAAGATGCCGGCGCCCAGGCCGTAGGCGGTGTCGCTGAAGTGCAGCGCGCTCGACATCGCCGCCTTCGCGAAACCCACGTTCACCCGGTCGAGGTAGGCGGCGAAGAAGGACAGGAAGAGAAAGGGCAGGATGCGCCAGGTCACCTTGCGGTAGATGGCGTCCTCCGCGGCCCGGTCGGCCGCGCTCGGGGGAAGGCTCGACATGTCTTGTCTCCTGTTGGAGGGCTCGAGGCGTCTTGGCGCGCCGCTCAGCCCGTGGTGATCGCGGCCGGCCACTGGCTGGCCCGGCGTCCGCGCAGCCGGGTCAGCGCCTTCACCGGCAGCACCTCCATCACCACGCCGTAGCCTTCGCGGTCGCCGCAGGTCCAGCGCATCAGCGCGGTGTAGCAGGTGGTGCCGTAGATGTTCCAGGGCGCGCCGATGTCGGCCATGGCGTTGAGCACGAAGACCTTGCCGCGCACGTCGGTGATCTTCATCTTCATGGCGGCGATGGTGACGCCCAGCCGCACGCTGCTCATGTCGAGTTCGGCGATGCCGTACTGCACGCCGTCCTCCAGCACGTAGCCGTGCGCCAGCTTCTGGTCGCGGCCGCTCGGCGCTTCGAGGTCGACGTGGGTGATGATGTGGAAGCACAGCTTCTCGTCGAACTGGGCCGAGATGGAATCCATCGGCGGCAGGTCGTTCTCGCCGCGGTCGCCCCAGCTGTGGTCCATGCGCTCGAGCGAGTCGACCTTGAACACCTTGCCGCGCACCTTGACCGTGCCGGTCACGCGGCCGGTCATGTCGAAGTGGCCGTTCCAGGCCTTCGCGAGGCCGGACTTGGCCATCTTCTCTTCCTTGGTGCCGACCGCATGCGGCGTGTGCTTGGGGTCGTGCACGTCGAAGGGATCCATGATCCCGTGCCAGTCGACATGGATCTCGGTGTCGTCGAAGCCCATGTAGTCGATGCGGAACTTGCGCGGCGGCTCGACGCACTCGATGCGCAGGCCCGAGGGCGAATCGATCAGCGAGAAGCGCTCGGGCGCGGGCAGGTGCACCTGGCTGTCGACATACATCAGCTCGGCCCGGTTGTCGGTGAGCGTGCCGTAGACATAGACGTCGTTGAGCATCACGCCGAGCTTCGGCCGCGCGGCGACATAGACCATCACCATGATGTGTTCCTCGGGAATGGCGATGGGGAAGATGTACGTCTCGGCCCACTTGTAGTCCGCGTGCGGCGGCGTGTGGAATTCGACGTCTTCGGGGGTGATCATTCAAGGCTCCTTGCGCGAGGGCATGACGTGAGACGCGTGCCCCGCAAGCGGCGCAAGGCACGACCGGAAACTTGATCCTATGCTAGTTGATCGTACGCACGCGCACGATCCGGGAGAATCCCTAGGTGCGCGCCGCAGGCCTTGGCACGGGCCTTTTCCGGCTAGGGAAAATCCGGGGTTGCACCCGGCAGGGCCCGGCCATCAGGGGCGGACAATCGCCGCCATGCGACCCGGCCAGATCATCGTCCTCGCGACCCCCGTCTTCTTCCTGCTCATCGGCATCGAATGGTGGGTCGGCCGCGTCCGCGCGCGCCGCGGCAGCGGCCACGACAGCTACCGGCTGGCCGACGCGATCAACAGCATCGGCCTGGGCATGCTGAGCCAGGTGCTGGCGGTCTTCAGCAAGCTGCTCGCCATCGGCATCTACGGCGCGGTCTTCGGCGCGGTGGCGCTGTTCCCCGACACCGACTTCTGGACCCGCTGGTACGGCTGGCTGCTGGCGCTGGTCTTCTACGACTTCTGCTACTACTGGCTGCACCGCATGGGCCACGAGTCGGCGGTGCTGTGGGCGGCGCACGTGGTGCACCACCAGAGCCAGCACTACAACCTGAGCACCGCCTTGCGGCAGACCTCCAGCGGCGTGCTGCTGGGCTGGCTGTTCTACCTGCCGATGGCGCTGGCGGGCGTGCCGCCGCTGGTCTTCGGCGTGGTGGCGCTGGTCGACCTGCTCTACCAGTTCTGGGTGCACACCGAGCAGATCGGCCGGCTTGGCTGGTTCGACCGCTGGTTCTGCGCGCCGTCGAACCACCGGGTGCACCACGCGGTGAACGACCGCTACCTGGACCGCAACTACGGCGGCATCCTGCTGGTCTGGGACCGTCTCTTCGGCACCTACCAGGAAGAGGACGAAGCCTGCGTCTACGGCACCCGCAGCCCCCTGCAGAGCTGGAACCCGCTGTGGGCCAACCTGGAGGTCTATCGGGCGCTGGCGCACGACGCCTGGCATGCGCGCCGCTGGAGCGACAAGCTGCGCGTCTTCCTCAAGCCTCCGGGCTGGCGGCCGGACGACGTGGCGGCGCGCTTCCCCAAGGCGCCCTTCGACATCGCCAGGGTCGAGCGCTTCGATCCGCCGGTCGGCCCCGGCGTACGCGCCGCGGCGGTGCTGCAGTTCGTCGCCCTGCTGGCGGGCGCCACCTTCTTCCTCTGGCAATCGGACACGATGCCGATGGCCGAGGCGATCGTCTGGCTGGCCGCGCTCACCGCCGCGATCTGGGCGCTCGGCCCGCTGCTGGAAGGTCGCCTGGGCCTGCTCGAACTGGCGCTGATCGATGCCGCGGCGCTCGCCACCGCCAGCGCGGCGCTCGACGTGCAGTGGCTGCACCTGGCGTGCAAGCCGCTGGCGATGCTGCTGGCGGTGGCACTGGCCTGGCAGCGCAGCCGCGCGTGGCCGAAGGCCGGCGGCTTCACCGCCTGGCTGCTGGCCGCACTGGTCGCCTCGCTGGCCGGCGACGTGCTGCTCATGATGGCGCCCGGCTTCTTCGTGCCCGGGCTGGTGTGCTTCCTGCTGGCGCACCTGGCCTACATCGCGCTGTTCCGCGTCGGCGTCGGCCTCTGGCCGCGGCGGTTGCCGCTGGCGGTCACGCTGGCCATCGGCGCGGCGATGTATGCCTTCCTCTGGGCCGGCGGCCTGCCGCCGGCGCTGCGGCTGCCGGTCGGCCTGTACGTGACCGTGATCGCCTGCATGGCGGCGCAGGCCTTCGGCCGGGCCGCGGTGCTGCGCGATCCCGCGTCGCGCTGGGTCGCGGCCGGCAGCGCCCTCTTCATGCTCAGCGACGCGCTGCTGGCGACCAACCGCTTCGTGCTGCCGCTGCCGCTCGCTTCGCTCTGGGTGCTGGCGACCTACTACGCGGCGCAGATCCTGATCGTGCGCTGGGTGCGGCCGGCCGCGAGCCGCGTGGCGCGCGATGCGCCGGCCGGCCAGGCGCGCCAGGCGACGCCGCGAGGCTTTTCGGGAACGCTGCAGTAGCCGGCGATCAAGGGCGATCACCGGTCATGGCAGGCAGTCCGCCGCACGGCGACAATCGCGCGCAACTGCAAGCCGAGCCCGGCCGCCGGCGAACGGACGCCGGCGCCGGTCCGTTCCGAACCTCCATGCGCACGGTCACCCTTCGAAGCCGTCTCATCCTGCTGGCCACGGTCGCCATCCTGCCGCTGGCCCTGCTCTCGGGCCTGGCGCTGATGGCGCTGCTGGGCCAGCAGCGCAACCAGGTCGAGCGCTCCACCCTGTCGCAGGCCCGCGCGCTGGCCGCCTCGATCGACAGCGAACTGCGCCAGACCGTCGCCGCCCTCGAGTCGCTGGCGGTCGACGACCGCGTGATGGGCGCCGACGCGGCCGACCTCGGCGCCGCCTACGACCTGGCCCAGGCGGTGCGCCACTCGCGGCCCGAATGGCGCAACGTGGTGCTGGCCCGGCCCTCGGGCGAGGTGGTCTTCGGCACCAGCGACCCGCCCGGCAGCCCGCCCTGGCGCGTGCCCGAGATGGCCAGCCTGGAAGAGGCGGTGCGCGCGCGCACGCCGGTGGTCGGTCCGCTGGGCCTCGGGCCGCGCGGCGAGCCCGGCTTCACGGTCAGGGTGCCGGTGGTCCGCGACGGCCAGGTGCGCTACGTGCTGAGCGCCATCCTGGCGCCGGAGGTGCTGGCCACGGTGCTCGACCACGCGCGCATTCCCGACGGCTGGGTCGCCTCGGTCTTCGACTCGAACAACATCCGGATCGCCCGCTCGCGCGAGGCCGCGCGCCGCTTCGGCACCGTGCCCGGGCCGCTGATGCAGGCCATGCTGGCCGAGGCCGCGAACACCGGCGAAGCCTTCGGGCCCTCGGTCACGGTCGAGGGCGAGAAGGTCCGCACGGCGCTGGTGCGCATCGGCTGGGCCCATTGGGTGGTGGCGCTGGGCGCGCCATCGTCGATCGCCGAGGGCGCCGTGTGGCGCTCCGGGCTGGCCTTCGGCGCCGGCCTGCTGCTGTCGCTGTCGCTCGCCGCGCTGGCCGCCTGGCGGGTGTCGCGCAGCATCACCCAGCCGGTGGCGCGCCTGCGCGAGAACGCGGTGGCACTCGGCACCGGCGGCGACTTCGCGCCCGCCGAGACCAGCTTCGGCGAGATCGAGGCGGTGTCGACCGCGCTCACCGAAGCGGCCGCCCGGCGCGCCCGCGGCGAGGCCGAGCGGGAGCGGCTGCTGGCCGCCGAGCGCAGCGCCCGCGGCGGCGCCGAGGCCGCGCAGCAGCGGCTGCTGCAGCTGGTGGCGGCCAGCACGCTGCTGTCGCGTTCGCTCGAGGAGTCGTCGACGCTGGAGGCGATCTCGTCGGTGATCGTCCCGGACATCGCCGACGTCTGCCGCATCGACCTGCTCGATGCGCAGGGCGCGCTGCAGCGCAAGCTCACCCACCACGCGGACCCGTCGCGCATCGAGGCGATCGCCAGCGTCGTGCGCTCGGGCACGGTCTCGCCCGACACGCCCGGCTCCTTTCCCTGGGCGATCGCGACCGGCCGCAGCTACCTGCGCAACTTCGATTCGACCGATCACGACGACATCGCCGACCCGGTCTTCCGGACCTTCGCCCGCACGGTCGGCATGCGCGCGGCCTGCGTGGTGCCGCTGGTGGCGCGCGGCCGCACCATCGGCGTGATGGCGGTGCTGCAAGCCGAGTCGGGGCGGCACTTCACGCCGGAGGACGGCGCGCTGATCGGCGAGCTGGCGCACCGGGTGGCGCTGGCCCTGGACAACGTGCGCCTCTTCGCCGAGAGCCGGCAGGCGCTGGCCCACGCCGAGATCGCCAGCCGCACCAAGGACGAGTTCCTGGCGATGCTCGGCCACGAGCTGCGCAACCCGCTGGCGCCGATCGTCACCGCGCTGGAGCTGATACGGCGCCGCGACGACAGCGCCTTTCCGCGCGAGCGCCAGATCATCGAACGGCAGGTGCGGCACCTGTCGCGCATGGTCGACGACCTGCTCGACGTCTCGCGCATCGTCGCCGGCAAGATCGAGCTGCAGCCGCAGCCGCTCGACCTGCGCGAGATCGTCGGCCGGGCGATGGAGCTGTCGGCGCCGGTGCTCGAGAAGCGCGCCGCCGCGGTCGAGACCGCGCTGCCGCCGGCGCCGGTCATGGTGCGCGGCGACCCGCTGCGCCTGACCCAGGTGCTGTGCAACCTGCTGACCAACGCCGCCAAGTTCACGCCGCCCGACATGCCGATCCGCATCGCGCTCGAAGCCGACGGACAAGAGGCGAGGATCACGGTCGCCGACGAAGGCATCGGCATTCCACCGGCGCTCTTGGCGCGGGTCTTCGAGCGCTTCGTGCAGGGCGAGCAGGCGCTGCAGCGCGCCAGCGGCGGCCTCGGCCTGGGCCTGGCGATCGCACGCAGCCTGGTGGAACTGCACGGCGGCGCGATCGAGGCCGATAGCGACGGTGTCGGCAGCGGCAGCCGCTTCACGGTGCGCCTGCCCTTGCTCTCGCAGGCTGCAGCGGCGGAGCCCGCCGCGCTGCCGTCGGCCACGGCCAAGGGGCCGGCCGCGCAGCGCCTGCTGGTGGTCGACGACAACACCGACGCCGCCGAACTGCTGCGCGAACTGCTGAGCCACGACGGGCACGAGGTGCGCACCGCCCACAGCGGCGAGGAGGCGCTGGCGGTGGTGTCGGAGTTCCTGCCGGCCGCCGCGGTGCTCGACATCGGCCTGCCCGGCATGAACGGCTACGAGCTGGCCAAGGCCTTGCGGAAGAACCCGCGCACCCGCTCGATCTTCCTGATCGCGCTCACCGGCTACGGCACCGAGACCGACCGCCGCGCCGCGCTGGCCGCCGGCTTCGACGCCCACCTGCCCAAGCCGGTGGAGGTCGACGCACTGCTGGGCAGCCTGCACCGCTTCCTCGACGACGGCTGAACTTCAAGAGCAGCGAACGGCGAACGGCGACACGAACGGACAACAACAACCACCGGAGACAGACAACCCATGAACCCGCACCCGAAGAGCCCCAGGCTCCAACGCATCCAGCGCGTCGCGCTGGCCTTCCTCATCCTCGCGGGCATCGTCAACTACGTCGACCGCAGCGCCCTGTCGATCGCCAACCATTCGATCAGCGGCGAGCTGAGCCTGAGCGCCTCGCAGATGGGCGTGCTGCTGTCGGCCTTCTCGCTCGCCTACGCCTTCTCGCAACTGCCGATCGGCGCGCTGCTGGACCGCTTCGGCGCCCGGGTGATGCTCGGCGCCGGCATGCTTCTGTGGTCGATCGCGCAGCTGGCGGGCGGCTTCGTCGGCAGCCTGCAGCAGTTCATCGTGGCGCGCGCGGCACTCGGCATCGGCGAGGCGCCGCAGTTCCCGGCCGGCGCGAAGGTGGTGAGCGAATGGTTCGCGGCGCGCGAGCGCGGCGGCCCGACCGGCCTCTTCAACGCGGCCTCGAGCATCGGCCCGGCCCTGGCGCCGCCGATCCTCACCGCGCTGATGCTGGGCTTCGGCTGGCGCGCGATGTTCATCATCCTGGGCGTCTTCGGCATCCTGGTGGCGATCGGGTGGGTCATCTTCTATCGCAACCGCGACGAGGTCGAGCTGGCGCCTTCGGAGCTGCTGCACCTGGCCGACGGCGGCGCCCGCGAGGACGCGAACGCGCCCCGCATGAGCTGGGCCGAGTGGAAGGGGCTGTTCCGCCACCGCACCACCTGGGGCATGCTCTTCGGCTTCATGGGCGTGGTCTACATGGTGTGGCTGTACCTCACCTGGCTGCCGGCGTACCTGGAACACGAGCGGCACCTGAGCATCGCCAACGCCGGGTGGGTGACCAGCATCCCCTTCGTCTTCGGCGCCTTCGGCGCGATCGGCGGCGGCTACATCGCCGACGCGCTGATGAGGCGCGGCATGAGCCCGATGAAGAGCCGCAAGTGGCCGGTCTGCGTCGGTTTGATCGGCGCGGCCTGTTTCACCATCCCGGCGGCCTACACGCCGAGCACCGTGCTGGCGGTGGCCTACATCTCGGTGGCGGTCGGCTTCCTCAACATCGCCAGCAGCGGCGCCTGGGCCCTGGTGAGCGTCGCGATCCCGCGCCGCATGGTGGCCTCGCTCGGCGGGGTGCAGAATTTCGGCGGCTACCTGGGCGGCTCGCTGGCGCCGATCGTCACCGGCGTGGTGGTCGACCAGACGCACTCGTTCATCAATGCGCTGGTGATCGCCGCGGTGGTGGCCTTCGCGGCGGCGCTGGTCTACATGTTCGTGGTGCGGCATCCGATCGAGGAACGTTGACGACGCATCGACTCGAGGAGCGAATCCGATGAAACTGTATTTCGATCACGAGGGCTTCGACGGCCAGCTGCAGCGCTCGGTCGGCAAGTGCGACTCGGGCATGGCCAATGTCGGCGAGTGCCTGTACATCGCGTCGCGCATCACGCCGGGCGACCGCGACAGCTGGTATGCCGAGTGGATGGCTTTCGCCGACAGGCTGGTGGCCCAGGCCGCCACCGCCGGGCAGGCCGGCCACGCGACCAGCGCGGCCTCGCTGCGCCTGCGGGCGGCCGAATACTACCGGCAGGCCTTCTTCTGGCACCGCGACGACCTCGACGGCAAGGAACTGACGACCGCCTACCGGGCCAGCGTCGACGCCTTCCGAAGCGCCCTGCCCGACCTGCCGCGGCCCGGCCGCACGATCGAGGGCGACACCCCGGGCTACCTCTTCGCGCCGTCCGGCAGCGGCCCCTTCCCGACGATCCTGCACATCGGCGGCTACGACAGCACCGCCGAGGAGTTGTACGCGTCGGTCTACCCGGCCCTCGACCGCGGCTGGGCGTTCGTCGCCCTGGACGGCCCGGGCCAGGGCGCGGTGCTCTACGACCGCCGCGTGGCGCAGCGCCCCGACTGGGAGCATGTGATGCCCGGCATGTTCGACCTCGTCGCGGCCCAGCTGGAAGTCGATGCCGACCGCATCGTGCTCGTCGGCCGATCCTTCGGCGGGCTGCTGGCGCCGCGCGGCGCGGCCGGGACGCCGCGGCTCGCCGCGCTGGTGGTCGATCCGGGCCAATACGACATGGCGCCCGGGGTGGCGGCCCGCCTCGGCAAGCTCTGGGCGCATGTGGACGACCCGGCCGCCAAGCCGCAGTTCGACGCGCTGCTGCAGAGCTCGGTCATGCGGACGCTGCTCGGACCGCGCATGGTGACCAATGGCGCCGCCGACCCGCAGGCCTATTTCCAGGACATGCGGCGCTACACCAACGCCGGATCGGCGTCGTCGATCACCTGCCCGAGCTTCGTGACCGACAACGAGACCGATCCGGTGTCGACCGGCCAGGGGCAGCAGCTTCACGACGCGATGAAGTGCCCGAAGGCGTTCCGCCGGTTCACCCGTGCCGAAGGCGCCGAAGGGCACTGCGAAGGCATGGCGCCCATCGTGTTCTGGACCGCGGCCTTCGACTGGCTCGGCACGCTGGGCCTGCGCCAGCGCTAGAAGCTAGAAGGCCCGCAGGAGCAGCGTCAGGCCCAGCGCGAACAGGCCGAAGTAGGTGCCGATCGCGCCCCAGAACCGAAGCGGATGCCCTTCCGCGACGCTGGCGGTGACGAGCATTCCTGCCGCGTGCGCGAAGCGGCTGACCGTCGCGAGCACCGCCAGCCCGACCAGGTACACGCCCGGGCTCGGCTGGGCAGCATTCAGGTAGAGGAACATGGCGACGAAGAGCGGGATGTACTCGCTCGCATTGCCGTGCGCACGAATGGCCTTGACGACCTCGGCCTCGGGAATCTCGGGGGCACCGCGCCGCTTGCGCCTCATCCTCGAGACGTTGAAGCTCAGCGCGCCGAAGAGCAGGACCAGTGCGGCCGAGCAGAAGAGGAGTGGATTCATGGTCGAGCGCATCCTTCGTGTGGAGGCATGCAGTTTGACACTTTGAATCTAAAGTGTCAAATAGTCAGTCCACGAGCCACCCGACCAGCCGGCGCATCCGCTCGCTGAACTTCGCATGCGCGACGTAGCCGTCGCCGGCGCGCATCAGGCCCTTGGCGGCGGCCACGAGCGTGTCCGCCACGGCGGCCGCGCCCTTGGCCCGCCCGTGCCGCACCAGCGCCTTCACGACGAGCGCCTGGAATGCGTCGTCGGCGGCGCGGGTCGCCGTGCCCGTCAGGCGGTTGGTGGCGTCCATGAGTTCCATGCCGTGCGGGCTTGCGGCGACCACCGCGAGCGTCTGGCCGAACTTCGCCTCGAGCAGGCCCGTCAAGGCCGTGCCGAGGCTCTCGCTCGTCTCGAGTGCCACGACCGCGTCGCCCAGGGTCGTGGCATGAAGCTCGTCGACCACCGCCCGCAGGACTTCCTCCTTGCCGGGGAAATAGTGATAGAGCGCGGTGCGCGACACGCCGGCACCCGCGGCGATGTCGGCGATGCTCGAGCGCTCGAACCCGAAGCGCAGGAAGGCCGCGCGTGCACCGTCCAGGATGCGGGCCCGACGGTCCTGGCTACCTTCCTGGTCGTGGTCGTTGTCGTTGCGCACGGTCCCGCTCCGCTCCCTGGCCATGGTCACCTTTGTGCCGCCCCTAGCCCGCGGCCTGCAGCATCTCCCCCATCTTCTGATGGATGAGATTCACCGCCTTCAGCGGCCGCAGCATCACCTTGAATTCGGTGATCTGCCCGGCGTCGTTCCACTTGATCATGTCAACACCGTTGACCGCGATGCCGTCGAGCAGCACCTCGAATTCGAGCACCGCGTCATGCGCATCCTGCAGCTCGCGCACGTAGCGGAAGCTGTCGTTGAAGAAGACCTGGAAGGCGGCGGCCAGGTACTTCTTCGTGATCGCCTTGCCGACCTGCGGCCGGTGCACCACCGGCGAGAGGAACACCGCGTCGTCCGCGAGCAGGGCGTCGAGGCCCTGCACGTGGCGTTCGCGCACGAGCCGGTGCCAGGTGGCGATCGTCGGGCTGGATGACATCGGGAGCTCCTTGAGGAATGGGGCGGCCATTCTGCCGCAGCCGTCAGTCCTCGGCCGCGAAGCGCTTGAAGCCGTCGAGGTCGAGGATCTCGATCGCGCCGCGGTTGCGCCGCAGGTAGCCCTGCGTCTCGAAGTCGCCGAGGATCTTGTTCACGGTCTGTCGCGACAACGACACCATCGCGCCGAGCTGGTCCTGCTGCACGTCGATCACGCGGCGGCTCGGCCCGCTCCAGTCGCCGTAGCCATAGACGATCGCGACCAGCCGGCGCGCCAGCCGGGTCGCCGGCGACAGCAGCGAGTTGCCCTCGATCGCATGGAAGGCCAGCCGCAGCTTCTGCGTGATCAGGAGACCGAAGTGCCGCCAGTGTTCCGGACGCCGCTCCAGCAGTTCGAGCAGGCGCTGCTGGCCGACGTGCAGCAGCGTGCCGTCGCCCTGGCCCCAGGCGTCGTGGGTGCGCGGCGCACCGTCGAACAGCGCGGTCTCGCCGAACCACTGCGGCGCCTCGGCGAAGGCCAGCAGCGCCTCCCGGCCGTCGGTGGTGGAGGTCGAGATGCGCAGCGAGCCGTCCACGACGAAATAGATGCCGTCGGCCGGGTCGCCGCGGCCGAAGAGCCGCTGGCCGGCCACGAAGGCCACCGGCCGCGCATGCTCGGCCAGTCAGGCCTGCAGGTCGGCGGGCAGGCCGGCGAACCAGGCGCTGGCATGCAGCGTCGCGTGGCGTTGGGCGGGTGTGAGGAGCTTCGGCAAGGCGTCGGGCGTGCGTTGGGAGGGTGCTCTCGGCGCATTATGTCGGGCAGCCGACATGGACCCGGCGCGGGCTGCGCCAAGATCGCGGCCAAAGGAACTGCCATGAACACACCGACCACCACCGGCGTCTGGAAGCGCGACATCCCCGCCGCCTTCCGGGCGATGCGCAAGCTGCTCAGCAACGGCGACGACACCGCCCAGGTGTTCGTCATCATGCGTTCGCTCAACGGGCCGGTGGCGCGGCACAACTTCGAGCGGCTGCTGAAGTCGCCCGGAGGCCCCGCCATGGCCTATCGCCGGGTCGAGCTGGCGCAGCGCTTCTCGGAGCCGGACTTCATCGCCAGCTTCGCGCCCGGCACGCTGGGCGCGGCGTACCGCGCCTTCCTGGAGTCGACCGGCTACTCGGCCGCCGGCCTGGCCGAGGTGTCCAACCTCGACCGCGAACCATTGATCGAGCATCCCTATGCCTGGATGGGCCGACGCAGCCGCGACGTGCACGACATCTGGCACGTGCTGACCGGCTACAAGGCCGACGAGAGCCTGGGCGAGGCTTCGCTGGTGGCCTTCAGCTATGCCCAGAGCGGCGGCCTGGGCTGGGCCTTCATCGCGGTCTCGGCGGCGCTCAAGAGCCTGCGCCTGACCCGCAACACGCTTTTCCTGCGCTCGGTGCTCGAAGGCTGGCGCCACGGCCGCAAGACCCGCTGGCTGCTCGGCGAGGACTACGAACAGCTGCTGCACGAACCGCTCGAGGCCGCGCGCCAGCGCCTGGGCATCGCCGAACCGGTGGCCTACCGCACGGCGCAGCAGTGGATCGGCGAGTCCTACGGCGCGCGTACGCCGGGTGCGCCGGGTGCGCCGGGCACGCCCGCCTCCGACAGCACCGCCGGCTGAGGCGGCCGGCCGAACACCCGGGCCGGCGAGAAGCCGGTCACCAGCGCGGTCCCGACCAGCACCACGCAGGCGCCGGCCAGCGTGTTCCAGCCGACCGGCTCGCCCAGCACGAAGTGGCCCCAGGCGACGCCGAACACCGGCACCAGGAAGGTCACGGTCAGCGCCGACGAGGCGCCGAGGTCCTTGATCAGCCTGAAATACAGCGGATAGGCGATGCCGCTGCACAGCACGCCCAGCGCCAGCACCGCGCCCGCCACGCCCAGGCTCGGCGTGGCCACGGCCGGGAAGAAGGGCAGCGCCGGCGCGATCAGCAAGGTGGCCGCCCACATGCTGCCGTGAGCGTTGGCGAAGGGGTCCACCTGGCGGGCCGCCTTGGCGTACTGGGTGGCGATGCCATAGGAGAAGGCGCCGGCCAGGCCGAGCGCGATCGAGGCGCCGGCGCCCGGTGCCAGCGCCGAGGCGTCGAAGCCCACCAGCAGCCCGACACCCGCGACGCCGAGCAGCAGCCCCAGGAGCGCCTTGCCGCCGAGCATGCGCCGGGTCCAGGCCGCGCCGATCACCGCCGCCCAGATCGGCGCGGTGGCGTTCAGGATCGACATCAGCGAGGCCGACAGCGACCGGGCCGCGAAGGCGAACAGCAGGAAGGGCAGCGCCGAATTGAAGAGGCCCAGCACCAGGAAGTGCTTCCAGTCGCGGCGCAGGTCGAGCCGCTTCTTCAGGACCCGACCCACCGCCAGCAGGAAGACCGCGGCCAGCCCGACCCGCCATTCGATCAGCAGCACCGGGCCCAGCACCGGCGCGCCGATCCGCATGAACAGGAAGGAGCCGCCCCAGATGGCGGAAAGCGACAGGAGGCGGATCAGGCTGGCGGTGCTCATGGAAGTCGGCGTCTCGGTGAGGGAGCCCGGATCTTGCCTGCCGCGAAGTCGGGCCGCACGCCGCTGACGGACATCGAATTCACATCGCGTGGCCGGACCGGCGTTCAGATTGGCTTCACGCTTGCCGTGTAAAGTAACGGCTTTATTGCGTGTGGGGAATGTCGCGGCGTTGCCAAGAAACTCCCTGCCTGCCATGCATCCGCTGCGCGAACAGCCGCTGTCGAGGTCTGATCTGCAACGTGCGTGCGGTTCGCTGCGAGGGCGGCGAACCGCCGGACCCTGAAGCCGCAGATCCCGATCCTCCTCATTCATGCCCTTGACGAAAGCCAGCTGGCGTTCGATCCCCGACCATCGCCACGCGATCGCGTTGCTCGTCGTCGGCTTCACCCTGCTGCGGCTGGCGCTCGCGGCGATGCTGCCGCTGCTGTCGCAGGAAGCCTATTACTGGAGCTGGAGCCGGCACCTCGACTGGTCCTACTTCGACCATCCGCCGCTCACCACCTACAGCATCGCGCTGACCACGTCGCTGTTCGGCCAGACCACCTTCGGCATCAAGTCGGCCGCGGTGCTGTGGTCGCTCGGCTGGAACCTGATGTGGCTGCGGCTGATCCTCGACATGTACGGCGACCGCCGGCTGGCCTTCTGGAGCCTGCTGGCGCTCAACCTCACGCTGCTCTACGAAGGCAGCGCGCTCGGCCCGACGCCGGACGCGCCGCTGCTCTTCGCCTGGATCGGCGCGATCTGGGCGGTCTGGCGGCTCAGCCAGAGCGGTGAAGGCAAGTGGTGGTTCGTGGCCGGCGCCTTCATGGGCCTGTCCTGGCTGGGCAAGTACGCGGGCGTGCTGCTGCTGCCGGTCGTGTTCCTCTACCTGCTCACATCCAGGTCGCAACGCCATTGGCTGCTGAAGCCGCAGCCCTACCTGGCCGCCGTGCTGGCCCTGGCGATCTTCACGCCGGTGCTCTACTGGAACGCGCAGAACGGCTGGGCGTCGCTGGCCTTCCAGAGCAGCCGCCGGCTCGGCGAGATGGCCGGGCTGCGGCCGCGCTACCTGGTGGTGCTGCTGGTGACGCAGTTCCTGCTGGTGACGCCCTACCTCTTCATGCTGGCCTGCGGCGCGCTCGGCCGCGGCGCCCGGGCCGGCTTCGGCGGCCGGCTCGACGACCGCAGCCGGCTGCTGCTGCTGAGCGCGGCGGTGCCGATCGGGCTTTTCACCTTCATCAGCCTGCGCTCGCTGGTCAAGCTCAACTGGCTGATCCCGGCCTTCTGGTCGCTGATCATCCTCGGCATCCATCACGTGCTGGCGCGCGAGGACGCCCCGCGGCGCCTGCTGCGCGGCCTGGCGACCTCGGTGGCGATGCTGGTGCTGGCCGGCGCGGCGCTGATGCTGCCCGGCCTGTCGCTCGGCGAGGACCTGGACAACTTCAGCGGCTTCGACCAGGTGGCCGCGCGGATCGACAAGGCGCGCACCGCGCTCGCGGCCGAGGGCGTCGACTCCTTCGTCTTCTCGCCCAACTACAAGATCAGCTCGCTGATGCGCTTCTACCTGCCGGGCCAGCCGCGCACCTATGCGCAGGACATCTACGGCCAGAAGGCGCTGCAGTTCGACTTCTTCCCGCTCTCGAGCGACCTGCACGGCCAGACCGGCTTCTTCGTCACCGACCAGCCGGCCTCGGAGCTCTACGTGCCGGTGCTGAAGGCCTTCTTCGAGACCGTGGAGCTGGTCGACACGGTCGAGGTCGTATCCTTCGGCCGGGTCACCCGACGCATCCAGATCTACCGCTGCAGCCACTACAAGGGCCATCCGCCGCGCCAGACGGCCTCCTGAAGCACCCCGACATGCCCCAGCTCTCCATCGTCGTCCCGACCTTCAACGAACACGGCAACGTCCGCGTGCTGCGCGACCGCGTGGCCGCGGCGCTGGGCGACATCGCGTGGGAAATGATCTTCGTCGACGACGATTCGCCCGACGGCACCTCGGCCCTGGTGCAGGCCATGGCACAGGAAGACCCGCGGGTGCGCTGCATCCAGCGCATCGGCCGGCGCGGCCTGTCGTCGGCCTGCATCGAGGGCGTGCTGTCGTCTTCGGCGCCGCTGGTCGCGGTGATCGACGCCGACCTGCAGCACGACGAGACCATCCTGCCGCAGATGTTCGGCCTGCTGGCCGACCCGGCGCTCGACGTGGTGGTGGGCAGCCGCTACAGCAGCGGCGGCGGCATCGGCGACTGGGACGCCTCGCGTGCCAAGGCGAGCCGCTTCGCCACGCGGCTGAGCGGCATGGTGCTCAAGGCCGAGCTGAAGGACCCGATGAGCGGCTTCTTCATGATCCGGCGCGAGGCCTTCGAGGCCTGCGCGCACGCCGGCCTCTCGGGCGTGGGCTTCAAGATCCTGCTGGACCTGTTCGCGACCTCGCCGACGCCGCTGCGCTACCGCGAGGTGCCCTACCAGTTCGGCCTGCGCGTGGCCGGCGAGAGCAAGCTCGACAGCAACGTCGCCTGGGAATTCGTGATCATGCTGATCGACCGGTACCTGCGCGGCGTCATCCCGACCCGGTTCATCGCCTTCACCCTGGTCGGCCTGGTCGGCCTGGTGGTGCACCTCGCGGTGCTGGCGCTCATCTTCAAGGGCGTGGGCAGCAGCTTCCTGATGGCCCAGTCGGTCGCCACCGCGGCCGCGATCACCTGCAACTACGTGCTCAACAACCTGCTCACCTACCGCGACATGCGGCTGCGCGGCTGGCAGCTGCTGCGCGGCTGGGTGTCGTTCACCCTGGCCTGCAGCATCGGCGCGCTGGCCAACGTCGGCATCGCGGCCTACCTCTACCAGACCGAAGGCTTCTGGATCGGCTCGGCCATTGCCGGTGTGCTGGTGGCCGCGGTCTGGAACTACGCCGTGACCGCGGTCTACACCTGGCGCCCGAAGGCCGCCTGAGCGGCGTCGATCGCATGGCGCCGGCGGAAGACTGCCTGCTCGAGCTCGATGCGCTCCGGTCCGCCTTCGGGGGCCCCTTCGACCTGCGCCTGGCGCGCGGCGAATGCATCTGCATCCTGGGCCCCTCGGGCGCCGGCAAGAGCGTGCTGCTGCGGCTGATCGCCGACCTCGATCCGTCGAGCGGCACGGTGCGGCTCGAAGGCGCGCTGCGCGAAGACCGGCCGGCCCCGCAATGGCGACGCCGGGTGGTCTACCAGGCGGCCGAGCCGGCCTGGTGGGCGCCGACCGCGGCCGGGCACTTTCCGGACGCGGCCTCCGAAGAGGTGCTGGCGCTGATGGCCCGGCTCGGCCTCGCCCCGAAACTGCTCGCGACCGAGATCGCGCGGCTCTCGACCGGCGAGCGCCAGCGGCTGGCGCTGGTGCGTTCGCTGGTCGCGAAGCCGGCGGTGCTGCTGCTGGACGAACCGAGCGCCTCGCTCGACCCGGCATCCACCGCCGCCATGGAGCGGCTGCTGCAGGCGCAGCTGGACGCCGGCATCGGCATCCTGATGGTCACCCATTCGCTCGAGCAGGCCGACCGCATGGCGCACCGCCGCTTCGAGATGGCCAACGGCCGGCTCCATCCGCTGCCGACATGACCCCGATCCACCTGAGCGCTTCCGACCTTGCGCTGGCCGCCTTGCTGGTGGTGTTGAACGCGATCGCGTCGGTGCTGATGAAGCTGGGCTTCCACCGGCAGATGCTCTGGGCGGCCGCGCGGATGGTGGTGCAGCTGCTGCTGGTCGGCTGGGTGCTGCGCTTCGTCTTCCAGGCGGCGTCGCCGGCGGCGACGCTGGCGATCGTCGCGCTGATGATCCTGGCCGCGGCGCGCGAGGTCGCGGTGCGGCCCGGCCGGCGACTGGTGCGCGGCGGCAGCTACGCGATCGGCGCCGGCGTGGTCGGCGTCTCGAGCGTGGCGACCGTGGTGCTGGCGCTGATGACGGCGATCCGGCCGCAGCCCTGGTTCGACCCGCGCTATGCGATCCCGCTGATGGGCATCGTGCTGGGCAGCGTGCTGAACTCGGCCAGCCTCGGGCTGGACAGCTTCTTCGAGGGCGTGAGCGGCGGCCGGGCGGCCATCGAGGCGCAGCTGGCGCTGGGCTCCGGCTTCGGCGCGGCGATCGCGCCCTTGACCCGCGCGTCGATCCGCCGCGGGATGATCCCGATCATCAACCAGATGTCGGCCGCCGGGCTGATCACGCTGCCCGGCATCATGACCGGCCAGCTGCTGGCCGGCATGGACCCGGTCGAGGCGGTCAAGTACCAGATCCTGCTGCTGTTCCTGCTCACCGGTGCGGGCGGCCTGGCCGCCGCCGGCGCGGTGCTGCTGGCGGCGCGGGCGGTGACCGACGAGCGCCAGCGCCTGCGCCTCGACCGGCTGCAGGCGAAGGAGTCCTGATTCAGAGCTCGACCCACTGGCCGGTGCGGGCGCTGCGGCCGATGGCGTCCAGCGTCGCGGCGATGTCGATGCTGGCGGCCGCCGCGCGCTCCATGGCCGCGACGTCGCCCTCGGCGACCAGGCGCGCGAAGGCTTCCGCCGCGAAGCGGAAGCCGCTGCCGGTCGGGCTCGTCACCACCTCGAAGGGCCTGGGCGCCACGCCGCGCCGCACGCTCATGCGGCTGGGCAGGTGGCCGAAGGCGTTGCCCGCGGGCTGATCGCTGGTGTGGTTGAGGTACTCGGTGTAGACCGTGCCTTCGGTGCCGACCACGGTCGCGTGGCGGTGCATGCCGCCATCCATCGCGCAGGAGAGCTGCGCACGGCGGCCGTCGCCGTAGTCGAGGGTCGCCATCGTGGCGAGGTCGACGCCGCCGTCGCCGTCGCCGTCGCTCAGGGTCGACCAGGCGCTCACCCGTTTCGGCGCGCCGCCCATCACCAACCGGATCAGGCTCAGCGGATAGCTGCCGGCGTCCAGCAGCGCACCGCCGCCCATGTCGGCCTGCAGCCGGATGTTGGCCTGCGCGGTATTGAGCATGAAGCCGAAGCTGGCCATGACCGAGCGCACCGTGCCGATCGCGCCGCCCTGCACCAGGTCGACCAGCGCGCCGGTCTGCGGCTGGAACCAGTAGGGATAGGCCTCGAGCAGCATCACCCGATGCTGCCGCGCGGCATCGAACATGCGCTCGGCCTCGGCCCGGTCGAGCGCCATCGGCTTCTCGCACAGGATGTGCTTGCCGGCCTCGGCCGCCTTGATCGCCCATTCGGCATGCAGGCTGTTGGGCAGCGGCAGGTAGATGGCGGTCACCGCTGGATCGGCCAGCAGCGCCTCGTAGCTGCCGTGGCTGGCGGCGACGCCGTTCTCGTCGGCGAAGCGGCGGGCCTTGTCGGCATCGCGGCTGGCGACCGCGACGACCGCGACCTCGCGGCTCGGTCGCACGTCGCGGATGAACTGGCGCGCGATGTTGGCGCAGCCGAGAACGCCGAAGGTCAAGGGGGAAGTGGAGGGGGTGTCCGTGTGCATCGGACGATCTTGCCACGACAGTCGCACGCAGTTTTGATAGCCTTCGGGCGATGTTCACGGCCAGGCAGCACGCGGTTCGGGTCCCGATGCTGGGCGCGGCCGCGGCATTGCTGCTCGGCATCGCGGCGGCGCCGGCACGTGCCGCCGGGCCCCTTCCGGCGGCGCCGGCCACGGCCGCCGCATCGATCGCGGTGGCCGCGCCGAACCGCGTCGAAGCCATTCCGGCCGCCGAGATCACGGCCCGCGCCGATGCCGACGAGCAGTTCATCCGCGAGGTGACCCGGCGCGCCGACGCCGGCAACGAGCTGCAGGGCTTCGACGAAGCGCTGGCGCGCCAGGCCTCGGCGGTCGACGAACTGGCGGCCCAGTCCAGCGGCGACGACCTGGCGCTGCTGTCGGTGCGGCGGCTGGAGAGCCTGCGGCGGCACTGGCAGCTGTTCGGCCAGGAGATGGCCTCGCTGCGCACGCGGCTGGCCCGCAGCACCCGTGCCCGTTCCGAGGACGCGGCCTCGCTGGCCGACCGGCGCGCCGCCTGGCAGGCCACGCGGCAGGCCTCGGCCGACCTCGCGCCGGCGCTGCTGCAGCGGGTCGACGAACTGGTGACGCAGACCGAGCGGGCCGAAGCGCTGGTCTCGCCGCCGCTCGGCCGGATCCTCGCTCTCGGCCGCCGGGCGAACGCGCTCGACAACCGGATCCAGGCCGGCGAATCGGCGGTCGCCGCCGAAATCGCCGAGCAGGACCGCCGGCTGGCGGAGCTCGACTCGCCGCCGCTCTGGCAGGGCGATGCCGGCACCGAGAACAACGCACCGATGGCCGCCGGCCTGGACCGCAGCGCAGCCATCGAGACGGCCTTCGTGCGCGACTACAACCACGCCAACACCAACCTGATCCGGGTGTTGACCGTGGTCGGCGTGCTGCTGCTGCCGCTCCTGCTGTGGCTGCGGCGCCGGGCGGTCCGGCTGATCGCCGCCGACGACGACCGGGCGGCGTCGCTGCGCCCGCTCACCCGTCCCTGGTCGGCCTGGCTGGTGCTGCTGGCGCTGGGCTCGGTCTGGTTCGACCTGCACGGGCCGACGGTGCGCCAGCAGATCGTGGTGCTGCTGGCGTGGTGGCCGGTGATGCGGCTGCTGCCGCCCAAGGTGGTCGAAGGCGTCGGTCCGCTGGCCTGGCTGAGCGCCGCCTTCTACCTGCTGAACATCGGCGCCTCGCTGCTGGTCACCAACGAGTTCGTCTACCGCTGGCTGCTGCTGGCGATGGACCTCCTGATGTTCGCCACGCTGGTGTGGCTGCTCGCTCGCAAGCACAGCGGGAGCGCGCCGCTGCGCCTGGCCCGGCGGCGGGTGCGCAACGTCCTGCTCGTGGTGGCGGCCGCGGTGGTGGCGGTCGCGGCGGTTTCCAACGTGGTCGGCAATGCGTCGCTGGCGACCATGCTGACCGGCGCGGTGCTCGACAGCACCTACCTGGCGCTGTCGATGCTGGCCGCGGCGACCGTGCTGGTGGCGCTGTTCCGGGTGCTGTGGGGGCCGCGCGCGGCCCGGCTGGAAACACCGGCCGGCTCGCTGATCGAGGCCGGTGCCCGACTCGGCCGGCTGGTGATGGCGCTGGCCTGCCTGCTGATCATCCTGCGGACCTTCCGCATCTACCAGCCGCTGGCGGACCTGCTCTCGAGCGCGCTCGGCGCCACCTTCCAGGCCGGGCAGCTGTCGATCAGCCTGGGCAGCGTGGTGGCCTTCGTCTTCGCGGTGGTGCTGGCCTTCTGGCTGGCTCGCACGATCCGGCTGCTGCTGGCCGAGGAGATCCTGCCCAAGATGACGCTGCCCACCGGCGTAGGCAACAGCATCTCGACCCTCACCTACTTCACGATCCTGTTCGTCGGGCTGCTGGCGGCGCTGGCGGTGCTGGGCTTTCCGCTGGCGCAGCTGGCGATCATCTTCGGCGCGCTCGGCGTCGGCATCGGCTTCGGCCTGCAGGACATGGTGAAGAACTTCGTGGCCGGGCTGATCCTGATGTTCGAGCGGCCGATCCGGCCCGGCGACGTGGTGGACGTCGCCGGCATGTCGGGCACGGTGCGTGAGATCGGCATGCGGGTCACGCGCGTGGGCACCTTCGACGGCGCCGACGTGGTGGTGCCCAACGGCATGCTGCTGGCCGACAAGCTCGTGAACTGGACCTTGAGCGGCTCGCACCGCCGCGTCGAGCTGGAGATCGGCACCGGCCCCGACGATCCGCCGCGCCGCACGCTCGAACTGTTGGTGGCCATCGCGAGCAAGCAGGAAGGTGTCGCCGCCGTGCCCTCGCCGGTCGCGCTGATGACCGGCCTGGCCGGCGGCACGCTGCAGTTCGTGCTGCGCGCCTGGACCATCGAGGGCTTCGACTGGCCCGTGGTGCGCAGCAACCTCGCGGTGCGGCTGCGCGAAGGCCTGGCCGAAGCCGGCATCGCGCTGCCGCGGCCGCAGAGCGACCTGCACCTGAGCGGACTGTCGGATCAGGCGGCCGAACGATTGGGCGAGTGGCTGCCCGCCTCCACTCAGAGCGCGATGCGGCCGTAGGGGTGCGTGCTGCTCACGCCGCCATCGACCGCATACCACTGGCCGGTGACGAAGGAGCTGTCCTCGCTGGCCAGGAAGGCTGCCATGGCGGCGATCTCTTCCGGGCGGCCGGCGCGCTTGAGCGGCGTCATGTGGCCGATGCGCGATTCGACGCCGCGCTCGCGCGCCTGCTCGAACACCTTGCGGGTCATCTGCGTCTCGACCAGGCCCGGCAGGATCGCGTTGACCCGCACGCCGGTGCCGCTGAAGGCATTCGCCGCGGTCTGCACCAGGCTGTTCACCGCCGCCTTGCTGGCGCTGTAGGAAATCGCACCGGCGTTGGCGCGCAGCGACGCCGCCGACGAGGTGAGGATGATCGAGCCGCTGCCCTGCGCCGTCATGTGGCGCCCGGCGTGCTTCACCGCCAGGAAGCAGCTGATGGTGTTGATGCGCCAGACCTCGTTCCACTCGTCCACCGTCTGCTCCAGGAGCGGCGTGTTGGTGCCCGGCGTCGCGGCGTTGGCGAAGAAGACGTCGAGGCCGCCGAACTCGGCCACGCAGCGCGCGACCATGGCCGCCACGCTGGCCTCGTCGGTGGCGTCGGCGACCATCGGCGCCGCGCTGCCGCCGGCGGCGCGGATCAGCGCCACGGTCTCCTCGGTGTTGCCGGCGCTGCGGCCGACCACCAGCACCGAGGCGCCCTCCTCGGCGAAACGCTGCGCGCTGGCCCGGCCGATGCCGCTGCCGGCGCCGGTGATGACGGCGCGCTTGCCGGCGAGTCTGTTCATGCGTCTGTCTCCTCGAAATCGATGTCGAAAGCCGCGGCGCTCAGCGCGCGGCGATGGTCCAGCCGCCGTCGGCCACCAGCTGCGCGCCCTGCACGTAGCGGCTGTCCTCGCTGGCCAGGAAGGCGGCGACGGCCGCGATGTCTTCCGGATCGCCGAAGCGCCCGAGCGGCATGGCCGCGAGCCGGTTGGCGATGGTCGCCTCGTCGAACTTGCCGACCGAGGCCGGCGTGCCGACCATGCCCGGCACGATCGCGTTGACCCGGATGCCGTGCGGGCTCAGCTCGACCGCGGCCGCGCGCGTGAGGCCGAGCACGCCGGCCTTCATCGCGGCATAGACCATCGAGTCGGTCATCGCCTGCAGTCCCGAGGTCGAACTGAGGTTGACGATCGCGCCGCCGCCGCGGCGCTTCATCTGCGGCACGGCCGCCTGCGTGGTCCAGAGCAGCGCCTTCAGGCCGACGTCGAGCATGCGGCCCGCGCTCTCCTCGTCGACCTCGGCGATCGGCTGGAAGCGGGCCCAGACCGCGTTGTTGACCACGACGCCGACCGGCGCGCCGAAGTCGCGCTCGACCGCCTCGAAGGCGGCCGCGACCGCGTCGCGCTTGCCGACGTCGGCACCGTAGCCGCGGGCTTCGTGGCCCTTTTCGACCAGCCCGGCGACCGCGGCCTGCAGCCGGGTCGCGCCGACGTCGAAGCAGGCCAGGCGGCCGCCCTCGGCGGCGAAGCGCTCGGCGATCGCCAGGCCGATGCCGCGCGCGGCACCGGTGACGACGCAGACGGTGCCTTCGAGGCGCCGGGCGATGGGGGTACGTGGCTTCCCGTTCATCGCACGAAAGCCTCGCCCTGGACCATCGCGCCGCTGGTGCGCAAGGCGTCGATCGCATCGGCGGCGACGCCCCATTCGGCCAGCACCTCGCTGCTCTGCTGGCCGGCGGCGGGCGCCGGCCGGCGCAGGCTCGACGGCGTGCGGTCGAAGCGCGGCGCCGGTGTCGGGTGCACCACGCCGTCGTAGCGGCTGAAGACGCCGCGGGCGCGCATGTGCGGATGCTCTGGCGCCTCGTCGAGGTCGAGCACCGGCGAGAAGCAGGCATCGCGCGACTGCATCTCGGCCACCCATTCGTCGCGGCTGCGGGTCTTGAAGACGGCGGCGAAGCGTTCGCGCATGGCGGGCCAGCTCGGCCGGTCGTTCTGCGGCGGCAGGCTGGCCGGGTCGAGGCCCATGCCGTCGAGCAGCGCCTGGTAGAAGCGCGCCTCGATCGCGCCGACCGCGATGTACTTGCCGTCGCGAGTCTCGTAGGTGTTGTAGAAGGGCGCGCCGCCGTCGACGATGTTCTGGCCGCGCTCGGCGGTCCACTCGCCCATCTGGCGGAAGGCCGAGAACGCCGACATGAGGTTGGCGAGGCCGTCGACCATGGCGGCGTCGACCACCTGCCCGCGGCCCGAGGCGCGCGCCTCGGTCAGCGCGGCCAGCACGCCGACCGCCAGGTACATCGCGCCGCCGCCGAGGTCGGCCGCCAGGTTGAGCGGCGGCACCGGCGCGCGTCCGTTCTCGCCGATGCAATGCAGCGCGCCGCTGAGCGCCAGGTAGTTGATGTCGTGGCCCACCGCCTGCGCCATCGGGCCGTCCTGGCCCCAGCCGGTCATGCGGCCGTAGACCAGCTTCGGATTGACCTCCAGGCAGGCGACCGGCCCCAGGCCCAGCCGCTCGGCGACGCCGGGCCGGAAGCCCTCGATCAGGATGTCCGCATGCGAGGCCAGCGCCAGCGCCGCATCGACCGCCGGCCGCGCCTTGAGGTCGAGCGCGACCGAGCGCTTGTTGCGGTTGTAGAAGTCGAAGTGCGGCGGCACAGGCGTGCCGAGGTCGATCGAGGTGGCGCGGTCGATGCGCACCACGTCGGCTCCCATGTCCGCCAGCAAGGCGCCACAGAAAGGGGCCGGGCCGATGGCCGGCAGCTCCAGAACACGAACACCCGCTAGCGGTCCCGACATCGCGTCGCCCTTTCGTTGGCTCTTTGGGTTGTCTCTAATTAGTTCACTTGCGTACGACATGTATTATCGGAAGCATTGCGCCGGCGGGTCAATGTCGGTGTTTTCCATATGTCGTACGCTGGCGCACTATGTATATGCTGACCTTATTTGACCCGATGACGCAACGAGAGGCGGTTCGATGAAAGCAGCGGTCCTTGAAACACGCGGGCGCGAGGGCCTGGTGCTGCGCGACGTGCCGATGCCGGTGCGGCGGCCCGGCGAGGCGCTGGTGCGGGTGCATGCGGCCGGCCTGAACCGGGTCGACCTCTACATGCGCGACAGCGGCGTCGGTATCACCCATTCGCTGCCGCAGGTGATGGGCGTGGAGGCCGCCGGCGTGGTGGTCGAGGCCGAACCCGACAGCGGCCTCGTGGCCGGCCAGAAGGCGGTGGTCTTCTCCAACGCCTTCTGCGGCCAGTGCCGCTACTGCCTGGCCGGCGACCAGCCGCTGTGCCTGCGGGCCCACATCATGGGCGAGCACCGCGACGGCGGCTTCGCCGAATATGTGTCGATGCCGGCGCGTTGCGTGCTGCCCCTGCCCGATTCCGTCGACCTGGCCGAGGCCGGTGCGCTGCTCGCCGCCTACCTCACCGCCTGGCGCATGCTCTTCGGCAAGCGTGCACTGCGGCCCGACGAGACGGTGCTGGTCGCCGGTGTCGGCGGCGGCGTCGCGGTGGCCTGCCTGCAGCTCGCGCGCTACACCGGCGCGCGGGTGCTGGTCACTTCGTCCAGCGACCAGAAGCTGGAACGCGCGGTGGCGCTGGGCGCCGACGGCGCGATCAACTACAAGCGCGAGAAGGTCGCCAAACGGGTGCTGGAAATGACCGACGGCGAAGGCGTCGACATGGTGATCGACAGCTCGGGCGCTGCCAGCTGGGACGATTCGCTGCGGTCGCTGCGGCGCGGCGGACGGCTGGTCACCTGCGGCGCGACCACCGGTTCGAATCCGCCGGCGGACCTGCAACGGGTCTTCATCCGGCAACTGGAAATCTACGGCTCGACCGGTGGCAACCTCGAAGAATGCCGTCAGCTGGTCAAGCTCTTCGGCAGTGGCGCGCTGCGACCGGTGATCGACCAGCGCTTCGCGCTCGACGAGGTGCATGCGGCCTTCGACCGTCTGGGGCGCGGCGAGCAGTTCGGCAAGCTCGTCATCACCATGGAACCCTGACGCTGCAGCATCGACTCATGAAACAACTGATCCTCGTTCGCCACGGCGAGCCCGACGAAGGGCATGCGACGCAGCCCGGCAATCCTCCCCTGCACGCCCGAGGCCACGCCCAGGCCCGTCGGCTGGCCTTGCGCCGGCTGGCGTCGGAGCCGATCGACCGCATCGTCAGCAGTCCGCAGCAGCGCGCGCTCGACACCGCCGCACCGTTGGCGCGGCTGATGGGCATCGAGGTCGAGGTGATCGACGGCTTCGCCGAGTGCGACCTGAACACCGCCCGCTACCGCTCGCCCGCCACCATCCAGCGCGAGGAGCCGCACCGCTGGGAGGAATTCCTGGCCTCGCCGCCGCGCTTCCTCGGCACCGACCCGGACGTCTTCCGCCAGACGGTGCTGGACGCCTACGCGGCCCTCTTCGCCGACGGCCGCGGCTCGACCGTCGCGGTGTTCACGCACGGCATGCCGGTGAAGATCATGGTCACGCTCGCGCTCGGCATGGCGCGCACCGACCAGTTCTCGATCGACCATTGCTCGGTGACGCGGGTGGTCGGCAGTTCGCTGGAAGATGCACGGGTGCGGGCGCTGAACGAATCGACGCCCTGAGGGCACCGACGAAGCCCTTCAACGCGTGCCCAAGGGCGCTGGACTTCCCACCGCCACGATCGGCGTGAGCGCGTCCTGGCCATCCAGCGTGCGCGTGCGCTGCGCAGTCCCGAAGACGCCATACGGATAGCCGCCTGGCTTCGGCCGGCTCGCCGTGTCGATCGCCGCGGCATGCCCTGCATCCAGATGCAGATCGGCCGCGCCCAGGTTGTCGTGCAGTTGCGCGAGGCTCCGGGCGCCGAAGATCGGCGCGACCACCGACGGCCGATCGGCCAGCCAGGCGAGCGCGACCTGCGAAGGCGTCTTGCCGATCTGCTCGGCGATCTGCTTGACGACATCGATGGCGGCCCAGTTCTGCCGGGTGTCGGCATATTCGGCCGAGGTCCATTGGTAGAGCGGCTTCTCGGAGCCGGCGCGCGTGCCCTGCGACGCCTTGCCGCCACGGGCGTACTTGCCGGTCAGAAAGCCGCCAGCGAGCGGCGACCAGGGCAGCAGCCCGACGCCGTTGTGGAGCGCGGCGGGAATGACTTCCCATTCGCTTTCTCTCGACAGCACGCTGTATTGCTGCTGCAGCGTGATGGGCAATGCGAGTCCCATGGCCCGCGCGGTCGACACGAAGAGCTGCAATTGCCAGCCGGTGAAGTTGGAGAGCCCGACGTAATGGATCTTGCCGGCGCGCACCGCGTCGTCGAGGAATCGCAGCGTCTCTTCCACCGGCGTCAAGGGATCCCACGAATGGAGCTGGTAGAGATCGACGCGGTCGCGGCCGAGATTGCGCAACGACTCGTCGAGCAGGCGATGCAATCCGGGCCGCGACAGGCCCGGCGCGTTCGGCCCCTTGTGCGTCGAATGGCGACCCTTGGTCGCCAGCACCACACGTTCGGTGAGCTCTTGCGGGCGTGCCGCGAACCAGCGGCCGACGATCGCCTCCGATTGGCCGCCGGCATAGACGTTCGCCGTGTCGATGAGGTTGCCGCCGGCCTCGACGTAGGCATCCATGACCGCGAAGGCTTCCTCTTCCGTGCTCTCGCTGCCGAAATACATGCTGCCGAGCGCGAAGCGCGAGACGACGGTGCCGCTGCGGCCGAGTTGTCGATATTCCATGACTTGTCCTTTCGATGATCCGGCGGTCACTGTAGGAGCGCCTTCGCTTCTCGACTAGCTGGCAGAATCCGCATGGACTCTTGAATGGAGGCCATCAATGGCACGCGATCGAATCAGTGACGTCCTGGCCTTTCTCGTGGTCGCGCGCGAGCGCAGCTTCACCAGGGCAGCGCTGAAGCTCGGTGTCTCGCCCTCCTCGCTCAGCCACACGATCCGCGCGCTGGAAGAGTCCTTGGGTGTCCGCTTGCTGGCCCGCACCACGCGCAGCGTGCTGGCGACCGAGGCCGGCGCGCGACTGGTGGCGTCGGTCGGTCCGCGCCTGGCGGAAGTCGAGACCGAATTGAACGCGGTCAGCGAATTCGCGGTCAAGCCCAAGGGCACGGTGCGCATCACCGCCACCGACTACGCTGCCGACACCGCCGTCTGGCCGCGCCTGGCGCCCTTGCTTCCGGCAAACCCCGACCTGCGCATCGAGATCGACATCGACTACGGCCTCACCGACGTGGTCGCGCAGGGTTTCGACCTTGGCGTGCGCAATGGCGACCAGGTGGCCAAGGACATGGTGGCGGTGCGCATCGGACCGGACCGGCGCATGGTCATCGTCGGCTCGCCCGCCTACCTGGATGGGCGGCCCAAGGCACGCAAGCCCGAGGACCTGGTCGGCCACAACTGCATCGCGCTGCGCTTCGCGAGCGGCGGCCTGTATGCGTGGGAACTGAAGAAGGGCCGGCGCGAAGTTCAGGTGCGCGCCGAAGGCCAGGCCGTCTTCAACGGCAGCTACCAGTTGCTCAATGCCGCGCTCGCCGGTTGCGGCCTGGCCTTCGTGCCGGAAGACCTGGTGATCGACCACGTGAACGAGGGACGCCTGCGCTATGTGATGGAAGACTGGTTCCCGACCTTTCCGGGACTGCACGCCTACTACGCGAATCGCCGGCAAAGATCGCGGGCGGTCGAACTGGTGATCGACTCGTTGCGCTATCGCGATTGCTGAACCGCATTCACAGACGCATGCCGATTTCGGCGGCTTCTCAGGCGGCCGAATGGTTCGTAGAGTCATCGTCATGACTCATCCTTCCCCTTCAGCTCCCGGCCAGGAGATCGCACGCGCCGGCAGCCAGCATTCCCTGACCGGCCCGGCCGAGAACTTCACCGGCCGAGTCCGGGTCGATCCGGTCTGGCCCGCGACCGAGATCTTCAACACCTCGGGCGGCCTGGTCACCTTCGAGCCCGGCGCCCGCTCGGCCTGGCACACGCATCCGGCCGGACAGCGCCTCGTGGTGCGCTCCGGCCTCGGTCTCACGCAGGAATGGGGCAAGCCCGTCCAGGAGATCCGCCCCGGCGACGTTGTGTGGTGTCCGCCCGGCGTGAAGCACTGGCACGGCGCCGCGCCTTTCACGGCGCTGGTGCATCTGGCGGTCACCGGCACGGTGAATGGCAGGAACGTCGACTGGATGGAGAAGGTGAGCGATGAGCAATACAACCAGCGCTGAAGCTTCATCAGCGAGCCTGTCGGCACGCCAGCAGGCGATCGTCGCCATCGCCGCGCTCGCGGCGAGCGGCGACATCGGTCGGCTCCATGTCGCGCTCGACCGCGCGCTCGATGCGGGCCTGCCGATCAACGAAGCGAAGGAGGTGCTGGTGCAGGTGTATGCCTACGCCGGATTCCCGCGCAGCCTCAACGCACTGGGGCAACTGATGAAGGTCGTGGACGCGCGCCGGCAGAAGGGCATCCGCGACGAGGAAGGGCCATTGCCCTCGCTTCCGGCGCCGACCGGCGCCGCGCTGCTGGCGACCGGCACGGTTAACCAGACCAGGCTTTCCGGCGCGCCCGTCGTGGGCCCGCTCTTCGACTTCGCGCCGGCGATCGACGCGTTTCTCAAGTCGCACCTGTTCGGCGACATCTTCGAGCGCGACAACCTGGACTGGCCAAGCCGCGAGTTGGCGACGGTCGCCATGCTGGCGTCGCTCGCCGGCGCCGAATCGCAGTTGCAGTCGCACATGCGCATCGCCATGAACGTGGGCGTCGCGGCCAGCCAACTGGACGAACTGGCGTTGGTGCTCGCGGAACACGTCGGCGCCGAAAGCGCACAAAGGGCAACGGCCGCGCGTTCCGCCCGATGAGCGGGGCCGGCCCACGGCAGCGTCTCAAGCGGGCTTGATCGAACGCCGGAGCGTCTCGATGAAGGCCGCGCCGGCCGCCGACAGCGAGCGGCCGCGCTTGAACACCACGCAGATGTCGCGCGACACGCGCGGCGCGACGATGGGCAGGATCGACAGCGTCGGATCGGCCGCCGCCTTGGCGAAGGCCGAGGGCATGATCGACGCGCCCATGCCGCTCGCGGTCATCCACAACGCGGTCGACATGAAGGAGACCTCGTTGACGACGTTCAGTACCGCCCCGGCGCTCGCGGCCGTGCCGTCGACGAGCGGCCGCACGCCGTAGCCCGGCCGCATGGTGATGACCGGGTGCCCGGTCAGCTCGGCCCACTTCACCGACTTGCGGTTGCGCGCCAATGGATGACCGCGCTCGCACACCAGGCTCAGGTGATCGCGCAGCAGCGTCTGCGTGACGACCTCGGCGCCGGAGCGCTCGGGCGTGCCGATGCCGAAGTCGACATGCTCGCCGATGATCCGCGAAACGAACTGCTCGGGTGCGCAGTCCTCCACCACCATCCGCACGTTCGGATGCGACGCGGTGAATTGGCGGATCGCCTCCGGCAGCAGGAAGGAGGCGAGCGTCGGCGTGATGGCCAGCGAGACGCGCCCGCGTTGGAGTTGGGCCAGGTCGCGGAAGCTGTCGCCCAGCGAATCGATGTCGCGCAGCACGCGGTCCACCGTGGGCAGCATCTCTTCGGCCACGGCGGTCGGCTGCAGCGAGCGCGTGGTGCGGTCGAAGAGGCGGGCGCCCAGGCCTTCCTCGAGCTGGCGGATCAGCATGCTGACCGCGGACTGGGTGATGAAGAGCCGCTCGGCGGCCGCGCTCAGCTTGCGCAGCTGGTGCACCGCGAGGAAGGCGCGCAGCTGCCGGACGGAGGGACTGAACTTCTGATTCATCAGGGAAAATTGTATTTCCTTCTGAAAGTATTGATTTACGAATGAATCGGGATGCCGTTCAATCCGGTCCGGAGACAACACAGCGAGGACAGTCGATGAACACTTTCGCGAGGGCGCTGGCCCTCATGGTCGCCACGACCTGCCTGTGGACCGCGAATGCGCGAGCCCAGCCCGTCGCGGCCGATTTCCCGACCAAGCCGGTCCACATCGTCGTCACCTTCCCGCCGGGTGGCAGCACCGACGCCGTGGTGCGCATGCTGGTGCCGAAGCTCAACGAGTCGCTGGGGCAGCCCTTCATCGTCGACAACCGCCCGGGCGCCGGCGGCAACCTGGGCCTGGCCCTAGTGGCCAAGGCGCCGGCCGACGGCTACACGCTCGGTGTCGGCGCCGCCGGTGCGCTGGCGGCCAATTCGAGCCTCTATGCCCAGATGCCCTTCGACACGCTGAAGGACTTCAAGCCGGTCGGCATGCTCGCCGCGATTCCGTTCGTCATCGTGGGACCGCCTTCGAACAAGGCCCGCAACATGCACGAACTGATCGACCAGGCGCGCGCCGAGCCGGGCAAGCTGACCATCGGTCATGGCGGCAACGGCACCGCGATGCACCTGTCGGCGGCCCTCTTCGCGCAGATGGCCGGCATCCGGCTGGTCGAGGTGCCCTACCGCGGCTCCGGGCCGGCGGCGCTCGATGCGATGAGCGGCCAGGTCGCGTTCGCGGTGGTCGACCTGCCTTCGGCGTTGCAGCAGATCAAGGCGGGCAAGCTGATCGGCTATGCGGTCACGAGTCCGTCTCGCCTGCCGATGCTGCCCGACGTGCCGACCGTCGCGGAGTCGGGCCTCGCCGGCTACGACTCGACCGGCTGGTTCGGTGTCGTCGCACCCGTCGACACGCCGGCGCCGGTCATCGCGCGCTTGAATCAGGCCATCGTGGCCGCGTTGAAGGACGCGCCGCTCCAGTCATCGATGCGGGCGCTCGGCGTCGAACCCGCTCCGGGCACGCCGCAGGCCTTCGGCGACTACATCCGCTCCGAAACGGCCAAGTGGGCCCAGGTCATCAAGACCGCGAACATCAAGCTCGACTGAACATGACCCACGCACTGGATTTCGATGTGATCGTCGTCGGCGGCGGCCCGGTCGGGCTGACGCTCGCGATGGACCTGTCCTCGCGCGGCGCCAAGGTCTGCGTGCTGGAGACCCGGCGCTTCGCGGAACCGCCGAACGTCAAGTGCAACCATGTCTCGGCGCGCACGATGGAGCAGTTCCGGCGCCTGGGCATCGCGCAGCAGATCCGCGACACCGGCCTGCCGGCCGACCATCCCAACGACGTCGTCTTTCGCACCAGCGTCACCGGCATCGAGCTGACCCGCATCCCGATCCCCTGCCGACGCGACCGCTACACCGAGACCGAGGGCCCTGACGCGTGGTGGCCGACGCCCGAGCCGCCGCACCGCATCAACCAGCTCTACCTCGAACCGCTGCTGCTCAGGCACGCCGCCTCGCTGCCGAACGTGACGGTGCTCAACCGGACGCAGTTCCTGCGCCTCGGCCAGGATGCGCAGGGCGTGTCGGCGGAGGTCCTCGACCTGGACGGTGGCGGCACGCGGACCCTTCACTGCCGCTACCTGGTCGGCTGCGACGGCGGCAGCTCGGCGGTGCGCAAGCAGATCGGCGCCAAGCTCGAAGGCACGCCGGTCATCCAGCGCGTGCAGTCGACCTACATCCATGCGCCGGCGCTGCGCGACATGATCCCGGGCAAGCCGGCATGGTCTTACTACTCGGTCAATCCGCGGCGCTGCGGCACCATGTTCGCGATCGACGGGCACGAGAACTGGCTGGTGCACAACCACCTGAACGCCGACGAGCCGGAGTTCGACTCGGTCGACCGCGACGAGTCGATCCGGCAGATCCTCGGCGTGGACGAGGACTTCCGCTACGAGGTGATCAGCAAGGAAGACTGGGTGGGCCGGCGGCTGGTGGCCGATCGATTCCGAAGCGGCCGCGTCTTTCTCGCGGGCGACGCGGCGCACCTCTGGGTGCCCTATGCGGGCTACGGCATGAACGCCGGCATCGCCGACGCGATCAACCTGTCGTGGCTGCTCGGCGCCTGCATCCAGGGCTGGGCGGACGAGGGCATCCTGGATGCCTACGAAGCCGAGCGCCAGCCGATCACCGAGCAGGTCTCGCAATTCGCGATGGACCACGCGCAGAAGATGATGCGGGCGCGCAAGGCGGTGCCGCCCGACCTCGAAGCGGCCGACAGCCACGGCGAGGCCCTGCGGCAGGAGGTCGGCCGCGAAGCCTACGAGCTCAACGTGCAGCAGTTCTGCTGCGCGGGCCTGAACTTCGGCTACTTCTATGCCGACTCGCCGATCATCTCGAACGACAACGAGAAGCCGCCCCCCTACAGCATGGGCGGCTTCACCGAGTCGACGGTTCCGGGCTGCCGGGCGCCGCACTTCTGGCTCGCGAAAGGACGATCGGTCTACGACGACTTCGGGCCCGCCTACACCTTGCTGCACTTCGGCAGCGGCGCGAACGGCACCGAATTCCGGAAACGCGCCGATGCCTCGGGGTTGCCGCTTCAAGTGCTGGACATCGATCCGGCGATCGCACCTTCGGCCTACCGTCACCAACTGGTGCTGTGCAGGGCCGACCAGCACGTGGTGTGGCGCGGCGACGGCCTTCCGCAGGACCTCGAACGATTGCTGTCGCGCTGGCGAGGGCTGCCGAACCGGGCCTGAGCCGATCAGGCATAGTTCGGCTCGATGTCCCAAGCCGACCGTCCAACCCCTGCCCGCACCTTCCTGCGCAACGCTGGGGAACTGGGCGACCTGGTCGATCGCTTCGACTGGTCGCGCACACCCATCGGCAGCCTCGACGCCTGGCCGGCCGAGATGAAGGCGGTGCTGGCCTTCGTGCTGCACAGCCCGACGCCGATGGTGACCCTGTGGGGCGACACCGGCGTGATGGTCTACAACGACGCCTACCGCGAGTTCGCCGGCAACCGGCATCCGTCGCTGCTGGGATCGAACGTGCTGGAGGGCTGGCACGAGGTGGCCGACTTCAACGCCAACGTGCTGCAGAAGGTCTACCGGGAAGGCGGCACGCTCACCTACCAGGACCAGCCGCTCACGCTTGTGCGCGACGGAACGCCGCGCGCGCTGTGGGCGAATCTCGAATATTCGCCGGCCTACGACGAGAGCGGTTCGATCCTGGGCGTGATCGCGATCGTCATCGAGACCACCGAGCGCGTGCTGGCCGAGCGCCGAGCGGCCGAGGAACACGAGAGCGCCAGAGTCAACGCGCAGCGGGTGCAACTCGCGCTCGGCGCCGGCGCGATCATCGGCACCTGGTTCTGGAACCTGCCGACCGACCGGTTCACCATCGACCCGAGCTTCGCGCACAGCTTCGGCATCGACCCGGCCCTGGGCCACAGCGGACTGCCGCTGGAGCAGATCATCGCCACGGTGCATCCGGACGATCGCGAAGGCCTGATCGCCGCCATCGACGAGGCCATCCGCCGCGGCGGCGCCTACGCGCACCAGTACCGCGTGCGGCGGGCGGACGGCAAGTATTACTGGATCGAGGCCAATGGCCGGGTCGACCATGCCGCCGACGGCACGCCGACCAGCTTTCCCGGCGTGCTCATCGACGTCGACGGCCGCCGCGCGGTCGAGGCCGAACGCGACCGTGCGATCGCGATGCTGCGCACGCTCAACGACGAACTGGAGAAGCGTGTCTCGGAGCGCACCTCCGAGCTGGTGAGGGCCGAGGACGCGCTGCGCCAGTCGCAGAAGATGGAAGCGGTGGGCCAGCTGACAGGCGGCCTGGCGCACGACTTCAACAACCTGCTCGCCGGCATCTCGGGGGCGCTGCAGCTGATCGGCATCCGGCTCGCGCAAGGCCGGCGCGAGGACGTCGAGCGCTACATGGTCGCGGCGCAAGGCGCGGTCAAGCGCGCCGCCGCGCTCACCCATCGCCTGCTGGCCTTCTCGCGTCGGCAGACGCTCGACCCGAAGCCGACCAACATCAACCGGCTGGTCGCCGGCATGGAAGAGCTGGTCCGGCGAACCGTCGGGCCGTCGGTCGAGCTGGAAGTGGTCGGCGCCGGCGGCCTCTGGCCCGCGCTGGTGGACCCGTCGCAGCTCGAGAACGCACTGCTCAACCTGTGCCTCAATGCGCGCGACGCCATGCCCGACGGCGGCCGCATCACCATCGAGACCGCGAACAAGTGGCTCGATCACCATGGCGCACGCACCCACGACCTGCCCGAGGGCCAGTACGTCTCGCTCTGCGTGAGCGACACCGGCAGCGGCATGTCGCCGGAGATCATCGAGCGGGTCTTCGAGCCCTTCTTCACGACCAAGCCGATCGGCCAGGGCACGGGGCTCGGCCTGTCGATGATCTACGGCTTCGCCAAGCAGTCGGGTGGCCAGGTCCGCATCTACTCCGAAGTGGGCGCCGGCAGCACGGTGTGCATCTACCTGCCCCGGCACCACATCGACGGCGACATCGACGACGAGGCGGTGGTCGTGCGGCCGCCCTCGCGCTCCGACCAGGGCGAGACCGTGCTGGTGGTGGACGACGAGCCGACCGTGCGCATGCTCGTCACCGACGTGCTGCAGGAGCTGGGCTACACCGCGATCGAGGCGGCCGACAGCGTGGCGGGCCTGAAGATCCTGCAGTCGGACGTGCGGATCGACCTGCTGGTGAGCGACGTGGGCCTGCCCGGCGGCATGAACGGCCGACAGATGGCCGACGCCGCGCGCCTGACTCGGCCGGACCTCAAGGTGCTCTTCATCACCGGCTACGCCGAGAACGCGGCCATCGGCAACGGCCAGCTCGAGCCAGGCATGGCGGTGATCACCAAGCCGTTCCCGGTCGAGACGCTGGCTGCGCGGGTGCGGGAGATGATCGCGCAGGCGTGATGCGCAAAGAGCATCAGGTGTGGCCGATCATCGCATTGGACCGGCGATCCCTCGACCGATAGAGTCCGCCTCCAACTGCTGTCGGGCCTTCGACGGCCGGCGCCGCAATGCCTGTCGCGCCACAAGGCAGTCGAGGAGAAAACACTTGAAACGAAGCCTGTTCGTCGGCAGCCTGCTGGCACTCTCGCTGGCGGCGCCCACCCTGCTGCATGCGCAGCCGGCCGCTGCACCCGTTGCACCCGCGCCATCGTCCACCGCGCCGGCGGCGCCCGCCGCCGATGCGGTCAACCCCGGTGCGCTCCAGGCGCTGAAGGACATGGGCGCCTTCCTGCAGACGCTCAAGCGCTACCACGTGGCGACCGAGCTCACCGGCGAGGTGGTGCTGGAAGACGGCCAGAAGCTGCAGCACAGCGCCCATGCCGACATCGACGTGCAGCGTCCCGACAGGCTTCGCGCCCGCATGACCAGCGCGCGCACCGAGCGCGAGATCTACTTCGACGGCAAGCGCGCCACCATCTTCCTGCCGGGCCAGAACGACTATTCGTCGATCGATTTCACCGGCAGCAACGAAGACCTGGTGACCGGGCTGAAGGAGCGCTACGGCGTGGAGCTTCCGCTGTCGGACCTGTTCCTCTGGGGCACGCCGGCCGCGCCGCTGGACAAGATCGACTCGGCCATGAATGCCGGCCAGGACTTCATCGGCAAGGACCTGTGCAACCACTTCGCCTTCCGCCAGGGCGACTACGACTGGCAGATCTGGATCGCCGCCGAAGGCAAGCCGCTGCCGCGCAAGCTGGTCATCATCAATCGCGCCGACGACGCGCGCCCGCAGTCGGTGTCCACCATCGACTGGAACCTGAGCCCGGGCTTCGACAACGCCGTCTTCACCTTCGTGCCGCCCAAGGGCGCCACCCGGGTCGAACTGCACGCACTCGACGGCAAGTAAGGAGCACCCCATGACAAAGACCTTCGACAAGCGCCTGCTGAAGCCGATGACCGTGCTGCTCCTGGCCGCGTTCGCGCTGGCGCCGATCGCCGAGGCGCGACCGGGCGGCGGCGGTGGTGGTGGCCACATGGGCGGCGGCCGTCCGGGCGGTGGCGGCGGCCATGCGGGCGGCGGTGCTCGTCCGGGCGGCGGTGGCGGCGGCCGGCCGCAGATCAACAACGTCAACCGCGACGCGCGGGCGACCAACGTGCGCAACACCAGCGTCAACAACGTGAACGTCAACCGCAACGTGGTGGTGGCCAACAACGGCCGCAACGGCTACCACGGCGGCTGGGACAACGACTACCACCCGGTCGCCACCGCGGCGGCGGTGACCGCCACCGTGGCCGTCACCTCGGCCGTGGTCGGCTCGATGGTGCGCTCGGTGCCGGCCGGCTGCGTGCCGGTCAACTACGGCGGCCTGATCTACCAGCAGTGCGGCTCGACCTGGTACCAGCCGCAGAACG
>NZ_LMUW01000049.1:100104-165179 GCF_009765735.1 Xenophilus sp. L33
TCCGCCGTACTGACCGTTCGGCCGGATCGGGACGCCGCGGGCCCGGCGAGTGCATTTGCATCACTCGATCGCGCGATGCTCGCCGCGCACGAAGCCGGTCCGGACGCGACCGTCGGCGACGCCTGCCAGTCGACGCCGACCGCCTGCCCGGGCGAGAGCTGCCGCCGCGTCGCCACGCGGATGGCGCGGCACCGGCTGGAGCGCCTGCCGGTCGTGCGCGAGGCCGGCTCGTCGCTGCTCGTGGGCAACGTCGCGCGCAGCGATCTGATCAAGCCCACGTTGACGCACTTCGATGAAGAGGAGAAACGCGAGCGGGTGCGGGGGCTGCCTTGACAGGCAGGGCATTGAGCGATCCGGGCGTCCGCCGAGCGTGTCGCGTGCTGCCGATCACTCGCCGGCACGCGCCTCGGCGACGGCGGTCGATTCGCGGATGCGCGTCGGATCGCGACGCATCGTGAACCCTCTGCTCGGCTCTGCGGCGGCCACCGAGGGCGGCGGCAAGGAACGCAGGAGCGACGCCTCACGCCCCATGTACCAGAGCAGGAACGCGCACACGGCGACGACGGCGGAGAGCAGCAGGGTCGGCCAATCGACCTGGGGCTTCTGCCGGGGCCACATGCCGCCGAGGCCGGACTGCAAGTCACGCAGCGCGTGAGGCGTGCGCCGCGGCGCCTTTTGCGCGGGTTGCGCCGGGGCCGCTGTCGCGTGCGTGGGGAAGCGCGTCGCGCAACCACGACAGAAGACCGCGACGTCGCGATTGGACAGCTGACAGGACGGGCAGGGCTTGCTCATCCGGCGGCCTCCTGCGCGCTGCCGACCGGCAGCCCGAGCGCGAGGGCGAGGCGTTGCTCGGCCACGGCCGACCGCGCGAAGGAACGCAGATCCGAGTCGCTGGGCCCGGGACCGCGATCGCGGGCGCAGGCCTCGAACTTTCGCACGATCAGGTCGTGCATCGCCTGCCGCTCCCAGGTGGCGAGCATCAGCTCGAAGGCACTCGCAGCCTGCGGCGTCGCCAGGCTGCATCGGGTACGTGCATGCCGAATCGTCATCTTGGTCTCCGAGTGGGAGCTGTCCGCATGGAAGGTCTTCATCCTGAATCGAATCTGAATAAAATGTGAAAAAGTCACATCTCTAGGCGTTTTGTCGTACATTCGGGCGAACGGCGGTGTCGGACATCGCCTCGACCTCTGTCAGCAACGCATCACGACCTACCGCCAACCGCCCATGCACAGCGCCCGGCCGGCTCGATTTCACTCCGCCGGGAGCGATAAACTCGCCCTGCCCTTGCCCCCGGCGTATGCCGTTTCCCGGTCGGCAAACGTCGCGATGCCGGCCACGCGCGTGTCCCGCCGCCGCAAGATTGATGTATTGATCGGACAGATGGACAACCAGCCTGCTTGGGCATTGGCCGCATGCGCAAGAATCCTCAGGCCGCTGGTCAGACTCGCGCTCGCGATGGGCGTCAAGCACGCGCCGCTGGAAGCCCTGCTGCGCGACCTCCTGCTCGATGAAGCGCGGCGTTCATGGCAGGCCAAGGGCGTCACGGCCAACATCAGCCAGCTGTCGGTGACCACCGGCCTGAGCCGCAAGGCCGTGACCGCGCGCCTGCGCACGCCGGTGGAAGGCGCCCTGCCGCGCACCGAGATGTCCGCTGCCGCCAAGACGCTCACGCACTGGCTCCAGCTTGTCGACGCGCAACCCGCCCTGCGCCGGCTGCCCATCCACGCCGAAGACGACGAGCCTTCGTTCGAAGCGGTCGCCCGGCAGGCCAGTCGCGGCAACGTCCACCATCGCACGATCCTGCAGGAACTGGTTCGGCTGGACATCGCGATCGACCTCGATTCGGAGGTCGAGCTCAAGGCCGGCGGCTTCGTGCCGAAGCAGGACCGCGAGACGATGCTCGCGTTCCTGAGCGACAACGTGCGGGATCACCTGCTCACCGCCGTGTCGAACACCTTGTCGGAACGACCGCCGATGCTGGAGCGCGCGATCTACGCCAAGGGGCTCTCGGCGGAAGACTGCGAGCGCATCCACCAGCTGGTGCGCGATCGCTGGGATGCCTGGCAGGTCGAACTCACGCGCGAACTGAGCCGGGCCGTCGACGCGGCCGAAGGCAACGGCCCGGGACGCATCCGCGTCGGCATCTTCACCTTCCTGGAACCGGACGATGCCGCCGAAGCGCCCGCGGCAGCCGACCGGCCGCGTCGGCAATGAAAGCGCTGCCATGAAGTCGCGCTCGTTCCGCATCGGCCTGGTCGCGCTGGTCGTCGCCTGCCTGCTCTCGTGCGGCGGCGGTGGCGGTGGCGGGGGTGCAGCCTTCGTGCCCGGCGCGACCGAAGCGGGCGGGAGCCAGGCCGCGCAGATCGCGCAGACCGGCGTCGGCGCCGACGGCTCGACGACGTCGAATGCGGGCGGCAATGGCGCGGCCACCGGAACGGGCAACTCGGCGGGCGCGAACGGTGCCTCGGGCAGCGCCACCTCGGTCAGTTCCGGCGGCGACGATTCGGGCGTGGGCTCGGGCGGCACCGGCGTCAGCACCGCCGACGCCGTGGGCATCGGCGGCGTGAACGGACTCGGCAGCATCATCCTGAACGACGTTCGCTACGACGTCGACAACGCGGTGGTCGACCTGCAGGACACGCCGGCGCTCCAGATCGGCATGACGGCGCGGGTGGCGGGAACGGTGAGCGCGGATTTCGCGACCGGCGTCGCGCGGACCGTGTCCTCGGCGGCCGACCTGCGCGGGGTCGTGCAGGCGGTCAATGCCAGTGCGGGGACCTTCTCGGTGCTGGGCACGACGGTGAGCACCGATTCGTCCACGGTCTGGGGCAACCTGGCAGGGTTGTCCGGTGTCGGCGCGGGCGCCATCGTCCAGGTGTGGGGGCTGCCCGGCCTTCCGGGCCAGCTGGCCGCGACCCGCGTGGAGATCTCCACCGTGCAGGCCCCGATCCTGACCGGCATCGTGCAGAACCTCGACACGGGCACGGCGACCTTCGCGCTCGGCCCGCTGGTGGTGAGCTACGGTGCCGCACCCGTCCCGCTCGCGCCGCTGGCCAACGGAACCATCGTGCGGGTGCGCGCGGCGGCGCTGCCGTCGATCGGCCCGCTGCCGGCGACGCTGGTGCAACCCTGGTACGCATTGCCGGCCGCGAACAACGGGCCGGCCTCGCTGGCCGGAGTCGTTACCGACTATGCCGGCCTGGGTTCCTTCCGCATCCTCGGCACGCGGGTCGACGCCTCGAATGCCCAGTTGACCGGTGGTCCCGCGGGCTCCATCGGCAACGGTGTGCGAGTGGTCGTCGACGGCACCCTGGTCAACGGCGTCATCGTCGCGTCGAAGCTGAAGATCATGAAGGTGCCGGGCACCGGCGGCCCGTCGTCCTTCTCGGTCATAGGCACCATCGGCGGCTTCTCGTCGGCCAGCAGCTTCCGCGTGCGCGGCCAGCCGATCGACGCCAGCGGCCCCGGCGTCCAGTTCATCAACGGCACCGCCGCCAATCTCGGCAATGGCACCAAGGTCACCATCTCGGGCGACCAGGTCGTCAACGGCGTGCTCCAGGCCCAGGTCGTCCAGTTCAACTGACGCCGGCCGCTCCATCGAAAGGAATTCTCTTGAACAAGCTCCTGCATCTCGTGCCGGTCGCCCTCTCGCTCGCCGGACTGGCGGGCGCCGCGCAAGCGGTCAACATCGACATCAACGTGGGCACGCCGGCGCCGGTCTATGTCGCGCCGCCGCCGGTCTACGTGCAACCCGCGCCGGTCTATGTCCCGCCGCCGGTGCGCGTGGTCGCGCCGGGCTGGTACGGCGAGCGCTACTACGACGGCCATCGCTACTGGAGCCGGCAGGAATGGGATGCGCGCGGCTACCACGGCGACGACCACCACCATCACCACCACGAGGACGAGCGGTACCACTGCCCGCCCGGCCACGCGAAGAAGGGCGAGTGCTGAGCCGCCGGGAACGGCTTCGCGGCTAGCCCGCAGCGGCCCCGGACGCCACCCAGTCGCTGCGCAGCTGACGCTTGAGCACCTTGCCGATGTCGCTGCGCGGCAGGCTCCCGACCAGCCGCAGCGCCGACAGCCGCTGCGCCTTGCCGAGCTGCTGGTTGGTCCAGGCCCGCATTGCTTCCGCGTCGGCGCTGGCCGCTGCGCTCCCCACGCGCGGCACCACCACCGCCACCGGTGTCTCGCCCCAGCGCTCCGACGGCACGCCGAAGACCGCGCACTCGGCCACGTCCGGATGCCCGCGCAGGATCGCCTCGACGTCGCTCGGATAGACGTTGAAGCCGCCCGAGATGATCATGTCCTTCTTGCGGTCGAGCAGGATCAGGAAGCCGTCCTCGTCGAAGCGGCCGGTGTCGCCGCTGCGGATGAAGCGGCGGCCCTCGGCGTCGAACCATTCGGCCTCGGCGGTCTTCTCGGGCAGGTTGTGATAGCCGACCATCATGGTGGCGGAGCGGCCGACGATCTCGCCGATCTCGCCGCGCGGCAGTTCGCGGCCTTGCTCGTCGATCACCCGCATGTCGTGGTTGGGCGCCGGTTTGCCGACCGTGTGCAGCTTGTGCGGATGCTCGCTCGCGATCAGCGAGCAGACGCCGCCGCCTTCGGTCATGCCGTAGTACTCGACCAGGCCGCCCGGCCAGCGGGCCAGCACGTCGGCCTTGAGCGCCGCCGGGAAGGGCGCGCTGCCGCAGGACTTCATGCGGAACGACGACAGGTCGTAGTCGTCGAAGTCGGGCCGCGCCATGATGCGCTGCACCTGCACCGGCACCATCATGCTGTGCGTCACCCGATGCCGGTGCGACAGTTCCAGGTAGCGGCCGGCGTCGAACTTGCGCATCAGCACCACGGTCGAGCCGAGCGACAGCGCCGGCAGGAAGCTCGACAAGGTCATGTTCGAGTAGAGCGGTATCGACACCAGCGTCACCGCGTCCGGGCCGTAGCCGAGGTTCGCGAACAGGGTCACGTGCGCCCAGCGGTACGCATGCGGCATGACGATGCCCTTGGGCGTGCCGGTGGTGCCCGACGAATAGATGATGTTGAAGGGCCAGTCGGGCTGCACCGCGACCGGCTCGGGCCGCGCGCCCTGCGGCGCCAGCCAAGCGGAGAGCGGCGCGCCGGCATCGGCGGTGTCGTCGAGCGCGATGCGCGGCACGGCAATCGTCTTCGCGACCTCGCCGAGCGATTCGCCCACGCCGCGGTCGAGAAAGAAGATCTTCGCGCCCGCGTCGGCCACCATCGCGGCCAGGCCGGTGGCGCTCGAATCGGGCGCCAGCGGCGCGACCGCCAGGCCGGCGCGCAAGGCGCCGAGGAAGACCGCCGCGTATTCGAGCGAGGTGCCGGCGCTGGTGGCGATGACCTCGCCCGGCTTCACGCCGTCACGCTGCAGCGCCGCGGCGACCCGGTCCATCAGGCCGTCGAGCGCGCGGTAGTCGAGGGTGCGCTCGTCGAGGATCAGGGCCGGATGGCCCGGATCGGCTTCGGCGTGGGCTCGGATGAGCTCCGACAGGGTGCCGAAATCCTGCCGCAGCAACTCGTCCACTCGCATGGCGCGGGCCTCCTTCTCAACGACTCACATCTTGCATTCCGGGCTCAGGGCCGGTGCCACCTTGACGGTCGGCTCGATCGACTTCATCACGATCTCGCCCTTGCCCGGGCCGGCCTGCTGGGCCTGCACCACCACCAGCGGCCGCAGCAGCTGGTGATCGGCAGCGCGCATCTCGACCTCGCCGACGACCGTGTCTGTCTTCAGTCCGGCCAGCGCAGCGCGCACCGCCGGGACCTCGGTCGAATTGGCCTTCAGGATGGCCTGATGCACCAGCTGGAAGGACAGGTAGGCGTCGGTGTCGATGTAGGTGGGCTTGCGCTTGTAGCGCTCCTCGAAGGCCTTGACGAAGGCGGCGTTGCGCTCGCCGGGCATGCCCCAGAAGTAGCTCTGGGCCGACCACAGGCCGACGCTGGCGTCGCCGTGCGCGCCGATCAGGATCTCGTTGACCATCGAGGCCGACAGCACCGTCTTGTATTTCTCGAACAGGTGGAAGGGCTGCTGCTGCTTGATCAGCGCGATGCCCCCCGAGGACGGGTAGTACATCAGCAGGCCGTCGGCCGGCTTCTCCAGCAGCTGCGCGATGTAGCTGCCCAGGTCGGAGGCGGTGATCGGCGCGAACAGGGTCTTGCCGATCTTGCCGCCGCTCTGCTCCATCGCCGCGGTGAAGCGCTTGGCGGTGTCGTGGCCGACCGCGATGTCGGCCATCATCAGGTCCCAGCTCTTGATGCCGCTCTGCTCGGCCATCTCGCGAAAGCTGTTGACCATCATGCCGTCGGTGATGCCGATGCGGAAATAGTTGGGGCCGCAATTCTTGCCGGTGAGATCGTCGGAGGCCGCCGTCGCATCGATGAAGAGCGCGTTCATCTCGGACATCTTCGAGGCGATCGCCAGCGAGGTGCCCGACGGATTCAGGCCGGTGAAGAAGCTGACCTTCTGCTGCTCGACCAGGCGGCTGGCCGCGGCGATGGCGGAGGCCGGCGAGCCGGCGTGGTTCTGCGTCACCAGTTCGTACTTGCGCCCGAGCGCGCCGCCCTGGGCGTTGAGCTGCTCGACCGCGAAGGCGGCGCCGTCGTTGACGAAGGCGCCGCTCACCGCATAGGGGCCGCTGTCGATGTTCACCACGCCGAGCTTGATGGTCTCCGCGGCTTGCGCACCCTGCAGCATCGCTGCCGTGGCCAGCGCGGCCAGCAACTTCTTGATCATGTGTCTCTTGTCTCTTTGTTGTTGGAAATCTAGAAGGCCAGCGCGGCGCGATGCTGCTCGGAGTCGATGTCCGCGGTGCGGCCGCTGTCGATGATCTCGCCCTTGGCCATGACCACGAAACGCTGGCTGACGCGCCGCACCAGGTTCAGGTGCTGCTCGACCATCAGCACGCCGGTTCCGGCCGCGCGGATCTCGTTGAAGACGCGGGCCAGGTCGTCCACCAGCACCGGCGACAGGCCTTCGGACGGTTCGTCCAGCAGCAGCACCCGCGGATTGCCGAGCAGCGCGCGGCCGACCGCCAGCATCTGCTGCTGGCCGCCGCTCAGCTGCTGGCCCATCTTGTCGCGGCGCTCGTGCAACACCGGGAACAGCTGGTAGACGGTCTCGGGCGTCCAGTGGCCCTTGCGCCGGCTGGCGCCGCCGAGCAGCAGGTTCTCGCCGACCGTGAGGTGCGGCAGGATCATCCGGCCCTGCGGCGAGATGGTCACGCCCTGCGTGGCGGCGCGAAAGGCCGGCAGCTTCTGCAGTGCCACGCCGCCGACCTCGATCGAGCCGCCGCTGATGGTGGTGCCGCCGAAGAAGGACATCAGGAGCGTCGACTTGCCGGCGCCGTTCTTGCCGACCACCGCCACCGCCTCGCCCTCTTCCACCTCCAGGTCGACGTCGCGCAGCACCACCGACTTGCCGTAGCCTGCACGCAGGCCCTTGACCGAGATGAAGCTCATGCCGCCGTCCCCAGGTAGGCCGCGATGACGCGCGGATCGCTGCGCACCTCGGCCGGCGTGCCGTTGGCCAGCAGGCGGCCGAGGTCGAGGGCGGTGATGGTGTCGCAGAAGCGGAAGACCGCATCGACGTCGTGCTCGACCACCATCGCGGTCACGTTGCGCTGGCGCACGACCGAGGCGAGGTGCTCGAACAGCGTGACCGTCTCGCTGGTCGACAGGCCCGCCGCCGGTTCGTCCAGCAGCATCAGGCTGGGCTGGCCGATCAGCGCCAATGCGATGTCGACGCGGCGCTGGTCGCCGTAGGCGATGCTGTCGGCGATCTCGTCGTAGACCGCGCCGAGCGCCAGCGTGTCGACGATGCCGTTCAGGTCCTTCTCGTTCAGCTGGGAAGCGACCAGCTCCAGCTGCTCGCCGACCCGGATGCCCGGGAAGATGCTGGTGCGCTGGAAGGAGCGCGACATACCCAGGCGGCGCCGCTGCGCCACCGAATGGCGGGTGATGTCCTGGCCGTCGACCAGCACCTTGCCGCGGGTCGGCCGGCGCCGGCCGGTGATCGCGTCCATCAGGGTCGACTTGCCGGCGCCGTTGGGGCCGATGACGCCGTGCAGCACGCCGCGCTCGGCGACCTCGAGGGTCACGCCCTCCAGCGCCTTGACGCTGCCGTAGGCCACGCTCAGGTCTTCAACGCGCAGCATGGTCGTCCTTGGCAGGTGCCGGGTTGCGGCGCAGCAGCCGGCCGAAGCCGCCGCGGATGAAGCCCATCGCGCCCTGGGGGAAGGCGACGATCACCAGCACCACGCCGATGCCGGTCAGCAGTTCGAGATGGCCGGTGGCGCCGAACTGGTCCTGGCCGATGGTGAAGAGCAGCGCGCCCAGCACCGGGCCGCCGACGGTGCCAACACCGCCGACCAGGGTCGAGACCAGCGCATTGCCGCCGGTCGCGAAGTCGAGCAGTTCGGGCGAGGCGAAGGCGGTGTGCAGCGCGGTCAGGAGCCCCGACACCGCGGCGATGAAGCCGGCCACGGTGAAGGCCAGCACCCGCGGGCCGTAGGTGTTGAAGCCGGAGAAGCGCATGCGTTCCTCGTTGGCCTGGATCGAGCGCAGCACGCGGCCGGTGCGCGAATGGCCCAGCGCCCAGGCCAGCAGCATGACGCCGCACAGCGCCAGCCAGGCCACCGGCCAGAAGCCCTCGGGCCTGGACATCTGCGACTGCGTGAGGCCGAAGAAGCCGCCGGTGAAGTTGAGCGCCAGGCCGTCGTCGCCACCCGTGACCGGCCGGAAGTCGGTGATCATGACCATCGAGCGCAGCATCTGCGCCAGCGCCAGCGTGAGCATCGCGAAGGGCAGCGGCCGCGCCCGCACCACCAGCGCGCCGATCAGCGCCGAGAGCACGGTCGACGCCAGCAGGGCGAAGCCCGCGGCGCCCATCGCGCTCATGCCGAAGCTGTTGACCCCGATGGCGAAGAGATAGGTCGAGCCGCCTGTGAAGGCCGCCGCACCGAACATCATCAGGCCGCACTGGTGGGCCAGGAGGCCGATCGACACCGCGGCGATGCCGAGCACGATCGCGTTCACCAGCAAGCCGATGTAGAAGGTGCTGGTGACCACCGTGGGCAGGAACAGGCCGAGCACCACCAGCATCACGACCACCAGCGCCGGCAGCAGCAGGCGGGCCGGCTTCGCCCGCGCATCGAGATTCGCCGCGTTCGCCGGGGCCACCGGCATCGCGCCATGCACCGCGGCCATCAGGCCACCCTGCCGCGGCCGAGGCCTTGCGGTCGGAACAGGAGCACGAAGAAGAGCAGCAGGTAGGGCGCCATCACCGCCAAGGTCGGCGAGATGAGCGAGCCGATCACCTGGATCAGCCCGTAGATCACGGCCGCGGTGATCGCGCCGCCGATGCTGCCGAGGCCGCCGATGACGACCACGATCAGGCAGCTGATCAGGATGCCGGCGCCCATGCCCGGATCGACCGAGAGGTACGGCCCCGCCAGCACGCCCGCGAAGCCTGCGAAGCCGGTGCCGACGCAGACCACCATCAGGCTCAGGCGGTCGGTGTTGACGCCCATCATGCGGGCCACCATCGGCTGCTGGCTCACCGCCCGCACGTACATGCCCGAGCGGGTCCACTTGAGCCAGGCCGCCAGCGCCACGCAGGTGGTGAAGCCGACCGCGATCAGGAAGACCCGGTAGCTCGGATAGCGTTGGCCGAACAGGTCGACCGAGCCGGCGAGCGCTTCCGGCGCCTCGACCGACAGCGGCGCGCTGCCCCAGACCCGGATCACGATCTGGCTGAGCACCAGTGCCAGCCCGAAGGTGACCAGCGCCACGTCCATGTGCGAGCGCTTCTGCAGCGGCCGGATGACCGCGTATTCGAAGGCCACGCCGAGCACCGCCAGGAGCAGCGGCACCACCACCAGCGCGGCCCAGAAGTTGAGCAGCCCCGAGAACGTGTAGCCGAGGTAGGCGCCGAGCATGAAGAGCGCGCCGTGCCCGAAGTTCATGACGTCGCGCAGCCCGAAGATGAGGGCCAGGCCGCTGGCCAGGATGGTCAGCAGCGATGCCAGCGCCAGCGCATTGGCCAGCTGGGCGATGTTGAAGATCTGGGAGAAGTCCATGCAGGGCTCCGTGGTCAGCGATCGTTCAGGGGCGCGCCGAGGCGACACGTCCCGCGGTCCAGCACCACCACGCCGCGCTCGACCGCGAGCGCGCGGAAGCGCACTTCCTCGCCCTGGTCGAACATCTCGACGCGGATCGTGTCGCCGGGATAGGCCGGCTGCGCGAAGCGCACGGACATCGCGCGCATCCGCTCCGGGTGGCCCGGGCTGAAATGCTTGAGCAGGGCCCGGCAGGCCAGGCCCATGGTGTTGAGGCCGTGCGAGATCGGCCGCTCGAAGCCGCCGCCGCGCGCGACCTGCGGATCGGCATGGATCGGCATGTAGTCGCGGCTCACCAGGCGATAGAGCAACGCCGCCTGGGTCGCGGTGCGGTACTCGATGCTGGCGCTCGGCTTCGCGACCTCGGCGATCGGCGGCGTGGGCGCCGGCGCCGTGCCGTGGCTGCCGCAGCCGCCGTCGCCGCGCAGGAACTGGGTCGCGTGCAGGGTCGCGAGCGGCGCGCCGCTGGCGGCGTCGGTGACCTCGGTGTCGAAGTGGATCAGGGCGCCGCGGCCCGGGCCCTTGTCGAGCACCGAGGCGATGCGGTGCGTGGCGCGGATGGTGGCGGCCAGCGGCAGCGGCCGGTGCAGCTCGAAGGATTCCTCGCCGTGCAGGATCTTCATCCAGTCGATGCCGGTGGCCGGGTCGTCGTGCCAGAACGCCGGCCAGCCGAGCGTCACGCACTGGCTGGGCACTGCCGCCTGCGGACGGCCTTCGTAGACGTAGAGCAACTCGTCCTCGTCCAGCGGGTCGGACCCGATGCCCAGCCCGAGCGCGTAGAGCGCGCTGTCGCGCCAGTCGTAGCTCTGGAGCGCCGGCTCGAATCGCCGTTCGATCACGTGTTGCAGGTTCATGACAGGAAGGGTGTCTCCAGGGGCAAACCTTGAGCATACTGAATCGTATGCATGTGTACTACCTATGGTAAGTACGGGGTCAGCGGTGGAAGCGGACCGTCTCCGTGGTCGGCGCGCGGCCGACCCGCGCGGCGTTGGCCTTGTCGGCCGGATCCTCGTAGCCGAAGGAGACGCCGAAGAGCAGGCGCTGCCCCTGCGGCAGTCCGAGCATCTCGCGCACGATGCCGGGATAGAGGCCGAGCGCGCCCTGGGCACAGGTGGCGATGCCGCGCGCGGTCATGGCCAGCATCAGCGTCTGCGCGTACATGCCGATGTCGGTGGCTTCGCGGGTGTCGAAGGGATGCGGCATGAAGATGAAGACCGCATGCGGCGCGCCGAAGAAGCCGAGGTTGCGCACGTAGGCGGCGCGTCGGCCGACCAGGTCGGAACGCTCGACGCCCATCGCGCCGTAGAGCTGCACCGCGGCATCGACCTGGCGCGCGCGGTAGACGCCGTCGAACTTGCTCTCGGCCGGCCAGTCGGGCGCGATCGGCTCGCCGCGCTCGCCGGCGGCGACCAGCGCCGCGGCCAGCTTCTTCAGCGCCTCGCCCGAGACCACGTGCGGCACCCAGGGCTGCACGTTGCAGTTCGATGGCGAGCGCTGCGCGATCGCGAACACCTCGTCGAGGACCGGATGCGGCACCTCGCGCGGCAGGAAGCCGCGCACCGAGCGGCGTTGCAGGATGGCTTCGTCGACCGAGATCATGGGGCTTGCGTTCAGTGTCCGTCGATGAGCGCCGCGCCGCGCTTGGCATAGGCCCGCGCCAGCTTGCGCCCGACCCGGGCCGCGTCCGGCAGGAAGCCGTTGCCGGCCTCGCCGCGCATCGCCACGCCGGCGCTGCCGACCGCGCCGCGGAACATCGCGAACACCTGGTGGAAGGTGGTCATGCGCTCGCTGGAACCGGCCAGGCGGTAGTAGCGCTCCAGGTAGGCCTCCTCGGTCGGGATGCCCATCTCGGCCAACGGCAGGCCCAGCAGGCCGCCGTTCTCGTCGGTGGCCATGCGCCAGGCCTGGCTGTTGAAGGCGACGTCCACCAGCGGATGGCCGAGCGTCGAGAGTTCCCAGTCGATCACGCCGACCACCCGCGGTTCGGTCGGGTGGAACATCATGTTGGTGATGCGGAAGTCGCCGTGGCACAGCGCCAGCGTGTCGCTGTCGGGCACCCGCTCGGCGAGCCAGGCGACGATGCGGTCGAGGTCGGGGTTGTCGTCGTCGCCGCGGCGGAACTGGGTCCATTGCTGCGACCAGCGGCTCAATTGCCGGGCGAAGTAGTTGCCCGGCCGGCCGTAGTCGCCCAGGCCCAGCGCGCGAAAGTCCAGGCTGTGCAGCGCCGCCATGGTGGCGCCCATCGAGTCGTACATCGCGCGGCGGTCTTCCGACGCGACGCCCAGCATCTCGAAGCCTTCGAAGACGCGGCCGTCGATGCGCTCCATCAGGTAGAAGGGCGTGCCGATTACCTCGCGATCGTTGCAGTAGTGCAAGGGTTCGGGCACCGGGACCGTGCTGCCGCGCAAGGCGTTGAGCACCCGGAACTCGCGGTCGATCGCGTGCGCCGACGCCATCAGCACCGAATTCGGCTGCTTCCTCAACACGGCGCGCCAGTCGCCCCGACGCAGGAAATAGGTCGGGTTCGACATGCCGCCGATGGTGCGGTCGACCACCAGATCGCCCTGCAGGTCCGGCAGGATGCGCTTGAGGTAGCCGTCCAGGCGCTGCGGATCGAAGTCGATCCCGCGCTCGGCCGTCGTCGTCTCCAGGCTCATGCCGTCGCGCGCTTGCCTGCGAAGCCGAAGAGGTACTGCGCGACACGGCGCATCTGGATCTCTTCCGCGCCTTCGGTGATGCGGTAGCGGCGGTGGTGGCGGTAGATGTGCTCGAAGGGCAAGGCGCGGGTGTAGCCGATGCCGCCGTGGATCTGGATCGCGCGGTCGGCGGCCTCGCAGCACAGGCGGTTCGCGCGGAAGTTGCAGATCGACACCAGGTCGCTGATTTCCAGCGGGTCCTGCTGGTCCATGCGGCTGGCCACCTGGAAGATGAAGTTGCGCACCATCTCGCATTCGGCGTACAGCTCGACCAGCGGGAACTGGATGCCCTGCTTCTTCGACAGCGGCTCGCCGAAGGCGATGCGGTTGACCGCGTACTTGGCCGACTCGGCGATGCAGTAGCGGGCGGCGCCGGCGCTGGCCGCCGCCTGGCGGATCCGGTTCTCGTGGATGAAGCGCTGGGCCAGCACCAGGCCCTTGCCTTCCTCGCCGAGGATGGCGCTCTCGGGCACCCGCACGTCCTTCAGCTCGACCTCCGCGTGGTCGCTCGGCATGTTGAAGGTCCAGTGGTTGAACGCGATGCGGTGGCCGGGCGTGTCGGTCGGCACGATGAAGGCGGTGATGCCGAGCGCATCGCCCGGCTTGCCCGAGGTGCGGGCGAACACCAGGTTGCCGTGAGCGCGCTGCACCTGGCTGTTGAAGCGCTTCATGCCGTTGATGACCCAGCCGTCGCCGTCGCGCACGCCGACCGTCTCGAGCCAGGTGGCGTCGCTGCCGTGGTTGGGTTCGGTCAGACCGAAGGACAGGTGGCGGTCGCGCTTGATGATGCCCTCGATGTAGCGCTTCTGCTCCGGCGTGCCGTAGGCGTTGAGCACCGGCACGATCGGGAAGTTGCCGACGATCGACGACTCGTCCTGCAGGTCGTTGTGCAAGCCCAGGCCCTTGCCCGCCAGGTGCTCGCGGATCGCGGCGATCGCCAGGTTCGGCGCGGCCGAGCCGCCGCAGGCCTTGGGCAGGCCGTAGCGCAGGTGGCCGGCGGCGTCGGCGCGGCGCTCCATCTCGGCGATCAGGTCGTGCCATTCCTTGCGCGGGAAGCCGTCGTTGTCCCAGTCGGTGCGGGCGTGCTCGCGCCGGTGGTCGAAGAACTGCATGTTTTCGCGTTCGAGCGGCTTGATCTCGCGCTCGATGAAGGCGTCGAGTTCGGCCAGCTTGGCCACGATCTCGGGCGGGAATTGATAGTCCATGGGTCGATGTCTCCGTGCTGTGGCGGACCGGCCGCCGGTCTTTTTCAGGTTTGGTATGCGTCGGAGACCTTACACATACGTACGACCTGCGTCAACAGGATCGGCCCGAAGGCGCGGCAAGGCGCCTTCGCGGGCCTGTCAGGCCGGCACCGTCTCCACCCGCGCGCTCCGCGGCGCGGCCGCCGCGCGCGGCTGGCGACCGAGGATGAAATCCGCCGCGCGCTCGCCGATCATGGTCGACGGCGCCGCGGTGTTGCCGCCGATGATGTTCGGCATGATCGACGCGTCGGCCACCCGCAGGCCCTCGATGCCGTAGACCCGCAGCTGGGCGTCGACCACCGCCAGCGGATCGCCGGAAGGGCCCATCTTGCAGGTGCCGACCGGGTGGTAGGCGGTGGTGACCTGCGAGCGCACGGCCGCCTCCAGCTGGGCATCGCTCTGCTGCTGCTGCCCCGGCTCGATCTCGCCGCCGGAGAAACGCGCCATCGCCGGCGACGCGAAGATGCGGCGCGCCTCGCGCAGGCCGCGCACCAGGGTGGCGACGTCGGCCGGGTCGTCCATGAAGGACGGATGCATCACCGGGCGGGCGGCCGGATCCTTCGACGCCAGCAGGATGTGTCCGCGCGTGGCCGGCCGCAGCAGCTGCACCAGCACCAGGTAGCCGTGCTCGCGCGGGATGGTGCGGGCGGTGCCCTTGAGGCCGACCAGGAAGGTCATCTGCACGTCGGGCCGGTCGAGCCCCGGCAGGCTGCGCATGAAGCCGCCGGCCTCGGCCGCGTTGGATGCCAGCATGCCCTGGCGGCCGAAGAGGTAGCGCAGCGGGCTGGCCGCGATGCGCGGCAGCGAGCGCATCGACATCGCATAGGACTCGCCGCCGGGGTTGCGCGAGGAGACGAACACCGTCGGATGGTCCTGCAGGTTGCGTCCGACGCCGGGCAGCGCGGCCGCGACCTCGATGCCGTGGCGGCGCAGCTCGGCCTCCGGCCCGATGCCCGACAGCATCAGGAGCTGCGGCGAATTGACCGCGCCGCCCGAGACGACAACCTCGCTGGCGGCCGTCAGCTGGCGCCGCTGGCCGCCGTGCACGACCGTGATGCCGCGAGCGCGGCCGCCGCGCAGGTCGATGCGCTCGACCAGCGTGTCGGCGAAGACTTCCAGGTTGGGCCGCGCCAGCGCCGGATGCAGGAAGGCGCGCGAGCTCGACAGCCGCATGCCGTCGCGCTGGTTCAGCTCGTAGGGGCCGTAGCCGTCCTGCTCGGCGCCGTTGAAGTCGTCGCTGCGCGGGTGGCCGCACTCGACCGCGGCGTCGACGAAGGCGCGCGACAGCGGGTTGAGCGACGCCGGCAGCTGCACGTCCAGCTCGCCGCCGGTGCCGTGCCAGGCGCTGGCGCCGAGGCGGCGGTTCTCGTGCCGCTTGAAGACCTCCAGCACGCTGTCGTAGTCCCAGCCCTCGTTGCCGAGCGCGGCCCATTCGTCGTAGTCATTGCGGTGGCCGCGGATGTAGACCGAGCCGTTGACCGAGGTGCAGCCGCCGAAGAGCTTGCCGCGCGGGCAGCCGATGGTGCGGCCGTTGACGCCGGCGCCGCCGGTGAATTCGTGGCGCCAGTTGTAGCGCGCATGCGGCAGCAAGAGGATGTTGCCGATCGGCAGCCGGGTCTTGACGTTGACCGGGAACTCGCGGTCCGAAGGGCCCGCCTCCACCAGCGCGACGCGCACCGCCGGGTCGGCCGAGAGCCGGTTGGCGATCACGCAGCCCGCCGCGCCGGCGCCGATCACGATGTAGTCGAATCCATTGGAGGTCATAGGTTTCCCGGGGTCATGAGGTTTTCCTGGGTGGCGCTGGCGACCAGCCTGCCGTCGAGGTCGTGCACCGTGGCGACCGAGAGGCCGCGGCCGTCGCCGGCGGCCGGGCTCTGCACCTCGAAGTGCAGCCAGCGGTCGGCCCGCAGCGGCCGATGGAACCAGATCGCGTGGTTCAGGCTGGCCACGTGCAGCCGGCCGCCTTCGCGGTCGAGGTCGGGCACGTGGATGCCGACGCTGGCGAAGTTGATCCACCAGTCCGAGAGGTAGGCGAAGGCCGCCGCCTGCAGCCGCGGGTCGTCGGCAAGCGTCTCGCGCGTGCGGATCCAGAAGCCCAGGCGTGCCGGCGCATCGCCCAGGCCCAGCCCGCGATCGACGTCGGCCATGCGCAGGTCGAGCGCCACCGAATCGAAGCCGTAGCCGAGGGTGCGCCAGACGGTCGCCAGCGTCTCGGGCGGCAAGGCCTCGATCGGCGGCAGCGCGTCCGGATGGGTGTCGCGCAGCGCGTCGGGCAGCTGGTGGGCGGGGCCCGGCAGCGGCGTGGCGAAGGTGGCCTGCGCGTCGAACACCACCCGCGCCGGCTGGTCGGCGGTGGCCGGCTGCGTGCCGCGCACGTGACGCGAGGCGAAGCGCTTGCCGTCCTGCAGCACCGAGACCTGCGACTCGATCGGCCGGGCCGGGTCGGCGCTCTGCAGGAACATGAACTGCAGCGCGGTCGCGGCGCGGTCGTCCGGCACCGTCATCGAGGCGGCCATCAGCGCATGGGCCAGCAACTGGCCGCCGAAGACGGTGCCGCGGCCGTTGGGGCTGGCGAAGCGATTTCGAAAGGCTGCGGGACCGGCCGGCTGCAGGCGCAGCAAGCCTTCGAGGTCACGCGAGTCCCACGGTTCGAGCGTCGATGGCGCGCCCATCGCGTCAGCGGCCCTGGAACGCGGGCTTGCGCTTCTCGACCTGGGCAGCGATGCCTTCCTGCGCGTCGTGCGTTCGCGCGACGCGCGCCAGCGTGAGCGCCTCGTCTTCGAGCTGGGCTTCCAGCTGCATCGCGCTGGCCTTGAGGAACAGGCGCTTGGTCTCGGCATAGGCGACGGTCGGGCCGGCGGCCAGCTTGCGCGCCAGGGTCAGCGCGGTGTCCTGCAGCTGTTCGTCGGGCACCACCTGGTCGACCAGGCCGGCCTGGAGCGCCTCCTGGCTGCCGAGCATCTCGGCCAGCAGCACGAAGCGGCGGGCACGCGCCACGCCCATGCGCGAGGTCAGGGTGATGGTCGAGCCGGAATCGCAGCTGAAGCCGATCTGCGCGAAGGCTGAACCGAGGCGCGCCGACGCGCCCGCCAGCACCACGTCGCAGCCAGCCAGCACGGCCACGCCGCCGCCCATCGCGAAGCCCTGCACGGCCGTCACCACCGGCACCGGCAGGCGCCAGAAGCGCTGCAGGCCCATGTGCAATTCCGCAGTCCACTCGTGCACCAGCGGCGCCAGCTTGTCGCGCGCCGGGTAGAAGGTCTTCAGGTCGCCGCCGAAGCTGAAGTTGGCGCCGTCGGCCCGCAGCAGCACCGCGCGCAATTCACGGTTGTCGAGCAGCGCCGCGGCCACCTGCTTGAAGTCGCGGCCGAAGGCGCCGTCGATCGGGTTGCCGCGGGCGGGCTGGGCGAAGGACAGGATGGCCAGGCCATCCTGCCATTCGACGCGGATGGAATCGGTCGAAGTCATGAAAGTGTCGTCTCCTGGTTCCGGGCCTCGTCGGGCCCGATCGGCGCCCGGCATAGGGGCAAACCCGGCTACCGTGCGATAGCAGACTATACACTTGCGTATTAGAATTGGACACCCTGTCCAGCCCCGTTTCGGGCCCTCGCGAACCCTATGTTGACTCCCCAAGACGACCTGATCGGCCATCAGCTGCCGACCACCTTCGACCAGATCGACAACAGCGACCCGGCCTGGATGGAACGGCTCTGGTACACCGGCCATCCGGTGCCCGGCGGCGACGTGATCTTCGACATCGGCCTGGGCTACCACCCCAACCGCAACGTCATGGACGCCTTCGCCGGCGTCGCGGTGCCGGGCCGGCAATGGAACTTCCGCGCATCGCGGCGGCTGCGTCCCGACCCGCTCGTGACCACCGTCGGCCCGCTGTCGATCCAGGTGATCGAGGGCCTGCGCCGGCACCGCCTGCGCCTCGGCGACAACGACTCGGGCATCCGCTTCGACATCGAGTTCATCGCCAGCATGAACGCCCATGAAGAGAAGTCGCACCTGCGCCGCCGCGACGGCCGCATCACCGAGAACATGGCGCGCGGGCAGCAGCTCGGGCGCTACAGCGGCTGGCTCGAATACGACGGCAAGCGCATCGAGATCGACAGCGCGCAATGGATGGGCCAACGCGACCATTCCTGGGGCGTGCGGGCCGAGATGCGCACCGACGAGACCCATCCGCCGCTGACCTTCTACCCGCCCTTCTTCTATTGCTGGACCACCGCGCAGTTCGCCAACCGCGGGCTGCACATCTTCTTCAAGGAGCGGGCGCCGGGCGAGAAGATCTACCTCTCGGGCGAGGAGGTCTTCACGGTCGGCAGCAAGGTCTCGGGCCGCAACCAGCTGGTCGACGTGCGGCACGAGGCCCGCTGGCTCGACGACCCGCACGGCCAGTCGATGGCCTCGATGGACTTCCAGCTGCGCTTCGCCGACGGCAAGGAGCGCCCGGTGTCGGTGCGGGTGCTGCCGACAAAGTACTTCCTCAAGGGCGGCCTCTACGGCGGCCTCGACGGCTGGTTCCACGGCGACGACCGAGGCAAGCTCTACTTCGAGCACGAGACCTGGGACCTGGCCGATCCGGCCATCCGCCAGCGCGTGCGCACCCTGGCCGACCAGGTGATCGAGGTCCGCGACGGCGACGAGGTCGGCTACGGGATCATCGAATACGGCGTCGGCAAGGGCTATGCGGCCTACGAGTCGGTGCAGGCGCACCCGCCGATCTGAGGCGCCGCTTCAGCCGAACTCCGGGTGCTGCGGGAGGTCGTCGGTGATCGTGTACCAGGGCGCCTTGGACCCCACGAAGATGTGCGCGGTCGGCCGGATGCCGGGGTCGTCGGCGAGCGTGCCCATCAGCACGTGCACCCATTCGCCGTTGCGCACCACCGAGTAGAGGAGCGAGCCGCATCGGTTGCAGCGGATGTCGTGGTCCGGGCCGTCGCCGACGCGCAGCAGCTGGTCGGCGCCCCGGACGATCACGAGCTTGCCGCGCTCGATGCCGGCCAGCGGCTTGAAGGCGGCCCCGGTGGCGCGACGGCAGCGGCTGCAATGGCAGTTGACCGCATAGCGGAATTCATCGCCGACCCGGTACTGCACCTGGCCGCACAGGCAGCCGCCGGCGAGCTGGCGCGCAACGACAGGAGCGGCGGGTAGAGGCATGGCCGGATCTCCCGGTTCTCGCGGGTTTCAGCGCATCTGCAGGACGATCACGTCGCTGCTGGCCGGATTGGTCTTCTTCCGCAGTTCCTTCACTTCCTCGTCCTTCACCGCACCGCCGCGATTGCCCCAGGATTCACGGATGAAGGAGAGCACCTCGGCGATCTCGCGGTCGCTCAACTGGTTGCGGAAGGACGGCATGCGGTAGGCGTCCGGCACGCCGTCGGCGACGATGCGCGCCGAACCGTTCAAGGTCACGTTGATGGACGACGCGCCGTGCTGCGTCATGGACGAAGCCGAGCCGGCCAGAGGCGGAATCCACGGCGCCTGGCCGCGTCCGTCCATGCCGTGGCAGGCGCTGCACCTGGCGGCGAAGGTCTGCGCACCGGGCACGTCCAGGCGCTTCGGCAGCGCCAGCGCTTCGTTGGCGCTCTCGTCGTAGTGCCAGGGCTCGCCGTCGCGGCGCGGATCGCCCGGCAGCGACTTCAGGTAGTGGGCGATGGCCTTCAGGTCGTCGTCCGTCATGTACTGGGTCGAGTTGTTGAAGGCATCGGCCATCGAGCCGAAGACCACCGCATGGGCATTGCGCCCGGTCTTCAGGAACTGCAGGATCTCCGCCTCGTTCCAGCGGCCCAGGCCGGTGTTGCCGTCGCCGCGCAGGCTGGGCGCATACCAGCCGTCGAGCAGCGCGCCGGAGAGATAGAGCGGGCTACCTTCGTCGAGTGCGCGTTCGTCGAATGCGACGCCGCGCGGCGTGTGGCAGCTGCCGCAATGGCCAGCGCCCTGCACGAGGTAGGCGCCGCGGTTCCAGAGCTTCGCGTCCGCGTCGGATTGCAGCGGCGTCTTCTCCCTGTACGGGCCGGGCTCGGTGAAGACCGCGTTCCACAGCGCCAGCGGCCAGCGCATGTCGAGCGGCCAGGGGATGCCGGTGGGCTTGTCCGGCTGCTCGACCGGGTCGACGCCGTGCATGAAGAAGGCATAGAGCGCGCGCACGTCCTCGTCGCTCAGCTTCACGTAGGAGGGATAGGGCATGGCCGGATAGAGGCGATGCCCGTCGCGCGCGACACCCTGCCGCACCGCCCGATCGAAGTCGGCAAGGCTGTAGGCGCCGATGCCGGTCTTCGGGTCGGGCGTGATGTTGGTCGTGAAGATCAGGCCCATCGGCGACGCCATCGCGAGGCCGCCGGCGAAGGGCTTGCCTTCGGCGGTGCTGTGGCAGGCCACGCAGTCGCTGAGGCGGGCGACATACTCGCCGCGCTGGATCAGCTCGGCCGACGGTGCCGCTCCGGCAGCGGCAGTAGCGCTGTCGAAAGGCGAGGACGGCGTTCGGGTGGCATACCAGGCGATCGCCAGGGCAATGACGACGACGACCCCGAGCACGATGGTCAGGGCCCTTCCGAACCGGCTTCTCATTCGCTGTCTTGTGTCCCGATAGGGTGCTCTTGCTTCAGGCATCGAAGTCGTAGTGCGACAACGGCATGCTGCGGATGCGCTGGCCGGTGAGGTGGGCCACAGCGTTGGCCACCGCCGGCGGCACGGCGGGCAGCGGCGGCTCGCCGATGCCGCCCATCTTGGCGCCGCTCTCGACCACGCGCACGTGCACCCGCGCCATGCGCGACGGCGGCAGGATCGGGTACATGTCGTAGTTGCGCGCCTTCGGCATGCCGTTCTCGTAGACCTTCTCTTCCATGAGCACTTGCGACAGGCCGAGCGCCGCGGCGCCGGCGACCTGCGCCTCGACGATGGCCGGGTTCACGATGCTGCCGGGATCGATCGCCTCCCAGATGTCGTGCACCTTGACCTGCCCGTTCTCGATCGAGACCTCGGCGATCGCCGCTGCCTGGCTGCCGAAGGGCGAGGCCATGGCGACGCCGCGCGCACGGCGGCTGCCGTCCGCGGCCGTGAAGGGGCCGCGCTTCCAGCCGCCCGAGAGTTCCGCGGCCGCCTGCAGCAGGCGGGTCAGTCGCGGGTTGTCCTTGAGCAGGCGCAGGCGCAGCTCGTAGGGGTCCTGCCCGCCCTTGTCGGCCAGTTCGTCGAGGAAGGCCTCGTAGAAGAAGTCGTTCATCGAATTGCCGACCGAGCGCCAGTAGCCGAGCATCGCGGGCGTCTTCACGTAGAGCTGCGCGATGCGACGGTTCGGAATGGCGTAGGACTTGCCGGTCAGGCCTTCGAGGGCGGTCGGGTCCAGCTTGGGGCCGCGCTTGTTGGCGATGCCTTCGGTCGGGCCTTCGGTCGCGCTCACGGCCTCCAGCGCGACCGGCATGCCGCTGGCGTCGAGGCCGCCCTGGAAGCGCACCACCGCCATCGGCCGCATCGAGTCGCGCAGGAATTCTTCCTCGCGGCTCCAGATCAGCTTGATCGGACGGCCCGTCTCCTTGGCGAGCTGGATCGCCTGCGGATAGGGATTGGCGGTGTCGTAGAGGAAATGGCGCCCGAAGAAGCCGCCGAGCAGCGGCGAATGCAGGTTGACCTTCTCGGGCGGCAGGCCGGCGCGCTTGGCGATGTCGGCCAGGAACATGTCGGGCGCCTGGTTCGGCAGCCAGATGTCGAGGGTGCCGTCCGCATTGAAGCGCGCCAGCGACGAAGGCGGCTCCAGTTGGGCATGGTTGAGGTACTGGCTGGCGTAGGTCGCCTTGACGACCGTCTTCGCGTTCTTGAGTGCGCCGGCGGCATCGCCCGCGACTTCGGAATCCTCGCCCGCGCCGGCCTCGGTGGCCAGCCGGTGCTGGAAGGCCGTGGTCGAGAAGTCGGCCGGCATCACGCGCGCCGAAGAACCTGCCGCGGGCTCCTGCCAGTTGACCTGCAAGGCCTCGGCGGCGCGCTTGGCATTCCACCAGCGTTCGGAGACCACCGCCACCGCGCCGGGCAGCACGTGGACCGACTGCACGCCGCTCATCGCCCTGACCTGGGCCTCGTTGCGGATCGAGCCGACCGTCATGCCCAGCCGCGGCGCGTGCTGCACGGCCGCATGCAGCATGCCGTCGACATGCGTGTCGATCGCGTAGGCGATCTTGCCGGTGGACTTGTCGTAGACGTCGAGCCGCGCGACCGGCTTGCCGATCCAGCGGAACGTCGACGGGTCCTTGAGCTTGATGCTCGCCGGATCGGGCACCGCCAGATCCATCGCCTTCGACGCCAGCTCGCCATAGCCGAGCGCGCGGCCCGAAGCGGCATGCACCACGCGGCCCGGCTCGGTGCCGAGCTGCGCCACCGGCACGCGCAACTGCTGGGCGCCGGCCTGCAGCAGCATCGCGCGCGCCAGGCCGCCGAGCTTGCGCATCGTGTCGTAGCTGGTTCGCACCGACGAACTGCCCCCGGTGATCCGCCGGCCGTTGGGCATGACCGCGTAGTCGGGGCCGGGCGGCGCGTTCTCGACCCGGAAGCTGGCCGGGTCGACGTCGAGTTCCTCGGCGACGATCTGGGCCAGGGCGGTGAAGGTGCCCTGGCCGCCCTCGACGAAGGGGCTCTGGAAGCGGATCGTGTTGTCGGGCCGGATCTCCAGGAAGGCCGGGACCCGGGTGCCGGGCGCGACCTTGGCTGCGGTGCCTTCGGCCCGGGCGATGCCGGCCGGCAGGCCGAAGCCGAGCACCAGCGAACCGGCGGCGGTGCCGGCGGAGGCCAGCAGGAAGCTGCGGCGCGAGATGTTGGCCGGCTGCTCGCCGGTCGGGAAGGCCTCGGCCTGCGGAAGCTGCCTGGCGAGGGTCGTCATGCCTTCTTCCCTCCGGCCGCAGGCGCGGCGGTGGCGCTCAGCTCGTGCACCGCGTCATGGATCGCGTTGTAGGTGCCGCAGCGGCAAAGGTTGACCATCGCGGCGACGATCTGCTCGTCGGTCGGCCGCGCCGTCTGCTTGAGCAGCGCCGTGGCCGCGACCACCTGGCCCGACTGGCAGTAGCCGCACTGCGGCACCTGTTGCTTGACCCAGGCCTGGACGACCCGCTGGCCGACCTCGTCGGCCTCGATCGCCTCGATCGTCGTGATGTTGCGCCCCACGACACCTTGCGCCGGCAGCACGCAGGAGCGCATCGCCACGCCATCGACCAGCACCGAGCAGGCGCCGCACTGCGCGAGGCCGCAGCCGTACTTGGTGCCCGTCATGCCGAGCTCGTCGCGGATCACCCAGAGGAGTGGTGTCTCGGCGTCCGATGCGACCTGGTAGGACTTGCCGTTGATCTTGAGTTCCATCGCGTGTTCAACCCGGGAAAGCGTCGTCTTCGAGAACGAAATGAAATTTCACTTCGGCCAGCAGCATACGCCGAACCGCTTGTTCGTTCAGGCCGTCGGGCTTCGTCTCGCGAGGCGCCGCGGGCGCTCACTCCGCCAGGTCTGCCAGCGCCTTCGTGCGCTCCTGCGTCAGCCGCGCGGCCACGGCCTTCGCCGCCGTGTCCGGCACGGCCAGGGGCGCGAAGGCCATGAAGGCATCGCGGTAGACGATCCAGGCCCGCTGGGCGCGGCGGCTGTCGTCGGGCTTCACGGTCGTGACGTTGTCCTTCGACGCCAGGTGGGCCATCGCCTTCTCGTAGGCGGCGTTGAGCGCCTGGTCGGCGGCATCGAAGTCGGCGGCGGTCACCGACACCGGCCACCTGCGGTCGAGCAGCCCGGCGACCTGGGCGGTGAAGGCGTTGCGGGTGGCCTCCTCCTCGTCGATCACCATCTGCGCGCGCGCCGTGCCGCTCTCGTCGACCTCGCCGCCATGGGCATCGACGAAGCCTGCCGAAGCCTTGCGCAAGGCGGCCCAGGCGGGCTTGGCGGCGGCCGGGATGCGAGCTTCGAGGGCCGCGGTCTGCGCGCTGCGCGCCTTGTTGGCGATCGTCGCGTCGCGCGCGGCGCAGAAACCGCCGGCAAGGCCCGAGGTGATGTCGTCGCAGTAGTCGAAGCGCTTGGGCTCGGTCTTCGTCTTCAGGGCCTGCAGGTGCTGCACCCGGTATTCGATCTCGGCCGGCGCACCGTCGATGGCGCAGGCGTAGGCCGTCGCCAGGTCGAGGTCGCGCTTCACGCCGCCCAGGCCGTTGGCGTAGAGCTGCATCAGGATGGTCGGCCCGCTGAAGACGCCGGCGGCGCTCCCGTCGTCGTCCTGGAAGGCGCACAGCCGCGCCCGGGTGAAGTCGGGCGGGCCCTTCTCGCCGTAGTAGAGCGCCTCGGAGTCGCAGTCCTTCAAGCTGCGAATCTGCGCCGGTGTCGGCCGGTCGGCCGCGGGGGCCTCGCGGTCTTCGAGCGCCTTGCAGATGGCGGCCGACTTGTCAGTCGGGGCCGCCGTGGCGGCGCCGCCCGAGGCGAGGGCACCGGCGATGGCGATGGCGATGACGAGCAAGAGTGGCGATGAATGGCGCATGCGCCATCGTAGCCAGCGCCCGGCGGGTCAGGCGCGACGTGTCTTGCGGATCATCGCGTAGGTCGGCACGAGACCCAGCAGCGAGATCGCGACCATGACCCACCAGCCTTCGCGAAAGGCATGCAGGCGATCGGTCAATGTCGTCGGCGCACCCACGATGGCGACGAACGCAGCCACACCGATCGCCAGCGATGCCTGCCGCACCATGTTGATCACGCCGGAGCCGGTGGAGAACCAGGACGGTGGCAGCGAGCCCGCGGCCACGCCCATCAAGGTCGGATAGGTCAGTCCGACACCCGCGCCGATCAGGACCATGCCGCGCACGACGCCCCAGGCACTGGGCGTCGCATCGAGACCCAAGGCCCAGGCGACGATCCCGGCACTGAAGAGCAGCAGTCCGGCGGTGATCACTGCCGCATGGCCGAAGCGCTCGATCGCACGCCCGGCTACCGTCAGCGAGACCAGCGGCACGAGCAACGGCCCCGGAGCGATGGCCAGGCCGGCCCGCAGGGCGGACCATCCCCAGGCCGTCTGCGCCCAGAGCGCGACCGACAGCAGCATGGCGCCGAACGCCATCGAGAACGGGCCCATCACCAGCGTCGCGCCCAGAAAGGGGCGAACCCCGAACAGCTTCGGATCGACGAAGGGATCCGCCGACGTCCGGCAGTGGCGCGCGAAGGCAGCGAGCAGCACGAGGCTGGCGGCGAACGCCCCCAGCACGCCGGCCGAGCGCCATCCCCATTCGTCGATCTTCACGATCGCCAGCGTCAGCAGCGCGATGCCACCCGTCACGAGCAACGCGGCGCCCGGATCGGGCCGACCCGCGTCGTGCCCTTCGACGTGCGGCAGCATGCGCCAGCCGAACCAGATCGCCACGAGGCCGATCGGTACGTTGACGATGAAGATCCAATGCCAGTTGACGGTGAGCAGGAGGCCGCCGGCCACCGGGCCGATCGCCGCGGCCAGGCCGCCGATCGCCGTCCAGGTGCGCACCGCGCTGCCGCGTCGCTCGGGCGGAAACGACGCGAGCAACAGGCCCAGGGAAGTGGGAGTCATCAAGGCCGCGCCGGCGGCCTGGAGCATCCGGAACGCGACCAGGCTCCAGACGCCCTGCGCGGCCGCGCACGCGGCGGATGCCAGCGTGAAGAGCCCGACGCCGACGAGGAAGCTCAGGTCGCGGCGATGGCGCTCGACGAGCCGGCCGAAGAACACCAGCAAGGCCGCATAGACGATCGCGTAGCCGTTCAGCACCCAGGACAGGTCCTGCATGTCGCGCTGACCGAAGTCCTTGGCGATGTCCGGCATCGCGACGTTGACGATGAACAGGTCCAGGTTGGCCAGGCAGATGCCGACGCAGACGATGGCCAGCACCTGGTTCGGCGTTGCCAAGCCCGACGCGCGTCGCATGCCGACTGCCGGTCGGCCGCCGGCGTCTTGCGCGGCGGTGACGATGTTCTTCATGATGGACTCCGGGGAAACAGGAAAGCCGTGGATGGCGCATGCGGTGATCGGAAGTCGTCGCCCGCCCAGGTCGGGGACGCGACCGACGCCGCGATGCACACGCCGTACAAGACCATGGCCGCCGCGCCGATCGCGAAGAACAGGGTCAGCGATCCGGTCGCGCCGAGCACCGCCCCGCCCAGCCCGACGAACACCAGCAGCCGCAGAGCGCCCGCGACGAGAGGCCAGCGCAAGCGCCCCGCGCCTGGGAGGCGAAGTAGAGCGAGAAGCCCATCGCGAAGAATCCGTAGCAGGGGCCGGCGATACGCAGGTAGTGCGCACCCGTCTCCAGCAATTGCGGGTCGTCGCCGAAGAGCCGCAGCCAGGCGTAGGGCCAGATGACCGCGGCGACGCCCACGATCTCCCCGATCACGAAGGCCATCGCTGCGCCCGTCAGTGCGATGCGCCGCGCGCGCCGCGCCTGCCCGGCGCCGATGTTGGCGCCGACCAGCGCGACCATCGGCGCGCCCAGGCCGAACGCGATCGGCATCAGCAAGTACTCCAGTCGTGCAGCCGTCGCATAGCCGGCAAGCGATTGACTGCCCGCATGGCGACCGACCAATGCGGCCGTCAGTGCGATCAACGCGTTGGTGAGGACCGAATTGACGCAGGCCAGCGCGCCGATGCGCAGGATCTTGCGTATCGCATCCCAGCGCAGCGGCCCGGCTTCGAGCCGCACGGCGTTGCGCGTTCGCACGTACCACCCCAGCGCGAGCGTGCAGGCCAGGTAGTAGTCCACCAGCGCCATCGCGCCGCCGACGACGCCGAATGCCGGCAGCGGCCCGAAGCCGAAGATCAGCGCCGCGCCGAACGGCACGAGGAACAGCGCCCCGACGCAGATCACGGTGCCGGGCATCAACATGTTGCCGGTGCCACGGATCACGCTGGCGAGCGCGTTCATCACCCACAGCAAGCCGATGCCGGCCGAGATCGCGACACCGTATCGATTGGCCGCGGCCAGAGACACACCCGTGGCCCCCAGAAGCCGGAACAGCGGCTCATGGAACAACAGCAGCAGGACCGCGAAGGTCACGCCGATTGCCGCGCTGAGCGCGACGGCCTGCAGGGGCAAGGCCCGCGCCAGCGCCATGTCGCCGGCGCCCAGCGCGCGGGCCACGGCGGACGAGATGCCGCCGCCCATCGCCCCGCCCGACATGTTCTGCATCAGCATCAGGACCGGCACCACCACCGCGATCCCGGCAAAGGTCTCGGTGCCGAGCTTGGCGAGCAGCCAGGTCTCGATCAGGCCGGTCGAAGCCTGCGCCGACAGCATCAGCATGTTGGGCACGCTCATGCGCACCAGCATCGGTGCGATGGACGCCTCGAGCATGGCTTGCAAGCGGGACGTAGAGAGAGTCGAGACGGTCATTTATGGGCATATGCACGTAATCGGACTGCAATCTACGGGCATATGCCCTAAAGTGTCAAGTTCGGGCACATTCGAGCGCGCCGGCAGCCCGACGATCACGCAGCCGGCGCGCAGAACCGCTTCGAAGCGCTGTACGGTGCAAAGCGGGGCGGCCGCCTTGCGAATCGTACTGGCGGAAATTTTCTCGGATGAGTTTGGTGAGGCCTTTCGGGTTCCCTTGGCGTAGAGAACGCTGATACCAAGTTGGCTACCGTGCGGAATTCATTCGATGGTGATCGCACTCCCTCACGGCAGCGGCGCACGCAATCCTGCTTCAATGAACGGGACCATCTGTTTCATCGCCATCTGCAGATCGTCGGAATCGCATTTGCCGCCGGACATGAAGCTCAGCCGCTCGCTCTTCAACATCGTGGAAGTGATGACGACCATCATGAGGTAGATGCGCCAGTACACCACTTCGTCCGGGAGGTGAGGCAGTGCTTCGCGGAAGGCCGAGACGAAGTGCGGCGCGATCTCGTTGTGAAGTCGGTCGCGTACTTCCTGCGCGAGATCGGGCGGCTCCGAGGTCAGGCGCGCATTCAGGTTCACGAACGCTGCACCTTCGGGCGTCAGCGCCAACTGTACGAGCGGCGACAACAGCCGCCTGATCAGTTCAACGAGCGGGATCGGGCTGCCGGGCCACTGCTTGCGCGCCTCCTGCAGCAGGCGCAGGCGTTCCGCCGCCAACGGCCGGCCACGACGCATGAAGACCTCGATGAACAACTGCCGCTTGCTGGCGAAATGGTAGTGCACCGTGCCGAGCTTGACGTCCGCCTTCAACGCGATGCTGCGCGTCGAAGTGGCCTCGAAACCCAGCTGGCCGAACAGCTCTTCGGCCACGTCCATGATCCGTTCGCGCGACTTGACCGGCGGTGCCTCCCTGTTGGATCGGGGCGGCGGCAGGACAGCTGCGATGGGGTTCATCAAACCAGTATGCCATCGCGCTTTTACGGGCCTCGCCGGGATGCGAAGCGCTTTGGATTAAGGGTTTACCCGGACATTGCAGACCCAGTAGCCGGCAGCCAATTTGGTCTAACGACCACCTTGCTCCTGTTAAGAGCAACAGGCCAGCTCAGCGACCTCCTTGCAAGTCCCAACATCAGGGACAACGATCTCTCCAGTCTCACCGTCATCGCTGGAGGAGGTGCGGCAATGCCACAGGCCGTGGCGCAGCGACTGCTCGAGGAACTCGACCTGGTCTACCAAGAGGGCTATGGCCTCACCGAGACGGCCGCGCCATCGGACAACAATCCATCGACCCATGCCAAGCAGCAGTGCCTGGGCATCCCGTTCATCGGAGTGGATTCACGCATCGACGGCAAGCGCTTCTTCCGGTCGGGAGACATGGGGCGGGTCGATGAGGAAGGCTATTTCTTCATGACCGACCGACTCAAGCGGATGATCAATGCCAGCGGATTCAAGATCTGGCCAGCCGAAGTGGAACTGATGCTGTTCGAGCACCCAGCCGCTCAGGAAGCGTGCGTGATCTCCACCAAGGGCCCCTATCGCGGGGAATCCGTCAAGGCCGTCGTCGTGTTTTGCGCGCCGACCATCAGCAGACCACATCGGGCGAAATCGTTGCGTGGTGTCGCGAGCACATGGCGGCCTACAAGGTGCCCCGAGAAGTCGAGTTCGTGCGGATATTGCCCAAGAGCGCGAGCGGCAAGGTCTTGTGGCGCGCGCTCCAGGAAGACGACCAGGGGGCCACCAAGGCCCCCGGGTTGCATCCCGCCCCGAAGAGTCGCATTGGTTACCACCTCACAGGGTTTGTCCGCAGACCGGCGCCTGAAAGCGAGCTCAGAATTTGGTCGATCGACCGACCGACCTGTCAGGCAGTCGCTTTTAATCCAGAACGTAGTTGAAGGAACCCAGTCATGTCCATGGTGGCCGACAAGATCCTGCTCGTCACAGGCGGCGGCCGCGGTATCGGTGCCGCGGTTTGCCTGGCGGCCGGACGTGCGGGCTATGCCGTCGCGGTGAACTACCGCGAAAAGGCGGCCAGAGCTCAGAAGATCGTCGACAGCATCCGTAGCGGCGGCGGCCGCGCCTTGGCGGTACCAGGCGACGTGGCGGTGGAAGCGGATGTGCTGGCGATGTTCGCGACGGTCGACAGCGAGTTGGGCCGCATCACGCACCTGGTCAACAGCGCCGGCATCTCCGAGCCACGCAGCCGCGTCGATGCACTCACTGAAGCGCAGCTGACGAGGCTGTTCGCGATCAACGTCGTCGGCAGCTTCCTGTGCGCTCGCGAAGCGATCAAGCGAATGTCGACCGCGCACGGGGGCACCGGCGGCTGCATCGTCAATCTGTCGTCGATCACGGCCCGGCTCGGCGGTGCGGGCAGCGGCGTGCACTACGCGGCGAGCAAGGGGGCGATCGACAGCATGACCTTCGGCCTGGCACAGGAAGTTGCGCCCGAGGGCATCCGCGTCAACAGCGTCAGTCCAGGCTTGATCGATACCGAAATCCAGCCGGAAGGCCGCATCGAGAAGATGGCGCCGAACCTGCCGATGAGGCGCGCGGGGCAGGCCGACGAAGTGGCCGCCGCGGTGATGTGGCTGATGTCCGACGCGGCGACTTACGTCGCAGGATCCACCTTCGACATTTCGGGCGGCCTATGAAGGCCAGAGGCTTGCCGACCCTGGCTACGGCGATGCGCGAAAGGACCGCACAGTGATCGTCGAACAACGCACCTACACGCTGCGTCCTGGCGCGGTCGCGCCGTACCTCGCGTTCTACCTGTCGCACGGCATGGCGGTGCAGTTGCGCCATTTGAAGCGGCTCCTGGGTTGCTACGCGACTGAGATCGGTCCTCTCAACCAGGTGGTGTGGCTTTGGGGCTATGAAGACTTCGAAGAACGAACGCGCTGCCGCGGCGAGTTGATGCGAGACCCCGATTGGCGACCCTACACGGAGAAGCTGCGCGAGTTCATCGTGGAACAGGAAAGCCGCATCCTGATGCCGACAACGTTCTCTCCCCCAATTGGCAGCGCGACCTAGCGTCGGCGCGGTTGCCCCGATGGCGTCGATCCCGTGGATCGATCAGACATTCCCATTTGCAAACCACTCACCAGGAACATCTTCGATGAATCAGTCATCCCCTTCTTCGAACAGATCTGTCGCGGAGACCGTTGCCGATGGCATGCGCATCCTTTGGGATGTCCCCATTCCCATGGAAGATGGCGTGGTCCTGCGTGCAGACGTCTTTCTGCCGACGAAGCCGGGGCGCTATGCCGTCATCATGAGCCACGGGCCGTATGGAAAGGGCGTGACCTTCCAGGACAAGTCGGAAATCGGTTGGTACAGCCTGGCCTGGGATCGAATGGTTGCCGACTACCCTGAAATCCTCGAAGGATCCTCGAACAAGTACCAGAATTGGGAGACCGTCGACCCTGAGAAGTGGGTGCCGGATGGCTTTGTCTGCGTGCGCGTCGACAGCCGAGGTGCCGGCCGTTCGCCCGGCGTGTTCGATCCCACGTCATCCCCGCGAGAAATCCGCGACTTCTACAACTGCATCGAATGGGCCGGCGTGCAGGAATGGAGCAACGGCAAGGTCGGGCTGAACGGCATTTCGTACTACGCGACGAATCAATGGCAGGTGGCCGCGCTCCAACCCCCACACCTGGCGGCGATCTGCGTCTGGGAAGGCGCTGCCGACCGCTACCGGGACGGTAGTCGTCACGGCGGCATCTACACGCAGTTCTCCAAGATCTGGTTCGACCTTCAAGTGCTGCCTCTGCAACACGGATACGGTGGCCACGACGTGCGGAGCAAGTTCACGGGGGAGCGAGTCACGGGCCCGGAGACCCTGACGGACGAAGAGCTCAAGGCGAATCGCAGATTGCCTTGGGCGGAAGAAGCGCTCCATCGTGTGCTCGAGGACGACTACTTCCAGGACCGCACCGCCGACCTGAGTCGAATCACGGTTCCGCTGCTTTCCGCCGGCAACTGGGGCGGCATGGGATTGCACACCCGAGGAAACTTCGAAGGGTTTCTGGGGGCTGCCTCCAAGCAAAAGTGGTTGCGAGCGCATGGCGATACCCACTACTCCCCGTTCTACCGCAACGAAGGCGTGGAACTGCAGAAGCGCTTCTTCGGTCATTTTCTGCAGGGCAAGGACACAGGTTGGGATCGTCAGCCGCGAGTGCAACTGCAAATCCGCAGTCCGGGCGAACAGTTCGATGTCCGAGATGAGCAGGAATGGCCGCTGGCTCGCACGAAGTGGACGCGGTTCTACCTCGCTCCGGAATCCCGCACCCTGGACACTTCGCCGCACACCGGCGCGCCGATCACCTACGACGCCACGGGCGACGGCGTGACCTTCTCGCTGCCGCCGGCCAAGGTAGGCATGGAAATCACCGGCCCGATGGCAGCCCGCCTGGTGGTCTCGTCCGAGACGGCAGACGCGGATCTTTTTCTGGCCTTGCGCCTGTTCGCGCCGGATGGCAACGAGGTGCTGTTCATGGGATCCAACGATCCGCACGTTCCCATCGGTCTGGGGTGGCTGCGCGCGTCGCATCGAAAGCTCGATCCGGAGCGCACGCTACCCTACCGGCCGTACCACACCCACGACGAGCTTCAGCCGCTGGTTCCTGGACAACCGGTCGTTCTGGACATCGAGATATTGCCGACGAGCATCGTGGTGCCGGCAGGCTACACATTGAGGCTCGACGTGCGCGGCAAGGACTACGACCATCAACTCGGTGATTCGGGTCAGTCCGATGCGCCCCACGCCATGACGGGGATCGGCCCTTTCGTTCATACCGATCCCCAGGATCGACCGATGGAGATCTTCGGCAAGAAAAACACGCTGCACTTCGAAGAGGGCCGGGAGCCGTTCTTGCTGCTCCCTGTGATCCCTGCCAAGGCGCCCTGAGACCGCGAGACGCGCGAGGCTTGCGCTGCCACGTCTCGCGCCGCAGCGATCGCAGGATCCCTCACTGCGTCTTCATCCACCCGCAGAACAAAGGAGCTCAGCATGAGCGAGCCAGGACCTCCCGACTTCGACGCTACCCCCGTGAGGCCGCGCTATTGGGCCTCGGTCGTCATGTTCATGTTGATCAACGTGGTGGACTACTTCGACTTCTTTGTCGTCTCGTTCATTGTTTCGGTATTGGCGCCGGTCTGGAAACTCACCTTCGGGCAGACATCGGTCATGCTGCTGAGCGCGGGGATCGGTTCGATGGTAGGGGCGGTGATCTGGGGTGCGTTGGCGGATTCATTGGGACGTCGAAACGTGACGGTTGCCGGCGTCCTGATATGCGGGATCGCCTCGGGAAGCATCGCGTTCATCTCCGAAGATGCCTGGATGCTGTTCTGCGCGCTGCGGCTTTTCACCGGGTTCGGCGTTGCCGGTGCCGCAACCGCAATCCTGCCGCTCACCGTCGAACACACGCCGACGCGTTACCGCACGATCGTCATCGGTCTTGCGCTGGTGCCGGTGACTCTCGGCGTTCTCGTCGCAGCTGCACTGTCGTCGTTGCTTCTGCCGGTCATCGGCTGGCGCGGCCTTGCCATGCTCGGGTTCGTCCCGATCGTCATCGCGATCCTGGTGCCCTTGATCGTGCCGGAATCCGCACGCTGGTTGATCAGCAGAGGTCGTCTTTCGGAGGCACGCCGCAGCATTGGCCTGATCCACAAGGTCGCCGAGTCGGAAGTCGTTCTCCCGACGATCGCGCCAGGCCAGTCGAAGCAGAGGTATGTGGATCTGCTGAAGTACCCGCGGCGCTTCTGGCTTGTCGTCATCACGACCTTCGGTGCCAGCACCACGGTCTATGGCGTCCTTCTCTGGGGTCCGACGATCGTGGCGTTGCTGCTCGACCTCCCGGCGAGCGATGCTGCCCGCATATTCATCTATGTCGCCCTGGCTGGCATGGTGGGACGCGTCGGGTTTTCATTCCTCGCAAATCGGGTAGGACGAAAGGCGAGCGGACAGATCATGGGCTACGGCACAGCGGTCCTGCTCGGCGTCGCCGCGATCTTTCAAGGTTCGTTCATTGCCGGCATCTCCGTCTTCCTGGTCTGCATCGTTGTCGGCGCCGCTCTCTACGACGGCGGTTCCGCGAACCTGGTGCCTTATCCGACGGAGCTCTACCCGGTCACGCTGAGCGCTCGGGCGGCCGGGCTTTTTCAACTCGTCAACGGTGTCGGCAAGATCGTGGGCCCGCTCTGTCTTGCGTTGATCGCCGGTACGGACAACTTCGTCACACCGAAGGCGACATTGGCCGCGGTGACACCGGCCTTCCTGTTTCTCGCGGGATGCGGCCTGGCTGTCGGCCTGACGTATTCGCTGCTGGGGATCGAGACCAACAAGAAGCCGCTGGGCTTGTCCGATGAGATCGAAGCAGAACCGACCCTTGAAGGAAAAGCCGCGACCACGGCCCGCGTTGCCTGAACGCGAACCATGTCCGACGCCAGCGACAAGCTGGGACCGTCTACGGACGTCGCATCGCGAACTGCCGATGGTGCGCGCCGACGGCACCGAGATGAGCTTCGTGCACGACCGCTGCTTCGACGAGCAGGCCCGCGTCATCCGATGGCGGCGATCCACGCGCCTTGCCTCGAGGACGTCGACCTGGCGTCGCTGCCGGTGACGCACTTCGACGGCCGATCGCGGCCCTGATCGCGGGTTGTCGCCGGCTACCATGGCGGCCAGGAAACCGAATCCGACGCCATGACACCCGACACCCTCAAGGTCGCCTGCTCCAGCTGCAACCTGCGCGAGCTCTGCATGCCGGTCGGCCTGCAGCCGGACGAACTTCGTCGAATCGACGAGATCGTCGCGACCCGCCGCAAGGTGAAGCGGCGCGAGACGCTGTTCCGGAGCGGCGAGCGCTTCAGCTCGCTCTATGCGATACGCACCGGCGTCTTCAAGACCCGCGTGATGGCCGCGGACGGCCGCGACCAGGTGACCGGCTTCCAGATGGCCGGCGAGATCATCGGCCTGGACGGCATCGTCAACGACCAGCACACCTGCGACGCGGTGGCGCTGGAAGACGCCGAGGTCTGCGTGATGCCCTTCGACCGCATCGAGGAACTGTCGCGCGAGGTCACCGCGCTGCAGCGCCATGTGCACCGGATCATGAGCCGCGAGATCGTGCGCGAGCACGGCGTCATGCTGCTGCTGGGCAGCATGCGCGCCGAGGAGCGGCTCGCCGCCTTCCTGCTCAACCTGGTCGGGCGGCTGCATGCGCGCGGCTTCTCGCGCGACGAGGTGGTGCTGCGCATGACCCGCGAAGAGATCGGCAGCTACCTCGGCCTCAAGCTCGAGACCGTGAGCCGCACCCTGTCGAAGTTCGTCCAAGAGGGCATGGTCGAGGTCGCGAACCGGCACGTACGGATCGTCGACGCCGAAGCGTTGCGGCTGTTGATTCACCCCGGCAACTGAACGGCCAGCTTCCTTGACCTGAATCAAGGTGCAGGGCCTTCGGCAGGCGCACAGTCGACCACATGAGCTCCATCGCCCTGGCATCTCCGCCCGAAGCCCGTTGGCAGCCCGACGCCGACCTGCTCTCGCGCTTCGACCGGCCCGGGCCGCGCTACACCTCCTACCCCACCGCCGACCGCTTCGTCGAGGCCTTCGGGCCGGAGGACTACGCCGCCGCCGCGCGCCAGCGCCGGCTCGGCCTGCGCGCGGCGACGAGCCCGGTCTCGCTCTACGTGCACGTGCCCTTCTGTGCCTCGCTCTGCTACTACTGCGCCTGCAACAAGATCGTGACCCGGCGCGCCTCGCGTGGCCGGGACTACCTCGGCTACCTGGGCCGCGAGATCGCGCTGCAGCTCGAGCTGCTGGGTCCCGGTACGCCGGTCTCGCAGCTGCACCTCGGCGGCGGCACGCCGACCTTCCTCGGCGACGAGGAACTGGCCGCACTGATGCGGCTGCTGCGCGAGTCCTTCGCGCTCACGAGCCATGGCGAGCATTCGATCGAGATCGACCCGCGCACCGTCGACCGCGAGCGCCTGGCGCACCTGGCGGCGCTGGGCTTCAACCGGCTGAGCTTCGGCGTGCAGGACTTCGACCCCGAGGTGCAGCAGGCGGTGCATCGCATCCAGCCGGCGCGCCAGGTCTTCGACCTGGTGGCCGAGGCCCGCGGGCTCGGCTTCGGCTCGCTCAACATCGACCTGATCCACGGCCTGCCGCGGCAGAGCGTGGCTTCCTTCGGTCGCACGCTGGCGCAGGTCTGCGCGCTTCGGCCCGACCGCATCGCGCTCTATGCCTACGCGCACCTGCCGGAGCGCTTCAAGCCGCAGCGGCGCATCGCCGTCGACGCGCTGCCGCCGCCGGGCGTGCGCATCGAGATGCTGGCCCGTTCGATCGCCGCGCTGGAAGAGGCCGGCTACGTTCACATCGGCATGGATCACTTCGCCCTGCCCGACGATGCACTGGCCATCGCCAAGCGCCAGGGTCGGCTGCATCGCAACTTCCAGGGCTACACCACGCAGCCTGATTGCGACCTGGTGGCGCTCGGCGTCTCGGCCATCGGCCGCATCGGCAGCACCTACAGCCAGAACGCCAAGTCGCTGGAAGACTATTGCGACCATCTCGACCAGGGCCGGCTGCCGGTCGAGCGCGGCCTGGCGCTGTCGCGCGACGACCTGCTGCGGCGCTCGGTCATCATGTCCATCATGTGCCAGGGCCGGGTCGACTTCGAATCGATCGGCATCGCGCACCTGGTGGACTTCGAGTCGGTGTTCGGTGTCGAACTGGCCGCGCTGGGGCCGCTGGCCGCGGACGGGCTGGTCAGCCTGAGCGACCACGGCTTCAGCGTCACGCCCAAGGGCTGGTTCTTCGTTCGCGGCGTGGCGATGGTCTTCGACCGCTACCTGCAGGCCGATCGCCGGCGCACCCGTTTCTCGCGAATCATCTAGGAGGGCTCATGTACCAACACATCCTGGTGCCGGTCGACGGCAGCGACACCTCGCGGCACGGCCTCGAGGAGGCGATCCGGCTCGCCCGGCTGACGCAGGGCCGACTGCGGCTCATCCACGTGATCGACGAACTGTCGATGTCGATGGCGGTCAGCGCCTCGGCCGGCTTCACCGCCGAATGGCTCGACGGCCTGCGCGAGAGCGGCGAGAAGGTGCTCGCCGATGCCAAGGCCGTCGTTTGCAACGCCGGTCTCGAAGTCGACGGCCGGGTGCACGACAACTTCAGCGGCCCGCTGGACGTGATCGTGGCCGCCGAGGCGCGCGGCTGGCCGGCCGAGCTGATCGTGCTCGGCACCCACGGCCGCCGCGGCATCGGCCGCCTGATGATGGGCAGCGGCGCCGAGAACATCCTGCGCAGCGCGCCGGTGCCGGTGCTGCTCGTTCGTACGCCGGAGCCGAAAGCGGGGGCACGGCCGTGAATACGCGGCGAATCGGCCCGACGGCGGCCAGCGGCCTGATCGGCGTCTGCAGCGGTGCGCTGTGGGGTGCGCTCGGACCGCAATCGACCGATGCATCGCTGCCGACGGCGATGGTGCAAGGCGCGCTGGTCGTCGGCGCGTTGTCGATGCTGGTGGCGCTGGTCTTCGAACTAGGGCACCGGCTCTGCGGCGGCATGGCCGACTAGGATTCCTGCGCCACCCACTGCGCCCGCCAGGCCGGCGCCTCGAACGGATCGGCGAAGTATTGCGTCTCGCGCGCCACCTTGGCGCCGCGGAATTCCATGATGCTCACCGTGAAGGCGCTCCGGCCTTCGTAGCGGATCGCGTACTCGGTGACCCAGAGCATGCCTTCGCCGACGATGCGCCGCACCTCGAAGCCCGAGGGCTTGCCCGGATGGTGGCTGCGCAGCGCCTGCAGGTTCTCTCGGCCATGGATCACCTCGCCCGACTGCGGATAGAGGCAGACGGCATCGTCGTGGTAGATGTCGTGCTCGGCCGCCTGGTCGCCCGAGGCCGAGGCGGCCCAGTGCCGATCGATCGCGGCGCGGATGTCCGGGTCTTGCATCGTCGTGCTCCTTGCGTCGGTTGGATCCTGATTCTGCGCGCGTCGGGCCGTGCCGAGCCCCGGCTGCAACACAATCGACGGCATGACGCCCGTCGCTAACCCCTCTTCTTTCCAATGGCCGCGCCGCCTGGCAGCGGCTGCGCTGGTGCTGTGCAGCCTCCTGGCCGGCTGCGCCAGCCATGCCGCTTGCGAGTCGTCGCCCTATGCCGGCTCGCCGCAGTTCCACGACTGCGGCTTTCGCAATCCGCCGAACCCGGAGGCCCGGCCGAACGCCTCGCCCTGGAAGATCTGGCCGCGCTTCCTGTTCGCGAGCAAGACCGACACGAAGCCGGCCGAGCCGCTGCCGCTGCACCGGCTGACGACGGCCGAGCTGGATGCGCTCGATCCGCAGGCCAACCACGTGATCCGCATCGGGCATTCGTCCCTGCTGCTGAAGCTGCACGGCAAGTACTGGTTGATCGACCCGATGTTCAGCGAGCGCGCCTCGCCGGTGCAATGGGCCGGGCCGAAGCGCTACACGCCGACGCCGATCGCGCTCGACCAGTTGCCGCCGATCGAGGGCGTGATCATTTCGCACGACCACTACGACCATCTCGATGCCACGACCATCGCCTACCTCGCGACGCGAGCCGGGCGCTTCTTCGTGCCGCTCGGCGTCGGAGACCGGCTGAAGGGCTTCGGCGTGCCCTCGGACCGCATCCAGGAACTGGACTGGTGGCAGGGCGCGACATTCGGCGATGTTCACCTGATGGCGACCCGCGCCCAGCATTTCTCCGGCCGCAGCTTGACCGACCGCGACGACACGCTCTGGGCCTCGTGGGTCATCGAGAGCGCCGGGCAGCGGCTCTTCTACAGCGGCGATGGCGGCTATTCGCCGGGCTTCGCCCAGATCGGCCAGCGCTTCGGCGGCTTCGACCTGGCGATGATCGAGAACGGCGCCTACGACCCGAACTGGCCTTCGGTCCACATGACGCCCGAACAGACGATGCAGGCCTTCGAGGACCTGCATGCCAAGGTGCTGCTGCCGGTGCACAACAGCACCTTCGACCTCGCCTTCCACACCTGGCACGACCCGCTCGATCGCATCGCCGCGCTGGCGGATGCGCACCATGTCGAGCTGGCGACGCCGCTGATCGGCGAGCCGGTCACCGTGGGTGCGCCGCGCGGCAACGCGCGGTGGTGGCAGGGATCGCGCTAGGCCGGCGACGGCCTGGCGCGCCGTGGCGTCGCCGCCGCGTGCAGGTGCTCGACCAGCAGCTTCGCCGCCGGCGACAGCCGCTTCTCGTCATGGAAGCAGATCGCGAAGCTGCGCTGCGCCCACTTGTCGGTGAGCGGCAGCACCACGAGGCCGTAGGTCGATGCCATCGGCTCGGCCACCTCGCGCGGCACCACGGCGATGCCGAGGTTGGCGCGCACGCAGCGCAATGACGCGTCGAAGGTGGTGACGACCGCGCGGTAGCTGATCGTGCGGCCGATGATCGCCGCGGCGCGCGCGAGCATGGTGTGCACCGCCGTGTTGGCCGGCAGGCCGACGTGGTCGTGGTCGAGCGTGTCCTCGAAGGCGCAGCGCTTCCTGCGCGCGATCGGGTGCGAGGGGCTGGCGATGATCGCCAGGTGGTCGCCGCGGTAGGGGCGGGTCTGCAGGCCTTCGAGGTCGGCGGCGTCCCAGCAGACGCCGATGGGCGCCAGCCCTTCGCGGAGACCGCTCACCACCTCGCGGCTCAGCGCTTCCTCGATGTCGATGCGGATGTCGCGGTGCGCCGGAACCTGCAGGAAGGCGGCGATGTCGTCGGGCAGGTAGCCGGCGATCGACGACACCGTGGCCAGCACCCGCACCTGTCCCTTGATGCCCTTGCCGTAGGCGGCCATGTCGCGCGAGACGCGGTCGGCGTTGGCGAGCATGGCCCGCGCATGTGCCAGCAGGATCTCGCCGGCACCGGTGACCACCACGCCGCGCCGGTTGCGCTCCAGCAGCAGGTTGCCGACCGTGTCTTCGAGCTGCGCCAGGCGCTTGCTGATCGCCGAGGCGACGATGTGATGCTGTTCCGCCGCGCGGGCGATGTTGCGGGTCTCGCAGACCGCGACGAAGAGGCGCAGGGTGGTGAGGTCGAGGTCGTACATCGTGGTTCGGTTCGCGGTTCGCGGTGCGTGATCCGCGCCGGCAGGAGACATTCCGAAACGGAACGCTCATCGTGCCGCAATACCACTTTGGCCTTTTGATCGGAAACCCTAAAGTCGTCCCCACGGCGCCGAAGAGCCCGACTGAAGCACCTCCCAGGAGACATCGATGAACGCCCGCCATCCCCGTCATTCCCACCTGCCCTCGACCGCCATCGTTCGCGAGGTCGGCCTGCGCGACGGCCTGCAGAGCATCGCGACCATCCTGCCGACGGACCTGAAGTGCGAGTGGATCCGCGTCGCCCACGCGGCCGGCCAGCGCGAGATCGAGGTCGGCTCCTTCGTGCCGGCGCGCCTGCTGCCGCAACTCGCCGACACCGCCGAACTGCTGGCCTTCGCCAGGACGCTGCCCGGCCTCTTCGCCTCGGTGCTGGTGCCCAACCTGCGCGGCGCCGATGCCGCGATCGCCGGCAAGGCCGACCTGATGATCGTGCCGCTGTCGGCCAGCCATGCCCACAGCCTGGCCAACCTGCGCAAGACGCCCGACGACGTGGTCGCCGAAGTGGCGCGCATCCGCGCGGCCCGCGACGCGGCCGGCTCGAAGGCGCTGATCGAGGGCGGCGTCGGCACCGCCTTCGGCTGCACGATCCAGGGCCGGGTCGAGAAGAGCGAAGTGCTGCGCCTGATGCAGGCCCTGCTCGACGCCGGCGCCGACCGCGTGAGCCTGGCCGACACGGTCGGCTACGCCGATCCGGCCATGGTCGAGGACCTCTTCGAGGCCGCCGTGAAGATCGCCGGCGACCGCTTCTGGTGCGGCCACTTCCACGACACGCGCGGCCTGGGCCTGGCCAACGTCTACGCCGCGTTGCAAGTGGGCGTGCGGCGCTTCGACGCCTGCCTGGCCGGCATCGGCGGCTGCCCGCATGCGCCGGGCGCCAGCGGCAACGTGTCGACCGAGGACCTGGCCTACATGCTCGGCAGCATGGGCATCGCGACCGGCATCGACATCGCCCGGCTGCTGGCCTTGCGCGCGCGTGTCGCGGGCTGGCTGGGCGGCGAGACGCTGCATGGCGCGCTCTGGCAGGCCGGTCTGCCGAAGACCTTCGAAGCCGAAGCGACCGCGGTCTGAACGCCCTGACGCGAAGCCGCCTCCCCCGATGACAACCCACCGAGACACACCCATGACGAATCCCGCTCCGCTCCCGCTCGCCGGCATCCGCGTCCTCGAATTCACCCACATGGTCATGGGCCCGACCTGCGGGATGATCCTGGCCGACCTCGGCGCCGAGGTCATCAAGATCGAGCCGCCCGGCGGCGACAAGACCCGCAAGCTGCCCGGCCTGGGCATCGGCTTCTTCCGTTCGTTCAACCGAAACAAGAAAAGCGTGGTGCTGGACATCACGACCGAGGAGGGCCGCGCCACCGCGACCGAACTGGCCGGCGAATGCGACGTGGTGCTGGAGAACTTCCGCCCGGGCCTGATGGAGAAGCTCGGTCTCGACCACGCGACGCTGTCGAGAATATTCCCGAGGCTCATCTACGTCACCCACAAGGGCTTCCTGCCAGGCCCCTACAAAGACCGCCTGGCGCTCGACGAAGTGGTTCAGATGATGGGCGGCCTGTCGTACATGACCGGCCCGGTCGGCCGGCCGCTGCGCGCGGGCACCTCGGTCAACGACATCATGGGCGGCATGTTCGGCGCGATCGGCGTGATGGCGGCGCTGCGCGAGCGCGAGCTCACCGGCCGCGGCCAGGAGGTGCAGAGCGCCCTCTTCGAGAATTGCGTGTTCCTGAGCTCGCAGCACATGCAGCAGTTCCTCATGACCGGCGAGCCGCCGCCGCCGATGCCCTCGCGCGTGTCGGCCTGGAGCGTCTACGACGTCTTCACCCTGGCCGAGGGCGAGCAGCTCTTCATCGGCGCGGTGAGCGACAAGCAGTTCGCCACCTTGTGCAAGGTGCTGGACCGCACCGACCTGCTCGACCGTCCGGGCTTCGCCGACAACGCCTCGCGCGTCGCCGTGCGTCCCGAACTGCTGGCCACGCTCGGCGAGATCCTCATCCACCACTCGACCGACCAGCTGTCGGCCAAGCTCGAAGCCGCCGGCATTCCCTTCGCGCCGATCGTGAGGCCCGACCAGTTGGTGGAAGACGCGCACCTGAAGGCCAGCGGCGGCCTCGTGCCGATGACCACCGACGAGGGCGGCGTGACGGAGGTGGTGTTGCTGCCGCTGCTGATGGGCGGTCGACGCCCCGGGGTGCGCATGCCGCTGCCGAGGGCGGGCGAGCACACCGATGAAGTCCTTTCGCGACTCGCGTCTCGCCGACAGCCGGCCTGAGCCGCCGAGCCCCAGGAGACAAGACATGTCGACATTGCTCACCGTCCATCGCAGCGCGCTGGAGACAGCGCCGCCCTCTCCCGCAGCGAACGCGGCCGCCGCGATCACGGCGCGCATGGATCGCCTGCCGGGAACGCCGCACCTGTGGGTGCTGGTCCTGCTGATCTCGCTGGGCGGCTTCTTCGAGGTCTACGACCTCATCTTCACCGGCTACATCGCGCCGGGGATGGCCCGAAGCGGCGTGCTCGCCACGACCACCGAGAGCTTCTTCGGCTTCCAGGGCATCGCCGGCTTCATCGCGGCGACCTTCGCGGGGCTCTTCGTCGGCACCTTCTTCCTCGGCTTCCTGCCGGACAGGTACGGCCGTCGCGCGGTCTTCACCTGGTCGCTGCTCTGGTATTGCGTCGGCTCCGCGGTCATGGCGCTGCAGACGAGCGGCGACCTGATCGTCCTGTGGCGCTTCATCACCGGCATCGGCGTCGGCGTCGAGATCGTGACCATCGATTCGTACGTGACCGAGCTGGTGCCGCAGCACATGCGGGGCCGCGCGATGGCCTTCAACCAGGCCGTGATGTTCGCGGCCGCGCCGGTGGCCGCGATCCTTTCCTACTGGCTGGTGCCGACGACTCTCTTCGGCATGGACGGCTGGCGCTGGGTGGTGCTGATCGGCAGCGTCGGCGCACTGGTCGTCTGGTTCATCCGGCGCGCGGTGCCCGAGAGCCCGCGCTGGCTGGCGCAGCAGGGACGCACCGACGAGGCCGAACAGGTGCTGCAACGGATCGAGGCCAGGGTGGCCGCCGAACATGGCGACGTGCTGCCGATGCCCAAGCCGGCGGCGCTGCGCAGCGCCCCGTCGACCAGCAGTTTCAACGACCTCTGGCAGGCGCCCTACCGCTCGCGGATGGTCATGCTGATCGTTTTCAACTTCTTCCAGGCGATCGGCTACTACGGCTTCGCCAATTGGGTGCCGACCTTGTTGATCGGCCAGGGCATCACGGTCACCCGGAGCCTGCTCTACGCCTTCGTGATCGCCTTCGCCTTGCCGATCGGGCCGCTGCTGGCGATGACGATCGCCGACCGCGTGCAGCGCAAGTGGCTCATCGTGTGCTCGGCCCTGGCCGTGATCGTCTTCGGCCTGCTCTTCGCCCGGATGAAGGACCCGCTGCTGCTGATCGTCTTCGGCGTGCTGGTCAGCCTGGCGGGCCAGACCATCTCGGCCAGCTACCACGCCTACCAGGCGGAGCTGTTCCCGACCGTGGTGCGCTGCCGCGCCAACGGCTTCGTCTATTCCGCGAGCCGGGTCGGCGCCATGATGTCCGGCTTCGTGATCGCCTTCCTGCTGCGCGACTTCGGTGTGGCCGGCGTGTTCGCGGGCATCACCGGCTGCATGCTGGTGGTGGTGGTCTCGATCGCGGTCTTCGGGCCGAAGACCAACGGGCTGAGCCTCGAAGAGCTTTCGCACTGACGGGCCGGGCCAACACTTCGCTGTCCCTGCACCAAGGTGCAGGTGACACCCGAATGCATCCGGTGCATGCTCCCTGATCTTCACGGACACGGAGCAGGAGATGGCACCCAGAAGGCCCCGGGCACGCGCGCTCGCCTTGATCGCGGCGGCGATGTCGGCCTCCGCCTTCGCGCAGGACAGCGACGACGACCTGGCCAAGGCGGCGCAGAACCCGGTGGCCGCGATGATCAGCGTGCCATTCCAGCTGAACACCAACTTCGGCACCGGGCCGTTGGACAAGACCCAGAACCTGTTGAACATCCAGCCGGTGGTGCCCTTCGACGTCAACGCCGACTGGAACCTGATCACCCGGACCATCCTGCCGGTGCTCTGGCAGCCGGCCAGCGTGCCGGGTGAAGGCTCGACCTTCGGGCTGGGCGACACGCAGGTCAGCGCGATCCTTTCGCCGAAGGCGGCGGTCAACGGCTGGATCTGGGGCGTCGGCCTCATAGCCCAGGTGCCCACGCACACCTCCGACGCGCTGGGCAATTCGCGCTGGGGCCTCGGGCCGACGGGCGTGCTGCTGCACACCGACAAGGAAAGCCCCTGGGTCTTCGGGGCGCTGGTCAACAACGTGTGGTCGGTGTCGGGCTCGTCGACCGATCCGAAGATCAACCAGTTCACCCTGCAGCCCTTCGTGAACTACAACCTGCCGGGCGGGCTGTACCTCGCGTCGTCACCGCTGATCACCTCCAACTGGGAAGCCGCGAGCGGCCAGAAGTGGACCGTGCCGATGGGCGGCGGCGTCGGCAAGATCTTCCGCGTCGGCAAGCTGCCGATCAATGCGCAGATCGGCGCCTACTACAACGTCGTGCGGCCCGACTACGCGCCCTCGTGGACCTTGCGGCTGCAGGCGCAGCTGCTGCTGCCCAAGTAGCCGGGCGGTCGACGCATTCAGGGCAGCGGCACCATCGGATGGGCCGCGACGTAGTCGACCAGCCCCTGGTAGCGCGGCGCGGTGGCGGGGTCCTGCATCACCGATTCGAGCACCGACCAGAAACCCCATTGCGACCAGCCGCCGATGTCGTTGAACTGGTTCATGGTGTCGCCGCCGGCCGCCACCCAGGTGCCGACGTATTCCATCTCGACGTCGTGCATGCGCGGGTTGCGGTTGGCCGCGGTGAAGAGCGCGGTCATCGCCGCCTGGTTGGCGGAGGGGAACTGGTAGGTGGTGTTGCCCGAGCCCGACTCATAGGCCTTCAGCTTCAGCTTGTATTGCCTGGCGAGTGCCGCATTGGCCTGGATCCAGCCGGTGATGTCGCCGCGGATGTCGGCCAGCATCTGGTCGACCACCTGGTCGCTGCTCAGACCCAGCGAGGTCGCGACGTTGGCCGGATCGCCCGCCGCGGCAGCGCTGAAATAGGGCGCGACGGCCAGCACGTCGACCTGCGAAGCGGTGTCGGCATAGGCCAGCGCGCTGGCCGAGAACTGGGTCCAGGCGGCCTGCCCGGCCAGCACCCGCACCAGCCGGCCGCTGTCGGCGCCGTAGACGCCGCGCATGAGGTTGAACACCTGCACCGCGCGCGTCGCGTAGAAGATCGACGGCTGGCCATAGGGCACCGCCATGCCGAGGCTGCTCGACTGCGCCACTGCCCAGGTGGTCTGCGGAAACCCGGTGTTCCAGACCTCGTTGGAATATTCGATGTGCGGATGCAGGTTGGGGTCGAGCGTGGCGTGCAACAAGGTGGCGAACTGCTTCACGTAGTCGTCGTTGGCCATGTACGGAATGCAGAACCACGGGTCGACGTGCAGCGTGTTGGCCAGGGCGATCATCACTTCGAGCGGCACGCCCGCCGCTTCCGCATAGGTCGCGTCCGCAACCTGCGAGCGGTCGGCCCAGGCCACCACCGGCGTGCCGTTGCTGGCGGCCCAGTCCATGAAGCGGATCACGCTGAACGGATTGATCTTCTTCAGGAACTCGACATTGAAGGGTTGGGTAGCGTAGCTGCCTTCGGTGCCCGGCCACAGGAAGCGCACGTTGCGTACCGGGTTCGCCGGATTGGTCGCGTCGATGCCGACCCACATCGCGCCCGTGTTGTCGGTCATGTCGAGGGTCGCGCGGTTCGCGCCCGTCAGCTTGAAGACGCCGTTGGTGAGCGGCGCGCTGACGGTGCCGTCGCCGTCCCACAGGATCACGTACTGGCCCGCCGGGTAATTGACGTTGCTCCACGCGACCGCCGACAGCGCATGCTGGCCGGGGGCGAGCGAGGTCGGATAGCCCTGCGCGCTGGTCGTCGGAAAGGCCGCGCCCCAGTTGCCGGCGTCGTCGCGCGAGTTCCAGCCCATGCCGCTCTTCATCATGTCGGCGAAGGGAAACTCGGTGGTCCAGTAGGCGATGCCGGCGAGGTTGATGCCGACCGACTGCGAGCGCGTCGCCACCGGCAGCGGGCCGCGCACCGAGATCGTTTCGGTCGCGCTCACCGAACCACTGGTCGCGCTGACCTGGGTGAAGCCGGCGGACAGCGGCACCAGCAGGCCGTTCCTGTCGATGGTGGCGATGGCTGGGTTGGACACCTTCCAGGCCAACGTCGGGTTGGCCATCGCCTGCCCGGCGCTGTCCTGGACCTGAGCAGCGAGCGTGACCGGGGTGCCGAGCGCGGCGGCGGTCTGGGCGGGAAGGACGATCTTCGCGGCCTGGGCGACCTGCGCCGGGGCAGTGGATGCGACCTGCGGTGACGTCGGCGTGCCGGTGATCGTGGCGGCGGTCGCGGTCGCGTTCGTTGTCGTGCCTGTCGCAGCCGCGTCGGTCGTGTCGGCTGTGCCGGCCGACGTCCCGGCCATGCCGAGCGCGGCGCCGCCACCGCCGCCGCCTCCGCCACAGCCGGCCAATGCGAGCAGGCCGAGCGCCACCCACGCCTTCTTCATCGGGACCTCCGATCGCCAAATCGTTACATTCTGTACGATTGGAGGATCTATTCAACCATTCCGGTGCGGCGGCGCCACAACACACCACCTGCGCAGCGATCGGAAGGTCAGTGAAGCCCCCCGACATCCCCGGGGATGCGGGCGCGCACTGCGCACCGATCACCAGCACGATCTCCAGTGCGAGGTTGACGATGCGCTTGTTGCACGCGAGAAGCTCGGGGTCGAGCGAGGCCATGCCCGAGGCCAGCCTGGCCACTTCTTCGTCGAGTTCAACTGAACGGTCGCGACACCGTCAGCAACGGAAAACGAAACGTACTGACTTGATTTGATCCACTTGGCCATTGGATATCCAATCCTGTTGAGGGTTTCAGACTTTAGGCATACGCTTTCCGGGACTCCAGACGGGCGAGCCAATAGCCAGTATCAGGAAACCGAATAGATATACCGGCAGGCGGCACTTCTCACCGAGGCGGGAGTCGGTTTCGAAGGAGCATCCATGAACGCCGCGACATTCCGAATGGGCAGGCTCGACCACGTGCATGTGCGAGTGCCCGATCGCGCGGAGGCTGCGAGGTGGTACGCCGACCATCTGGGATTCGAGCCGGTCGGCCGGTTCGACTTCTGGGCCAGCGGCTTCGATGGCGGTCCACTGCAGATCTCCGCGGATGGCGGCCGGACGACGCTTGCATTGTTCGAGGCCACCGAACAGCATCCGATGGTTCCCCAGGCGAACGGGATCGCCTTCAGCGTCGATGCGGACACCTTCATCGCCTTCGCCAACTCGTTGCCCCGCGGCATTCCGGATTCGCGCGGCAAGCCGCTCGCACTGCAGGACGTCGTCGACCTGGACCTGTGCTGGGTCTTCAACCTGGCCGATCCGTGGGGAAATCAGTACGAGCTCAATTGCTACGACTACGACCGCATCAAGGCCGAACTCATCGACATGAAGGGGATCGAGGCGCAGCGCTACTGGCCGCGCGAGCTTTATTCGCGGCGCTGAAGCTTGGCTACCGCGCCGTCGGCGCGACCACTGTCCAGCCCCCGCCCAACGCCCGGAAGGCCGCCACCGCGGAACGCGCGTCGTCGGTGTGCACCTCTGCCAGCAGGTCCTGGGCGGCCAGCAGTTGTCGGTCCTGGTCGAGCACCTCTAGCAGGCTGACCGCGCCGCCGCGATAGGCGTCCAGCGCGGCATCGCGGGCCTGGGTGTGGGCTTGCACCTCCTGCGCCAGCAGCGCGTGCTGCTGCTCCAGCTCGCTGATCGCGACGATCGCGTTCTCGACGTCCTGCGTGGCGCGCAGCATCGAGGCGCGGTAGTTCAGCAGGGCCTCGCGGTTCGCGCCCTCGGCCTGGGCGACCTCGGCGTCGACCCGGCCGAAATCGAAGAGCCGCCAGTGCAGCCCGGCCAGCGCCGCCGGCTGGAACGCGGCCGAGCTGAACAGTCGGCCGGTGTCCAGCGATTCGAAGCCGAGCAGGCCCGACAGGCTCAATGACGGATAGTAGCCGGCCAGCGCCACGCCGATGCGGGCGTTGCTGGCGGCCAACCGGCGCTCGGCCGCGATCACGTCGGGCCGCCGGCGCAGCAATTCGGCTGGGCCGCCGGCGGTATCGATCGAAGGCACCGCATAGCTGCCGTGCGCGGCGCCCAGTTCGACGGCCACCGTGCCCGGCGCCTGCCCCATCAGCAGGTCGAGCCGGAAGCCCTGGGCCGCCAGGTCGCGTCGTAACGGCGGGATCGACGCTTCTGCGTGCAGCATCAACGCCTCAGTCTGTGCGACCTCGCGAAAGGTGCCAACGCCTCGAGCGCGGCGTAGCTTCACCAGTTCCAGCAGGTCCGACTGGTTCTTGACCTCGCTCTGCGCTATCGCGATGCGGGCCTCGGCGCCGCGCACTGAGAAGTAGGCGTCGGCGGCCTCGGCCACCAACGAGACGCGCACGCCAGCGTGTGCGGCTTCGGTTGCCTGGACATCCGCGTCCGCGGCTTCGGAGCTGCGGCGCAGACCGCCGGCCAGGTCAGCTTCCCAACTGGCGCCGACACCGATGTCCGCTAAGGTCTGGCTGCGGTCGTATTGCGGGTAGTTGCTGGCGATCTCCCCCAACGGGCTCAAGAGCGACTGGTGCTCGTGCAGCAATTGGCCATCAAGGCTGCCACGCGGCTGCCGCGCGGCCGATGCGTGCTGCGCCAGCGCACGAGCCTGCGCTACCCGCTCGGCCGATGCGGCCAGGTCGAGGTTCTGGGCGATCACCCGATCGACGATGCGCACCAGTTCAGGGTCGTCGAAGCCCTGCCACCATGCGTTCAGCGGCGGTGCCGGTGTCTCGACGACGCGACTCGCGAGCGCCGGCGCTTCGTGGAAGTCGGCGGTGGCGGGCAACTGCGGTCGAACGTAGTCGGCGCCGACGCTGCAGCCGGCGAGCAGGGCGATCGCGCTGGAGGCAGCGGCGATCCGGAGTGTGTCAGTGCGCATCGGCGGAAGGTCCTTTGGGTGGCAGCACCTTGCGCATCAGCGGCACCATCAAGGTGGCAATGACGAAGAAGCCCATGATCAGGATGAAGGCGTCGCCAAAGGTCATGGTCAGTGCCTCGCGAAAAGCCAGTGAAAAGAGACCGCGTAGCGCCGCGGTCTGCGTGTCAAAGTCAGCCGAGATGCCGCCGTTGGCCGCCAGCAGTGCGTTCATCGGCTCGTTGGCTGGCGTCAGCCCTTCGGCGAGCCGATAGAAGTGCAGGTTGGTGCGGCCGGTCAGCAGCGTCGCGCAGGCTGCGATGCCGATCGCGCCGCCGAGGTTGCGCATCACGTTGAAAAGGCCCGAGGCCTGCCTGAGGCGCGACGGCGCCAGGCCGCCCAGCGTCAACGTGACCACCGGCGGCACGCACAGCTGCTGCGCGATGCCGCGCAAGGCCTGCGGCAGCAGCAGCTGGCGCGCGCCCCAGTCGTGCGTGATCGGGCTGAACTGCAGCATCGACAGCGCGAAGATCGCCAGGCCCACCATCAGGATCCAGCGCAGGTCCATGCGATTGGCCAGGAAGGCATAGAGCGGGATCGCCAGGATCTGGAAGACACCGGTCGCGAACACCGCCTCGCCGATCTGCAGCGCGCTGTAGCCCTCGACCCGGCCGAGGAAGACCGGCGTCAGGTAGATGGTCGCGAAGAGACCGATGCCGGTGACGAAGGAGAAAAAGCAGCCGAGCGCGAAGTTGCGGTCCTTGAGTGCCCGCAGGTCGACCACAGGCCGCTCGGCTGTCAGCTCGCGCCAGACGAACAGCACGGCCGAGACGAGCGTGATCCAGGTGGTGGCGCGAATGGTCGAATCCTCCATCCAGTTCCAGCGCGGACCTTCCTCCAGCGTGTATTGCAGGCAACCCAGGAAGACCGCGATCGCCACGATGCCGAGGTAGTCGCCGCCCTTGATCAGGCCCCAGTTCGCCTGATCTACCTTCACTAGCAGCGGCACCGCGATCGCTACGTAGAGGCCTGGCACCAGGTTGATGAGGAAGAGCCAGTGCCACGAATAGCTGTCGGTGATCCAGCCGCCCAGCGTGGGCCCGAGCGTCGGCGCCAGCGAGGCCAGCGCACCGATCGTCGCCGCCGCGACCACCCGCTGCTTGCCCTGGAAGAAGACGAAGGCGGTGGTGAAGACCATCGGGATCATCGAGCCGCCGAGGAAGCCCTGCAGCGCGCGGAAAGCGATCATGCTCTGGATGTTCCAGGCGATGCCGCACAACAGGCTGGCCAGCGTGAAGCCGGCCGCCGAGGCGGCGAACAGCCAGCGGGTCGACATCACCTGGCTCAGCCAGCCCGACAGCGGGATGACCACGATCTCGGCGATCAGGTAGCTGGTCTGCACCCAGGCGGTGTCGTCGGCGCCGGCCGAAAGACCGCCGCCGATGTCGCGCAACGACGCCGAGACGATCTGGATGTCGAGCAGTGCGATGAACATGCCCACGCACATGCTGGCGAAGGCGATGACCTTCTGCGCCTGCGTCATGCCCGCGACGCCGGCGCCCACGCCGATGGTGCTCATGATGCCTTGGTGTTGATCGACACCGTCACCGACAGGCCAGGGCGCAGCACCAGCAGGTCGCCGTCGGCGCCATCCAGCGCGATGCGCACCGGCACGCGCTGCACGATCTTGGTGAAGTTGCCGGTCGCGTTCTCCGGCGGCAGGATGCTGAACTGCGAGCCGGTCGCAGGCGCCAGGCTGACGACACGGCCGTGGAACGCCCTCCCCGGCATGACGTCCGCATGCACGTCCACGGCCTGGCCGACCTGCAGGCGCGCCAGCTGGTCTTCCTTGAAGTTCGCGTCGACCCACAACCCGTGCGCGGGCACCACCACCAGCAACTGGTTGCCGGCCGCCGAATAGGCGCCGACGCGCGCGCGGCGATTGCCGATGACGCCGTCGACCGGCGCGCGGAGCTCGGTGTACGAGAGGTTCAGTCGGGCGATCTCCAGGTCCGCCGTGGCCTGGGCCAGCGCCGCCTCGGCCTGGTGCTTCTGGCTGCCGATGACGTCCAGCTGGCGCTCGGCGGCCTGCACCACCGCGCCGGCCCGGAGCCTCGATGCCTGTGCGGTCAGCGAATCGGCCTGCGCGCGCTGCGCGCTCTCGGTCGAGACCGCGGAGCGGGTGGCGAGGTCCTGGTAGCGCGAATCGTCGAGCTTCGCGCGGGTCGCCTCGGCGTTCGCGGCAGAGACGCCGGCCGCTGCCTGCGCGATCACGCTGCGCTGCAGGGTCGCCGTGGCATCGAGGTTGGCGATCAGCGCCTGCGCGGCGGCGACGCTCGCCTGTGCCTTGTCGAGCGCGGCGCGGTAGTCGCGGTCGTCGATCTTCACCAGCAGGTCACCACGATGCACCGTCTGGTTGTCCGAGACCGCGATCGACTCGATGTAGCCGGCCACCTTCGAACCGATGACGGTGACGTCGCCGCCTACATAGGCATCGTCCGTGTCCTCGACGAAGCGGCCGGTGCGCCACCAGTGCAGGCCATAGACGGCGAGTGCAGCCAACACGACCAGCGCGCCGATCCACTTGATCGAGCGACCGCGGGATGGCTTCGCGGGTGGAACTTCGGGGGGAGTTTCGACAGCCAATTTCGACGCCTCTTCATTGGGACGGCGCGATTGTATTATAGGCATCATATAACCTTGCCGAAGCACGGGCTAACCGCAGTCAGGGCCTAAGATGCGCACCATGCGCTACGCCACCGATCGCAAAGAGCGAACCCACGAACAGATCCTGAGCACCGCCGCCGAGCTCTTCCGCCGCGACGGCGTGGTCGCCACCGGCGTGGCCGGCCTCATGAAGGAAGTCGGCCTCACGCAGGGTGGCTTCTACGCCCACTTCGAGTCGAAGGAAGCGCTGGTGCGCGAGGCGGTCGGCCGGGCATCGCTCGATGTCGCCGGCGCGATGGAACAGATCGCGCATGCCGCGGGCGGAGGCACCGCCGGGCTGTCAGCGGTCATCGATCGCTATCTGTCCAGGCGACACCTCGAACTGGCCGAGCGCGGGTGCGTGCTGGCTGCAGTCGGTGGCGAGCTCGCGCGCGAACCGGAGGCCACGCGCGAGGCGGTGCGCGAGGGGATCCACCGGTTGAGCGCCGTGATCGAAGCCGGCCTGCCCGCCGGCACCCGGCATCGCGCACGCGTCGCGCGATCAGTGTTCGCGTTGATGGTGGGGACGATGCAGATGGCGCGGTTGTGCGGGGATCCGGAGGATGGGGTCGCCGTGCTCGAGGAAGGGAAGGCGGCGGCGCGGGCGTTGAGCGGGATTGGCGGTTAGCGACCGCGGCAGGGTGCAGCTCAGACCTGGGCCATCCCACCATCCACCGGCAGGTCGATGCCCGCAACGAAACTGCTTTCGTCCGAAGCCAGGAACAGGGCTGCCGCGGCAACCTCATCGGCCTGGCCCATGCGGCCGAGCGGGATCACTGCAGAGAACGAAGCGCGCAGTGCGTCGGCGCCATACTTCGAATCAGCCTGGCTCTCGATGATGGGCGTGTCGATGGGGCCGGGACTCAGCGTGTTCACGCGAATGCCACGTTCCTTGAGTTCGATCGTCCAGGTACGAGCGAACGAACGAACGGCTGCCTTGGTCGCGCTGTACGTGCCATAGCCGGGCATGCCCTTGACCGAAGCGATGGAAGCGGTCAAGACGATGGAGCCACCCCTGCTCATCAATGGCAAGGCCTTCTTGACAGTGAACAGCAGCCCCTTGGCATTGATGGCAAAGGTCTTGTCGAAGTGTTCCTCGGTCACATCGTCGATGGACTTGACGTCGACCACCCCGGAATTTGCGACCAGCACGTCGACGCGACCCTTGGTGTCCTTGACTGTCTTGTACAGGCGGTCGAGGTCCGCTGCGTGGGTCACGTCGCCCTGGACGGCAGTCATGTTGCTGCCGATGAGCTCGGCGGCCCTGTCGAGTTCGGATTGACGACGGCCGAAGATGAAGACGTACGCACCTTCCTTGACGAAGCGCTGTGCGGTTGCCAGGCCGATACCGCTGCTACCGCCGGTGATGACGGCCACCTTGCCGCTGAGCTTTGACATGTTTTCGCTTTCGAGTGAATGAAGAGGTCCTCATTCTGAAAACTGTCATGGGCGATAAGAAGCAGGTAGCGGGCATACCGACTATCTCTGCAAGGAATGGCGGCGGAACGTCTGCCGCTACTTCAACGATGCCTGCACGAAGTCGACGAAGGCTCTTGCCTTTGCGCTGGCTCGGCGTCCAGCCGGAAAGATGGCCCAGAGATCAATGCTCGGCAAATGCCATTCGGGCAGAAGCTGAACCACGCTTCCGTCGGCGAGTTCGGGTGCGAACATCCACTCGGACGCGACCGACAGTCCGAGCCCCGATAGAACCGCGGCCCTCACGCCTTCAGCCGCCGTCACGCGCAATCGACCGGAAAGAGTGACGGTGATGTCGTCGACCTCCTTGCGAAATCTCCAGGATCGACCGCCACCACCCTGGTCATAGACGATCGCCTGATGCGCCGACAGTGCGCTGGGTGAATCGGGCGTGCCAGCCCGAGCAAGATAGGCCGGGGTCGCGACGACGAGGCGACGAGAATGGCCGACGCGTCGCGCAGTCAGGTTCGAATCGACCAGATCACCCATGCGCAGCGCGACATCGATTCCCTCGAGCAAGAGGTCCACATTCCTGTCGTCCAGCACCACGTCGATGGACAGTCCCGGATTGCGCTCCAGAAACGCCGACAGATGAGGAATCACGTGCAAGCGCGCGAAGTCACCGCGGCGCATATCTTGAGCGTGCCTGTCAATGCCATCGCACTGCCGCGAGCCGCTTCATCGGCTTCCTCGGCTTCGTCGATGACTCTCCGCGCGTAGGCGTAGTAGTCACGTCCAGCGTCCGTGGGAGTGAGCTGACGATTCGCGCGCAGGAGCAGGCGAACACCCAGCTTGTCTTCCAGCTGCGCCACAGACTTCGATACCGCGGGCTGGCCAACGTCGAGTCGCCGTGCTGCCGCAGAGAAAGAGCCGGTCTCGACCACTGCAACGTAGGTTTCAAGCGCGGCGTATCGATCCAATTTCAGGTGCTCGCTGGTTCGTCGTGCAGATTCGTCTTCATGGGACGTGCAAGTCGACGGTGGCAACTCACTGCACCACGAACGGCACCCCCGCCAACTCCGCCGGAAACACCGGCAACTTGCTTCCCACCCACTTCACATTGATCTCATCGAGCTTGCCATTGGCCAGGTTGCGATCGATGAACGTGTTGAGCCAGGCATTGATCCCCGCCTCGCCCAGCCGGGTCGCCATGCCGTTGTACTGCCGCGTGAAGTCGAACTTCCTTTCGAACTCGGCGCCGGCAGGCGATCGCGCGAGGACCGGCGCGATCAGGTTGGTGCTCCCGATGGCATCCACCTGGCCCGACACCAGTGCCTGGATCGGCACCGCGTCGTCCTCGAAGCGCATCAGCGTCGCGCTCGGCGGCAGGTTCTTGGTGAGTGCGACGTCCGCCGCGCTGCCGCGCGCCGTGCCGACCTTGAGCCCGGCCAGGTCGGCCCACGCCTTCACCGGGGCGCTCTTGCGTGCATAGATAACGCCGTCGAGCGCCGAGTAGGGCTTGGAGAACTGGACCGCCTTGGCGCGGTCCGGGTACATGCCGACCGCCGCCACCAGCACGTCGACCTTGCCGGTCGTGAGATAGCCGATCCTGTTGCCGGCCGTCACCGGCACGAACTGGACCTTGACCCCCAGATCGCTCGCCATCAGCCTGGCGACGTCGATGTCGTAGCCGACGTTGTTGCCGGACGCGTCGATCGAACCCCAGGGCGGGAAGTCCGCCTGCACGCCGACGTTGATCGTTCCTTTGTCCTTGATCGATTCGATCGTTTGCGCGGCCGCAGGCATTGCGCAAATGAAGCATGCGGCGAGGGCCATTGCGCCGACACATCGACCGAACTTTGCAAGCATGTTCATGGGATTCACGCTGATGGGTTGAACGAACGTACAGCCACCGCGATGCGGCGACCGGGATCGAGCCTACCAGTCAGCGCGACCGCATGCCAGCCTAGATGAACATCCCGCCCGACCCCTCGATCCGCTGCGCATTCACCCAGCCGTTGCCGCGCGACAGCAACGCCGCGATCGCACCGCCGATGTCGTCCGGCAGTCCGACCCGCCCCAGCGCCGTCTGTGACGCGACGAAGGCGTTCAGCTGGGCGTTGTCGCGCACCGCGCCGCCGCCGAAATCGGTCTCGATTGCGCCGGGCGCGAAGGTGTTGACCGAGATGCGGCGCGGGCCGAGTTCCTTGGCCAGGTAGCGCGTCAGGACCTCGATGCCGCCCTTCATCGCCGCGTAGGCGGCGTAGCCCGGCAGGCTGAAGCGCGTGAGGCCGCTGGAGATGTTGACGATGCGGCCGCCGTCGTTGATGAGCGGCAGCAGCTTCTGCGTGAGGAAGAAGCTGCCCTTGAGGTGGATGTCGACCATCGAGTCGAACTGTTCCTCGGTGGTGGCGTCGAAGGCCGCGTGCACGCCCGTGCCGGCGTTGTTGACGAGGTGGTCGAAGCGCTCGCGCTTCCAGCCTTGGGCGAGCGCGGCCTTCACGTCGGCCGCGAAGGCGTCGAAGCTCCTGCTGTCGGCCACGTCGAGGCGCAGCGCGACCGCGCGGCGCCCGAGTGCCTCGATCTCGCCGACGACCGCCTGGGCCTGCCCGGCGTTGGACAGGTAGGTCAGGACGATGTCGCTGCCGCTCTCGGCGAGCTTCAGCGCGGTGCTCCGGCCGAGGCCGCGGCTCGCGCCGGTGACGATGGCGATGGGGGTGTGGCTGTCGGTCATGTGGCTGCTCCGGTGGGTTTCGATGGACCGATTCTGGAGAGCGCACCAAGCTCGATAAAGTAGCCGCACCCGACCGCACTGTTCAGCCCACCACAACAATCGCCCATGGATCTCGCAGCGCTCACGATCTACGCCCGCGTCGCCGAGCTCGCGAGCTTCACGAAGGCCGCCGAGCAGCTCGGCCTGCCGAAGGCGCGCGTCTCGACCACCGTCCAGGCGCTCGAGGCCGAGCTGGGCACGCGGCTGCTGCAGCGCACGACCCGCAGCGTGCGGATGACGCCCGACGGCGAGGCCTTCTACGAGCGCAGCAAGCTGCTGCTCACCGATCTCGACGAACTCTCCACGCTGTTCCAGCAGGTGCCGACCGCCTTGAGCGGCCGCCTCAGGGTCGACATGCCGACCGGCATGGCACGCGACGTGGTGATCCCGCGCCTCGGCCAGTTCCTCGCCGCACACCCGCACATCGACCTCGAACTGAGCTCGACCGACCGCCAGGTCGACCTGGTGAGCGAAGGCTTCGACTGCGTGGTGCGGGTCGGGGTGCTGCACGATTCGGGGCTGATCGCGCGACAGATCGGCCGCTACCCGATGGTCAACTACGCGAGCCCCGCCTACCTGCAAGCCCACGGCACGCCGCTCACGCTGGACGACCTCGATCGCCACCACCTGATCCACTACGCCAGCACGATGGGCAACAAGTCGCCGGGGTGGGAATACTTCGACGGCACGCGACGGCGCTTCAAGCCGATGCGCGGTGCGATCACGGTCGACAACGCGCAGTCCTACCAGGCCGCCTGCATCGCCGGGCTCGGCCTGATCCAGGTGCCGGCGATGGTGAACCCGCAAGGGCTCGTCGAGGTGCTGCCCGCCTTCGTCGCCGAGCCGATGCCGGTCTCCCTGCTCTACGCGCACCGCGCCGCGTCGAAGCGGCTGCAGGCCTGGATGGCGTGGCTCGCAGAGGTGCTGGCGCCGCGCCTCATCGATTGAGGCTCAGCCGGCAGCCTCGGCCACTTCGTGCTCGACCTGCCGAAGCGCCAACCGCATCGTCAGCCCCACCGGCGCCATCGCCAGTTGCAGCAGCTCGCGCGGCTCCTCGCCGTCGACGGTGCCCACGTCCTGGATGTCGAAGCGGTTCAGCAGCACGGCCATCGCCATCTTCATCTCGATCAACGCCAGGTAGCGTCCGGGGCAGATGCGCGGGCCGCCGCCGAAGGGCATCGACAGGCGCTTGGCGGAGTTGGCCGCCTGGCCGGGTTGGCCGTCGGCCAGCCAGCGCTCGGGCTCGAAGCGGGCGGCGTCCTGCAGGAAATCTTCGCTCACCGAATCGCGGCGCATCAGCCCGATCACGATCATGCCGGTGGTGATCTGAACGTCGCCCAGCGTGGTGTCGCGCAGCGCCTGCATGCCGTTCTGCGGCGCCACCGGCTTCAGCCGCATGGTCTCGTGGGCGCAGGCTTCGAGGTAGTCGAGATCGGCGATCTGCTCGACCGTGGGCGGCTCGCCGTCGGCGCAGACGCGGCGCACCTCGGCGGTGGCCCGGGCCAGCGCCTCGGGGTTCTTCCAGAGCAGGTAGATCATCCAGGCCACCGTGTTGGCGGTGGTGTCCTCGCCGGCCAGCAGCAGGGTCAGCACGTTGCCGGCCACCTGCTTGTCGTCCATGCCGCTGTCGGGCTCGTCGGCCGCGACCAGCATCGCCTCCAGCAGGTTGGACGGATGCTCCCGCAGCGCCGGATTCGCGGCCAGCCTCTGCCGGCCCTGCGCGATGAAGCCGTCGACCGCCGCGTTCACCTCGCCGACGCTGTGCGCCAGTGCACGATCGTCGGCCGACCTGAACCAGCGCCAGGTCGGCAGCGGCGCGAAGAGCCGCTTGAAGAGCGCCGGGAAGATGCGGTTGAGGTGCTTCTGGATCACCTCCTCGTCGCTCTGCAGCGTGTTGACGTCGGCGCCAAAGGCCAGCCCCGCGATCGCATCGACCGTGAAGCGCATCAGGTCCGCCTGCAGGTCGATGGTGCTACCCTTTCGCGCCGCCTCCTCCCAGCGCCCGACCAGCCGCCGCGCGACCCGCTGCAGCGACGGGTGGTAGCGCTTCACGCTGCCAGGATCGAAGCCCGCCATGACCATGCGGCGCTGGCGCCGCCAGGTGTCGCCGTTGGCGCCGAAGACGCCGGTGCTGAAGCCCAGCTCGGTCCAGATCTGCTCGAAGCGGGTGGTGCGCCGGAAGCCGTCGGGGCGGTCGCGCAGGATCTGCGCGACCAGCTCGTGGTCGCCGACCACGACGATGCGGCGTGGACCGAGCCGCAGCCGGAAGAACGGACCGTAGGTCTTGCACCACTGCTCCAGCTGCAGGTGCAGGCGGCCCGACTCGACCTGCAGCAGGTTGCCGAAGACCGGCACCCCGCGCGGGCCGGGCAGTTCTTCGAAGCGGCGCAGGCGGGTTTCCGCAGCGGGTGTGTTCATGGGGCTGGCCGCGGTGGCGTGCGGCGCGCGAAGTGGAAGTCGGGCGATCCTGCCACGGCCGCCTCCGCTTCGCCACCCTCGAATGAACGAGCGCGCGACCGCAGCGCTCACTCGCTCAGGCGCACATAGGTCGACAGCAGCGCGCTCTTGGTCACCACGCCCAGCAGCACCGGCCGCTGCGCGCTCTCGATCACCGGCAGCCGTTCGCCACGATGCTCCAGGAAGCGCTGCAGCGCCTCGCCGAGGCCGGTGTCGGCGGTCAGCGGTGCGATGGCCTGCGACAGGAGGTCGCCCGCGCGCAGCGGCGCCACATCGCCCGCTGCGGGCGCGGCAGGGGCGGTGCCGAGCGTGGCCAGCGGCACCGCGCCGAGGTAGCGCTGCTCGGCATCCACTACATACAGGTACTTGACCGGGTATTGCAGAAAGAGCCGGCTCATGGCCTCGCGCTCCGCGTCCGGGCCGACCGCGGTCACGGCCGGCTCGACCAGGTCGCGCACCGAGAGCGAGCGCAGCCGCAGCTTGTCGTCGAGCTGCTCGCGGCGGTGCAGCGTGATCTCGTACATCGAGCCGCCGCGGGTCGAGCGGGCGACGAAGTAGGCGATGACGCTGGCCGACATCAGCGGCAGCATGACCTCGTAGCTCAACGTCATTTCGAAGATCATCAGGATCGCCATCAGCGGCGCCTGCGTGGCGCCGGCCAGGAAGGCGCCCATGCCGACGATCGCGTAGGCGAAGGGCGCCGAGGTCGAGTCGGGAAAGATCGCGTGCGCCGCGTGGCCGAACAGCGCGCCGAGCATGCAGCCGACGAAGAGCGACGGCGTGAAGACGCCGCCGACCGCGCCCGAGCCCGCGGTCGCCAGCGTGGCGACGCCCTTGGCCACCAGCACCAGCGCGACCAGCGTCCACGGCCAGGGCGTGTGCAGCACCGCATTGACCACGCTGTAGCCGTTGCCCCAGACCTGCGGCAGCCACACCGAGATCAGCCCGACCACCGCGCCGCCGAGTGCCAGCCGCCATGGCAAGGCCCAGGGCAGCCGGGCGAACAGCGCGCGGCTGGCGCCCAGCGCCCGCAGGAAGCCGACCGACGCGAAGCCGAGGAGCACGCCCAGCACCGCGAAGAGCAGCACCTCCAGGCCGGAGATCGCGGGGAAGGCCGGCATCTCGTAGGGCGGCTTGTAGCCCGGCAAGGCGCGCATCACGATGTTCGCGACCACCGACGCGATGATGATCGGGCCGACGCTTTCCATGACGATCGAGCCGAGCACGATCTCGGCGACGAAGAAGGCGCCGGCGATCGGCGCGTTGTAGGCCGCCGTCAGGCCGGCCGCCGCGCCGCAGGCCACCAGCAGGCGCAAGCGCTCCTGCGGCAGCCGGATGGCACGCCCCAGCAGCGAGGCGCTGAGCGCGGCGAGTTGGACCATCGAGCCTTCGCGGCCGATCGAGCCGCCGCTGGCCACGCTGACCAAGGAAGACGCGCTGCGCGCGATCGTCTGCTCCACCGGGATGCGGCCGTCGCCCAGCACGATCGCCTCCATGTAGTCGGAGGTGGACTTCTGCACGCTGGCACGCCGCGCCCACAACAGCAGCGCCCCGGCGACCAGGCCGCCGACCGTCGGCGTCACGATCCGCGCCCACGCCGGCAAGCCTTCGGCGATCTCGACCATGCCGCCGTGCCGGCCGAGCAGCAGCGAGTCGAGCCCGTAGAAGGCGCCGCGGAACAACTCGGTGGCCAGCGCACCCAGCAGGCCCGCCACGATCGACCACAGCAGCATCGACTGCCATTCGGCGATGCCGAAGGCGCGCCGCAGGCGCGCGCGAAGGGTCAGCAGCGCTGAGGCAGCGCGGGTCGGTCGGGGCATGGTGGGTGCGAATCATACGGACCGGGCTTCACGCGAACGGGCGACCAGGCATCCCAGAATTGCATGATTCTATTTTTTATGCATAAACTTCGCTCCATGCAAATCGACGCCCCGGACGCCTCCACCCCGCTGTCCGAGCAGGCCTTCCGCAGCCTGCGCAAGGACGTGCTGGTCGGCACCTTCGAGGCGGGCAGCAAGCTCAAGCTCGACGAACTGCAGAGCCACTACGGCTTCTCGAGCAGCCCGCTGCGCGAGGCGCTCAGCCGCCTGGCGCAGGAAGGGCTGGTCCGGGCCGACGAGCGCCGCGGCTTCCGGGTCGCGCCGATCTCGGCGGAAGACCTGGGCGACATCACCCACATGCGCCTGCTGCTGGACGTGCAGGCGCTGCGCAGCGCGATCGAGCGCGGCGACGACGCCTGGGAGGCCGCGATCGTGGCCGCCTTCCATCGCCTGGAGAAGATCGAGTCGCGCCTGGGCGACGGGCCGGTGGTGCTGGACGACGAATGGAGCGCGCTGCACCGCGCCTTCCACGGCGCACTGATCGCGGCCTGCGCCTCGGAGCGGCAGCGCCTCTGGAGCGCCAGCCTGTTCGACCAGGCCGAGCGCTACCGGCGCTTCTCCGCCCGCCATCGGCAGGCCGGCCGGCGCAAGTCCAACGAGCACCGCAAGCTCATGGAGGCGAGCCTGCGGCGCGATGCCGACACCGCCTGCGCCCTGCTCGGCGAGCACGTCCTGAGCACCCAGCGCAACGTCGAGGCCGCGCTCCGGCGCGCCGCCGGCGCCTGAACTTCAAAAGAGAACCAAGGAGACCGCCGTGCTTCAGGTGACCCGACCCACGCCCTCGCATTTCGGCATCTACGTCACCGACCTCGACCGGATGGTCGCCTTCTACACCGAGGTCTTCGACCTCACGATCACCGACACCGGCGTCGGCAAGACCTTCAAGAACAAGCTGGTCTTCACCAGCGCCAGCCCGGACCAGCACCATCAGCTGGTCATCGCATCGGGCCGCCCGGCCGAGGCCCGCTTCTCGACCGTGATGCAGCTGTCCTTCGCGGTGCCGGGCATCCAGTCGCTGCGCGACATCTGGGCCAAGGCCGAGGCGCGCGGCGCGAGCGAGATCCGCGGCCTCGACCACGGCAACGCGCTGTCGGTCTACATGCTCGACCCGGAGGGCAACATGGTCGAGATCTACGTCGACACGCCCTTCCACGTGGCCCAGCCGCACGGCGACCCGCTCGACCTGTCGCTGAGCGACGATGAGATCCTGCGCCGCACCGAGGCCGCCTGCCGCGCCGATCCCAGCTTCAAGCCGCAGGCCGAATGGCAGGCCGAATTCCAGGCGCGCGCGCCGCGCCCGCTCGCATGACTTCCACCACCCTCGCTGAAACGGAACGCACATGAAACTCCTCTCCTTCATCCACCAAGGCCGCGAAACCTGGGGCGCGGTCGTCGGCGACGGCGTGGTCGACCTGCGCCAGGCGTTCCTGCGCCACGAGACGCTGGCCGACTACATCGCCTCGGGCGACTACCTGCAGGCCGCCGAGCACGTCAAGGGCCGCAGCGCCGATGCCAGGCTGGCCGACATCACCTTCCTGCCGGTGATCCCGCGGCCCGAGAAGATCGTCTGCGCGGTGCGCAACTACATGGACCACCACCAGGAGGTGCTGGCCGCCGGCCTGCAGCGCGAGCTGTCCGAGCAGCCGCCGATCTTCCTGCGCGTGTGGCGCTCGCAGGTGGCGCACGGACAGCCGATCATCCGGCCGCGGGTGTCGGAATCGCTCGACTGGGAAGGCGAATTGGCCGTCATCATCGGCAAGGCCGGCCGCGACATCCCGGAGGACAAGGCCTACGAGCACGTCGCCGGCTACAGCTGCTACAACGACGCCAGCGTGCGCGAGTGGCAGTTCCACGCCAAGCAGATCGCCTCGGGCAAGAACTTCGAGGGCACCGGCGGCTTCGGTCCCTTCATGGTGACCGCCGACGAGATCGCGCCGGGCCGCCAGCTGAAGCTGGAGGTGCGGCTGAACGGCGAGACGGTGCAGTCCAGCCACACCGGCCACATGATCTTCAGCATCCCGCGGCTGATCAACTACGCCTCCACCATCTTCACGCTCAGCCCCGGCGACGTCATCGCCACCGGCACGCCGGCCGGCGTCGGCTGGAGCAAGAAGCCGCCGCGCTTCATGAAGCCGGGCGACGTCTGCGAGGTCGAGATCGAGGCGGTCGGCCTGCTGCGCAACCCGATCGCCGCCCAGGACTGAGCGCCGACCGGCGCGCCGACAACAGCCCGCGGCAACGACCGACGGGCGCGGAGACAAGCATGAACAGACGACGACTGCTCGCATCCGCCGGCCTATGGGCCGTCGGCGGCGCCCTGCCCGTTTCGGGTGCCTGGGCCGACGACTACCCCGACCGGCCGATCCGGGTCCTGCAGGGCTTCGCGCCCGGCGGCAACGCCGACACGATCGCCCGCGTCATCGGTGTCGAGATGGGCCGCTCGATGGGCCAGCCTTTCCTGGTCGAGGCCCAGACCGGCGCCGGCGGCACGATCGCCGCCACCACGGTGGCACGCGCCAGGCCCGACGGCTACACGCTCCTGCTGGCCACCGGCGGCCATTCGGTGGCCGGCGCGCTCTACGCCTCGCTGCCCTACAAGACGGTCGGCGACTTCGCGATGGTCTCGACCATCACCTACTTCCCGTTCCTGATCGTGGTCAACGGCGACTCGAAGTTCCACGACTGGAAGCAGATCGCGGCGGCCGCCCGGGCCGCGCCCGAGAGCATCTCCTTCGGCAGCGCCGGCGTCGGCTCGACCCATCACCTGGCCGGCGAACTGCTTTCCCGGATGGCGCAGGCGCCGATGCTGCACGTGCCCTACCGCGGCGACGCGGCCTCGCTCACCGCGGTGCTCGCCGGCGACGTGCCCTTCATCATCGCGCCGCCGACCGCGGTGCTGGCCAGCATCCAGGCCGGCAAGCTGCGGGCGGTCGCGACCACCGGGCCCGAGCGTTGGCCCGGCCTGCCGGACGTCCCCACGCTGGCCGAGCAGGGCGTCACCGGCTACGACGTGCGCTCCTGGGCCGGCCTGATGGCGCCCGCCGGCACGCCGCGGCCCATCGTCGACCGGCTCAACGCCGAAGTGCTGAAGGCGCTGCAGGTGTCCACGGTGCGCGAGCGCCTGCAGGTGATGGGCGGCGAAGCGCGCGGCAGCACGCCCGAGGAGATGACGGCGATGGTCGCGAGCGAGCTCGGCAAGTGGACCCAGGTGGTGAACGAGGCGCACATTCCCCGGCAGTGAAGGTCGCCGCGACGAGGGCGGTGTAGGCGCCGCCTGACGCCTCGGAGCGCCATCCGGCGAGGAACCGCGCGCCCGGTCGCACGCTCCAACCCTGGTCGTTCGTGACGGATGTCCCTGTTCGGCCGAGTCCTGTGGCGGCCGGCCTACAGGGCGTCCGCGGATTTCCCGCTACGCTGACGCTGACGAACCACCGCCGCCTGGAGGAAATGGATCATGCAAGAGCTGTCCTTCCGCACTCGCCTCTACCGCTACTTCTTCTTCGAGTGGCTGTTCATGGACGTCAACAAGGGCAACATCTTCGAGCGCGCCGCCGCCTGGAAGCACAACCAGGTGCAGGCTCAGTGGCTGCCGACCTACATGCGGCGCTGGCTGTGGTGCGCCGCGGTGTTCTACGGCCTGGGCGGCGTGGTCGAGCTGCTGCTCGGAGAGCCGGCGGTGTCGGCCATCTTCTACGTGCCGAGCGCGTTGAGCGTCTCGGTCAACGCCGTCATCGCGGCCGCCTGGCTGGGCTTCAAGATGCTCGCCGAGCCGCACTAGGAGCGGCTCGGCGCGATGCCGCTCAGAAGTTGTACGCCTTCTCGCCGTGGTCGGCGAGGTCGAGCCCCTCTTCCTGGTCCTCGTCGCTGGAGCGCACGCCGAGCGTCGCCTTCAGCAGGATCATGATCACGAAGGCCACGAAGCCGGACCACACCAGCGTGATGCCGACGTCCCACAGCTGCGAGACGATCTGCGCCCTGGCGTCGAAGTCGGCCACCTTGCCGGCCACGTAGTCGTAGACGCCGGTGCCGCCGAAGGCCGGGTTGACGAAGATGCCGGTGCCGATCGAGCCCATGATGCCGCCCAGGCCGTGCACCCCGAAGGTGTCGAGCGCGTCGTCGTACTTGAGCCACGACTTCAGCTTGGTGACCGCGAAGAAGCAGACCACGCCGACCACCGCGCAGATGACGAAGGCGCCGACCGGCCCGACGTAGCCCGCCGCCGGCGTGATCGCCACCAGCCCGGCCACGATGCCCGAGCAGACGCCCAGCACGCTCGGCTTGCCCTTGACCATCCACTCGGCGAGCGACCAGGCCACGCCGGCGGTCGCCGGGCCGAAGAGCGTGTTGAAGAAGGCGACGCCAGCCGCGCCGGTGGCCTCCAGCGCCGAACCGGCATTGAAGCCGAACCAGCCCATCCACAGCATGCCGGTGCCGATGGCGGTCATCATCAGGCTGTGCGGCGCCATCGACACCCGTCCGAAGCCGGCGCGCCGGCCCAGCACCAGCGCGCAGACCAGCGCGGCGATGCCGGAGTTGACGTGCACCACGGTGCCGCCGGCGAAGTCCAGCGCCCCGAGCTGGAAGATCTTGCCGGCGTGGCTGTTGGCCGCATCGGCCGCGGCCTGCGTGGTGTAGGCGTCCGGACCGTCCCAGTACCACACCATGTGCGCGATCGGCAGGTAGGCGAAGGTGAACCAGAGGATCGAGAAGATGATCATCGCCCGGAAGCGGAAGCGCTCCGCGAAGCCGCCGCAGATCAGCGCCACGGTGATCGCCGCGAAGGTCAGCTGGAACATGCAGTAGACCGTGTCGGGCAGGTACTGGCCCTTGCTGAAGGTGGCGGCGACCGCGGTGCCGAGGTCTTCGCCGCGCATGAACACCTTGTCGAAGGAGCCGATGAAGGCGTTGCCGGCGGTGAAGGCCAGGCTGTAGCCGTAGATGACCCAGAGCATCGCGATCACGCAGAAGATCGCGAAGCTCTGCATCACGGTCGACAGCGCGTTCTTGCTGCGCACCATGCCGGCGTAGAAGAGCGCCAGCCCCGGCACCGTCATGAACAGCACGAAGGCGGTGGAGGTCATCATCCACGCCACGTCGCCCTTGTTGCAGTCGAAGCCCTTGTCGCCGCACTTGGGCGCCGGTGCATCGGCAGCCGGGGCGGCTGCCGCGGCCG